>JBILLT010000002.1:0-111205 GCA_044375925.1 Chthoniobacteraceae bacterium | reverse complement strand
CGCGTTGCGGCGTTGAGCAGCGATCAGGTGAGGGCGTTGACGACGGGCCAGTTGAATGTGCTCACGAGCGATCAGGTGCGAGCGATAGAGACTGGAGATTTGTCCGTGCTTGCGACCGAGAAACTGTCGGTGCTGGATGCGGATGGAGTGCAGGCGTTGAGCGTGACGCAAGTGTCGTCGTTGACCAGTGACCAAGTGGTATCGCTGAGGACGGAGCAATTTGATGTTTTGACAGTGGAGCAGGTGGGTGCGTTGACGACTGCGCAGGTGGCGAAGATCGATGCAGCGGACATCGCGGTGCTTGATAGCGCGCAGGTGGCTGCGTGGGTAACCAGCCAGGTGGTTGTGCTGGATATTAATCAGGTTCGTGCAATCGCTCTGGGCTCAGTAATCGGTTTGGATCCACAAGATGTCGCTGTGTTGAGCAGTGTGCAGGTTGGGGCGCTGATGACTTCTCAGCTGAATTCACTCACCACCGCTCAGGTTCAAGCGATCGAAACTGTGGATTTGACGGTGATCACCACCGAGGATATTTCGCAACTCGACGACGAGGCGATACAAGGATTGAGCTCGCTGCAGATCCCCGCTCTTCTCACTGAACAAATTGCGTCCTTTGGCTCGGGTGCACTGGGCGCATTAGCTTCCGCGCAGGTAGCATTCATGGCTCCTTCACAGGTCGAAGCGATTTCTGCCGACAACATCAGCTACCTGGATGGAATAGCGGGGGTAAGCGACTCATCGATCAGTGCTTTTACGACGCAATACGTTGCTGCTTTGACAAGTAATCAGGTGTCCAGTCTGCGTGATTCGCAAATTGGAGTTTTGAGCTCTGATCAACTTAGAAGCGTCAGAAATGATGCTTTTGCGGCAATAACTACCAGCCAGGTTGTGGAGCTCGGTGCCGACACATTGAGAGTGCTTAAAACTTCACAGATTCATGCTTTAGCTACCTTGCAGTTCTCGGTGCTCACGGCGGCATGGAGCGCTCTTGGCACTTCGCAACTCTCAGCTGTTGCGGCGCCAAACATATCCCTACTGGATGGGAATCTGTTGCAGAACAGCATCGGTAGCCGGGTGGTTGAGCTCCTGTCGGGGCAAATTGGCGCAATTACGTCGGATGCGATCAGGAACCTTGTGCCTGATTATTTTGGGCTTTTCTCAACGGCCCAAGTTGCGGCGTTAACTACCGCGCATACGGGAGCCGTCTCAACTGCTCAACTCTTCAAGCTGACAGCCGCCCAATTTGCAGCAATTGAGCCCGAGGATCTTGGCGCGATCGCTTCGGAAAAGATCGGGGTCTTCAGGCCTGATCAGATACAGAGCATCACCTCAAAAGGTGCATCCGGGTTGAGTAACGCGCAGATCGCGGGGTTAGGTGCGAAGCTTTCCGCGTTGTCCACCGCTGCGTTCTCAGGCCTCTCCAGTGGTGTGATTCAGGCAATCACTTCGGAATCCTTGACTACTGCCAGGATCCAATCCTTGGGTACGGTCCAAGTGGCAGCATTAAGCTCGGGCCAAATTCAGGCGTTGGATACCAGAAAACTGGGCGTACTCAGCGCCGCGCAAATCGGGGCGATGGAAACGGCTGACTTCTCTTCAATCCAGTCGAGCAAGCTCAAGGTCCTGACTACGATTCAGGTCGCTGGAATCTCGAGCGCACAGCTCTCAAATTTACCAGCCGGTTTTAAATTGTCCTCTTTCTCGTCGGCGCAAATCGGGGCACTTTCTCCTGCGGCATTCGGCTCGTCCCAGATAAGCGCTCTGGGGACTTCGGTTTTGAGAGGTTTGTTGCCAAGCCAAATCTCGGGTTGGACCACTACTCAGGTGTCGTATCTGGTGAGCGATCAAATCCGCGCTCTGAGTGCGAGTCAGATCGCTGGGTTTGAGGCTGCTGATCTGAGGCTTCAGATTGGGGACAATGACAATACCGTTCAGAGTTTGTTGTTGAGTAAGTCAAGCGGAGCGTTGAATACGCTTTCTGAGCAGGGGATCTCGGGCCTTGATAACAGTAGTATCGCATCGCTGCTTCCGAGCCTGAGCTCGACGCAGATGCGTGGATTATCGACCGCGCAGGCTTCAAGTTTGACTGCCACTCAGTTGAATACCTTGAAGCCCTCTCAGCTTTCGGGGCTGGACGCCTCCGATCTTGTTGCGATTGGAGCAGCAAAGATCCTGCTGCTCAATTCATCGAGTATTTCGGCTCTTTCCACAAGTGCCTTGAGCGGGATCGAGACCGCCTTGCTGACTGCGCTCTTGCCAAGGCAGATTGCTGTACTGACATCAGCACAGATTCGAGCGTTGACCGGCACCCAGATGGGCGCATTACGCGAGGCGCAGTTAAGGTCGATCAGCGAACGGCAGGTTTTTGGTCTTGAGGCGGAAGATCTTTCCGCCTTGCGACCAACGGCTTTTTGGTCACTCTTGCCGAATGTGGTTGGGGCGATCTCAACGCAATTAATCGCGGCGATCCCGGCAGAGACAATAAACGCTGTTTCCACTGTTTCCTTGGAGCGCTTGGTTGATTTGCGCACGGCACAGATCAGATCGCTGTCCAGTAACCAGATCGGCAATCTAGGCACGGAGTTCATTGGTGCTTTGAGCTCGATGCAAGTGAGGGCACTGACGTCGTCGCAGATTGCGGGATTTTCATCGAGCCAGATTCAGTCAATGGGATTGGCGCAAGTTGCGGCTTTCTCTGCTGTTCAAATCGCAGGCCTGGAGGGCGGTGATTTGGCGACGCCCCAGATCGCTAGTCTGTCTACCTCACAAGTGAACTTCCTCCGCACCGCTCAGATTCAAAGTTTGACCAGCTTGCAGGTCTCGGCGCTCGCGACTAGCCAAGTAGCCGGACTGGGGTCGTTGCAAGTCATTGGACTGGGGATGGAGAGCGTGTCCGCGCTTTCCGTGAGTCAGGTTCTAAGCGTCAGTGCTGCGAATCTCCGTGTGCTTGGCGATAGGTTAGCCGCAGTCAGGACCGAAGCACTTCAGGGGCTCGGTACCTCCCAAGTTGCGGTTCTAGCCTCTGAGCAGATACGTGCGCTCTCCTCAACACAGGTCCGGTTATTGACGCCAACACAGTTGGGCAGATTTGCATCACAGCAGATCGCTGGCTTGGACGTCGGGGATTTGAGTCCAAGTCAGGTTTCGAGCCTCTCAACGGCGCAGCTGAAGATGTTCTCTTCAGGTCAAATCAAAGGATGGACAACGGAGCAGGTGAGCGCTTTGTCCGGAGCTCAGCTCAGGCAGTTGACTACCGTTCAGATCTCTGGCTTGGAGTCAGGGGATCTGTCTGCCCTGGCGGCGACCCAAGTGGGTGCCCTTACGACGTCCGCTGTAGTCGCTTTCGCGGCAAATGTTGTCGGATTCAAAACATCCCAGATCAGCTTGCTTGGAACCGCTCAGGTGCAAGCTCTGACAAGCTCTCAAATTCGAGGGCTTGGATCTGCTCAAGTTTTGGCGCTAGGCGATGGCTTGATTGAGTACCTCACAACTCGGCAGGTTGCCGGTTTAGAGAGAGACGATATTGTCGGGTTTGATGCTGAGTATGGTGTGGGTCTTTTGGCGGCGTTGCTTGAAGACAAGCTGTTGGGTGTTTCTCCCGACGCGATCTCTGCCTTGGATGGCGTGACCATTGACACTCTTTTGACTCGATTGACTTCCGCTCAGATCCAGGGATTGTCTGTGGATCAGACGGCTGGGATTGACATTGCTAATTTATCTTCCAAGCAGATTCGCGGCCTCCAAGCCGACGACTTGGTTACCTCAGAGGTGAGGGCACTTAAGCCGTCTCAAGTCCTGGCATTGGGTTCGGATCAGATCCGTTCTTGGAATACTGCACAGGTCTCGGCTCTTGCGACTGCTCAAGTTGCCGTGCTCTCGACTTTACAGTTGGCGGGAATTGAATCCGATGACCTTAAGGTGTTCACCTCGAGTCAACTCAACGCGATTGCTGCGAATCGCTTCGCGGCTCTGGGATCTAGCGTGAGCGGGATCGGCAACGAGTTGATTCCGAAACTAGGTTCCAGTCAGATTAGCGCGTTTGGTTCGGCGCAGGTTCGTGTGCTGGCAGCTGGGCAGCTGTCGAGCTTTGGCAGTGCACAGATCAGTTTGTTGACTTCAGTCCAATTGCGCGGATTGGAGTCTGAGGATCTGAGAGCGCTCTCTATTGAGCAATTAAAGGCGATTTCGACCAAGATCGTTTCGGTGGGTTCAAGCATTATCGGCTTGGCTGACGCGCAGATCATGCAGTTGGGATCAAGCCAGATCAGATCACTGTCCGCGGACCAAGTTCGCAGCTTGTCCACGGCTCAAATCTCAGCCATGTCGACGGCTCAGATTGCGCAGTTAACGACGGCTCAAATCGCCGGTTTGGAACGCGAGGATCTCGCTTTGGATGTGCTTGGCACGGCAAGATTCTCTAGCCAACTTGCCCTATTGGCCTCCGACGCGATTGCAGTGTTAGGTGGAGCCGACGTTTCGAGGATATTTTCCGCTTTATCCTCCGCACAGATCAGAGGGCTCGCTCCAGCGGTATTTGGATCCATCACGACGGCCCAAATTAACAACTTATCGAATGATAGGATCGCGGCACTCGAAGCTGACGATCTTCAGGCGCTAGGGGGATCTAAGGTCCGAGGAATTAGTACTGCGAAACTTTCAGCGTTGTCCACGCAGACGGTTTCCAGCATATCAAGCGAGGTTTTAATTTCGCTAAGCACAAGGCAGGTTCCAGCGCTCTCCACCGTTCAAGTTGCTGTGTTGACTGGCACGCAGATTCAATCACTCGAGATCTCTCAGATCAGTTCATTGAGTGCAGGCCAAATTACTGCTTTCAGTTCCTCGCAAGTAGCGGCGTTTGTTCCGAGCCAGATCTCTGGGTTGAGCACTGCCCAAATTAGGATATTGTCCACGCGACAGATTTTCGGGCTCGAAAGCTCGGAACTTGAGGTTTTCAATACGAACCAAGTAGTGGCACTGAATCCTCAGAGCGTCTTTGCCCTTGGATCCAAGTTGAGCGTGCTTTCGTCTGCGGGGATTGGAAGTTTGAATTCACTCCAGTTGAGAGCGCTAAGCGCAGATCAATTCAGAGCCCTCGACGGTTCGAAAGTCGCGGCGATCAGCGCTACGAAGTTCTCGCAGATCGGTACGATGCAGTTAGCTGGGTTGAATGCGTCGGCTGTGTCATTGCTCTCGACAGCGCAACTCACCGGAATCAGTTCGGTGAACATCAAGTCGTTGAGTGACGCAGCGCTAGCTGCGTTCAACTCGGGTCAGCTGAGAGCGATGTCGGCGGGGCATTTCGCGCAGCTAAGTGCGAGCCAGGTTGCTTCACTGCTGCCTTCTCAAATAGAAGCCTTGGAGACAGTCGATCTCGTAGCGGTATCCACAGGTGCATTCTCGACACTCAACACAGCGCAGATCGTCGCACTCACAGTCTCGCAGGTGCCGAATTTGACTACGATCCAGTTGGCGAGGCTTTCTCCAGTTCAGGCTGCAGCCATTGAGGCACAGGATGCCGCGGTACTCCGCGCCCTGCAGATTCGCGTGTTGAGCACGCAGGCGGTGGCGTCTTTGAGCACCAACGCGATCACAGCTCTGAAGACTGATGTGTTGGCCGCTTTGACCACGCTTCAGGTGCCGAGCTTAACGCTTGATCAGTTGAACTCACTCACGACAATGCAGATCACCAAGTTGACGACTATTCAACTGAATGCGCTTGGGGCGGAGAAGATTATGAGCATGTCAACACAGCAGTTGAGGGCCTTCTCTGCCGAGCAAGAGAAGCACTTCCGAGAGTCTCCTGCGTTTGGGTCGGCTCAACTGTACGCTTTGCCAAGTGGTAATGGTTATAAACTGAACGATCTTCTCTCTTCGAATGGTTAAAGTTAAGTGAATTAGAACGAGGTACAGCTGCTGGCGAACGGGGAGTTGCGATGATCTGCGCCCCGAAACAAGATGCAGGAGCGCTTATTAACCATTAACGCGCCGGCTGCTCGCTCTTCGTCCTGACTTCTACGGGTCGCTATTGAGATGATCCGTCAAGGGTCACCGTCCGTGCGGACCCATCTTTCGCTACGGCGGATGTGAGGCGAGAGGGCATGCGCGAAAGCATTGCGACTCTCTCGGTCTGAATCCGAATGCCTTGCCACTGTAAACTTAAAGCCCCCGGTTTCTCCGCGCCAAAGGTGTAGAATCAGCGATATCTCCGGCGTTGCAGAGAGCAGCACAGATTGGCGATGTTCTTTGGCCACGCAAATCGAATTGCAAATCGAATTGCAAATCGAATTGTGTTTGCATGTCCCCGTCATGGATGCCGCCGGACATACGCACACACGCGGATGCCGGCCTCGCCACTTTCGATGTGCCGCCAGTTCGTGGCCCTGCTTTCTCAGCCACCACAAAACTCAGTTGCGTGTTCCTGTAAACCCGTAAATCCGCTGGGTTGCGCTTTTGCCCGTTCGACTCCAGCCACCAGTTCCACCCACATTCTACCGCGCTGCGTTTGGGCTGTGGGACCTGGTTTTTGATGGGGACGGGTTACGGGACGGGAATGGAGGAGACGTTGGTGTTTTTGGTTTTGGTGCCGGGGGTGTCGCCAGCTGGCAAAATCGCAACCACCTTCGCAGGAAGCACGATATGGGTGGGCGTCGCGTCGTAGGTGTAGATGAGGGTGGTCAACCCTAGCTGCACCCTCTTCGGGAGCAAGGTGGTGGCATCCACCAGAGCGGCACGGATCATTGGTTTCAGAGGCACGCCCGGGATCATCCCTTGGGGGTATTTTTGCTCCGGTGGCTGCGGTGTCGGTGCCTTCATTCTGTTGGCGGTGGAAGGTGCGCTCGGCGCCGGCGGGGGCTCTTCAAGAACGTGTTCTTCGACAAAAATGTGGTACCTGCTTTCCTGTCCTTGATAGCTGGCGAGGAAATGTTCCGGTTTGATCCAGCTCAACTCCTGCATATTCGTCCAACCGCTGATAGCTTCGAGCTCCCAAAGCGCATCGGCTTCTGTTGTTACGTCAACAGAGTCGCTGATTGAGGCGCGTGAGCTGGCTGCGCTTGAGACGATGCGCAGCCCGTTCCACGTCCATGACTCGGTTTTGTTGCCGTCGGAAAATTCGTAGTTTTGGAGGCTGTTTGCCTTGTCGGTGGTGACGTGGATATTGACCAGTGCGAGGTTCTTTTTGTCACGCGCGCTGGTGGACGCATCTCTCTGAATCGAAATGTTCCAGCCGGCGGGATTTTTCGGTGTTTTGAACAATTCCCCGCCGGGAAACTGCTGGCGTTTGAACAAAGTAACCGGGCTCTGGGTTCGAACTTGAGGTGATGTGCCCGTTGGCGCGGGAGCGGCGATTAAGGCTTTTGATGCGAGTGCTAAAAACGTGCTGATTCCCGCGAGCAGCCCGAGTCGGATGGGTTTGGAAAGCGTCTTCGTTGACATGGGGCGATTTTTGGCGCGATGGGCGGATGATTGTCGAGGTATGGGTTGCATCATAGTATTAGGCTGTAGTAGGTTGGAAACAAGTTTGTGGACAGGCATGCAGCTATCCTTCGTTTCTTTCATAGTATGAGTTCATCCCGTCTAAACTTGGGCATAAGCGCGCCCAAAAAAACCGGGGCTGATTCGCGGAGCGGGAAGCGATTTCGGCAGGACGGAGCGGCTCTTGTCATTGTTTTAGCCTTGGCGGCGGTTTTGCTCGTGGTGGTGGTTTCGTTTACCGCCACATCGAGTAAGGAGGTCAGTCTCTCAAGGCAGTCCACCTCCTACGTTCAGGCCGAGGATGTTCTTTCGGTCGCCACGTCGAATTTCACGAGCGATCTTGCTCAGGAAATGAAAGCCGGATCGGTTTTTGTTCAAAATCCTACGGGTGAGACGCTGCCTGTATTGTACCCCGCAACTCCCTTGAGCGCCGTGCCCGATCGATCATCGGCATCTTTGGATCTGAATCTGCAAACCACTCCCCCCAACCTCGTTAAACAGAGTGCCGCCGGCAAGCCTTTCTACAACGCCAAGAGAACTTTCGGTCAATCGGCTGTTTTTCCGCAGGCAAACCAGTTCCCTGTCCCGTCGAGGGTGAGCAGCGTTTCCACCCGGTTTGGAAACGCTTCTGTCACTCCGCAGCGCTGGAATAAACCGCTGCTGCTGCCACGGGCCGCGCCCGCTTCGGAAAGCGATTTCACCCCAAGCGTCGAAGGATCGATCAGTCTTGGAGCCGATGAAGTGGCGCTCCCTTGGACATGGACACCTCCGGACTGGGTTTACCTTAGCCGGAATGGCGGCTCCCCCTTGAAGATGGGCGATGGTGCCGCGGGCGAGATCATCGCGCGCTACGCTTATCAAATATACGATGTCGGTGGGCTCCTTGATCTGAACGTGGCGGGTTATGATCCTGATACGAAGGTCACTAGCGATGCCGTTGCTGCCGGACGCTCGCATGCTGGTTTGGCGGACCTTCGTGAGTTGGGATTCACCGCAAACGGTCTTAAGACGCTTCTGGCTTTTCGGAATCCGTCTTCGCTTACGGAGCCCGACGCTGCTCCGTATATGAACCGCTATGTGAACTACCTTTTTAGTTCGTCCAAAAATAACGGGTTTCTGCGCGTGGCAGGCACTCCGGGTTTGACAAACCGAGCTTTTGGAAGCCGTGCTGGCATGATTAGTTTCGTGCAGCAACTAGGGACTTCCGCTCTGGAGCGAGCCGCCCTGACTGATTCGCTCCAGAGCCTCACGCATTATTCGAGGGCGATTGAACAACCCTCGTTTCGCCCGGGCTTTCTGGACCAGTCTTCCGATCCCCAGAGAGCGAAATTCATCAGGCCTCGCATCGTGCCGCCTGCCGCGCGTATTGATGACACCCTTTATTCCATGAACTCAGTGCCCGTTTCGAAAGTGGGCCAGGGTAACCTGAGGCGGACCTTCAAGCTTCCGTGGGAGATGGGGTTGGGGAACAATCGGGGTGGCAACGACGCATGGGGCACCGTCGCGGAGCGCGTTCCGGGATCCTCGGACAAAAGAGAACTCCAAGACTTGATCAATCCCGGGTTCTTGGAGGTTCGGGTCATCAGCGAGTTCAAGCGCTTCGACGGATCCCGCGCCGTGAAAGGCGAGCCCTTGGTGAAGAAACGCTTCCCCTTAAATCGGCTATCATGGGTCACGCGCAACGGCCCGAGTGCGGAACAGACAAAGGGGACTGCCTTGTACAATCCCGAAGGTACGGCGGAAGCAATCTACGCGTGCTTCGGTCTGAAGTGGCTCACTGATGGCCAGTCAAGATTTTGGGGCTATGATCACGGAAGGGAGGGAGGCATCTTTAGGCTCGAAGATCTTCTGGACTACAATGCCTTGGGGCAGAGGCCGAGGGAACCTGATTTTTTTGAATTGCTCAAAGCGGCGATCACCGTCGGATCCGTTGGCAAGTCCGCGGTAGCGGAGCATCACACCGGTAATCCGTTGGATCCATCGACCTACAACCAGGTGCGCGATCGCAATTCAGCTTTGCAGATTTTTGAGATCGGCCTGAATTTGATCGACCAGTGGGATGCTGACAGTTTTCCCACCACGATTCGCATTCCCAATCAGGGCAATGTGGACAACCCTGTGCCCGATCGTTGGAGTCCGCCACTCTATGAGTTGGCGGGTGTAGAGGATATCCCCTACTTTTACCGGCTGCACGTCCGGGCGGTGCGGGATGCGAAGGATATGCCGGTCCCTCCGCTCAAGAAGGGCGTCGGCCCGACGGAGGTTGTTAACCTTCAGGCTGAATTGGCAGGGTACAAGTGCGGTACCACGTGCATCATTGGAATCCCGGAGCTGTGGAATCCCCATGCGCTGCGAGACGATGGGAAGAATCCGTCGTATGACGGGCCTACTAGCTTTCGCATCACTGCGGCGAGTGAGCGGCCAAGCGCGATTTGCGACGCATACTTTTCAAAAGTCCCTGCGATTGGGAATCTCGTGAATGCGGAGTATCTGCCATGGATGACCCTCCAAAACGATGGGATGGCAGCACCATTCACTTTCCACCCGCAAGGCTTCTCCGCCTTCGGCAGCACGGACCCGAAGGACCCATGGACCTATAACTGGCTCGGCGGTCTTTCAAGTCATTGGCGGCGTAACTTTCTCTCAACAGACAAGTCCGGGCCGTGGAATCCTGCTGGACAGTTTTTTGGTTGGCCTCGCACCACCTTGCTTGAGGATGTAACAAAACCGACTGGGTTTCGGGCCGACGGAACGCCGGGGGTTAAACCGGGTAACGCAGACATGAGGATGCGTGGTTTGTTCTGGAATCGAACAGACGTGCAGTTTTTTTCAGAACCTCGAGTGATCGGTGATGATTTGACGAACACGCTCGCAGGAAATCCGGTCACCAGACCTCAGATGCACCTGAGTTTGGCGATGATTGCCGATTTCAAGCCGGAAGACGATGGTTCTTTTCCATGGCTGCGTCGCCCCTTGGGATGGCCGATGCGAATGGAGGCCATGCCGCCACCTGCCGTGGCGGGGGCTTATTTCGACAATGGATCAAGAAAAACGGTTCATGGCAGGCTGTTTTCCAAGGCAATCGCATCCTTGCAGGGCGCCCAAAAATTTATCGACTTTGGACCCCCTCGCGGCGCCATGCCTCCGACCGGTTACACTAACGTGAACGAATTGGAGTTAGTGGCTGGCCAGTCTGGCGTATTGCCGCAGCACCTGCTTGACAATCAGTGGTTTCAGCCACCGGAAGTTGTGCAAATGAATCTGAGATCGCCAACAAGAAGCCATTTTTGGCCGCAGCCCGGCTACATTTTCGCTGTCAATCAGGGTGCCAATCCGGGTGTCAGTTCGGGGGGGTCTTTACACCTGAGTCAAAGTCCAACATATTTATCCACCAGAGCAAAGAACG
The DNA here is from genome assembly GCA_044375925.1 of Chthoniobacteraceae bacterium. Classification (GTDB taxonomy): domain Bacteria; phylum Verrucomicrobiota; class Verrucomicrobiia; order Chthoniobacterales; family Chthoniobacteraceae; genus Chth-196. The sequence continues at coordinate 100,326 of JBILLT010000002.1, read as the reverse complement.
CGCTGAATGAATATGGGTACTCTCCTCAATATCAGGATTCTGGTTCGAGCGGTAATCTAGAGTTGTATCGATTTACAAAAGTCATGTCCAGCACGAGTACCGGTTCTTGGAGTGCTGGTTCTTGGAGGGCAATCCCGCTGGAGTACCCGCGTACCCTTAACCCCTATCGAACGCAATTGGCTTCCAATTACCACGTGAAGGAGAACGCCGATGCCTATCGAGACGGAAGGAAAGTGCCCGATCCTTTCCCGATGTATCAGTCTTGGGCGATTGCACTTACCGGGCATCCCTCCGTGACGAGGAGCATCATCGACCGCAGACCTGAGTTCTGGCCGAACGAGGCCTCGGGCGAGAAATTTTGGCCCTCAGACCCAAACGTGAGGCTTTCCCCGCAGGATGCGACCGTCGGCCCGGGATCTGCGCCATTCCAGAGGGGAATGGCTTTCCAGAGTGAGACGATTGATCTGCGCGGTACGGAACTACTTTTCTCTCTGGGGAACGCCGCTCAGTTCCGTGAACCGACCGCATTGTGCCGGCCGGGGTTTCCATTGGGCAGCAATCTGAGGCCGGGGCCGGCGAATTTTTTTTCCGGAAGTCGCTATTCGGGGGGGGTGACCGATGAAGGTGGCAGAACGTGGGTGGGCTTCTCAATGGGTGAAGTGCCAACTCAGCCTCTCGTGGTTACAAAGAATTTTTTGAGTCTCACCCGGAGCAGAATCAGTCCGAATGGAATCACTCAGAGTCCGACCGGTGAGATGATCATGCCCATATTGCGTTATCGGAGTATTTCCCCATTGAGTGTTCAGGACTACGATGTAGCGTCGGTCCTTCCGATCGATCTGTATACGGACCGGACGGGCTTGACCGAGATGTCCGGTGGGCCCGCCAATAACCGGAGCGATCCTATCCAACCGACCAATGCGCCTATTGAAGAGAATCGAACGGATGCGGGTGCGCGATTTTTTCTCACCCCGATCAATGTGGCGGGGGTGGGTGGGGACGGGGATTGGGGGCAGCCGATATGGATGACTATCCGCTTGGAGTTTCAGGATCCGTCGACGACGACCGGATGGCGCAAATACGCTGAACGCTATATCGAGCTTCGGGCTGATGATTATCAACGGGATGCATCGGTGCCGGTGGATGGGGTTGGACACGTAATGCCGCTCCCGGGGGCCGTAAACATGCCGACTCAGGATCCGGATGGGAATGTACAGTGGAAAACTGCCTCCAAACCTCTGGGCTGGGGGCTTCCGTTTGTAACTTCCTATGACCCACGGACAAGCCGGTTTGGAAACCCGGGGCGCGCCTCTTCGAACAATTCTCAGGTAATCATGGCGACGGATGCCCGCCGGCGTCAAAATCTGCAGCCTTTGCCCAGCGCTGAAAATATCGGATCAAACTTGCTTCTTTCCTTTACTGGCGCGGGGCAGACGGACCGCCCGAAGGATATTTATGTGGCTGCGGGAGTCTCCGCGTCATGGCCGGAAATCACGGCTTCCAAGCGGGCTTGCCCTGCATGGTTTAACAACTGGATTTGCGGCCCTCATACTCATCTAAATGGTTCGGACATGCGCAGGGCGTACTCCATTTCCATTGGCAGGGAAAAGCCGCATGAGTACGAGACCCGATTCGACGAGCAGTGGTGGGCCATGGCGCGGGGATCCAACGGCAACATCTTGTACCAGTACCCCTCGCCAAGCTCTTACGATTACGGGTGGTTTCCCCATGCCTACGAACCCGATTTGGTCACAGCGGGCGGGCTTACCAGAAACTATCGGGATGCAGATTTGACGGGTGCTCCGCTGCCTAATTTTTGGCATGACAATGCGGACAATGAATTTGCAGACACCACGAGGGTCGGGCTTTTCAGCGAGAACGTCATGCCCAGCGAGGCGTCGCCGGATGATCCGAACGCGCCTTACCGTCAGGCTTACGCTGATCCAGACGATGTGGTTCGACGTGCGAGCGGAGCAAGAGCGATCCTCCGAGGATTTACCAATGCGGAGGGCTTGCCCTTGAGTCAACGGCCCGACTCGATGCTTGAGAACGCACAGAACCGCCCGATCGTTTTGAACCGACCTTTCCAGTCCGTGGGTGAAATGGGTTACGCATTCCGCGGTTCGCCATGGAAAAACATCGATTTTTCGATGCCCGAATCCGGAGACGCGGCGTTGCTGGATGTGTTTTGTATCAGCGAACCCCCGCCGCTGGCGGATTCCTCGGGTTCCAAAGAGTCTGGTGAAGACGCCAAACCCTCCGCCCCGCCGCTTGTTGCGGGTAAGATCAACCTGAATACTAGGCAGGAACCCGTGATTCGCGCGCTGATCTCTGGAGCGTTGAAGGATGAGGCGAACAAGTCCGTTCTCGTAACGAAGGAAGAGGCTTCGAACATCGCTCGTGCGCTGATCCGTAGAACCATGGGACTCAGAGAGTGGCTTGGTCCGCTCTCAAATATTGCCGAACTGGTTGGCAAGTTGTTCGCCAAGGATCTGAGAATTGATCCAGCTAAGGAAGGGGCTCCGGTTTATACCTCGAAGATACCGAGAACGACCACCGAGCCCGAGCGCAATCCGGATATGGCGAGGGGGGAGAATTACCTGAAGTGGCATTACACGGGATTTTCTGAAGACCTGGTCAAGCCCGGGGTGCTCTCAAGGACAAAAGATGCGAAAGTACCGAGGCGGCAGGAAGCCGTGATGCGAGCGCTGGCGGGAGCCGGACAGACGCGGGTATGGAACTTGATGATGGATGTGATTGTGCAAACCGGCCAGATCCCCCCCGGCGGCAGGGACCTCGTCCAGTTCGTCCGCAATGCGGAGGCGCGAGCCTGGGTGTTTTTGGCCATCGACCGATTCACGGGTGAAGTCTTGGACCGGCAGGTGGAAATGGTTTCCGAATAAAAAGCCGCCTTTATGAATCATGGTGGCGTTCCGGCGGAGGGACAATACGGCGGCGGTCCGGGAAGGACTCTAAACACGGTGCTGTACGATCACGAGTGCTCGCTTTGCACCTTCCAGATGAAGCTGCTTGCGTGGATGGATTGGGGCAACCGCATCGCGTTAACCCCGCTCTCGGACCCGGGAGTCGCCGGGATTGCTCCGAGTTTAACCCCGGAGGCTCTGCGGGAAGCCATCCATTGCGTCACGCCCAGCGGCCGCATTTACCGCGGGGCGCGTGCGATCCGGTTTGTCGGGATGCGCGTGCCGCCATTGTGGCCGCTGGCTTTGTTCCTGTGGATTCCGGGAGTGATTTTCATCGCGGAAATCGTCTACCAGTGGATTAGCCGCAACCGCTATCTCTTGAGCCGCGTGTTCGGCTGCAAGGATGCCTGCGCCATTCTCCCAAGCCGCAACCGCCCCGCAGACTCGCAAGCTCCGCACCCCAAGTAGCCGGGGCCTGGTCGGCTCGTGGCACGGAAGGTTCGTGGAGGTCACTCTCCCGAAACCTTCCGCAAACTTTCAAACATTCGGAATGCTGCAGCCACCCGCCGCGCTACGACCACTCGCAAAGGCTCTCCACCCAGTCCGCCGAACCGTCGCGCAACCATCCGTCAAGCTGCGCGGGATCTTTCAGTTGCTGCCCCCTGAGGCGGGGCACCACAAGAAACCCAGTTGCCACATCGGGCAGGCCGCTGAGATCGCTCCACAGTTTCTCGAATTGGGTGACTGGAAAAACATCCTCCTGGCCGTGGCCCCAGCGTTTTTTGACTTCTTTCAAAGTGATGTAGGTGGGCAGTCGGCCGGCGAGTTCGCGGATGCCGGAAGTGATGCGCTCCGCGTTCTCGCTGAGAATGTCGTTGCGCGAGAGGCTGAATGCGGAGAGCAGGGCGTCGATATCGATCCACGTGCTCATCGTGTTGTAAAACCGAAGGCCGAACTCATCCTCTTCGCGCGGCATGGCAAGGCCCTCGACAATGCGCGGTTGGCCGTTCACCCGTGCCAGCCCGCCGCCGCGGTCTTCGAGGCGGCGTTCGATGACCTCGAAGTTCAGGCATTTTCCGGAGCTCAAATGATGTCCGAGCAGCGCAGGATCCAGATTCACCCCGCAGGTGTCGATGTTGTGCAGAAGCAGGGTTTTGAGAGCGGGCCGTTCGCGCAGCAACCGCGCGAGGACGCCGTTGCTGAATAAATTCGGCAGTTCAAAAAAGTGGCCCACCGGATGCAGGCACTGGAGGGGCAGGTTGTCCGTGTAATCCGAAGCTTCACCCTGCGTGGACGCCCAGTTTGAGAGGGCGGACCGCAGGCTCTCCCGCACCTTCTGTTGCTGTTCATCGAGTGTTTGCTGCGGCATTTCCTCCCACATGAACCGCAGATCCCGCACCGTGGGGATCATCCGCAGCCCGACGTTTCGTCCCGGAGAAAGCGCGACGGTGCCTTCGTAGCGGTAATTGTTCGCGCCGGATAAAAACGCGTCAATCGGAGCCTGGGTGAGGTAGCTTGTGGTGAACACATGCGGCACCGTTGCGCCGTGTTTGCGTGCAGTCTTGCGCGACTTCGAGAGGTGCAGTTCGATGAAGGTCCGGTGCTTGCCGTCGAACTTGCAGAACGGATGCAGCGCCTTGCAAACGCCCGCGCCCTGTGTCCAGCGCGAGCCAGCGCCCGCCGCCAAGGTCACCACGGCGGCTTCGCCGCGCTTGAGCGCCTCGATGCCGATCGATTCAAAGCCCTTCTTCGGTTCGCCGTTAAACCAGTGGACGGTGTTGGTCACATCCGAGTCGTGGACATCCGTGATCTCGGTGCTGGCCCGGAGTCTGTTTTGCGCCAATCCAATGCGGCCCTCTTTCAGATCGGACCGGATCCGGGCGTGCTGTGCGGCGTCGAACCCATGCGCGTGCAGCAATGCTGTGAGGGAGGTGCGCCCTGCGGAACCGGACTGGCTGCGCGGCAGCAGCGCATCGAAAAGTGATTGCACGGTGCCCCCGAACGCGGCGTCGGATCGCGCCGCGAAAGCAAGCTTGTCGAGTTCAGACCTGCGCGAGTTCGGAAGGGCGTGACGGTCCTGCTTCACGAGCGACGGAACCGTCAGCGCGTAGTAGCCGGGCGGCATCAATCCGGCGTCGCTTTGGAGCAAATCCGCGTACGTGCCGCGCTCGTTGATCGCGTAGTTGAAAACCACGGGGTCCATCGCGAAAGGCAGCGCGTGCTGCAGCTCTGTTTTGGTCTCCAGCATGATCGATTGCAGGCGTTGCTGAGCTTCTTGTTTTCGCTCCGGCGCGACGATGAATCCCATGCCGCCTCCCGACATTCCTCCGAGCATCCAGAATCCCCAGAAATCCTCCCCGAACGCCTTCGACGCTTTTTGGATGAGCTGCTCGGTGTAGAAGTTCGTCGCCCAGGGAATGATGGATTGGATCGGTCCGCGAAAATTGCGCATGGTGATTCCGCCGAGCCCCTTGATGTCACCGTTTCGGAGCGCATGGAGGACCTCCTCCAAAAGACCGAGCGCTTCGATGCGCCCCTTCCACTCCTTGGAGCTGCGCAAAAGATATTTTTCGGTGACCATCTCCAGGATGGGCCCGACGTTTTGCGCCATGCCGCCGTGCACGAGCACCAGCGAGTCCTGAAGCTTGCGACGGGTTTCCGCAGGGATTTCATCGTGCCCCAAAACGGTGTGTTCTGGCATCAACCGTCCGCGACTTACGCCCCACTCCGGATCTCCATCCGTTGCGGCAACCCCTTCGATGAGTTTCATGCCCGGCCAGACACCCCCGGAATCCTGCCATCCGCCGCCCGAGCCCCCGAGCCATTCCCCGAGCAGCGCACGCGCAAGAACCATCCGTCTTTCGTTCTCCTGGAGCGGTCCCGTCAGAGATGTCGCCTGACCGGTTGCCCGCATGCAGGCGCTGATGAGGCTGCCTAAAAGGTTGGTTGAAACCGCGAGACGCGATCCCTTTGGAATGTTGTTTACTGCGGAAACCAGTTCCAACCCGCGACCCGGTCCGACGACGCGTTCGAGCAGCGTGCCAAGCTCCTGACCCGATCCCTCAACACCCGGGGGAACAATGCCTGCGGCGATCACTGCTGCCTTCAAAAGTCCGAGATAGTCTTTCGCGAAATCAAAAACGTCGGACAGCGACGTGAGGTCAGCGGTTGCGCCGAGATCCACGGATGTGAGGCGAAGCACGGGCTCGTCAAGCACGCGCAACCATGCGCTCACGGGAGGCTCGGGATTCTCGCTGCGCCCGACAACGCCCAAGTCCACCGAGACATTGATGACGCGGGCGCCTTCCGGAAAATCCATCCCCAGAAAAAAAATGTCGCTCCATGCCGAGTGCGTGAGATCCATTCTCACCGGCGTTTGCTCGCGCAGGATGGGAAAAGTGCCGTCTGCTCCGCGTTGCAGGAGTTCGGGTCTGATTCTCAGCGGGTGATCCTCGGGGTGCCCCATGCGAAACATCCACTGGTTGCCGCGCACGGAGCGGACCGATCTGCGCACTTGGTCCGCCAGCGTTTGAAAGGCCAGCCGCTGGTATGCGGCTGCGAGAGCGGAAGAGATCGAGTCCGTCGCGCCTTCTGTCTGCTGGTGGGTGCGGAAAATGTTGATCGCCTCGGAAAAACGGCGCTGGAGCAGTTGCTCGTATCCCTCGAATGGGATCAAGCCCTTCAGCGTACCCGCCTGCGATGCGAGCGCGGCAGGGAGATGGAATCTGTGAATAGCGGCGAGGAAAAACAGAGCCCTCGCACGCTCGTAAAGGTTCTCGCACGAAACGCGGAAAGCTTCGAGCGCTTCGCATGCGTCCACAAGAGCCGATGCAGAGCACCCGGATAGCGCTGCTTCCAGAGGGGTGTCGCGGACGGCGGGGTCCTTTGAGGTGATGATTGTAACAAGGTCGGGAATTTTCATGTCCTGGACGAGAGGTGGACTTTGGGCGATGGGATGGCGGTTCGCCGCTTACGGTTCGCGTCGCGCAAGCATGTCCACCAGGCCAGCGAGCACTTCCTCGCGGTCTTCGCCGTTCAGCGCGAGCGCGAGCTGCGCGGTGAGAATTCCGTATTTGAGGCCGATGTCGTAGCGGCGTCCGTTTAATTCTGCTGCAAGATACCGCTCGCGGGATGCGAGCCTCGCGAGCGAGTGAGTCAGGTGGACTTTGCGGCCCTGATCCGCCGCCGCGATTTCCTCGCCGAGAAGCGTCATGATTGCGGGAGGCAGAACGTGCATTCCGAAAAAACAAAGGTAATGTCCGGATCTCAAGCCGGGAACGATGAGGCGCTGCTCGGCCTCGGTCGGGGATGGTTTTTCGATCACCTCGGACACCTCGTAGATGCCGCGTTGGCCGGGTTGCAGGCGGCCCCCCACCGCTCCGTAAAGCGGCAGCTTGCTTTCGTGCGTTGATTGGACGGCCGAGACGGCGCATTTGTGCGCTTTCGCAACCGTCACGAGTTGCTTGGCGCAGCGCTGGGAAGTCGAGCTGAGGTAAAGGTGGTCGCCAACCAAAAGGAGGAACGGCTCGCCGGCCAGTGGTTCTCGCGCGCTCCAAACCGCGTGACCGTAGCCGAGGGGTTGTGCCTGCTCGATGAAAGTCAATCTTGACGCAAACGCTCCGGCCGATTTGGTGAAGGCCGGCGCGTCGCCCGGGGCGACAACGACGACAATGCTTTCGATGCCGGCCTCGAGCACCTCTTCGATGAGGATCTGAAGCGCAGTCTTTGGAATGCCGTCCCGATCGACAAGGGTTTGAAGGGGCAGATGTCTTTGCGCTGAGCCTGCTGCGGTGATGAGTGCTTGTTTGATCTCCACTGGGATGTTTGGGGTTGGGGTTGGAAAACTGGGTGCGACTTATCCTAGGTGACTCGCCTTATCGGGGTGTGCCAGACAAAACCTTCGAACGTTACAGGGAAACGCTGCGGTAGTTCCTGCACAGGAACACGCGGACTTGGCGGAGGGGTTGATCGCGGCGATTGAGTTCGTACAGAGCCTTGAGTTCGACCCACTGAAAGCCTCTGGTGATCGAGCTGGGCGCCTGATCGCTGTTGTTCGAGGTGATGTAAAGCGCCGCCCGGCCATGAAACGGGTTGTGCCCGGATTCTTCGGAAAACTGCGGGTCTCTCAGCTTTTGGCCGGGCTTGAGAGGCAGAAATTCATCGTAGCGCGGCCAGAATGAAAACTGGTTTTCGATGGCCTGGGATTCGGCGATGTAGACGGGTGGATGGCCCGGCGCTTCAACCCGCTTTTCAGGGAGATAGAAGCTGAGAATCGAGGAAGTGCCGTAGCTTTCACCAATGAGAAAAACGGGGGCATTGATTTGTTCTTCCACGCGCTTCCTGAGTTCGGCGATTTCGAGCGCCGTAGATTGCCAGCCGCGGAGTCTGGCGCTGGGGTCGCGTTTGTACGGCCATGGAATGCCGGCGGTGCGGATGAGGTCCATGTCGAGAATAAGCGTTGAAAGCAGAAGCGCTACGGCAAGGCTCACGCCGATGAAGCGGCGAACCGCTTTTGAGCCGAGGGATCGCTCATGCCAGTGCGCAGCGGTGAGCACGCCGAGGGACAGCATTGCCGGAGCCGTCCAGTTCGCCTGTCCCGCTTTTTTAAGCGACAGGATGAGGTACATGAGCAGGAGCGGCGCGCTGAAGGCCACGAGGAAGCGCGGCTTAAAGTGGTCCCTCACGCGGTGCAGACTTCCCTGCAGGGCGATCATCATCGCCGCAAACAGCCCGGGCGAGTACACTCCAAGATGCAGGCCGATGAAAACGAGAGGCTCGCCGATGGAGAGCTTCCAAGCTTGGTCCAGTCCGCCGCGGTGGCTCACGTGCGAAAAAGTGATCCACTGGTGGTCCGCATTCCAAAGGAGCGGCGGGATGGTGAAGAGTACGAAAACAAGCAGAAGGCTCCAGAACCCCGGCCGCCGGAAGTGGCTCCGGAATCGGTTGGAAGAGAGGAGCAGCGCGAGAATTGACACGAGTTGGATGGCGTTGGTCCATTTGCAAAGGAACCCAAGACCGATGAGCGCCCCGGTCACGGGCCACCAAACACTCCAGCCGGACCCAAGTCCGTCAGGTTCGTCGCGGGCCGTCGTGTGCTCGAGCGCCATCCAGAACGAATACATCGCCGCAGTCCAAAAAAAGATGGAGAGCGGATCAATCGTCATCAGCACGCTTCCCACCTGAAAAATCGGCAGAAAATTCATCAGCACAACCGTCCAGATGGCGATGGATTCGGAGTAGAGTCGGCGTGCAAATGAAAAGAGCAGGAGGCTTGTTCCGAGCGAAAGCAGTGGGCTGAAAAAGCGCACTCCGAATTCGCTCACGCCGAAAAGGTGCGTGCTGATCCAGATCGCAGCGGCGACGCCCGGCCCTTTGCTGTAATAACAGACGTCTGGATGCTCGCTCCACAAAAAGTAGTAGGACTCGTCCGGAGACAATTCAATGGAGCCGATGATGTAAAGTCGGACGCAAGTCAGGAGGACAAGTCCCAGAAAAAGCCAGAAAGATCTGTTCATGTTAAGCGTGTGTTCCGGATGTGAATGTGGCCGCCATGCGCTTTTTTCAAGGGGAGGAGAATCGTTGGATTCGGTCTGCGAAGTCCTAGGACTGGATGGGTTGGTTCGCGTCGTGAATGTGCGGGGTTGAAATCAGGGCGGGGTGTTTTTCCGCCCATGATTTGCAGAGCAGTGGCGCCCAGCGTTTCCATCCGCGGTTGGCCAACGCAAGCAGGGAATTTGTAAAGATGGTCCCAAGCGTGAGCGCGGCAAGAACGTCGCTCGGCCAATGCGAACCCGTGTACACGCGAGACCAAGCCATCAGCGGCGGCAGCAGCAGCCATAGACGGCTGCCCAGAAACACCGAGAGGACGATCCCCAGCGTGACGGAGTTCAACGTGTGGGCCGACGGGAATGAACGCCCCTTTTTCACCTCAGCCGGCGGTGCCGATATTTCCACGGAAAGGGGCTTCGAAATAGAGAGCAGACGTGGCGTGCACTGGGCGAGGTCCACCCGGCGCACGCCCTCCAGAACCTGATAAGGACGGGGCCGGTTGGTGAGCGCCTTCAACGGGTTGCCGATCAAATACTCGTTCCCCAGCACGCCGGCCGCGCAGAGTAGCACGCAGGCAAAGCCGGGCAGGCGGAGTTTCCAAATTAAAAGCAGGGCTCCCAAGACGATGGACGGCACCCAAAAGTCCAGACATGAAAGCGTCCCCAGAATCCGATCCAGCACAGGGTGCGTCCATGTGCGGTTTAGTAGAAAAAGAAGCTGCCGGTCCAACTCAAACATGGGAAGGTGGCGGGAAGTATGAACCATCCCCACGCGATGAAACGTAAAAACCGCGCCGATCGTGCTTTCAGGCGCCAATCCGCGCTTGCGATGACCGCTTTTTTTGTGGCCGTTTTTTGGATGGCTGGCGGACTGTTCGCAGCGGAGCAGCAAAAAGCCAAAGAGGAGGGTTTGGTCGGGGCGGCAGCCGAGGGGGCCTCGGACCAGCCGGATGCCGCGGCCATCCTGCGCGAAGTGCGCAAGGGGCAGGCGGGGATCCACCAGACTTTAAGCGGAAAGCTAAGGAAAGGGCCGCGCAGCATCCCCTACCGCATGTCGATGGAGGGACCGAGCATCCGTTTTGATTTTCCCGGCGCAGCAGGCGATGAGCCGCGGTCGGCGAGCCTGAAATTCGGCGAGAAAGACGTCAGTCTTCAAGTCCAGTCCGCCGCCGGGAAGCCCAAGACTCCTGTTTTTGAGGAGGAGTTGTTTGGAATGGGTGTGACCTACGAGGATCTGGCAATGCGCTTTCTCTACTGGCCCAAGGCGGTGATCGAAGGGGAGGAGCGGATGCTCTTGGTGAGCAAGTGTTGGAAAATACGCGTCCTGCGTCCTCCGGGATCGCGCTCGCTCTACAAGGAGGTTTTGGTGTGGGTGAGTCAATCCAACGGGGCGTTCCTCAAAAGCGAGGCTTACGGCGATGACGGCGCGCTTTTGCGGCGGATGACCGTGCGATCACTGCAGTCGATCGGGCAGGGAACCACCCTCAGGCAGCTCCGGGTGGAATCCCCGGCGCAAAACCCAAACCAATCTCCCACTTACCTCGACGTGGACGGCGAGAACGCCGCCCAAGCACCCCGATAATTTCCCGGCATCTCCAAGGGTAAAATCGAAGAGCGAAATACGAGACGGAAAATCAGAGCGTAATCGTGCCTTCAAACACGAAGTCTGCGGGGCCTGTCAGCGTGACATTCGAAAAGGAGTCTCCGGCGCACTCGAATCCCACAAGCATGGTCTCCCCCCCTTTTACCTGCACGGCGATCGGGCTTCCGGTTTTGTTAATCAGATGGTGGATGAGAGCTGATGCGACAACCCCAGTGCCGCAGGCGAGCGTCTCGTCCTCAACGCCGCGCTCGTAGGTGCGAATCGCAAGCGAACCGTCTTCGCGAGCTTTGATGAAGTTTGCGTTGGTACCCTTTGGCGCGAAGTGCGTGTGATAACGCAGCGCAGCTCCGAGTTTTTTGACATCCGTCCCTTCGAGATCCTCGCGAAACACCACGGCGTGCGGGACGCCGGTGTTCAGGAAATGAACCTCGAGCGATGCATCCGCAACGCTCAGGGGCGTCTGAAGCGACAAGCCGTGAGGTTTGCTCATTCCAAGCTGAATGTTTTCTCCGATTAGCTTCGCGGTGATCACTCCGGCGAGCGTGTCAAAGACGATGGTGTCCGTCACTCCAAGCAGCCTTGCGCCGAAGCGCGAGAAGCAGCGCGCCCCGTTTCCGCACATCTCCGCCTCGCCGCCGTCGGCGTTGAAATAGCGCATTCTCAAGTGGGAGCCCGCCTGCTGCGGTGGTTCGGCGGTGATGAGGCCGTCGGCGCCGATCCCGCGGTGGCGGTTGCAAAGGCGCGCAATTACTTCAGCCCGCAATTCAATGACCCCTTGACGGTTGTCGATCATGACAAAGTCGTTTCCGGCACCGTTCATTTTCGTGAAATTCAGCATACGCGGCCGAGCCTAACAAAAATTCGGAGCCAAATTCCAACCGAGAACAGGCTTTTTAAAAAGTAACTGGGTGTTTTTGGGGATTTGGGCGATGATCCGACCGTATGAGTTCTCTCGGACAACTTCTGCTGACCGGTGTTCCCGGCGCCCAACTCGACGCCGAAACAGCCGCAGCCTTCCGCCGCATCCAGCCCGGCGGTTTCATTCTCTTCGGCCGCAACATCGAATCACCGGATCAACTCCGCAAGCTCATCGACGACCTGCGGTCGGTGTGCGAGGTCGAGCCCATCGTGACGATCGATCAGGAAGGTGGCCGTGTTTCCCGGTTGCGGCTCATCGGCAGCGAACCTCCCAACGCGAATGCGTTGCGCGACCGCGGCGACCTCGAAATGATCAGTCGCCATGGACGCATCACAGGCGAACTGCTGCGCATGTTCGGCTTCAATCTGGATTTGTGCCCTGTGCTCGACATATCGTTCGACGACAACGCGGATAACTCCCTCAAAGGCCGCTGCTATGGAAACAGCGTCGCCCAAGTGATTGAAAATGCGGGGGCTTTTAACGACGCGCTCCGCAGAACCGGCGTTCTCAGTTGCGGCAAGCATTTCCCGGGTTACTCGCGCGCGCCTTTGGATGCTCACCATGAGCTGCCCGTCATTCCACTCGAGCGAGCCGATTTGGATGCAAACGAGCTGGCCGTCTTTTCGCATTTCAGCGGCTCGGTCGATTCGATGATGGTTGGGCACGGATTGTATCCAGCGATTGAGCCAGACGGCCTCTGTTCCTCGCTCTCCAAGCGCGTGATCAAGGATCTGTTAAGGGGGGAGCTTGGTTACCGAGGGTTGATCATGACGGACGACCTCGATATGGGCGCGATCCTCAATCACCATGGTCTCGAACAGACCATCCAGCTTTCAATCAGCGCTGGGAATGATCTGGCAATGATTTGTCACCGCGTCGCGTGCGTCGAAGAGGCGCACGGGTATCTGCAAAAAGTGCCGCAGTCTGACTTGGATCGTGCCCTCGAGAATGTTGCCGCGTTTAAGGCGCGCATGGTGCCTGCGGATCCGTGGGATCTGGCCGAGTTCAAGCGCCGGGATGCGGAGGTGCTCAAGCTGCGGATCGATGTTCTTGGCGAGGCTGCGGCGCATCAGCGCAGTCCTGAGGATGGGAAGCGTTCGCCGGTGGAAATTTACTGACGAGAGTCTGTTGCAGGTGAGGCGGCGGTTGCGGCACTTGAGGCAAAAGGCACCGCGCTTTCGCGGGTTCTTTTCTCAAATTTGACGGTCATTCCTCTCTGTCTCTGTACGGAGAGCGATGTTCTGCGAATTGCCTTGCGAGCTTTTTCAAAGAGTCCATTCGGAGGTCGAGATCGAGCGCGGGCAGAGGGCTGCCTTCCGTTGACGTGAAAGCGGTGGAACAAGCGGTGGATGACCGCTGTCAGCACGACGGCTACGGTTACAATAAAAATCAGCCCCGCATACAGGGCATAAAGGCCCGCGAAAATTTGCCGCCGTCCGAATGTGTAGGGTCAACAGGTCCCATTCCGCCCAGAAGCATCGCGGAGTTCAAAAAGCCGTCGCGCCAGTGCAGGGACTCAAAGTGAGAGTAACCCGCGATCCCCACGGCAAGTGAAGCGAGCAATAATGCGGCAGCCATACCGCTGTGAATGAAGAGTCTTTTGAGGAATCCCGCGCGATGCAGGAGGGGTTGGCTCCTGGATTCGTACATAAAAAAGGGCGTGCCGGGTGTGTTGGAAAATGCTTTCCATCTCAATCATACGGATGAATGGCCGGGGCTGTGAAAACTCTTTTCACAGGCAACAAATCGCCGCGACTGCCTAAAGGCTCGGTTTGATGAGCTCCAGCGTGAGGAGTCCGTAGGCGGTGACCAGAACGGGATCCTTCTCCATCCAGCGGCCGGTGTCGTTGACCCAGAATCCCTCGGATTGCTGCCGATTGATCAGTTCGATGGCGAGTTCGCGCGCCCAGTCGTGGCTTTTTCCGGATGCCTGCAACGTAGTGGTCTTGCTGGCGGTGAGAGCCTTTGCCATCAGATGGTAGTAGTAATAGAGGCCCTGCTTGCCGAGCCCCGGATTTTCCTCAAGCGTGAAGTTTTGACGCAGCCAGTCGAGCGCCGCTTGAACCCGCTCATCCTCCCTGGAAACCTCCGCGTAGATGAACGAGAGAAGGCCTGCGTAGCTCATGGATCCCGAACTTCGCAGGGCTTTCCGTCCGCCTTGCTCCTCCACCTCACCCGCGTTGCTGAATCCGGGGTAATACACGAACCCTCCCCGCTCGGACTCGGAGCGCGCGACCCATTCTGCTGAGTTGCTGGTTGGGAGATTCTGGCATCGCGAGACGAACGCGATCGCCGCCGCCCAGTCAAGACCGCCGCTCTTGCCTGCGTTTTCACGCGATGAATCCGCGAGCTCGCACGCTCTGAGTGCTTCCAGTGAGACGAGCGTGTTGTCCAAGTCCGGATGCTGTCTCTTCGGACTCACTCCGTTGGGGCCGTAGCCGATACCCCCGTTCAATTCCGGGCGGATCATTTGCTCGGCTTGCTGTTTTATAAGGAAAGCGCGCGCATCACGGATGAGCGGCGCGTCCTTCGGGTCCCCGAGTTTGAGAAATGCCAGAAGCGAGATGGCCGTGTTGTAGTTGCTCAAGCCTTCCGCGTAGATTCCCCCGTCGGCCCGCACGTGCGAGCGCAGAAAGCGGAAACCGCTTTCGATTGCGGTTGCGGTGCGCGGGTTCGATTCCTCGGCACGCATGATCGACATCAATGCCAGTGCGGTGATCGCGGGGTTTTTGGGCTCACCCCATGCGCCCGACGCGTCCTGTTGTGATGCAATCCATCGCAGCCCTCGCGACACGCTCTGAGCCACCTCGTTTTGGATGGACCCGTTGGACTGCGATGGGGACTGCGATAGTGCTGCACTCGCGAGCGTGATGCACAAAAGCAGCAGGATGCGTGCATGCATCCTGCGCAGTGAAATGAGGACTCTGTTTGGCATGGGGTGATTTTCCTTGGCGCCTCAGCGTTCAAGCGCAACACGGCAGAGGCAAGCCCCGATCAGCATGCACGGATTCTGCGGAAGCGCACGTTTGTTGCACAAATCCGCTTCTTTGCTTGTCGCCCGGGATAAAATAGCCATAAGCGCCGTTGTTCGGCTGACTGCATGAAGTATACCCCATCGACGTTTTTTTGTTTGATCCTGTCTTTAAGTGGCGCAGGAGACGTATTGCCGGCAGGTGTGCCGGGGCATCTCCACGCGCAGCAACAGAAGCCCGTTGCTTGCGCCACGCTCCGGGCTGCAGGCCCCGAGGCTTTCGTGCAAATAAAGGACGCAGCCGGGGTTGACGGCGAAGCCGTCGGTGCTCCGGAGGTGAAGAAACTCGATGACGGACGGCTTAAGATCGGCATGGTTATGGCCGATCCCGTGAGAAGGGAAATTTCATTTCCGGCAAAGATCAACCAGCGCCTCGGACTGGTGGAGTACGCGGTGGTCACCAGCAAAGGTAAGGTCCACGAATCCGTGCTTGTGACCCAAGTCCGGCCCATCGAAATCCACCTTGCGGCGCTCTTGTTGAAGCTTGCGCCGCCCGAGGGTTCCACGGATCCGGGGAGGATCGCCGTTGAGGTGGAGTGGGAGGTCGACCGCACAGTGAGGCGTGAGTCTCTGGACAGGCTCGTCGTTCATGCGAAAGAAGCCGGCGGCATTCGCGTGGGCAGCGCTTTACGGCGGGAGGCATGGCATTACGTGGGCTCCGGCTTGAGCGCAGAAATGCTGCTCGACGAGGCGGAGTGCGGCGTGATTTCGCTCATCAGCGATGGAACCGCGTTGATTCAGAATCCGCGCGATGGAAGGGTCGACGACGAATTGCATGCACCAAGCCCGCTCCTGCCTTCCGGGGATGAATTTCCAGTCGTTGTGCATCTGCTTCCTTCCATTGAAACAAAGTGACTCGGATGGAATGCCCTCGCGAGTGCATGTCTACGGGGGGATCGGCCGCTTCAGAATTTTCGAGCGGGAGATTGATTTTCCCAAAAACCTAGGTTGGGTAGGTTTGCCGTTGATCCGTATAATGCGCGGCTGAAGACGCGAGTGAATATTTTTTGTTTTATCAGCACAGTTGGAGGCCGACTAAGAGGCGCGATTTTGGTGTTGTTGCTGCTGCTCGCATGGCTTGATCGGAGCAACGCTGGCGGCGTCGGCCGGTTGTCGGAGTTTGACTGGCAACGTGAGGTGAACGTTGCCGCAGATGCCCCGCATGTTCTGCTTGCGAAGGCGCCCCCTGTTAACGGTGCCAAGGCGACGGCAAAGCCCCGGGGTAAAGTTTCCGATCAGCTTTGGGCGCGTGCTTCTCGGACAGTGACCGAGGTTTTGGAGCAGCAGCATTATTTGCAGCAGCCTCTCGAGGACGCTGTGTCTCGCCGGGCGTTGGATCTTTATTTCGAGGCGCTGGATCCTGACCGCCTTTACTTTTTACAGCCCGATCTGTTGCGTTTCCGCGAACGGTTCGGAGGTGGCTTTGCCAAAGCGATGCACGAGGGAAAATGGGAGATGATCGACGAAGTAACCGGCCTGCTTGGCGAAAGGAAGACGGGGTGTGCGGTTTGGTTGGACGAGCTGTTCCTGCAAAAATGGGATTTTGTCGAACCATGGGAAGTAGAGTTGTCCCGGGAACATGCGGACTGGCCTGCAGATGAGACCGAGGCGAAAAAAGTGTGGCGCGAGCAGATTGGTTCCGAGTTGCTTGCGGGCGTTCTTGACGGAGTGGATCTGGAAAGATCGATGGAGCGTGTTCGCAGCAAATATGCGCCTGAGCTCCAGGCCCGGGCGGCCCCGCGAGGGGAGCGGATTGCCCCGGCCCTTGCTGCCCTGGCGCGCGCGTGTGATCCGCACAGCGACTACCTCACGCAGGAGGAATTCGAGGATGCCGAGAGTGAGCTTAATTTGACCCGGATTGGAATCGGCGTGACGGTTGACAAGGATCCCGTGGGGCTGAAGGTGGTTTCAATCATGGCCGGCGGACCCGCTCAGCGGGACGGTCGTTTGAGGGTCAATGACCGGATCGTGGCGATCGCAAACGAGTCCGCTGCATTTTGTGAACTCGCGGGGTTGAGTTTCAGCGAAAGCGTCCGGCTTTTGCGCGGCAAGGAGGGAGAGGTGGTGCGTTTGAAGGTGGCACCCGCCCGCGCTTCGGACCCCGCGGCGAGGGTGGTCGTGGCGATTGCAAGGGAGCAGATGCGCTCCCACGAAGGCGAGGCGTATGCCAAGGTCGTGCACGCCTCTCGTGCCGCCGAAACCAGACGTTATGGATGGGTGGTCGCACCCGCGTTTTATGGGAACGAAAGCAGCTCGCCGGGCGTGCGGAATAGCAGTGTGTCGCGGGACGTGGCGGGTCTGGTCAGGCGCCTCAAGGCCGAGGCCGTTGACGGGATCGTTTTGGATTTGCGCGGGAATCTCGGCGGATTGCTGGAGGAAGCGGTCGAGCTCGGAGGTTTGTTTTGCGGAAGCGTGGCGATCGCAGCGGTCCGGATTCCAAAGCAACCGATCGAGGTCATGGCGCCCGTGAAATATAAAAAGCAGCTGTATGACGGATCTCTGGTGGTGCTCGTGGATCACGAGAGCGCTTCGGCCAGCGAGATTGTGGCGGGCGCTCTGCAGGATCATGCAAGGGCGGTGGTGGTGGGGGGTGAGCAGACGTTTGGAAAAGGGTCTGTTCAGGCCTCGATCCCGCTGAGCGAGCTGATGCACTTGCGCAGCAGGCCGCCGCTCGGGGGAATGCTGCTGACTATTGGTAAGTTTTACCGGGTGAACGGGCAGTCGACGCAGAAGATGGGAACGCATCCGGACATTGTGCTGCCTTCGACAGCCGATCTCCCCTCGCGCGGCGAGTCCGCGCTCGCGGGTTGCTTGGAGCATGACGCCATTGAGCCGGTGGGACGTAAGGCGGCCGGAGCGGTCAGTTTTTCGATGCTTCAGACGCTCGGCGAACGGTCGTCGTCGCGTGTCGCCCAAAGCGAGGCTTTCACTCTCATCCGGGAGGAGCGTCAGCGTTTGAAGCAGGAAGAGCAGAACAACCGGCTCAGCTTGCAGGAATCTGAGCGGCGTCAGAACGCGATCTTGGATGAAAAGCGATACGCTGCATTGCAGTCGGCCAGCGCGTTGTCTGTTTCGAGGAAGGGAGCGCTGAAGTTCCAGCGGTTGTTGATCGAGGATTTGCGCGCGAAAAAACTGCCGCTTCTCGATCAGGATCCACTCGCAAACTCGGATCCGGAGGGATTGGCCGTCGAAATCGAAGCACTCGAAATTCTAGCGGACTTGGTCGAACTTTGGGGGCGCCGCTAGCGTTTTGTTGTATCAAGAGAGCGTCAAGAGAGCGGGGGGGGCTTTCAGAAATCGCTCCTTAAAAAACCGGCGGAGCTTTGAACAATGCGGGACGGTTGCCTCGGTTTAGGAGGAGCGGCCGGGAAACCAAACAAGAGACCGTTTCGGATCCCGTTTCCGCAGTTCGCGCGCCCCTCACCGCGGAGCCCGAGAACTGGTCGTGGCCCGAGGGTGCCGTCCGTCTGAATCGTCGATTCTAAAAGTGGTCGGGGCGATAGGATTTGAACCTACGACCTCCTGGTCCCAAACCAGGCGCTCTACCAAGCTAAGCTACACCCCGATATTTCTGCTGCCGTTTGACTTGCTCCCACCTGATTCCTGTAACCGCAATCATTCCGGCTCTCCTTTCGATCGCTCACACGACTGAGCCGTGAGCGCGCTTGGGATGAGATCGAACTGTGGTTCAAAGAGGCCGGTGAAGCTGCCGACAGCACTATTGCAACGCTCCGTACTATGCGCGGACGCTGGTGAACGGCAAGCAAAAGTCGTTCCCATGCCAAAGAGCGCCGCGTTGGAAGCGCCCGCCGGGCTTGGATCGACGGTGTGTTTGGAGCTCGATCTTTGACCGCGCCGTACGGTACTTTCAGCGACTCGCCGTGTTTTTTTGACCTTATGTTCCGAGACCGAATCATCGATGCCCTGCGCGATCCCGTCCGTCCGACGGTTTCCGTGGAGTTTTTTCCCCCGAAAGATGCTGCTTCGGCTGAAACCATGCTGCGCACCGCACGGGCCTTGCAACCACTGGGAATTGATTTCGCTTCGATCACGTACGGGGCCGGCGGCACTTCGCGCGACACCACGTTGTCCTACGGCGGTGAACTCGTCAAAATGGGCTTCCCTCTCATAGGCCATTTGACTTGCGTGGGGCATTCGCAGTCTGAATTGCGCGCAATCATCCGTCAGTACGATGAGGCGGGATTTTCGGGTATCCTCGCGCTGCGCGGAGATCCGCCGAAGGGCCAGACCCTGTTTTCGCCGCACCCGGAGGGCTTTTCGCATGCGGAGGAACTGGTCAAGCTGATCGTGGATGCCGCCGCGGGCCGGTTTGCCGTGGGGGTCGCGGGCTTTCCCGAAAGGCATCCCGAAGCGGTGGATGATTTGGTGGACATCCGGTTTCTTGCGAGCAAGGTTGCGGCCGGAGCGGACTTCATCACAACCCAGCTCTTCTTAGATAACGCGGATTATTTCCGTTTTGTCGAGATGGCGCGGGCGGCTGGAGTCGGTGTGCCGATTCTGCCGGGAATTTTACCCGTTTTATCGCTCAAGCAGGCCCGCAGCTTCTGCGGATTTTGCAAATCGCGGATACCCGCGGCGCTGAACGAGGAACTCGAGGCGTGCGGACCGGACGAGGAAGCCCAGCGCAAAGTCGGAGTTGCGTGGGCGGTGCGGCAGATTCGCGAGCTCATTGCCCGGGGCGCTCCCGGGTGCCATCTTTATATTCTCAACCGTGCGGAATCAGCGCGCGAAGTTCTCTCCGCACTGCGCTCTTGAGTCCCACAGCCGGCTTGCCTCGCGAGCCGCACCAGTGATGGGACCCGTGTTTGAATGCCATCGCAGCATTCGCAGCATCCGCAGCATTTACCGAGACATTCGCGGGACAGAATCCACATGCTACTTTTTTTGCGCAGCGGGTGCTGACAGCCTGACTTCGTAAGTGCGGACAACCGGTTGCGCGAGTTTGTGAAGCCTCGCCTCGTAGTCCGCGCCAAGCGACACCAGTTCTTTGGCGCTTGCGATCTTTGCAGTGATTTCGTTTTGGATGCGGGGATGGTCCTCGGCTTTCGCGTTGCCCAACTGGTTGCGAAAGCTCTTGAGTTTGGACCATGTGTCCCGAAGAGGCCGCACCGCCTTGTCGTTTCGTTCGCGGTTCAGCAGCGCCACTTCCATGGCCTGCGCATACTCGGGTGTTGCAGAATTGTCCTGGAGCTCAATCTTCGCTGCCAGCACCGTGTGGGGGACCGGCTTGCCCGTGGGTTTTCCATCGATTAAAATTTCGTATTGGCCGGCGGACAGACCTGAAATTTTGAGGACTTCGCCGCCCAACCGGTGTCCTGCGTGGGTCAGCGACTTTCCAAAGGCCGCGGGGTTGTTGCTCTCCCACTTCAGGGTTTCGGCAGAGGCTGTGTCTGGCACCACCCATGGAAGTGCGGTCGCAAGGTGTTTGAAAGTGATGCCTTTTCCGTCCGGAAGCTCCTTCAGTTCGGTCACCTTGCCGTTGCTCGCGGCGGTCCATTTCTCGCCGCCTTTCGTAATGGTGATCGAGCCGACGCTCTTGCGATCCGGATTGAACTGGGACAGCAGGTTGAACGCCATGATGAACTGTCCTGCTTCACCCGGATGAATGGCGTCGGGAATGAGCGTGAAATCTGGATTGGAACGGCGCTCGTTGAACATCGCGTCATTGAGCGGGCCCCACAAGTCAACGCACGGAAGCGAGCGCTGCCCCGCGGTTTCACGCAGCCAGCCGGAGAGAAAACCAAGCACCGCATTGTACTGCGGCGAAAACGTGCGGTCTTTGAAACGGAAAGTGGGATCTTTCATCCGGGCTTCAAGCTGGTGATGATCAAACGGGGTGGGGGTCATCACGATTGCTTTCGCGCCGATGGCCTTCACGCTCTCAAGCAGCGCGGTCATGTCCTGTTGGTAAGTCGCGAGAATTTCCGGACTGAAATCCTTGTACTGGCCGTCGTTCATTCCGAGGAGAACGGTCACAAATTTCGGATGCAGTGCGGCAACATCGTCCTCGAAGCGGCGCTTGGCGTCGGCCGCCTTGTCGCCGCTCACTCCCGCGTTGTGAAAGTGGATGCGACGGTCCGGGTAGCGCGTCAGAAAGAAGTCCTCGACGTACTGGGTGTACATGCACTGGTGGGTGATGGAGTCCCCGAGGAAGACGATGGTCTCACCGTCTTGCGGGGTGAATCCCTCTCCGGCCTTGGGGGCCTGCGAACGGGAGGGGAGTGCCGATAGCAGCAGGAGGCAGCTTGAGACAAAAAATTTGAGCGGGGGGTGCATGTGTTTTGGGTGATTGCTCCGCGGTTTTTCCGATGGCGCAAGAAGCGGCGATCGCCGGCGAAAGTTTGATGTTTATGAAACTTTCTTATTCTTTAGGTGTTAACCTCCCCACATCAACCAGCTTTTTACATTAGTCCGATGAGCGTTCTCAAAATAAACAACTTGCGTTCACTTCCATGTGAGCAGACTGAACGGGCTGCAGTTTAGATTGCAGGCAGTCCATCCCCACCGAAATTCGAGGAGTCCATGGAAGGTAAAAAGTTGAGAGTAGCGGTGATCGGGGGCGGTCCCGGCGGTTTGATGGTTTCTTACCTCCTTCAGAAACGCGCTGATTTCGCTTTTGAAGCGACCATCTACGAGGCCACCGGCCGTCTGGGCGGGAAAATCGTGACCGCCCGCGCCGGGTGCGATTCACGCATCGCCTTCGAGCTGGGTGCAGCGGAGTTTTACGACTACAGCCAGCTGGGCCCCGATCCTCTGCGTGAACTGATCGCTGAACTTGGTCTGAGCGTCGCTCCGATGCGAGCAGGTGGGGCGGTGTTTCGCGAACGAATCGTGCGCGATCTTGAAGACGTCCGTCGTGAGTTTGGCCGCGAGACTTGGCGGGCGCTGCGGGATTTCACAAAGCGGGCGCGGTCGGAAATCAGCCCCGCTGACTACTACGAGTCCGACTGGCGCAAAGACAACGATGATCCGCTGGCCAGAAAGAGGTTCCGCCAGTATCTCGACCGGGTAAGCGATCCCGTGGCGCGCGACTTCATTCAAGCGATGACCCACAGCGATGTCGCTTGCGAGCCTCATCAGACCTCTGCCAGTTACGGATTGCAGAACTATCTAATGGATGAGCCGGATTACATGCAGTTGTACTCGATTGTCGGCGGCAACGAGCTGTTGACCCGCCGATTGGCTTCGCGGATTTCGTCAAGGGTGCTGCTTGAGCATCCGGTGGTTCGCGTCGAACAAGATGATGCGGAGGAAAACTCCGGAAAATACCGGGTCGTTTCGCGAAACGGCGGCGCCCGGCATTCGGAGCTTTATGACTTTGTGGTTGTCGCGCTTCCAAACGATTGCATTCCCAGCATCGAATGGGGTGGTTCCGCGCTTTCCGAGGCGATGCGAAAGCATCATGAGTTTTACGATCACCCCGCGCATTACCTCCGTGTGACTGCGGTGTTCGATCGGCCTTTCTGGCGCGAAGCCATGCAGGGTGAGTTTTTCATGATCGACGCCTTCGGCGGTTGCTGTCTTTACGACGAAAGCGCTCGCTTTGAAAGTGCAGGGCTCGGTGTGCTGGGGTGGTTGATTGCTGGCGACGCCGCGCTGCGGCTCGGCAACCTTGACGACGATGTTTTGGTACAACGTGCCGTGGATGAGCTTCCGAAGGCGTTGCGTGCGGGGCAAAGCCGGTTGATCGAGGCTCATGTGAAGCGGTGGGCGAAGTGTGTGAATGGTTTGCCCGGTGGTTTCCCTGCCCGCGAACCCGATTCCCGGCACTGCCCGGATCGGGAGGCGCACCCGAATGTTTTCGCGGTGGGTGATTATCTCTTCGACTCCACGCTCAATGGCGTGCTGGATTCCGCCGATACGGTGGTCGAGTGGATTAGAGAGCTGGTTGCTGCTCCGAACAACAACGCCGAGGAAATTCCAAGCTCGCCGCGCGAGGTCGAAGTCGGCGTAACGGTGGGTATCTCAGAATGAGCGGGAGCATGCAGGTTGCAGAGAGAATGTTTGTGGTGCTGCGTGGCGCGGGGCCTGCCGATGGCGCTTTCGCGGCGTTTGAGTTCTCCGAGCCTTTCTCGGAGTGCTTGCGTATTTTTGAGCGGGATCGCGAATGGCGCTCTTCCGCGGGTGACTCCGGCGAATTTGAGTTGTGCAGAATTCTGGTGGTGCCTGCCTTTTCAAAAGACGACCCAGGTCGCAAGGAGGCGGCGCAGGGTTGGTTGCAGGACGGTTCTGGCGGAGGGCAGTCCGCGATCAGCGCGGTGAAGGTCGGGGAGGCGTCCATCCTGTGGCGCCCGGGGAGGGCTGTGGTCGCTTACGGCGGAGGCCAGGGAACGGGACAGCTCAAGGAGGTGCTGGAGAGCGTCGCGGACTTTGCGTTCGTCGAAGGACTCCTTTCCGGGATGGAGCGGGAGGTTTCACAGGGATGGTCTGGCGTTGAACAGGACACCCCGCTTGCTTACAAGATCGGCAAGGAAGATCTGGCCCGCGATGAGGAGGTGGGGCGCCGGGCAAAAAGCGTCCTTCAACTCAGAATGCGCCATGTCCGTGCGGAGCCGCTTGTCCGACGTGGGCCGGCGAGGTTCGGCCGGTTGGCCTCCGAGGTGGGGGAAGGACTTCGGGAGGAGGCGCGCTGCGAGGAGCGTTTGGAGGCGCTGGATGGCCAGCTTGAAGCCCAGGAATACGTTTATGAGCTCGCCAGCCAGAGGTTTGGGGAGTTCCGGCATGCCAGGGAGGGTTTCCTGATTGAGTTGATCATCGTGGCGCTTCTGGCGGCCGAGGTGGTGTTGCTGCTGCTGGACCTCTGGTTGTGAATCGGAGCCGATGGTGTTGCTTTTAGCGTTTATTGCTTTTAAAGAAACCGCGGGCTCCCTCGGCGCTTTGCCTGGTGGAACGTCTGCCGGGCGGGATGGCCCGCAGCATGGCCCGCAGCATTTGCCCGGATCGGGCGGCTGGATTTTGGGAAAATCTGGGGGCAGGGAGGCAAAAGAGGGTTGCCTTCCTCTGCGGCATCTATACCATCCCGCGCCCCATGCCAAAGTCCATTGCACGTCGTAAGACCAAAAAAGCCGTGGCGAAGCGGTTTAAATTAACCGCTACGGGAAAGTTGCTGCGCCGCAAACCAGGCCTGCGCCACCTCGCTTCTTCCAAGAATGCGAAGCGGAAGCGGAACCTGGGCAAGGCAACCCTCGTCCATGAAACCATGGTGCCCCGGCTCAAGGAATGCATGCCCTTCGCGTAAAGCGAGGCAAGCTTCCCTGAAGCCCCGATCCCAAGCGTCTGTCCGGTTTTTCCAGCTCTTCAATGAGGGCTGGCCGCCGGGCACCTCAGCGGGTGAGACGCCGGATCTTTTAAAGTAAAAACAACCCGCTGAACGCAGAACTCAAAAACACAACCTATGCCAAGAGCCACTAACGGTCCGGCCAGTCGCGACCGCAGGAAAAAGATGCTGGATAAAGCGAAAGGCTTCCGCGGACGCCGTTCCAAACTGTTTCGGTACGCCAAAAACGCCGTGATGAAAGCTCAGTACTGGGCCTTCCGCGACCGCAAGACCCGGAAACGCAATTTCCGCATGCTCTGGCAGCAGCGCATCAACGCCGCCGCACGCGCGAACGGCCTCACTTACAGCCGCTTCATCGAAGGGTTGAAGGCCGCCGGGATTGATTTGGATCGCAAGGTGCTCTCTGATATCGCTGTGCAGGATGAGACTGCGTTCAAGGCGCTTGTTGCGAAAGCCAAGACCGCGCTTGCTTCCAAGCCGGGTGTGCCGAAAGCTGCCTAACCGCGGCGCCCGCAGATTTGATTTGTAGGAAAGACTTCCACTTTCCCTCCCAACCGCAACCGCCCCGCAGACCCCCCGTCTGCGGGGCGGTTGTCTTTTTTACGCATCGCATCGCAGTGAGACCGTGCGGTGCTGCCGACTCCGGGGTGCAGGCTTCCGGAGTCGTGGCAAGCCCGCAGCGGGTTTGGCAGGTGGCCCCCCCTCACCGACAGCTTCCGCGCGAAACACCGCGGGGCGGCCGAGTGCTTGGCAAAGTGTGTGCCTGAAAGTGTGCGCCTATTTCGCGTCCGCGAAAAATGGGTTGTGTGCGAGTTCCCAGCCGATGCTCGTGAGCGGGCCGTGTCCCGGGCAGACCAATGTCTCCTTTGGAAGCGTGAAAAGTTGTTCGCGGTTGGTTCGCAGGGCGTCCGCGTACGAGACCATTCCGCCGCCCATGGACGCTGCAAAAAGCGCGTCACCCACCACGGCGACCAGCCTTTCAAGCCCGTGAACAACAAAACTGGTGCCGCCCTTCGAGTGCCCCCACGTCAGCCGGCTCTCGATGCGCAACCCATCCGCCTCCCACTGCCTGCCTGTTGCGAAGGATTCCGCGCCTTCGAGCGGCTCGCGTTCGTTTACAAACGCGGGAGCTCCCGTTTTTGCGCAGAGTCTGTCGAGTTCGAAAATATGATCCCCGTGCGTGTGCGTAATGAGAACCGCCTCGAGTTTGAGGTGATGGGTATTGATGCAGTCGAGCATGCCAGAGCAGTCCGCCCCGGTATCAAAAGCGAACGCTTTTCGGGTCGCGGGGTCCCACACAAGGTAGCTGTTGACCAGCATGTCCTCAAATGGCGTCGAGAATGCGCGCACGCCGGCCGGTGCGGTTTCGCTGGGGAGCGCGCTTCCGTCAGCGAGTGAAGCCAGAGCCCGTGCGCTGAGATTCAAAACGGGCGCAATCTGTTTGGTGATGGAGGAATTCCATGCACCGAGCCGCAGCGACTGCACGTCGCCCGCGGAACAGTTCGCGCGCTCCGCAACGCATGCATCGGATAGCACCATGCCGCGCATGGACTTTGTGATCACATCGGCAAAGGTGTCTTCAAGCGGAGGCTGTGCGTTCATGGGGATGAAGTAAATGGCGCCTCTCTAATTGGATGAGGGTTGCGGCGCGGATGCCGCGGGTTCCTTGGGAATCCTGAGCGCCAGGATGCACAGGAACGAAAAGCCAATCAGCGCCCCGCCCGCAGAGAACGCTTTCACGTATCCTCCCTGCACCGCTTCAATCACCTCATGTGCGAGCGGGCGAGCAAGGCTTGAGAAGTCGGTCGGGAGCGGGAGGATCGCAAGCGTCGGACCAAGAAACCTCCCGAGGCTGCCCGCCGCAGACATCAGCCCCATTACGCGTCCCTGGGCGCTTCCGTGCACGTAGCGCGACGCCATTCCGCTCAGCGTGGGCGTGAGGAGCCCGTTTCCGACTGCCATCAACGCGCAGCTGCCGAGAAATGCGCCGACGCCGGAAACACGCGGAAGCCAAAAAAGGCTCGCGGCAAGCAGTAGCGCCCCGACGAGCGCGATTTCTTTCTCAACGTTCCGCACCAGCAGACGCCTCAGCAAGCCGCCTTGGACAATCACGGCGAGAATCCCAACGTACGCGAATGCGTAACTCGTTTCGCGTCCGCCCCACTGGAATTTGTCGCCGCAGAACAGGGCGAACAACACGTGGATGAACGCAAAGCCCGTGGTCGAAATCAGAGAAGCGAAGAGCAAAAGCGAGATGAACGGCCCCTTGGAGTCGCGGAAAATTTCCAGAATGGGCGCGGAGGAACCGCGTTGGTCGCGCGCTTCGGCGGGGTACGTCTCGGGCAGGTACAGGAGAACGAGCAGCGCATTTGCAAGAGACAGCGCACCCGCAAAATAGAACGGAGCCTTGTGCGAATAGCTGACAAGCAGCCCGCCCAGAGCCGGACCCATGATGAACCCGAGCCCGAACGCGGCTCCGATGATTCCCATGGCTCGCGACCGCTTGTCGGGCGGAGTGACGTCCGCGACGCATGCTTGTGCGGTCGCGATATTTCCTCCGCTCGCGCCGTCGATGATCCGTCCCAGAAATAGCATCCAAGCCGTCTCGGCAATCCCGATGACGAAAAAACCCGCGGCCGTTCCGATGATGCTGAAGAGGAGCACAGGCTTCCTTCCGATCCGATCCGACAGCTTTCCGAACAAAGGCGCGAACACAAGCTGCACCAGCGAGAAACTTCCCACCAGCAAGCCGAGTTCCGCGGGGGAGAGCTGGAAGGATTTGCTCGCGTAGACGGGGAGAACCGGAATCACGATTCCAAATCCCACCATGCTGATGAATACAGTGAGAAAGATGAGACCTAGAGGCGAACGGGAGGACTGCATGGTGATTAGTCTTTCAGTCTTGTTCAGCCCGCCCCCAACAATCAATCCTGCATCCGAAGGTCGCCTCAGAAAAACCGCGCGGTTCCCGAAGTCTCCTGCCCTGCCGGATCCACCGGTCGCGGTTGAGCTAGACTTTCGGTGCAAACCGCTTCCTGTACTCGAGGGGACGAAGTCCCGTCGCTTTTCTGAAGGCGCGGCTGAAGTGGCTTTGGTCGTAGAAACCGCATTGGTGCGCAATTTCGCCGACTTGCGAGTGTTCCTGCTCCAAAAAACGGCGAGACATCAGAAGCCGGACTTTCAGCAGGTAATCCGTCGGTGACATTCCGAAAAGGCGGCGGAATTCCCTTTGAAGCTGGCTGACGGAAAGATGTGCCTCTTTGGCGAGTTGTTCGACAGACACGGCCTCGCCGTAATGCTCAAGCACGTATTTGAGCACGGGTGCGAGTCTCTGGGAGTGGCCCTGTGCGTTTTGCAGTTCGCCATGAAGCTGCATCAATCCAACCAGACCGATCACGTTTCCGCCGACATCACGCAGAGGATATTTGCTGCACAAGTACCAACCCGGCGTCCCGCGCGCCGAGGCGACCAGCCACAGGCGCTGCGTGATGGCTGTTCCGGACGCAAACACTTCCCGGTCTTCTTCCTGGTACTGTGCTGCGAGCGCGGGCGGATGAAAATCGAAGTCATCTTTGCCGATCATTTCGGACTCATGCTGCAGCCCATGCAGCTCGAGTTCTTCACGGTTCACACTCAAAAAACGGTGCCGCGCATTTTTTACAAAAAGGCAGACGCCCCGAAGGTTCTGGAATGCATCAAGCCACTGCTTCTGATCCCCAAGGCTGCTGAAGAAACGCTCCGAGATTGAGGCGTGCTGATCCGGTGGCATTCAGCGCTTATACAAAAGACGCACGCGCGGGGCAACTCGCGCGGCGCAGCTGGCGCGTCATCTGGATTCCAAAGCGCAAGAGAGCGGAGCGGCCGCCCGGCGTTGTTCACCAGACACGCTTCAACCGCCCGCAAAGATCTTGGCCCCATGCCTAGCGTGCCACGCACTTCTCAAGCTCGCCGCGGAGGCGCTCCTCCTCGAGCTGCTTGCCAATGAACACAAGCTGGCTGCTGCGCGCCTGGCCCTTCTCCCAGAGTTTGTCCCACATCAAAGTGAACCGGTTGTTCACCCCGTGAAAGACCGCGCGGCGAGGGTTGTCCTTGATCCACAGAAAGCCCTTTGAGCGGTAGATTTTTTCGCGATCCGACATTTCCTGCACAAACAACTCAAGTGCTTCAATGCTGAAAGGCTTGTCAAACTCGAACGAGATGGAGTTGATCTCGTGATGATGCCGCTGGCTGAGTTCGTCTAAAAACTTCGGATCCACCGCGAGCTTCTGATCCACGTCAAAAGCGTGCATGTCCAAAAGCTCGCTCAAATTTGCCTGCGATTGGTTTGTTCTGAAAACCGTGGCGTGCGCGTTGAGCGTGCGAACCTGCTCCTCGACCTTCGCCAGCGATCCTTCGTCCACCAGGTCTGTTTTGTTGAGCAGAATGAAGTCCGCCATTGTGATCTGTTCCCGCGCGGTTTCAGTCTCTTTGAGCTGTTTGAGGATCTGCTCTGAATCGACCACCGTGATGATCGAGTCCATCCTGACCAACTGCTGGAGTTGCGGGATATTGAGAAAGGTCTGGGCGATCGGTCCCGGTTCGGCGATGCCGGTTGTCTCGATCAACAGATAGTCAAAGCCGCCTTTTTTGAGAAGGTTTTGAACACCCTTCACAAGGTCCTTCCGCACGGTGCAGCACAGGCAGCCGTTGCTCATCTCGACGACTTCCTCCTTTTGGGTCTCCACCAGCTGGCCATCGACGCCGATCTTTCCAACCTCGTTGATGATCACCGCAAACTTGTACTTGTGCTGCTGTTTGAGGATGTAATTGAGCAGCGTGGTTTTGCCGGCACCGAGAAAACCGGTGAGGATGCTGACGGGGATTGGTTTTGTGGGATTCGTGGCGGTCATAGGAACACCCATACCCTTGGATGGGATGGCTCCGCTTCGCAAGAGCTCCGTGCATCTTCTTGAATTTTCCCAAGGCATTCGGGCCCTGTTCTGGCATCATTCGCACAGGTCTCCCTTACAATGGCCAAAATCCACGAACGATTCATGAAGGCAGCCCTCCGCGAGGCTTTGCGGTGGACGGGATGCACGAGTCCCAATCCTGTCGTCGGAGCCATTATCGTCAAGGGAGGGCGCATCCTTGCAAGAGGGGCGCACGAGCGGGCGGGAGATCCGCACGCCGAGGTGGTGGCTCTCAGGGCGCTGGCTCCAGATCAGGAAGCGCGCGGGGCCACCTTGTACGTCACTCTGGAACCGTGCTGCACCCATGGTCGAACGCCTCCCTGCACGGAGGCGATCATCAACGCAGGCTTTGCGCGCGTGGTCATCGGCGTGCTGGACCCGAATCCGCTGCACGCTGGACGTGCCGTGCGCATCTTTCAGGAGCGCGGTGTGGAAGTGGTTGTGGGCGTCCTGAGAAGCGAGTGTGCCGCCGCAAACCGCGCTTTTTTCAAGTGGGTCACAACGGGGAGGCCCTGGGTGATCGCGAAAGCAGCAATCAGTCTGGACGGACGCATGACACGGCCGCCGGGGGAGGGGCAGTGGATCACCGGTGCGGCTGCACGCAGGGATGCCCACCGTTTACGCGTTCGTGTTGATGCGATTCTGGTCGGTGCCAACACGCTGCGAGCCGACAACCCAAGGCTCACCATCCGCGGCGTTGAGGTTCCCGCGGGCAAGGCGCAGCCGTGGCGCGTCGTGTTGTCGCATGGGAAAAGCCCGCTTCCGTCAGACGCGCATCTCTTCACAGACGAGCACCGTGACCGCACGCTGGTTTACGCGGGAAAATCTTTGTCGGACGTCCTGTCTGATTTGGGTTCGCGCGGAGTCAACTCACTTTTGGTGGAGGGCGGAGGGGAAGCCCTCGGAGCGTTTTTCGACGCGGATCTGGTGGATGAAGTGTGTTTCTACATGGCGCCGATGATCTGCGGCGGGCCGCATGCCGGAGTGGCCGGGATTGGTGCAGCTGACACAAGGAGCGCATGGAAGATCGCCGAGCCGTCCTATCAAAAAGTCGGGCGCGACATCAGGATGACTGGGCTCGTCACGCGCGGCGAGCCGCCTCAATCAACCGGGCAATAATTCCATCGCCCATCAGTGAATCCTTGGTGCGTTCCGGATGCCACTGCACACCGAGGTAAAATGGCCTGTTGGGATCCCGCAGTGCTTCAAGGACGCCGTCATCGCTCCAACCGATCGGCTCGAAGGGACCGCTTTCTGCCAGCGCCTGATGATGCCAGCTCGTTACGATGCCGCATCCGACCGAGCCTTCCACCGGATGCTCGTTGTCGAGTCGGTGGCGGTCCGCGTTCGGTTTCACATCGTGCAGATGTTGGATCAGCGGGCACCCGGCGTGGACTCCCATGAGTTGCATTCCCAAACAAATTCCGAGTACCGGCATCTCTGGCAGCATCACGAGGGCATCAAGCAGTGCGAATTCCGACTCCTGACGCTGTGCTTCCATGATCTGCGCTTTGGCGTGGAGCTCGATCCCAAACGGGCGCGGGTCGATGTCCGGTCCGCCGGTGATGATGACGCCGTCGACGCGATCCAGCATTGAGGCGCGCATTGACGGAATGGCTGGCAAAACCATGGGTGCGCCGCCTGCGCGAAGCACCGCATCGATGTAAGTGCTTTTTACTTCATGCCGGAGGAGCCCCGCGTCGTCGCGGACCAAGTTTGCCGTCAGGCCAATGATCGGAGTTTTCAATTCAGCGTCTGGAGTTCGGCGAGGACTGTTGGAGCACTAAACAGCGCATGCACAGCGTGATTTGATGTGCTGCATCGCACTTCTTCAAATTAATTTGGGACTTTATTTGGATCAAGCGTACCAGTGCAGCATCCGCGGCGCGACCGCATTAAAACCTCTGCCCAGATTTCAGGCCGATCTTTTTTGCGGCGGGCGGAATGAATCAAAGGAACCCCAGACGAAACCCAATTTTTGCTCGTTCTCT
Organism: Chthoniobacteraceae bacterium; assembly: GCA_044375925.1. GTDB lineage: Bacteria > Verrucomicrobiota > Verrucomicrobiia > Chthoniobacterales > Chthoniobacteraceae > Chth-196. The sequence goes on along the minus strand of JBILLT010000002.1, from coordinate 69,063 downwards.
TTCATAAATGTAAATGCCTAATGCAACGGTTGATTTGAAAGTGCGGAAGGGCCTATTCTTGTGCTCCGTTGCATGGCGCCACCCTATGTGAACAGAAATTGATGCTCATGGCGTTGGGCAATCGTTTTAACCTCCACCGGGACCACCCCATGAACACACCCGCCTCCGTTCCTCCAAATAGCGACCCCGCGCTGGCAAATTTTGATGCCCGCCCGAAGCGCATGCTCTCGGTCGATGCGCTTCGCGGATTCGACATGTTTTGGATTATTGGAGGAGAGGAGGTCGCGAAAGCTTTGGAGGCGCTGGGTGGTGGCTGGCTGCTGACCACGGTCTCACAGCAATTAAAACACGTGGAATGGGCGGGCTTCCGGTTCTATGACGGAATCTTCCCTTTGTTTTTGTTTTTGGTCGGCGTCTCTATCACGTTTTCGATGGATCGGATGCTGGCGAGCGCCGGGCGTGGGGGCGCGCTTGCACGCATTGCGCGCCGCAGCCTGCTTCTCTTCGCCGTGGGTGTGTTTTATTACGGCGGATTTTCGCGGGTGTGGCCCGATGTGCAGGTTTCCGGCGTGCTGCCGCGGATTGCGCTCTGCTACTTTATTGCGGCAACTCTGTATGTCTTCTTGCCGCGTAAAGGCCTCGTCGCGGCTGCCGTGCTTCTTCTGGCTGGTTACTGGGCGCTCCTCAGTTTCGCGCCTTTCCCCGACGTCAGTCTGGCCCACGGGGCGGTCGGGAAAAAAGGATCCCAGGCCGAGGCGAAGACTCCGCCCGCGCTGCTTTCCGGTGTGGTTCCTTCGGTTTCAGGTGTTTTCGAGGAAGGACGTAATTTTGCGCATTACGTCGATTACCGATGGCTGCCCGGAAAGAAGCGCAACCTGTACTATAGTAACGAGGGGTTGCTCAGCACGATGAGCGCCGTTGTCACCACCTTGTTTGGGATCATTGCCGGGTGGTTGCTGGCGAGCACGCGGTGGACGGAGAAGCAGAAGGCCGCATGGTTGCTGGGGGCTGGAACTCTGGCGCTGAGCTTAGGGTTTCTCTGGGGACTTCAGATGCCCGTTATTAAGCGGATATGGACCCCGTCGTTCTGTCTCGTTTCGGGGGGATTTTCCGCGGTGATGCTGGGAGTATTTTATCTGATTGTGGACGTGTGGCGTTGGCAAAAGTGGTGCACTCCGTTCCTGTGGATTGGTGCCAATGCCCTGGCCGTGTATCTTGCGGTGAATCTTTTGGATTTCCCTGCGATTGCAGCCCGCGTGGCCGGTGGCGATGTGCAGGCCTTTCTGGACTCTCACGTCGGGCAGGGCGTGGGAGGCGTTCTGATCGCCGCAATCGGACTGTTGCTCCCAGTGATGTTTGTGCGCTTTCTCTACCGTCACAAAATCTTCATACGCTTATGACATGGGCGGCCGTTCTTCTTGCGCTCTTTTGCTGCACGCTTCACGCGGCGGATAAAAGACCAAACATCCTGTTGATCCTCGCCGACAACTGGCGGTATCCCAACGCAGGCGTGCTGGGAGATCCGATGGCCAAAACACCCGCGTTTGATCGTATCGCAAACGAGGGAGTGTTGTTTACGCATACTTTCAACCCCGTCCCCTCGTGTTCGCCGACTCGCTCATGCCTGCTGACCGGTAGAATCGCACATCAACTCGGCGAGCGTGCCAGTTTGTGGAGCGCTTTTCCGAGGGACACGCCTGTAGTCACGCAGTTGCTGCGCGAGGCTGGTTACGAGATCGGCTATTGCGGCAAGCCGTGGGCGCCGGGCAATCATGAAGTCTCGGGGTGGAAGGAGAATCCCGTGGGGCCGAAGTTTGCCAATTTCATCGAATTTCAAGCGAAGCGCGATCCATCTAAGCCGTTCTTTTTCTGGGTCGGTAATACGGATACCGCCACCAAGAATGCTAGAACGCCGTATTTGGCCGAGGCCAAGGCGAGGCTGGATCCGGGGCTGCTCATGATTCCGCCGGAGCTGCCCGATTGCCCTGAGGTGCGCGATGATTTGATGAATTACTACGGTGGCGTCATGAAACTTGATGAGGAGGCGGCGCAAGCCATCAGGTCGCTGGAGATGGCTTCCGAGTTGGAATGTACGGTTGTGATCTACACGAGCGACAACGGGTGGCAGATGCCGCGCGGACTCGCGAACTGTTATGATTCAGGTTCGCGCGTTCCACTGGCGATCCGCTGGGGGCAACAGCTTAAAGCGGGACGCAGGGTGGAAGACTTCGTGAATATCGCTGACCTTGGCCCGACATTTCTGGAGCTCGCCGGAATTCCAGTTCCCAAGGAGATGAGCATGCACGGCATCAAAAACTTGATGCTCGGTCGCCCGGACTCATTTCAGCGCGATGCCGCATTCATGGAGCGCGAGCGGCATGCAAATGTGCGGCGTGAAAACATGAGCTATCCAGTACGCGCAGTGCGTACACGGGACTTTCTTTATGTGCGCAATCTCCGTCCTGACCGCTGGCCCGCCGGAGATCCTGATGTTCTTTTTTTAGCCGGAAGGCCTTACGGCGATGTGGACACAACACTGGTGAAAGATTTTCTGCTGAATCATCAAAGCGATCCTGCCTACTTGAAGCAATTTTCTCTCATTTTCGCCAAACGGCCCCCGGAAGAGCTCTATGATCTTCGCAAGGATCCCCACCAGATTGTAAATGTCGTCAAGAAGCCCGAGTATGCGGAGGCGCTGCAGACCCACCGCGATCGTGTGGACGATTGGATGAAGGAGACTGGTGACCCGCGGGTTGATGCCTTGAATGACGACTGGGACAAATATCCGTACTACGGCAAGGCGATAAAGCGCGAGTGAACATCACTCCGGGTCAGGCGATGCCGAAGGAGTGGGCGCTGAGTTTTTTGGGGACGGAGCGGGCGGTTGCGGATCTGCGGCTCGCGATCAAAGCAGAATATCCCGCAACACTTCCCCGTGAACGTCCGTGAGCCGGATATCGCGTCCGCTGAATCGGAATGTGAGCTTAGTGTGGTCGATGCCGAGGAGATGGAGCATGGTGGCGTGAAGGTCGTGGATTCTGACCGGTTTATCGACGGCTTTGTAACCATACTCGTCGGTCGCACCGTAGATCGAACCGCCTTTCACGCCTCCCCCCGCGATCCACATCGTGAAGCCGAAAGGATTGTGATCCCGTCCATCTTTTCCTTGGGCGAAGGGCGTCCTTCCAAACTCTCCCCCCCAAACCACGAGGGTGCTGTCGAGAAGGCCGCGTGATTTGAGATCCTTTAAAAGACCTGCGATCGGCTGGTCCACATAATACGCGTTCTTTTGGTGTCCCTCGCGCAGCTTGCCGTGCTGATCCCAGCGGTCGCCGCCGAAGGCTGGGCAGGTCAATTCGATGAATCTCACGCCGCGCTCCACCAGGCGGCGCGCCTGCAAGCACTGAGCGGCGAAAGTACGCGTGTGTTTTTCCGTCGAGTCAAATCCGTACAGCGCCTTTGTTGCATCCGTTTCGTGCGTGATGTCCATCAACTCCGGAACAGCAGACTGCATTCTGAACGCGAGTTCCGCGTTTTGGATCGCGCTTTCAATCTGATCGACCCTGCCAATCCGCGATAGCAGTCCGCGATCGAGTTTCCTTGTGAGCGCGAGCTTGTTTGCTTGAACCGTTTTGTCCTGCTCGGTCGGGTTGATGTTCGCCACGGGGGCCGCTCCCGGTTTGAAGATGGATCCCTGATAGGTCGCGGGAAGAAATCCGCTGTTGAAATTATCGAGGCCGCCCGGAGGAATCAGGCCGCCGTTTAAAACCACGAAGCCGGGGAGGTCCGCGTTCTGGCTGCCAAGCCCGTAACCCACCCAAGCCCCCATGCTGGGTCTTCCCTGCAACCCGCTTCCGGTATGTAAAAAGTAGTTTGCGTTTGTGTGCTCGGAAAAATCACTCGTCATCGAGCGGATCACTGCGAGGTCGTCCACGCACTGCGCGATGCATGGAAACAGGCTGCTCACGGGAGTGCCGCATTGGCCGTGGTTTTTGAATTCCCAGGGCGAACCCAAGGTCAGACCGTCGTTGTTGAATTGCGTGGGCTCCCGTTTCATTTTGAACGGAGTGCCGTCTTCCGCTTGCAAAAGCGGTTTCGGGTCAAAGGTATCCACCTGCGAGGGGCCCCCGTCCATGTAGAGAAAAATCACGCTCCTCGCGCGCGGCGGAAAATGGGCATGCCCAATCGCGGGCCCGCCTCCGGCAGCCTTCGATGCGTGAGCGGTTCCCGATTGATCCGCAAACAAGGCGGTGGCGGCAAGCGAACCGAAACCAACGGCGCACCTCTCTAGAAGTTCACGCCTTGAGAGCGCTGTGCGGCCCAAAGCAGCGGAGTGGAATGCGTCAGTCGACATAAAGAAACTCCTTTGAATTGAGCAGTGCGTGGGCGAAATCCGCCCAGACCCGCGCTTCATTGCCACCTGCTTCGGCGATCAGCCGCGACTCGCTTTCAATAAATTCCCGCGCCGCGATTGTTTCTTCCCTGAGCGGGAGGCGCGCGAAAGCGGTGAGATACATCTGCTTTAGACGCTCCTCAAAAGACTCGATCGCGAGAACCCGTTGGCTCCATCGGGTTGCCTCGGCAACGACGAAAGGATCATTCATGAGTACCAGCGCCTGCGCGGGAACGTTGGAAACATTCCGGCGTCCGAACGTGCTGAAAGGAATCGGCATGTCGAACGCCAGCAGCATCGGAGATAAAAAATTACGATTGATGGAGATGTAAATACTCCTGCGGCCCCCTCCATCAAGAGGGCCCGATTTGGGGCGTCCCCGTCCTTCCATGAATTCCGTGACGTGTACGGGAACAAGCATGCCGCCAACTTCCGGGTCCAGGCGCCCTGACACGCTGAGGATTGAATCCCGAATGCCTTCGGCCTCCAATCGTTTGATGTTCATGCGGTGGAGGGCGAGGTTGTCGGGATCCAATTTCTCTGCCTTTGGATCGGATGGATGGCTGCTCATCTGGTAGGCGCTTGAGAGAACCAGTGAGCGTATCAGCGATTTGAGGGACCAGCGCTGTTGGGTCATGAACTGGACGCTGAGCGTGTCCAGAAGCTCCGGGTGCGTCGGTGCTTGGCCTAGCACGCCGAGATTGTCGACGCTCGCGACGATACCTCGTCCAAAAAGGTGGTGCCAAACCCGGTTCACAATCACGCGGCTCAGCAGCGGATTCGCTGGATCCGTCATCTGGTTTGCCAGTTCAAGCCTTCCACTGCGACCGGGAACCTGCAGCGGTTCGGGCCCGGCGATCGCCTCCAGCAGACGGCGTGGAACCGGTGCAAGAGGGAGCTTGGGCGAGCCCCGTTTCAGCTGGAACTCCTCCACGCCCGAGCCGTCTAACATCGCGAGTGCCACGGCTGACTCTTTCCGGAGTCTCTCCTGTTGCTTTTGAATTTCCGCACGCCACTTTCCAGTGTGTCGTTCGATGGCCGCTTTTTCAGATTCCGTTTCCGGACCAAAGACATCCCAATTTTGAACCATCCAATTAATGAGTTCTGCAGCAGGCTCTTCCACGGCATTCCGCTCGAGTTGGTCGGCAGCGGCTTGCAACGCCCTGATGAAGCTTGATGAAGGGTCGTTTGATCCATCCGAATCCTTGTTAAAAACAAAGCCGGCGGTGAGTTCGTCGCGCATCGGCGGAAGCGGCGGAGCCGTATCGGAATTCACAACGCCGGCCACCTCAAAAAGACCGTCATCGCCCGGAGCGAGCTCCAAATGCAGCCGGTGACCCTTGTAATTCGAAAGGTTGATTTCAATCCATTGCCATTGGTCCGATGCCTTCCAAGTCTTGAACAGCGCGCCATGCAGGGGACCGCCGATCATGTGGTGCGAGTTGACCGCCGCATAGGCGCTGCCTGCGCCTCTCACCAGACACCAGGCCCTGCTTGCCTCCGCTGTGAACTCGCGCGTGCGGAGTGTCTGACCGCTTCCGTTAAACCCTTTGAGCGCCCCGGGATCGTTGTCTCCGCGCCGCACTAGTCCGGCAAACAATTCGTGCCTGCGTGCCGCGGGTCGCGTGGTGACGGCAGCGAATGGGTGAGTGCCTTGGAGATTGAGTTGAATCTGTCCTAGCCTCGCAGGCGCGCTGCCGAAGGCGGAACCCGCCTGCATCCAGCTTGTCGGCGAATCGCCCGTGTAGTCCTCCAAAATTCGGAGCGCCGGATCTTTCAACGGATCGAGATTCGGAGTGTTGTTCTGTGGCGTGCGGTTGGTGAGGATGGCCTTCGCGATTTTCTGCAGGGGATGCCCGTTTGTTTCCGCAGCGTGCTTGAGAGCGAGCGCGAGTCTGGGTATGCGTTCGAGAGCTGGTTTTGGCGCGCCGGCGGCGGTTCGCTCATCTGCGGCTTGTTGCGCGGCCGGCAGAATTTCGTTCAGTCGATTCACTCCGCGTTTGAGGATGGCGGCGAGCGGACCGCGCAATTCATGATCCGAATCAGACTGGATGCGGGCGAGTGATTTTGCCACGTCGCGCTCCACTTCCATCGTCTCAAATCGCGCGAGTTGCCGGCCGCTGCTGATCAGGAAGCCGCTCATAGCGTAATAGTCTTTTTGGGAGATCGCGTCGAATTTATGATCGTGGCAGCGTGCGCAGGCAACCGTCACACCCAGGAAGGTTTTGCTCATCACGTCCAGTTGGTTGTCGATGCGATCAACTTCATCCTGCCGGATGTCCACTGGGGAATGCACTTCTTCACCCAGAAACCAAAAACCGGTTCCGAGAATGGATTCGTTCGCGCCTGTTTGCTGATTCAGCCTCGGCGCAAGCAGGTCGCCCGCGATGTGCTCCTTTACGAATTGGTTGTAAGGAACGTCGGCATTGAACGCGCGGATCAGATAGTCCCGGTACTGCCACGCATTCGGAATAGGGTGGTCGAATTCGTGTCCGCGTGTGTCTGCGTACCGCACCAGATCCATCCAGTGGCGCGCCCAGCGCTCTCCGAAGTGCGGTGATTTTAGCAACCGGTCAACCAAGGCCTCGATGGCATTCGGTGATTTGTCATTCAGGAAATACTCGATCTCGCTCAAGGATGGCGGCAGGCCCGTGATGTCGAAACTCAGCCTCCGGATGAGAGCCGTGCGGTCGGCGGCCGGGGCGGGCGCAATCGACTTTGATTCGAGCGCCGCGAGGATGAAGTAGTCGGGTGTCGAGCGGGGCCACGATTTGAGTTGCACTTCAGGCCGCGCGTGGGAAGCGGGCGGCGTCCAGCACCAGTGATTTTTTTTGCGTTGAGGCAGGTCGAATTTTTTTGAGGACAGTGATGACCCGCCCCCGGGCCATGCGGCGCCGTCTTTGATCCAACGCTCAAAATCCTCAATTTGGGCCTGCGACAATTTTCCACCCGACTTTTGCGGCGGCATCGCCGTTTCGGGATCGGCGTACCGGATCGCCGCAATCAAAAGGCTTTTTTCCGGATCCCCGGGGGTGACTGCCGTCCCGGTGTCGCCGCCCTTGAGCAGGCCCTCGCGCGAATCCAGCAGCAGGTTGGCCTTGAGGCTTTTGGCCTCGGCGCTATGGCAGCCGAAACATTTTTCCGAGAGGACGGGCCGGATTTTCCGTTCAAAAAACTCCGACGGATCGTCAGCGAGAACGGGCGCGGACAGCAGTGCGGTGGCGACCCAGGTGATCCTCAAAAAGCCGGCTGTCACAAAACATCTCATGAGGTTGTTTGCTACCGGTGCACGTCAGGGCCGATCGGTTTGCCGTTGGTGGAAAGAATCTGAAACTCATGGAGACCGTGCGGCTTGCCATCGGTTAAACGCCACACGATTTTTTTGTCGCGGCTGATTTCAAACAGCTTTACCGCGTCGCCTCTGGCTCCGTAGCTGGTGACAACAATGTTTCCATTGGGAAGCCACTGGCCGCCGCACGGATCTTTGAAGGGAGCATCGGGGAAGTCATCGTTTGAAACCCGCCAGACTTCGCCGCCTTTCGAATCCACCTCGACCACCCCGTTTCCATGGGTGAGATTTACAATCGTGTTGCCATTCGGCAGTCGGATTGCGGTGAACGGCCAGCAGTCTTTGGGTTGCTCCGGCGTCTTGTATTCCCAGACAATCGCGCCTTTCGAAGTGTACTCCCGAACCACCCGGTCGAGCAGCTGCGGGACGAGATAGTTTCCATTCGGCAGTCCGCGAGTCATGCGGCTCTGCATGTGGTGGTTTGTGATCTGGCATTGCAGGGGCGCTTCAACGATGATCTTGCCCGAGCGATCGATCTCAAGAATGCGGGGTGTCGGACCTGCTTCCGTCAGCAGGATGTTCCCGTTTGGAAGCAACTGCGAGGTGTTGACCTCCGATTGGGTCCCTTTGTATTCGAAAAGAACTTTGTTTTCCCGGGTGACCTCTATCACCGCGCCACCGGGGTAATCCTTGGATTTGGAGAGCGTCAGCAGCAGGTTGCCGCTGGGGAGAACCCATCCGTCGCGTGTGGCCGCCGGATATTTCCACAGCACCTCGCCAGTTTCGGAAACGATTTCCGTGGCCGTGCCGAACGAAGCGTAGGAGTGCAGGATGCCCGAGTCGGATTGTTGGCCGGCATGGACGCGGACGCCCGTGAGGAAGGCGGCGAGGAACGCCCCGACGAGGAGCAGTCTCGGGGTCCGCGAAGAGGAGGGGGTGGCGATGGGGGCGGGCACTCGGGACGAGAGGAGGGGTTGCGAGGGGGTGTGCACGGGCGGAGGATGGGGATGAAGGGCGATGTTCAGTGGAGTTAACCTTTGCGTACAGTGTCTTTTTGTGCAAAAGAGAAGTCAATTTCTGCAACGCCCCTGTGAAAACCAAACGAAACGTGCTGGTCAGTCTGGGATGGTATGACCCCCGTGTGATTGAAGGGATCGGGAGTTTTGCGCGAGAGGCCGGTTGGCATCTGGACATGAGGTCAATCTTTGAGGCGTCGCCGCCCGCCGGTTGGAGGGGGGACGGGTTGCTTGTGAACGATACGGCCGTTCCGCGGCTCTCGCGGTTTTTGGCTGATCAAATGCATCGGCAGCCTACGGTGCTCATAGGGGCAAACCATCTGGATTCGGCGTTTACGGTGGTGCAAGAGGACAACGCTGCGATCGGCCGTTTGGCGGCGTCGCACTTTCTTGAGCGCGGGTATCGGCATTTCGCCTGGATCAGTTTGAACCGCGGTCGGGTTGAACGGGAGCGGCGAAGCGCCTATGAATCGGTTTTGGCGGATGCAGGCGCGTCTTGCCACTTCTTGGAGTGGCGCCGTTCCCGTTCCCGACAAAGCGAGACTTGGGCGAAGGGGCGTCTTTGGCTGGCGAAAGCGCTCGAAAGTTTGCCGAAACCAGTGGCGGTGTTTGCGCTCGACGACCTGCTTGCAATTGAGGCCGTTGAAGTCTGCTTGGACTCCGGGTTGCGAGTGCCGGATGACGTCGCTGTGATGGGGGTTGGAAACATGGAGCTGGCCTGCGAATGCGCCCAGGTTTCTATCTCCAGCATTGATGAGGATGCACGCGGCATCGCTTATCGTGCCGCACAAGCGCTGGAAGATCTGATGAATGGACGACCCGCACAGACGGAGCCTACGATCGTTCCGGTGCGCGGACTGGTCCTTCGCCGAAGCACGGATACGTTCGCGGTGACGCATTCAGCAGTATCGAAGGCTCATGCAATCATGGAGTCCAAGTACGCGCGGCCACTCGTGATTGAAGATCTCGCCTCAGCCGTTGGTGTCTCGGTAAGAGCGCTTCATTACGCGTTTCAGTCGGAGTTGAGGATTTCCCCGGCGAAGCATTTGCAGCGAATCCGTCTTCAGGTCGCGCGGCGTCTGCTCGAAAACAAGAATCTCAAGGTCGCGGAGGTTGCGAAAGTCTCCGGCTTTGGGACTGCCAGAAATCTTCACCGCGCCCACACGCGGGAGTACGGTGTCCCGCCCGTGCGGGCAGCGGCAGGAACAACTTCTCCGACCCAGTTTCGCGTCGCTCGCGCGCGGGATTGAGGCGGGACGCGCGATATGCTTTTGGATGGATCAGGCCGGCCACGGCGGGTGTGGTTTGAATCGGGATTGTGGGTAAACACCACCGCCCTTGCCTTTCCCAGTCGGAGCCACTAAGCCAGTCCCAGACAACCATGCGTCGCTCGAGAACGACCGCTTACCCTGCGGCAAGAGCGCAGCAGTAGTTCGGCAGCAACAATCAATTCCCGCCCCAATGAAACGAATCCTCTGCGGTATCGTCACACTTGCAATGACGTTGGTGCTTCAAGCGCAGACGCCGCTGTGGGATCTCGGCCGGGATGAAATTTCCGCGGAACTGAATCACGGTGCGGTTCGAAATGCCAACGGCACGGTCACCGTCGGTGGCGAGAATTACTTCGGGATTCCCGCGTCGGCTTTTCCTGATCAGAAAAATTTCACTGTGCAGGTGACTGTTGCCTTCCCGCAGCCTGCCGAGGACACCAGCCTCAATGTGTTGCTCAAACAGCGCAAGGACGGAGAAGACACCGGTCTCGGGTTGACCTGCATCTACGGCAAGCCTGAATTCTGGAGGGTGTATCGCTCGATCATCAACGGCATGCACATTGGAGGCGTGAGGATGAAGTTCCAGGCCGACATGCCGCTTACTTTTACCGTTGTCGTACGCAATGGGAGCGCCGCTTACTATCTCGACGATGCGCCGGGAATACGGCATTTCACGATGCTGCTGCCCAACGACGAGCCGATGTGGGTCGGCAAAAAACTTTTGCCCCGAGAGAAGCCGTTTGCATCCGCGGAAATCAGGGCGTTGAGGGTGTACGGCTCAGACTTCAACTATACTTCACCCAAAGAAAAAACCAGTGCTGAGCCGCGCGGTGCTGTCGCCGGCAAGAATTGGATGATAGACGCGCCGACCGTTGTGGAGCCGACTCGTCCCAAGTTGCTGTTTTACGGTGATTCGATTTCAGGCGGCTACAGGCAGCACTTGATTCCAGCTTTGGAGGGCAAGGTATACGCGTACCATTGGAGCCATTTTGTGGGTGGCATCGACCCCAAGGCGGACGTTGTGATTCAGCAGGGTGCAGCGGTGGCGGACTTTAAACTCATCTTTTTCAACAACGGTCTCCACTCGCTTTCTTGGACTGAGGAAAAGGTGAGCGACGAGCAGATCGCGGACACCACCCGGTCGATCGTGCGCGGGTTCAAGACGGGCGCCCCGCAGGCAAAGTTGTTTTGGATTTCGACGACACCTCACACTGCCCGCCGCAGCGACCCGGGCAAACCTGTTGATGCGCTTGGAGACAAGAATCCGGTGGTGCTGCGCATCAACCGCATCGCGGAGCAGGTGATGAAAGCCGAGGGCGTTGAGGTGATCGATATGTACACACCGCTGGCTGCAAGGCTGGATCTTGCAGCCGGGGATGAATACCACTGGTCAAGCCCCGCGTATAAGATGATCTCCGATGCGATTCTTAAAAAAGCCGGTGAAGCTCTAAAAATCGAAGGTCTGTTGAAGTGAATGCCATGCGCTCCGGAGGTGTTCGCATGGCGGTGCGATTCGCCCGCGCGCGGCGGCAGGACGACACCTTGCAGATTGCAGCGCCTGCGGGTGCCGTCGGGCCCGTCTTTCTGATCCGGGCCGCCGCTGTTCTTGCGGGCTTTTGGCGCCGGATGGCGGCGGTCCGTTCGGCGCGGCCTTCGCCCGATGCGGATTGTGTCCCGAAAAGCTGCTTTCCCTGACCGGGATCCGATATTAAGACGTAATCGTCACAAGAAGATCATGGACATTTGTATTATTGGATCGGGTTATGTTGGGTTGGTTTCGGGGGCGTGTTTTGCCGAGGTAGGACACAACGTGGTGTGCGTGGATAACGACCCTCGCAAGATCGAGAAACTGCATCGGGGTGAAATCCCGATTTACGAGCCCGGGTTGGAGGATTTGGTGCACCGGCACGTCACGGCGAACCGCCTCCGGTTCACGGGTTCCATCGAGGATGGGGTCGATCACAGCGATATTGTTTTCATCGCAGTGCCCACGCCGCCTCAGGCGGATGGAAGCGTGGACTTGTCCTACATTGAAAGGGTCGCGCGTGAAATCGCGGTGGTGCTCAAGCCGGGTCAGTACCGCGTGGTCGTGGACAAGTCGACTGTTCCCGTGAAAACCGGAGAGAAGGTTGACGCCACGATCCGGAGATACAATAAAAACGCCGAGTTTGATGTGGTCTCGAATCCTGAATTTTTGAGGGAAGGCTGTGCGGTGCCGGATCTCATGAACCCCGACCGGATTGTGATCGGATCCGCCTCGCAGAGGGCCACTGACCTCATGAAGCGGGTGTACGAGCCTTTCAACGCCCCGATTCTGGTGACGGACGTGAATTCAGCCGAGCTCATCAAGCACGCTGCGAATTCCTTTCTTTCCCTTAAGATCTCGTACATCAACGCGGTTTCGGCGATTTGTGAGGCCAGTGGCGCGGACGTTGAGAAGGTCGCCGACGGAATCGGGATGGACAAGCGCATCGGAAGAAATTTTCTGAATGCAGGACTTGGTTACGGCGGTTCTTGTTTTCCGAAGGACGTAAAAGCCTTCATCGCGATCGCCGACGAGTTGGGCGTGCCATTCAACCTGATGAAGGAGGTTGAGAGGATCAACGACTCGATGTTGGAGAGGTTTTTGAAGAAAATGCGGGATGCTTTGTGGGTGTTGAAAGACAAGCGCATCGCGGTGTGGGGGCTTTCTTTCAAGCCGGACACCGACGACGTCCGCAATTCGGTGGCAATCGAGCTGGTGCGTCATCTGGTCGAGGAGGGCGCGATTGTGACGGCGTACGATCCGAAGGGAATGGAGAAGGCGCGCGAATACAACCTGATTTCGGACAAGGTGAAACTTGTGGGTTCGCCTGCGGAGGCCGTGGACGGCGCCGAGGCGCTTGTGCTTGCGACGGAATGGAAGGAGTTTGCGAGGCAGGATTTTGCCGAGGTCAAGCGGCGCATGCATACGCCTTTGGTGTTTGACGGCAGGAATCTTTTCAAGCCGGACACCATGCGGGAGATGGGTTTCGTGTACTGCGGCGTCGGCAGGCCGTGATGCCGCGCGCCGGAAGTGGGGTTCCCCCGAACACTCGGAATCGTGAATCTTTGCATGTGCGCTTGAGCGAGTTTTCTGCCACGGTTGATTTTTGAGATGAGCGCCACCCCCCGTATTTTGTATTGCCACTGCCAGTACGCCCAAGTGCTGCCTAGGGAGGTGAAGGAAGGAGTGCTGCAGAAGCTTTGCGAGGCGGATGTGCCGTTTGAGGCTGTAGCCGACTTGTGCGAACTTTCCGCGCGCCGGGATCCCTTGCTGAAAGAGATTGCAAGCGGGGGTCCGGTGAAAATCGCGGCCTGCTATCCGCGGGCGGTGAAATGGCTGTTCGCTGCGGCGGGTGCGCCGCTGGACGCTCTGAACACGGAAGTCTGCAACCTGCGCGTGCAGCAGGCTCAGGCTGCGGGCGAATCGCTTTTAAACGGCTCGATAACGCCCAATCTGCCCTCTGGAAAAAACACAGAATAGTTTATGGCACTACAGCAACCAGCACTGCGCGTTTCATTGTACGAGGGACCTGGCGCCCGGAAAATGACCGCCATCGGGAGATTTGAGTCGATCAAGAAACTGCTCGCCCAGGGGTGCTCGGTTCGTGCGGGCGGTGAGTCGTCAGAAAACATTGCCGTTCTCGTCGGTGATTTTGAAGGAGCCGATCCGAACGCGACGACATCGCAGGAGCGGATTCGTGTTGAGGATCCGGAATTTTCCGAGGCTGTTGAGAAGACGCGCGGCCGCGCGAATGCAGCGCCGGCAGGCCAGTGGAAGCCTTGGTTTCCAGTCATCGACTACGACCGTTGTACCAATTGCATGCAGTGTCTCTCTTTCTGCCTTTTCGGCGTGTATGGAGTCGATGAGGAGCGGAAGTTGCAGGTGCAGAATCAGGACAACTGCAAGACCAACTGCCCCGCATGCTCGCGTGTGTGTCCGGAGGCTGCGATTTTATTCCCCAAGTACAAGTCCGGGCCGATCAATGGCGACCTCGTGAGTGATGCGGATCTCGAGCGCGAAAAGATGAAGATCGACATCTCTGCCTTGCTGGGAGGGGATGTGTATTCGCTGCTTCGTGAACGCACGGCAAAGGCGCAGTCGCGTTTTTCGAAGGAGCGTGACGCCGACAAAGCGTTGGCTGAGCGTCAAAAATGCCTTGTTAAACTATCATCCATCGCCGCGGACATTCCGCCGGAGGTGTTGGCCTCGCTGCCAAAGCCTGAAGAGATCGCGCGCAGGGCGGAGGAGGCGGCGGCAAAGGCTCGCGCCGCGGGAATGCAGTCCTGATCTGCGGGTCCTCCGGTTTGAGCCGCCCGTCCGCAAAGGGCTTGGCTTCATGGTTTCTTAAGCCAGCCCTCCCGATATTCGACCGATGAAGATCCGCCACAGGTTCGCCGGCAAGAATGGGTTGATTTCGGGATGCGCGCTCGCGGTTTTGGCGGGGTCGCTTGCGGTGTCCGCCCAGGCGCAAAGCGCTGCGGGAAGCGCGGCAGGTGCGAAGACGGGAGGCCCGGCTGGAGGTGCATCGAAGGCTGCGCCGTTCCCGAAGGCCGCGCCGTTCCAATTGTTCGCGCCGAAGGTGGCCGCCCGTTCCGATGACCGGTTTCTCTATGTCGAAAGTAACGGGATGCCGTCCCATCCGATGATGGTGGGAATCACCGCGTGGCAGCAGCAGGTGCCGCTTCCGCAGCGGTATGCGGGCTCAAATGCCTGGCAGATTCCATTGAATCCGACGCCCGCCGCGTCCCCGCGTACGATCAAGAACCAGTTTCTTCGCGGTGCGGTCGCCCTCGCGGTGAACGGGATTCCGATTTTTAACCCGCAGAACAACCGCGGCGAAGTTTCTGCGGACATTGGCGAATTGGATCAGTGGGGTGGGCATTGTGGGCGCGCTGATGACTATCATTATCATGCCGCACCCTTGCATTTGCAGGGCGTGGTGGGACCGGCGATGCCAATTGCATTCGCGCTGGATGGTTATCCGATCTTCGGGCTCTCCGAGCCGGATGGCTCCGCTCCCAAGGGTTTGGACGCATTCAATGGGCATTCCTCGAGTTCGACGGGCTACCATTACCACGCGTCTCAAAAGTATCCGTTTGTGAACGGCGGATTTTATGGCGAGGTGGTTGAGAGAGAGGGGCAGGTTGACCCCCAGCCAAGGGCAAATCCCGTGAGGCCTTCGCTTCAGGCGTTGCGCGGTGCGAGGATCACGGGATTCGAGACCGTGTCTGAAAACGCTTGGAAACTTTCATACGAGCTGAACGGTGAGAGAAGAACTGTCTCGTATTCGCAGGCCTCGGACGGAAGTACATCGTTCGAGTTTCAAAACGGTCGTGAGGGTGTCGTGAAGGAGGTGTATCCGGCGTCCCGAGGGGGAGCCGCTCCCAATGGAGGGGATCGGCCGCCCGGTTCCCGTAACGGGGGTGGAGGACCGCAGCGCAATCCCGATCCCGAGACGGGTCCCAGAAAGCCGTGGATCCAGGTTCACGGCGCGGAATTGGACACCAACAACGACTCGGTGATTTCGTCGGCTGAATTTGACGGTGAAGCCAAGCGCACCTTTGCGGGGTATGACCAAAACAAGGACGGCAGGCTTTCGCGCGAGGAGTATTCCGGGCCCGGAGGCGTGCGGTCTCCGATGGGGGGATTCGTGAAAGAACATCCCGACAAACTTGACTCCGATCACGACGGGGCGATCAGCGAGGCCGAGTTTTTGCGGGAGGTCCGGAAAATGTTCGACAAGCTCGACCTCAACCGAGACGGCAATCTAAGCGCCGCGGAGTGGCGTGATTTGCCGGCGGGGGCACCAGCGCCGCAGGATGGGCCGCCGCCCGGCCAACCGCAGAGGGGCCCGCAGAAGGGTCCTCCCAAACCCAGATAAACCCGCGGCGGCTTTCAGCTTTCGCGTGGCCGGATCATCAGCACCACCGCCACCGACAAAATCGCGATGCCGGAGAAGCACGCGAAGATGAGGTTCAACGGCACGCTTTGGTCCCTGAGTGCGCCGAACGTCCAATCCCCGAAGCCTCCGCACGTGATGCTCACCAAGTTCATGATTCCGTAGCCGGTGGCCCGCGAGTTTTGTCCAACAATCTGGCACAGAATCGGCATGTTGTTGCAATCAAACATGCCCCAGCCGAGGCCGAATACCGCAAGTCCTAGCACGGCCACGGCGAGCGTTTCTGCGTTCCCCACACTGAAGAGGGCGGGCAGAAAAAGAAGCGTTCCCACAGCGCTCGTAAAGATGCGGCCGCGCACTGATGAGCGGGTCCAACGGTCTGCCAAGAACCCGCCCAGAACAGCCCCGAGCAAAGAGAAGACCTGCACATACAGGATGGCACTGACTCCGGCGCTTCCTTGGCCGAGGGAAAACTTTTCGCGAAGGATTTCGGGCATCCAGTCCCGCACAACCCATCCGGCGATCGCGGGCAGCGTAAAGTAGAGCAGGAGTAAAATGAAATTGCGATCGCTCAAAAGTCCGCGGATGGAAGTGCGGTCGCTGTCTGTTTCCTCGCGTGTTTCCCCTGCGTTCCCTGAATTGACGAGGGATTGATTCGGTGCGCGGAGCAACTTGAAAAGTGGAATGCTGTAAAGAATGCCGCACACGCCGCAAGTCGTGAAAGCCCAGCGCCAACCGTGCGCGGGCGAGTCCGCGACGTATCCGGCGAAGCCGCCGAGAATCTGGCCGAAATAAATCCCCATTTGATGGAAGCCGATCGCACGTGAACGCGTCGGCCCTTGATGATATTCCGCAATCAGTGCGAGCGCCGTCGGGATATAAAACGCCTCGCTGACTCCCATCAGCGCCCGTGCAGCGAGTAGTTCCTGAAACGAATGGGTGTGGCCTGTCCACCAAGTGATGGCAGACCAGAGAAACAAACTGAGCGTGATGACGTGTCTCTTACTCACGCGGTCTGCGATGAACCCTCCGAATGGACTGAGAAAGGCGTAGGTCCATTTGAAGCACGCAAGGACCATGCCCCAGTCGGCCTTGTTGGCGATATCCGGAATGTCGGTGGTGATGGACGCCTTCATGGTCGCGAGCATCTGGCGGTCCAGGTAGTTGAGAACAGCGACGGGAAAAAGCAGTGCGACTACAAACCAGCAATACCGGAGCGTGTGGCTTTTGGGACTGTTCATCGGGGCGGGCCCGATCTAACGCCAGCCCCGACCCCGCGTCGAGGTCCGGAGTCCCGAGCGCTTGCCGAAAGAGGGGCGGCCCGTGTGGCTCCGCCGGGTTACGAACGGATCCAGCGCCCGAGCTTCTGCTCGAGAGCCGCTGTCCACTCGACGCTAAATTGCTGGGCCGGAATGACTCGGACGCGCGCGCCGTCCTCCCGTTCGAAGTTCATGATGACCGGTCTCATTCCCGAGCTGGACAGCAGCGCATCCCGGATTTCAAGAAGGTCCTGCTCGCCTGTTCCCTCCCAATGCAGGTTCAGGTGCACGGGCTTCGTAGATGCCGAGGGCTTCTTCAGCGGGCTGATTTCATTCGCTGTGAGCCGTACAACCCCCTCGTCGCGCGCGTCAAGGCGCGCCGTGATGGACACGAGTTTGCCCGTCTCGATGTGTGCAGCCGACTTGGCAAAAGCCTCTCCAAAGACGCCCACCTCAATCGAGTCGGTGAGATCTTCAAGAATCACCAGAGCAAACGGCTTGCCGCTCTTTTTTGAAAACCGTTTGTCAACGCTCACCAATGATCCGGCGACCGTCACCACCGGATTGCGCTCCGTCGGATCATCGTGCGCCGCGAGATTCGCAATCGCCACGTACTTTCCCGTCTCAAACAAGGAACGGTAACGGTCCAACGGATGGCCTGTCACATAAAAACCCAGCAGCTCCTTTTCTGCCGCAAGTTTTTCCTCGGGACTCCAGGGCGTAACCGCAGCACCTTTTTTCGGTCGCGAACGCGCGGGCGCGGTGGTGAGTGCGTCAAACAGGGAGACCTGACCCTGGGCCTTGTCACGGCCGATGCTCGCCGCCGCCGCCATCGCCCCCTCGACCTCGGCAAACAGCTCCGCGCGTTCCTTCCCAGTCCAGTCAAAAGCGCCGCAGCGAATCAGACTTTCGACAGACTTCCGGTTCACCCGTTTGGTGTCTGAGCGCGCGCAAAAGTCTTCGAGTGAGTCAAACGTTCCTCCGCGGGTGCGTTCCTCGATGACAGCCTCCATGGCGGCTTCGCCGACGTTCTTGATGGCGGCGAGTCCGAAGCGGATGCCTGCCTTTTCATTTTCGATTTCAGGTTCGAAACTCAAACCGCTGCGATTGACGTCTGGTGAGAGAATTGGAATTCCCATGCGCTGACATTCGGCAACAAAAATCGAGAGTTTGTCGGTCTTCCCGACCTCGTTCCCCATCACGCCGCACATGAATTCGACCGGAAAATTCGCCTTTAAATACGCAGTCTGATAACTCACCCAGGCGTACGCCGCCGAGTGTGAGCGGTTGAATCCGTAGCCTGCGAATTTCTCGAGCAAATCAAAAATCTCGTTCGCCTGTTTTTCTCCGATGTTGTTGAGCTCTTTGCATCCTTTGATGAATTTCTCGCGCTCTTTGGCCATCTTCTCCTTGTCCTTCTTGCCCATCGCGCGGCGGAGCAAGTCTGCGCCACCCAGCGTGTATCCGGCGAGCACCTGGGCGGCTTGCATGACCTGCTCTTGGTACACGAAAATTCCGTAGGTCTCCGAGGTCACCTTCTCCAGAAGCGCGTGCTCGTATTTGATCTTGGACTCGCCTTTTTTGCGTTTGATGTAGTCGTCGATGAGATCCATCGGACCCGGCCGGTACAGAGCGAGGATCGCATTGATGTCTTCAATATCCTTGATGTTGAATTTTTTGCAGGTCTTCACCATCCCGCCGGATTCAAGCTGGAACACCGCGACGCTTTCGCCTCGGTTCAACAAGTCGAAGGTTGCCTGATCCGACATCGGAATGGCTTCAATTTTGAAATCCGGCACCTTGCGGCGGATGAGTGCGACGGCGTCGTGGATGACGGTGAGGGTTTTGAGCCCGAGGAAATCCATCTTGAGCATCCCCAGGTCCGTAAGCGGGCCCATCGAGTATTGGCTGACGATGGAACCGTCGTTGGAGCGCATCAATGGAATGTATTCGGACAGATCCCTGTCGCTGATGACAACTCCGGCGGCGTGGACGCCGAATCCGCGCTTGAGCCCCTCGAGTGTGCATGCGTACTCCCAAAGCTGCCGGGTCGCCGGTTCGTTTTCGACTGCGGCTTTCAGCTCCGGGTTTTTGTCGATCGCGCCATCCGTATGTTCGATCTGCCCCGTCTCTTTGTTCTTTTTATCAACTCCAGCGAGAGTGATGCCGAGTTCGTTTGGAATCATCTTTGCGAGCCGGTCGGACTCGCCGTAGGAGAAACCCATCACGCGGCCAACGTCGCGCACCACAGACTTTGCGCCCATGGTGCCGAAGGTGGCGATTTGCGCGACGGCGCGTTCGCCGTACTTGTTGCGGACGTAGTCAATGACCTCGCCTCGGCGGCTCTGGCAGAAGTCAACGTCGATGTCCGGTGGACTCACGCGCTCGGGATTCAGGAATCTCTCGAAAAGCAGCTTGAAGGCGATGGGATCGATGTCCGTGATGCCCATCAGGTAGGCGACCATGGAACCGGCGGCAGATCCGCGGCCGGGGCCCACTGGAATGCTGCGCTCCTTTGCCCAGTTGATGAAGTCCCAAACGATCAGGAAATAATTGATGAACCCCTGCTTCTCAAGGAGCCCGAGTTCGCGCTCCAGCCGCTCTTGGATGAGGGAAGACTCCGCTTCCGCGCCGTAACGGCTCGACAGTCCGCGCTGGCAAATTTCGCGCAGATATTGGTTTTGGTTCATGCCCTCCGGGGGCGTGTAATTGGGATACTTTGGAACCCCGAACTCGATTTTGACGTTGCAGCGCTCTGCGATTTCAAGCGTGTTTCGCAGCGCTTCCGGGTGTTCCCGGAAGAGCTGCGACATCTGTGAGGGGTCCTTGAAGTACAGCTCGGGGACGTAGCGCATGCGCTTTTCGTCCGCGATGTTGCAGGCGGTTCCAACGCAGATCATCACGTCGTGCGCCTCGTGGTGTGATCGCTCCAGAAAGTGAACGTCGTTTGCGGCCACAAGCCCTAGCCCTAAGTCCCTCGCCATTTTGAGAAGAACCCGGTTGCAACGGTGTTGCTGCTCGATCCCGTGGTCGTGCAGTTCGATGAAGAAGTTTTCCTTGCCGAGGATATCGCGGTATTGCCCAGCGAGATTCCATGCACGCGGTTCGTCGTCTGCCAGGATGGCTTGGTTGATTTCCCCGTTTAAGCATCCGCTGAGGGCGATCAGCCCGCCGCCGTAAGTGGACAAGAGTTCCTTGTCGATCCTGGGTTTGTAGTAGAATCCGTCGAGATGCGCGAGTGAGACGAGCTTGACCAGATTCTGGTATCCCGTGTTGTCCTTGGAGAGGAGTGTGAGGTGAAATGCGTGTTCTTTGTTCTGGCCGGTTTTCTTCTCCTTGTGAGAGCCCGCCGCGATGTAGGCCTCGACGCCGATGATGGGTTTGATTCCGGCTTTTTCAGCCTCCTGATAAAACTCGATCGCTCCGAACAAATTGCCGTGATCGGTGAGTGCGACAGCGGGCATGCCGCAGGCTTTCACTTTCTTCATCAGTTCCGGAATACGTACGGTGCCGTCGAGCAGGGAGTATTCCGAGTGCAGATGTAGATGGACGAAAGAGTCGGACATGGGTGGGATAAAACTATACGCGGATGCGCTGCGCTTCGCAAAGAGTGCTCGCGCACAAAATGGGAATTCGGCGGCCGCCTTCTGTTTTACGACTTTGTTTTTGCTTGCGCTTCTTCAAACAAAGCGCGCCAGTATTCAAGCCGCTCCTTGACCCTTCGTTCCGCTCCGTTCTCTGAGGGCGTGTAATATTTGCGGCCCTCGGTAAGGTAAGCCTGCGGCACATAGGCGCCGTCAAAGTCGTGGGAATACTGGTATCCGGTGTAGCCGAGTTGCTTTGCGCCCGCAAACTTGCCGTCGCGCAGATGCAGAGGCACCGGCAGGGTGACGCCGGACTCGACGTCTTTCTTCGCAGCAAGGATGCCGGCGTAGGCGCGGTTGCTTTTCGGCGCGGTCGCCAGATAGACCGCCGCGTGCGCGAGCGGGATTTGCGCCTCGGGCAGTCCGATGAATTCGACCGCCTGCTGCGCAGCGATCGCAAGCGGGAGGGCCTGCGGATCGGCCATTCCGACGTCCTCGCTTGCGAGAATCACGAGTCGCCGCGCAAGGAAACGGATGTCTTCGCCGCCCACGAGCATCCGTGCGAGCCAGTAGAGCGCGGCGTCTGGGTCGCAGCCCCGGACGCTTTTGATTAAGGCTGAGATGGTGTCGTAATGCTGGCTTCCATCCCGGTCGTACACCACGGCTTTGCGTTGGATGCTCTCCTGCGCTTCCAATAATGTGATGTGAACGCCGCCGTTTGATGCTCTCGGCGTGGTGAGTGCGGCAAGTTCGAGGGCGTTGAGTGTCTTTCTGGCGTCCCCTTCGGATTGTATCGCGAGGTGCTCGAGCGCTTCGAGGTCTGCCGTGATGTTCTGGGCTCCGAGTCCCCGTATCGGGTCCGCGATGGCGCGCTGTTGCAGTGCAATCAGACTTTCCACGCCGATGGGTTCAAGTTGGAAAACCTGCGAGCGTGAAACAAGTGCCGAGGTTAGCACGAAGTATGGGTTGTGGGTGGTGGCTCCAATGAGGCGCACCGCGCCTTTTTCGACATCAGGAAGAAGCACGTCCTGCTGCGCTTTGTTGAGGCGGTGGATCTCGTCGACGAAGATGATGGTGCGCATGCGGTTTGCGCGCTGGCGTTCGGTCGCGGAATTCAAAGCGCGACGGATGTCTGCCACGGAGTTTTCAACGCCGCTTAGAGGTTCGAAGTGGGCCCGGGTGGAGAGGGCGATGATCCTTGCCAGGGAGGTTTTACCCGTGCCCGGTGGGCCGAAGAGCAGGATCGAGGTGATGCGGTCAGCTTCGATGGCGCGGCGCAGGAGTTTGCCGGGGCCCAGAATGTGTTCCTGTCCTGTGTATTCGCTGAGCGAGATTGGGCGCATGCGCTCCGCGAGCGGTGCGTTCTCCGGCAGGGCGGCGGAGGGGTGCGCGCTGTTCGGATTTTGGATGGATTCGGGGGGATTCAAAAATAGGTCCGCCATGCGTCGTGGAACGATGCATGAGAGTGGGGGATAAGACCAGAGTGCGCTGGTGCCGGGGTGGTGCTGAGGGGGGAGCCCGGAGCGGGGATGGCGGAGGAACTGAACAACAGGAGCGAACAGGGAATCATGAATACAAAACTAGTGCTTGCGGCGGTGGACTTTTCGCCGGTGAGTGATGAGGTGTGCAGGGTGGCCGCGGATTTGGCGGCGAGTATCGGGGCGCGTGCCGTGGTGTTGCACGTCAGCGAACCGGAGGTGGATTACGTGGGGGTGGCGCCGCCGGAGCTGTTTCCAATGACACAGGACACGGCTGTGCAGGTCATCGAAGGGCGGCTGCGGGCGGCGCGGGAGATTTTTCAGGGAAGATCGGTGTCGGCGGAAGTGCTGCACTTGTGGGGGCCCATCGTGGGAACGATTATTTCCGAGCTGGAGCGGAATCATGCCGACATGGTCGTGCTGGGAAGCCACGGACACGGAGCGTTTTACAATCTGATCGTGGGCAGCGTTGCGGAGGGTGTCATCAGGCATTCGAAGGTGCCGGTGCTGGTGGTGCCGACGCGCGCCGGTAAAAAAGTGGTGTCAGAACCGCATTCGGAGGTTGAGGTTCAAGCCGCGCCTCAAAACGGGGTGCATGCCGGAGTGCAGGGTTTGTTGGTGTGAGGTGGAGTCACGGGAAGGGGCGCAAATAACTGCAGGCTGCGGGTTTCCTTTGCAGCAGTTTCCGTTTACAACGGAAGCATGACTCTTGGATTCATTGGCTGCGGCAAAATGTCCTCCGCTTTGGTGCGGGGTATCGTAAAGGCGGGTGTTTGTGCGCCGTCCCAAATTTTTGTGAGCGATGTGGTGGAAAGTTCGGCAAAGGCGCTCGAAGCGGAATTGCAGGTGCGTGCGGTTGAAGCGAACGCAGGCGTGGTGGCTGCTGCTGATGCGGTGGTATTGTGTGTGAAGCCTCAGGATGCGCTTGCCGCGCTCAGGAATTTGCAGGCAGATCTTCGCGGCAAGCTTGTGGTTTCCATCGCGGCGGGTCTCACGCTTGCGCAGCTTGAAGCAGCCGCCGGGCCGGATGCGCGAGTGGTGCGTGTGATGCCGAACACTCCGGCTTTGGTGAACTGCGGAGCGTCTGCATATGCAACCGGGTCCCGTGCAACGGACGCGGATGGGCTTTTGGTGGAGCAGCTGTTCGCCGCGGTGGGTTTTGTGGGGCGGGTGAAGGAGTCTTTACTGGATGCAGTGACTGGGCTCAGCGGCAGCGGTCCGGCGTATGGATACATGCTTGTGGAAGCGATGGCTGACGGTGGCGTCTTGATGGGCTTGCCGAGGGATTTGTCGCTGAAGCTTGCTGCCCAGACGCTCAAGGGTGCCGCGGAAATGATCTTGGAAACAGGCCAGCACCCGGGGACTTTGCGGGATGCGGTGACGAGTCCGGGCGGGACAACCATCGCCGGCATCGAGGCGTTGGAGGAAGCGGGAGTGCGTTCGGCGATGATCGCCGCTGTTCGTGCAGCCACCGAGCGCGCACACGCGCTTGGAAAGGCTTCGGCGTAACGGGCGGGCTCGCTGCTTCGTCGAACTGAGATCAATCTATGGGCGCTTCTGCTTTCGTTCGCCTACGCTCTTTCTGCGGTCGCTGGGCCGTCTGGGTGTTTGTGGCGGCCGTGTTTGCAGGGCTCGCTTCGAGTGTTGATGCTGAGGATCCAAAAGCAAACCAGCCAAAGAAAGATCCCGCTCGTGCTGACGCTCCCTCAAAGGATGCTCCGCCGAAGGATGCTCCGACAAAGGACGCTCCACCAAAGGACGCTCCACCAAAGGATGCTCCACCAAAGGATGCTCCACCAAAGGATGCTCCACCAAAGGATGCTCCACCAAAGGATGCTCCACCAAAGGATGCTCCACCAAAGGATGCTCCACCAAAGGATGCTCCGCTGAAAGTTGTAGCCGACCCGGAATCAATCGAGGCGCGCTACAAGCTCGGGATGATGGCGCTCGCGAAGAATGATTCCGTTGCCGCGGCGAGTGACTTCGCAAAGGTTCTTGAATGGAACGCTTCTCACCTTGGCGCGTTGGTCAATCTGGGTTGGATTGCGCAGCGAAAGCAGGAATGGGTTCAGTCAGAGTCTTTCATGAGACGTGCGGTGGCGGTTGCTCCTGAGAACCCTGCTGTATGGATGGGCCTGGGGCTGGCCGTGCTTGAACAGTCGAGGCTGGACGCCGCGATTGCTGCTTTTGCGCAGGTGGTCGCGTTGGATCCCAAAAGTGCGCGCGGACATCGCTTTTTTGGATTGGCGTTGGGTCGCCGCGGATGGGTGCAGGCTGCCGAGGAGGAACTCAGGCGTTCGCTTGAGATCGAGCCCGACGACGCCGGGGCACATTTCAATCTCGCGGTTTTTTACCTTCGCAGAAAACCGGTCGCCGTTGAGCTGGCTCGGAGGCACTACTACCGCGCGCTGGATCTGGGTTTCGAACCGGATCCGTCTTTGGAGGAGTCTTTGAAAGAAGCGGCGGCGAAGCCGTCTGCGGCTGCTGACGGCGCGGGTCAGTCCGAGAAGGATCCGCCCAGTCGGGGCAAAAGTGCAGCACCGGCGGTGAAGCAGGATTGAACGCGCGAGCCTTTTGGAATCGGAGCTTTCCTTGGCGGGGCTCTTCGAAGAAGGATCTACCCGTATGAACCCCCAAGATTGGAAGCTCATCGGGCTTGCGCTCGCCGCCGTTGCGTTATTGGTGCTGCTGGTGACTCGCTTCAAGCTGAACGGCTTTATTGCGTTGGTGCTCGCCTCGCTTTTGGTCGGTGGCGGCGCCGTCCTGCTTGAGCAGCCGGTGAAGGTCGCGGGAGGCAGGCTCGAACCGTACACGATGCAGGCGGTTGCGAAGTCGATTCAAGACGGGGTGGGGGCGACTCTTGGCGGCATTGCCGCCGTGCTTGGTTTGGGCGCGATGTTGGGAAAACTGCTCGCGGACTCGGGCGGAGCTGAAATCCTGGCAAAGCGGTTTGCGCTCTGGTTCGGCAAAGAGCGGATCCAATGGTGTATCATGTTGCTCGCGCTTGTGGTGGGTCTCACCACTTGGTTTGCCGTTGGTTTGGTGCTGCTGCTCCCGATTCTTCTGATGCTTACTCGCGAAACAGGACAGCCTTTTTTGCGTCTGACGCTCCCGTTGCTTTCCTGCCTTTCGGTGATGCACGGTGTCATGCCTCCGCATCCGGGTCCCGTGGTTGCGGTGGAGGCGTTGCATGCCAACACCGGGCTTGTTTTGTTCTGGGGCTTTATCGTCGGACTTCCCACCGCTGCGATGGCGGGGCCGCTCTTTGCAAAGTGGGCGGTCAAACATGTGGCCGCGAATCCCCCCGATCTTGGGCTCCGCACCGATTCGGTGGCGGCGGGTTTGAGGATGCCGGGATTCGGCGTGACGCTCTTTTCGATTTTGCTGCCGGTTGGGTTGATGTTGCTCTCGACTGTGGCTGAACTCGCTTTGCCAAAGGGCGACGTTCTTCGCGAGGCGGTGACGTTCATCGGAAACCCCACGATGGCTCTTCTTATTTCAGTTTGTTTTGCGCTCTGGTCGCTTGGCTCGAATTGCGGGTACTCCCTGCCGCAGCTCTTGAAGTCCACCGAGTCGAGTGTTGCGATGGTGGGGATGACGATTCTCGTGGTTGGCGCCGGCGGAGGGTTTGCGCGGGTGCTGCGGGACGGCGGTGTTGCGGACGCGATCGGACGCTTTGGTGATCAGATGCATTTGTCGCCCCTGCTTTACGGATGGTTGATCTCGGCGTTTATCCGTGTCGCGACCGGATCCGCCACGGTGGCGATTACGACGGCATCCGGACTATTGGTGCCGGTGCTTGCGCAGCATCCGGAACTCACGCAGGCGCACGTGGCGTTGATTATCGTCGCAGTCGGCTGCGGGTCGCTGTTTTTGTCGCACTTGAACGATGCGGGCTTCTGGATCGTGAAGGACTGCCTTGGATTGAGCGTCCAGCAGATGTTCAAGACTTGGACGGTTTGCGAGACAATAGTGGGCATCGCCGGCATGCTTGTGGCGCTTGTTTGCTTCAAGCTGCTGCCGCTTGCGGCGGTTGTTCCGCGGGGTTGAGCCGAGGCAGTTCCGGCGCGGGTGCCGCTAGAAAATCTGCTCCGGAGCCATGATCGGTGGCGGGACGCAGATGCGATGAATCAGGTCGTCCCAGACTTCCTGCCCCTTGAGAATTCTGATTTCGACCCGCAGGAAGTAAACAGGCACATCAAGTTGCTGCGGCTTGTGGGGAAACCGGACGCTGTCCTTTTCGGTGGTCAAGACGGCGGCGAGATCACGGCGCACGCAGCGCGAGAGAAAATGGTTTAGCTCCTTCTCACTAAATCGGTGGTGGTCGGCGAACCTTTCTGCGATGTGCAGTTTGGCGCCAAGATCCACGAGCTTTTTCTCGAAGCTCTCCGGTCTGGCGATTCCAGAGATGGCTCCGATATGCTTGTTTTGCAGCCACTCGAGAGGCAATTCCTCGTCCGAGTACAGGTTTTTGAGATGCAAGGCCTGATGCGTTGTTTCGACGATTCCTGCGGTTGGGTTGTATTGGCGGATGCGCTCGATGAGTTCGCTTGAATCGGAGCCGTCCGATTTGGTGAGGAAAATGTAGTTCGCACGCGACAGGTTTGTGGGCGGTTCGCGCAGCGTGCCGCGGGGCAGCAGATGCTCGTTTCCAAACGGGGACTGCCGGTCGATGAGGCATATTTCAACCCGGCGATGCAATGGGAGATATTGCATTCCA
Source organism: Chthoniobacteraceae bacterium (assembly GCA_044375925.1). Classification (GTDB taxonomy): domain Bacteria; phylum Verrucomicrobiota; class Verrucomicrobiia; order Chthoniobacterales; family Chthoniobacteraceae; genus Chth-196. The sequence continues at coordinate 42,129 of JBILLT010000002.1, read as the reverse complement.
TCGTCCAACAAGAGCGTGTCGCAGCCAAAGGTGGTCACGGCTTCGATGGCTGCCCGCACGCGGTCTTTATCCACCAGAACGACGCTGTCCCCAAGAGAGCGCGCAAGCATGTAAGGCTCGTCCCCTGCGAACCGACTGTCCATCAGCAGCCGCTCGCCATCGTGAACCACACGCGTTTTTCGTTTATCGAGCCCGAGCCATTTGCGCTGCAATCTTCTGAAAAGGGGCGGACGTTTTGATTTGTAGCCGCGAGACAGGATCGCAACGTTGCGACCTGCATCTTTGAGCGTGCGCGCGAGCTTTTCAACAACGGGCGTTTTTCCCGTGCCGCCGACTGTGAGGTTTCCAATCGATATGACCAGACACCCCGGGGTGCGTGACTTCAAAAAACGCTTCCGGTACATGGAAAGACGCATCTGCACGATCCGCCGAAAAAGCGTGCTCAATCCGAGCAGGAGCACACGGAGCAATGCCGCACGTTTTCCTTTCCGGCGATCTAGGATCACCTCGATGGCAAACTGTTCGAAATCTTCGAGGCGGCGGCCCATGAAGTAAGGGTGAAGATGCTGGAGTTTGGCGGAGTCGCGCCGTGTCGTTCGGGGCGGTGTGGCTGGGACTTTATGGGAGTTGAACCGTGCCTTCGTTGTCGGCTGTCGTGATTGCCGTGTATGCTTCCGAGGGCGCTGCCTCTTGCATCGCGCGGGCGACTCCTTCGGGGTTATCAAGAGTGACGCAGCAGATAGTGGATCCGGAGCCCGAAAGAAATCCGCCGAGTGCTCCAGCGTTTTCGCCGGCCCGAATGACATCCGGAAGGAATGGAATGAGTGATTCGCGGAAGGGTTGGTGCAGTCCATCTGAGAACGCGCCCTTCAGCAGTTGATAATTTTGGGATGCAAAGGCGGCTGTGATTCTGCACGCATTTGCGCAGCTCGCCACGGCGGAGAGACGGTCGAGGGTTTTAGGGAGCACTTTCCTGGCTTCCGGCGTGCTGATTTCGAAATTCGGAATCAGCAGTACGAAAGCAAGTGCCGGGTTCACCTCGAAGCGCGCGAGCTCCCGCCCTCCCGCCACGGTAAATCCTCCGAAGGCAGCGGGTGCCGCGTTGTCCGGGTGACCTTCCAGCGCGGCGCAGATTTCGAAAAGTTGTTTGCGCGACAACGGCGAATCGGCGAGCACGTTGAGACCGGAAAGGAGGCCGAGACGAACCGTTACCGAGCTTCCCATCCCGCGCGACTGGGGCACTTCGCCTTCGATTTTCCAGTCAAACGCGAACGGCTCTGCCTGGGCGGATTTGAAGAAAAGCGCGGCTGCCGTCGCCGCCATGGGGCCTGCGGCGGTTGGTGCAGTCGCGACCGACGGTGTCGCGGTCCGTGAAACCGTGACGCGGTTGCTGAGGCCGAGTGCGACGCCGAGGCAGTCGTAGCCCGGACCGAGGTTGGCGGTCGTGCCCGGGATTTGGAATGTGACGGACTGGATGGGCATCGAAGTGGAGGAGGATGGGTGGTCTTGCGTTTCCGCGAAGCGCGCTTCGCGTGGAGGTGGATCCGCGGAGGCGTTACGGATGCAGGACGACTTTCATAAGGTTTGCCTCGTGGCCGTACAGTCTTTCAAACCACTTGGGCCCCTCTTCGAGCGGTGCGAAAGCCGAAAGCATGGGTTCGACGCGGATGGCGCCCGAAGCGAGCAGTTCGATGCACGCGGGGATTTCACCGGAGGATGCGCAGGATCCCTGCAGGCGGATTTGCCGGGTGACCACGGACTGCAGCGGCAGTTCGATCTTTGGAGCGATGTTCCCAACCAGCGTGACGGTGCCGCCCTTGCGCGTGGACTCGATGGAAGAAGTCACGGTGGCGGTGGTTCCCACGCATTCAAACGCGACGTCCGCCCCGCGTTTTTGGGTGAGCTCGCGGACCGCCGATGGAACGTCGGTTGTTTTGGCGTTGATCACGTGGGTTGCGCCGAGTTGCTGTGCGGTGCGCAAACGCGAATCGTCAACGTCGACGACGATGAGTTTGCGGCAGCCCGCGAGATGGGCGGCCTGGAGGGTGAGCAGGCCGATCATTCCGGCGCCGACGATGACGGCTGTGTCGTTCAGCGATACGGGCGTGATGGCGACGGCGTGGACTCCGACTGAAATTGCCTCGATCATCGCAGCCTTTTCAAAAGACAAGGAGTCCGGAAGCGGGTGGAGAATTCGGGCTGGAACCGAAACGAATTCGGCGAAAGCGCCCGCGCGGCGGTAGTCCCCGCAGGAAACGCCGAGGACCTGCCTGTTGTCGCATAGGTTGATGCTGCCGCGCTGGCAGAAGAAGCATGTGCCGCATGAAACGGTGGAATCAAACGTCACGCGCTGCCCGCCCTTGAAAGACGTCACGCCCGCGCCGACATCGGCGACGGTTCCCGCCGCCTCGTGGCCCATGACCAGCGGAGGAATGCGGCGGCCCGTGCTGCCATCGTACCCGTGGACATCGCTTCCGCAGACGCCGCACGCCTCCACGCGGATGAGCACTTCGCCCGGTCCCGGCTCGGGTTTGGGCAGGTCCTGTAGTTCGAGCTTTTTGTATTCAGTGAGAACAAGGGCTTTCATGGCGTGCGGTGTGTGTTGGTTGCTGGGAGGGATTCGTAGCGTGAGGGACGGCTGCAATCAAAGCGGGAACTCGGAGGCTGGGAAAACGGCGTCTGTTCATGGGCGCATTCAGCGGGCGAAGGCCGGGTCAGGTCGCGCCGGGTGAAATGTTCAAAGCGGCTTGGCGGTAATGCTCGTCGCGGCGGCCTGCGATCCGCTCGACGGAATCTTGAGTCAGAAAATGCGGGCCGTTTAAAGCTCTCGCACCCATGAAAACCGTGGCTGCTTTGATGGTCATTTCCATCGCAGCTTTCACCGATTCTGGCGTGGGTCCGAGCGTGATGACCCCGTGGTTGAGCAGCAGAATCACGCGTGGCGCGGATTGATGCGCTTCCATGTAGGATTCGGTCGACGCCCGTATTTTTTGCGCCAGCCATGCGCCCGGATCAGCGTAGGGCACCAGCACCGACTCCGGGCCGCAGCAAACCACTTGGTCTGGAAAAATCCGGCGCGCGGCGAAATCCCCGGCTGCGGGCGAGCACAGAATGGCCGTCACTGCGGCGGGATGGGTATGGCCGACGAATTGGATTCCGGGAAGCGAGAGCAGGTATGCGTGGAAGAGGGCTTCCACGGACGGCCGTTTCGCTGCGGGATTCACGCGGCATTCGAGCAGTGCCCGGTCGACCTCGTCATCGGAGACGCTGGATTGAGAAAGCAGTTCCACCAACGGAGCGGAACGGCATTCCACCAGATCCTCCGGTGTGAGGGTTCCCAAGTGGGAGCCGCTGGCCTTGACCAGAAAGTTGCCCGGGCCGAGCTTGGCGGACGTGTTGCCCTCCCCGAGGATCGCCATCTGGCGGGACTCGGCCCCGAGGTAGCGGGAAAGCGCTGCCAGTGTTTCGGCGGGAGGATTCATTTTTGATAAAAAAACCGCCCTCCCGAGGAGGGAGGACGGTGTTTTTAAAACTTAAGAGCTTCCGGAGAACTCAGCCGAGGTTGCTAGAAAGACAGCGGGACTTGTGCAGGCGCCGTGCCGCTCTGAAGCTTTTCTAAATTAAAGCTTTTCTTCGAACTCCACCAAGCGCTGCAGCGCCTCGAGGAACTCGCGGAAAGCGGGAGCCGGCAGCATGATCGTATCCCTGCGTCCCCCGACGTCTTCGGTAATCTTGAGGAAACGGCCTCTCTGGTTCTCCTTGAGATCCAAAAAGAACACCTTGCGCTCGTGGGCAACTTTTTCAGATGCGATAGGTTCAGGCCCTGAACGCTCCCCGGTTTCAGTCGAGTTCATCATATCTCTCTTTTTTCTCTAGTACGCTGTTACTCCGCGGCCAGCAGGTCGCCACCTTGGCGCCCGTAACCTTGTTTTAATTAACTTAGGCAAATACTAGATTGAATCAACTGGAATTCTAATCGCCGAAGGAGGGAATCGGTTCCGAAGCGGACTCCGGGCGTATGCAGGCTCCGGAGTCGGCCGATGGCAGTTTAGGGAGGCGGCGGTTGCCTGCGCTTTGGGCGGTTTGGAGTGGCCGCGCCCGGGATTGGCCGCGATTGTCCCGGTCGGCGGTTTGCCGGGTGTTGTAAGATGCAGCGGTGATCCCGGTTGAGGCTTTCGAGCGCCGCGCTCAAACAGTTCCAGACCAGATTATTCCAGAAGATCATCTCCAAAGCTGCCCATGACCTTTCACCAACCGTTTTCGTTCATGCCCCTCTATCAGGAACGTGTCTGGGGTGGGCGCGCCTTGGAGAAAACGCTGGGCCGTGTGCTGCCTTCGCACGGTCCTTTCGGTGAGTCGTGGGAGATGGTGGACCGCCCGGAGGCGCAGAGCGTGGTCGCGGATGGAGCGTGCAAAAGCGTCTCGCTCAGCGAGCTTTGGCTCCGGCATCGGGAACCGGTTTTCGGGCGGCGGGCTCCCGGCGGCGGCCGGTTCCCATTGCTGGCGAAAATTCTGGACGCGCGGGAAACCCTCTCCGTCCAGGTGCACCCTCCGGAGACGGTCGCGTCCCGGCTCCGGGGCGAGCCCAAGACGGAGATGTGGTATGTCATGGACGCCCAGCCGCACGCCTGCATTTACGCGGGGTTTCGACCGGGGGTCATGCGCCGTCAGTTCGAAGAGGCTTTGGATTCCGGGCGGGTGGAGGCCCTTCTGCACCGAATCCCGGTCAAGCAGGGGGACGCCATATTCATCCCGAGCGGCCGCTGTCATGCGATCGGCGGGGGCTGTCTGATTGCGGAAATCCAGCAGAACAGCGACACCACCTACCGTGTCTTTGACTGGAACCGCGTGGGGGTGGACGGGCGCCCCCGGCAGTTGCACGTGCGTGAGTCTCTGGAGAGCATCGATTTTACGGATTACGAGCCGGGTTTGATTTCGCCGGCGGGCGCGAGGTTGGTCGAAAGTCAGTGGTTTGCCGTCGACTGTTTTGAAATTCCTGCCGGGCGCGGGATTGTTTTGGAAGACGCCGGATTTGTGATGGTGCTGGAGGGACAGGTTCGGTTTGGAGAACTTGTTTTTGCGAGGGGATCGAGTTTTTGGGTGCCTGCGGAAAGTGCGCGGGATCTTGAGGGGGTGGGCGGCGCGAGCCGGGTTCTTTTCACTACTTTTGGTTGATTATTTTGAGCCGGTGAACCACTCGGCGTGAGCTTTGTGCTCCTGGAAGTTCGCGATGTAGCGGGCTGCGAGCTCGGTGCTTTGAATGATGAGCAGGTTTTCCGCGTTACTTTCCTCGCCCGCCTTTGTGAAGTTGAACGAACCGGTGATCACGGTGCTGCCGTCGATGATGATGATTTTGTTGTGCGCGATGGCGTGTTTGCCGTCGATCCACGTTGGGACATTCGCGTTTTTGAGGAAGGTCGCTTCGGAGTAGTTTGCGGTTTTGTTGGATTTATCGAGAACCGCCTCCACGCGCACCCCGCTGCGTGAAGCCTCCACCAAGGCGCCTGCGATCGGCGCTGAAGTGAAGGAATATGCCTGGACGAGGATGAACTGTTTTGCGTTGCGGATCTCCTCGACGATGGCCTGGGTGCATCCGCCTTTCGGCGAGAAATAGACGCGCACTTGGTCCGGGCGGATGGACAACGGCGAAGCCTCCGCGGGTTTTCCGGCGCGGGACTGGGCGTGGCAAGGCAGGGGGGTTATGATGCACAGCAAAGCGCACAGCAGTAAAACGGGGGTGGTTCGCATTTGGCGGGTCGGGTGTTGGCGGAGTGGGTCGATTGGACGTCGCACTGCCGCGAATCGTGATTTACGCGAGGGGCGCCGGAAAGGGTTTTTATTCAGCCACTACTCGGTTAGAATGACCCCGTGTTTATGAAACTCACCTCTTGTTTAGTTTTCCGGGCGCGCCAGATCTTGAGGCTTGCGCTGGTGGTTTTGGCAGTTGCGGTGCTGAGCGCTTGCGGAGTCGTGTGGGGAAAGCCTTCAGATTCGAAAGCGGCGGATGCAAAGGCGAAGGGGGCCGATGCCAAGTCGTCCGGCAAGTCAAATGCGGCGAATGCGGCGAATGCGGCGCCGTGGAACGCGGCCATCCTGCAGGCCGTCAGATTGTTTCCAGAGGGAGGCAGATATTCCACGGGAAAGGATGCGTTCGACGCGCTTCAGCAGGCGGTGCACTGGGAGGACGACCGGCCTGCGCTGAGGCCCAAAGTTGCGACACCGAGTTTTTGTTCCGGGGGCACGTATGTGGCGTTTCTGGTGATGCTGGCGCAGCAGCAGTTTGATGGGAAACTTTCGCTCACCCCCGACGTGTGGCGTGCGCTCATGGTCGACAATCAGCACGACGGCGAAGGCGTGTGGGGACGCTGGAATGCGAACGGCCCGGGGACTGCGCGTTTGTTTTTCGAAACGGGTGCAGGCCGGAATTTCACGGATTGGTCGCAGGCGCAGGCCGGCGATTTCTTGAAGATATTCTGGAACGAATTCATCGGCTCCCAGGAGAGTGGTCACTCTGTGATTTTCATCGGAGTGGAGAAGCAGGAGGCGGAGGAAATGGTCACCTTTTGGAGCAGCAACCAGCCCGAGGGATACGGGGTGAAATCGGTGCCGCGCAGCAGCATCAAGCGGGCTGTTTTTTCTCGCTTGGAAACGCCAAACAAACTCTCGGCGGTGTTGAAAATGCCGCGGCAGGACGAGTTCCTGACGTCGCTGCAGCACACGACTGCAAAGCCGGAAGATGCCGCGAAGATGGTAGGCATCAAGGAGTGGTGATCGGGCGCTCGAAGACGAGTCACGCGAGGGCGTGCCACGGTGTTGTCGGCGGGCTTTCCGTGGCCGCTGATGCTGGATTCCGCAAGAGGTTTGCCGGGCGGAGGCCGGTTATTTTTTCGGGAGCTTTGACAACTCTTCCAAGAGCAGTTGGGCCCTGAGAATTTCGGGGAATGCCACCGGTTGGTCCGCGTCCGGCCGGCACAGCAGATAGAAAGGAACGCCGACTCGGCCGTGGCGGTTGAGCTCTTCGGTGATGGATGCATCTCCCCGCGTCCAGTCGGCTTTCAGCATAACCACGCCTTTGTCTTTGAAAGCCGCCAGCACCTCCGCGTTTGAAAGTGTCACCCTTTCATTCACTTTGCAGTTGAGGCACCAGTCGGCCGTAAAGTCCACAAACACGGGTCTGTTCGCGGCGAGTTCGCCCGCGACTCTCTCTCTCGAGTAGGGCTGCCAGATGGAGTCCGCGGAATCTTTTTGAGAATCCTTCGCGGAAGGATTCGGAGCGTTGAGCGGTTCATGCAGGAAGACCCGGTAACCGGCTGCCGCTAGCAATATCGCGATCACGAGTCCCGCGAGCCGCGATCGCAGAATGCCGAGCATCCAGCAGCCGACTCCGAGGCATAGGAGAAATGCAGATGCGCCCGAAACGGCATCGATGCCGCTTGCCGCGCCCAGGATGTCCAGGAGCCAGACGGCCACACCGAGGATGACAAATCCCATGGCCTGCTTGAGGCGCTCCATCCATGCACCCGGTTTTGGCAGCAAGCGCAACAAGCGCGGGCTGGAGGTTAAAAGCAGATACGGCAGGCTCATCCCCGCGGCGATGGTGAGAAAAATCGTGATGACGATTTGAGGCGGCTGGCTCACCGCGAATCCGAGGGTGACGCCCAGATACGGCGCCGTACACGAGGTGCCGAGCAGGGTTGTGAACATGCCGTGCAGGAACGCACCCCAGTAGCCTTCCTTCGAGGAAAGCTCGCTCAGCGTCTGGCTTGCCTCGTTGGAGAGGGTGATTTCAAAAACACCCAGCAGGTTCATCCCGAAAATAAACAGGGCGCTGATTAATCCCACGAGGATCCACGGGTTTTGAAATTGAAACCCCCAGTTGAGCGTCTGCCCGGCTTTTTGGAGGACAATCACCGCGGCTGCGAGGCCCAGGAAAAACACCAAGACTCCGGCGCAGAACGCGACACCGAGGCGGAAAACTTTGCGGGGATCCTGCCCCGACTGCTGCGTGAAGTTGAAGATTTTGAGCGCGATCACCGGAAGCACGCAGGGCATGAGGTTGAGCAACAGTCCGCCGAGAAACGCCGCCCAAAGCACTCCTGTCAGAGGGCGAGAGGGAGCGGGTTGCGCGGCTTTCGGCGCAGCCGCCTGATTCCGGTCTACAGTCTGCGGGGCGCTTGTCGTCGCTGAAATTTCCCAACCGTTGCGAGAGCCGTCTGCGGATTGAATCACGACAAGCGCGGCCCATGGCGCGGCGGCCGGGGATTCTGATTTGTAGGGAATCTTGTACCGCTTGGCGCCTTGCGCAGCGGATGGGTCGGCCTCCGCATGTTCGGCCGTCGTGCCTTGCGGGGGGATTGGAAAAATTTCCACGGCGTCGGCAGCACCCACTCCACGGAGAGTGATGAACACGGCGCCCTCGCCACCCGTCCATTCTGCTTGGAATGGTGCAGGGTCTTTTTTAGGGAGTCTCGCGCGCCAGTCGGCGAAGACGTCTGCGTTGGCAGGCTTGGCTGGTTCGGTGGAGATCGGAATGGAAAGCGAAACCTGCTCTTCGCCGGGGAGACAGGTTTCCGCGCAGACGTACCACTTGAGCGCGCCCTTCAGCTCGACGGTCTGTCCTTGAAGGTCCGGGTCCGCCGCAAACTCGACCGGCAGGAGCAGGTCGCCCTCGTACACGTTGGTAAATAGGTCGCCCTCGGACTTGAGCAGGTGCGGCAGCGGCCATTGGATCGGCCCGGCATGGATGCCTTTCGGAAGGGTCCATTGCACTTCGGGGGCTGCTCCGGAATCACCCGGCGCCTTCCAATACAAATGCCAGCCTTTTGCGACCTTGAATCGGATCCCCACGGTGAAGGGCTTCCCCGCGTTTACCGCGGTGGTATCCGCGATCAGGCTCGCCTCGGCCTTGGGTGGTAATCCGAAAAACTGCGCCTTGGACCCGCGGGCACAGAACAAAAGCGCAAGCACGCTCAGGATGAGGGGGGGAAGTTTGCGGTGAAGAAACACATCGACACCTTGTCCAACACGGCGTCAAAAGTCCAATCCGGAGGGTCCGCCGGTGGGTGCGGAGGGAGCGTCCGGGCGGCGGGCTCTCATGCATTTAAGTTGCAATAAGGCAGGCTTTGTCTGATTCTGTTCCGAGCTATGAAAAGCGTGGTTTTTGGCCTTGTGCTGAGTTTGTTAAGCGGTCTTTGCGCGTCGGCTGAGGAGCCGCTGAAGGTGTCGGTTTTTTCAACGGTATTGACTGAGATCGCGCAAAGGGTGGGGGGTGATGCCGTCAAGGTCACGGGGCACGTGCCGGTGGGCGCTGATCCCCATGAATTCGAGCCGCGCCCGTCGGATCTGAAGGTGGTGTCCGGTGCGGATGTGATTTTGCTGTCGGCGAAGCATATGGAGGGTTACGTGGGGAAGCTGCGTGAGGTGTCGGCGGCGGCGCGCGTGGTGGAGGTGGGCGGGCACGTGTCCTCGGTATGGGTGGAGCGCGAAGCGCACGCTCACGGGGGCGGTGCGGGTGAGGTGCACAAGCACGAGAAGATCGAAGACCCGCACTGGTGGCACAGCGTTGAAAACGTGCGCAAGGCTGCCGGGATCATTCGGGATGAATTCGCCAAGTTGCGCCCCGGCGGGAAGGGAACGTTCATGGCGAACGCGGCGGCGTATGACAAGGAGCTCGTCGAATTGCAGCAGTGGGCCAAGCGGCGGATTGCGGAATTGCCCAGGGACCGGCGCAAACTTGTGACTTCCCACGAGGCCTTCGAGTACTTCGCGAAGGAGTTCGGGTTTAAGGTATTTTACGTCGAGGGTTTGACGGCCGCGGATCAACCCGCCTCCAAGAAAGTGGCGCAGTTGCTCGAGACGATTCAGGCGCAGAAGGTGAAGGCTGTTTTTTCTCAAGACGCCGTGAATCCAAAGGTGCTGAAGGAGATCACCGCGAGCACCGGTGCGAGGCTCGGCGGCCAGTTGTGGGCGGACGGTTTGGGCGGCGGGGATGCCTCCACGTATGCGGGGATGTTTCGCCACAATGTGAACACCGTTGTGGAGGCGCTCAGGTAGGTGATGAGGGGCTCACCGCTACTGCGTGCTGCGCTTACGCTCTGCGCCTTGCTTGCGCTGGGTTGGCCTTTGCAGTTGATCACCCGACCCGCCGCGGAAACCGTTGCGGTTCCTGCAGCAGCCGCCGTTTCCGACCAGATGTCAAAGCTGCCCATGAAGCTGACATTTTCGAGGGCTGCGAAGAGCGCGGAGCTGTTGCACTCGGGAAAGCGCGTTTGGTTTGCGGAAAAGCCGGGCGTTGCGGTTTCCTTGTCGCTGGACCTTCCTTTCCCGAAGGAAGGAGTCGAGCTGGAGGCGCGCGTGGAGTGGGATGGGGAAGAGCAGTCGGCGCTGCGCTTGCAGCTTGTGACCCCGGACGGCGATGAAATTGACCGGAGCGTGTGGGGACAGGGGGCGTTGCAATCCGTAGTTCCTTTCCCATGAGCCATCACTCTTTGGAGGTTCGCGATTTGACGGTGAGTTACCGGAGGATTCCGGCGGTCCATCATCTGGAGTTTTCGGTGCCGTGCGGCCAGAATGTGGCGGTGCTCGGCCCGAATGGCGCGGGCAAATCGACGCTGCTGAAGGCGATTGCCGGCCTGGTGGATCTCGAGAGCGGGAGCGTTCTTTTTCACGGCAAGTGCATGAGCGGTGCGTCGCAGGAATTCGCATACCTGCCGCAGCGTGAAATGGTCGACTGGGATTTTCCAACCACCGTGCGCGGTGTTGTGGAGATGGGGCGGTATCTGAGTTTGCGGTGGTGGAAACGATTTTCGAAAAGCGATGAGGACGCGGTCGAGGCCGCTTTGGAATCGATGCACCTCACGCCGCTGCAGGATCGCCAGATTTCCGCGCTTTCCGGCGGGCAGCAGCAGCGCGTTTTTCTCGCGAGGGCTCTCGCGCAGGAGGCGCATGTGCTGCTTTTGGATGAACCGTTCACGGGATTGGACCAGCCCAGCATGGAGTCGCTCAAAGAGGTGCTTCGGGCGCTTCGGGATCAAGGGAAGCTCCTGCTCGTTTCGCATCACGACCTCTCGAGCGTGCAGGATATTTTTGACCGCGTCATTCTCCTCAACGGGGAGCTGATTGCCTCCGGTCCCGTGAAGGAGTCGTTCACGCGGCAGAACTTGGAGCGCACCTATGGGATGCGCGTGTTTTCAGGACTCAGTCATGGATTACCTATTTGAACCCTTCCAACACGCTTTCATGCAGCGCGCTTTGGTGGCCTGCGTGGTCATCGGGTTCCTGAACGGGTTCCTCGGCGCCTTCGTGGTGTTGCGCCGGATGGCGTTGATGGCCGATTCGTTGTCGCATTCGCTTCTGCCCGGGTTGGCCGTCGGGGTGTTGTTGTTCAACTTGGCGCCTGCCGGCTTGTTTGTCGGCGCCCTGAGCGCTGCTTTGCTGGTGGCGCTTGGCGCGCAGGTGCTCGCGAGGGGCGAGCGCGTCAAGGAGGACACGGCGCTGGGCATCCTTTACACGGTGGCTTTTTCTGCCGGCATCATTTTGTTGAGCTTTGTGAAAGTCGGTGTTCCGTTGACCCACTACCTCTTCGGGAACATTCTGGGCGTCTCGAACCAGGATCTTTGGGTTGGGTACGGCGTGGCGCTTGGAGTGCTGCCGTTGCTGGTGGCCCTCGAGCGGCCGCTGCAGTTGCTTTTGTTTGATCCGGCGGTTGCGCGAAGCCAGGGGATTCGGACTGGGCTTTTGAACATGGTGCTGGTGGTGGCCTTGGTGCTGACGATGGTCAGCTCCTTGCAGGCTGTCGGCGTGATCCTGTTGCTGGGTCTCCTGATTTCACCCGCTGCGACCGTTTATTTGCTCTGTGACTCCTTCCCCGTGATGCTTTGGGGCGGCGGCTTCCTTGGAATGACCGGCGCGGTGAGCGGCCTCTGGCTGAGCTACTGGCTGGGCGTGCCTTCAGGCGCCTGTATTGTCATGGTGCTTGGGGCGTTTTTCTGCGTGGCCTACCTGTTCAGTCCGCGTTACGGCTATGTGCCGCGGTTGATCAAGAGCCGCCATTTTCACGAGGAAAGTCTGGCGCGGTGGGAGGATCACCGGCATTGAGCGCGGGGCTCGGGTGGGACGGAGTGTTTTGGGCGTCGGAATTCGGTTTGCAGGGGGGCTTCGGCAAAACAGGCGGTCATGCGCCTTTCTGGTCCGGTTTTGGATGAAAAGCCCTCAGGGCGCAATCCGGGCTTGCCCCCGCCGGTGGTCCTGCTACGATCTCCGATCCAATCTTTTTCTCCTATGTCTCAGCATCGCAGTCTCAAGGGCGCAAGCACCATCACGGCCAAACGAAATGTTCTAAAACGCTTTGAGCGCGTGGAGCTTTTGAAGAAGCGCGGGCAGTACAAGCAGGGTGACAAGGTGATTGGGTTGCGCAAGACCGCGCCCGAGGCCTAAGAGCCTGCGCCCTTTGAAAGAGCCCACCCTCCAAGTGGGAGGCGAAGTGGGAGGGATGGGCGGACGTCTCGGCTCCCGGAGGGGCTCGGCACGCTTCCGATTCAGTTTTCAGCTCCCGTAAATTCGGGAGCTGATTGTTTTTAAACGGTTTGGTTTTTTGATTTCCGCCCGTGGGTTGGGCGGTTGGCCCCGTGCCTAAGAGATGTTCATCTCCTTGGTGATGCCGAAGATTTCCAACCGTTTGCGCAGCGTGGCGCGGGTGATGCCCAGAAGCTTGGCGGCCCGCACTTGGTTTCCGCCGGTCGCCCGCATTGCGTGCAGGGTGAATTCGCGTTCCAGCCACGGCAGCAGTTGCATGCTGGAGTCGGCTTCCGCGGCTTTGATGAGCGCTTCGATGGCCATCTCTTTGGTGATCACCGCGGACATGCCGTCGCCGGTCAAATCGTTTGGCTCTGATCCTCCGGAGACTGCTCCGATGGGAATGTCCTTCGGCAGCAGGACGTCCGAAGTAGAGAAGACGCAGGCTCTTTGGATCGTGTTTTCGAGTTCGCGGACATTCCCCGGCCAGTTGTGGCCCTCGAGGACTTTGATGGCGTCCTCGGAAATTTTCAGGCGCGGCAGGCGCTGGCGTGTTGCGACCTTGTTCAGGAAGTATTCGGCGAGCAGACGCACGTCCTCGATGCGCTGGCGCAGCGGAGGGAGTTGAATGCGCACCACGTTCAAGCGGTAGAAAAGATCCTCGCGAAACTTTTTATCGGCGACCTCTTGTTCGAGGTTTTTATTCGTTGCCGCGACGATCCTGACGTCGGATTTGAGCGTGGCGGCGCCGCCCACCCGGGAGTACTCGCCCTCTTGAAGCACGCGGAGGATCTTGCTTTGGAGCTGGAGAGGCATGTCGCCGATTTCATCCAGAAAAAGGGTCCCGCCGTTGCATTGCTCGAACCGGCCTGCACGTTGTCCGATCGCGCCGGTGAACGCGCCTTTTTCATGGCCGAACAGCTCGCTCTCGAGCAGTTGCTCCGGTATCGCGGCGCAATTGATGGCCACGAAGCTCTTGTTCGTGCGTTGCGAATAGGTGTGCACCGCCCTCGCGACGAGTTCCTTTCCCGAACCGCTCTCGCCCGTGATCATCACCGGCGCGTCCGACATGGAGACGCGTCCGACCATTTTGAATACCTGCGCCATCGCCTCGGATTTGCCCACCAGTGAATCCTGATGTTCATCGACGGTGAGCTGCGGTTTCGCGGAGGTCGCCGCTTTCATTTCCGCCTGGGCGCGAAGGGCGGCGTCCATCACCGCTTTGAGGGAGAACGGGAGGCTCTCTTTGCGGACGAAATCAAACGCTCCCAGCCGCATGGATTCGATCACCGACTGGGTGGTGCCGAAGGCGCTTGTGATCACGACGATCGCGTTCGGGGCGCGCTGGCGGATTCTCCCCAGAAGTTCCATTCCGCCGAAGGGCGACAGGTGCGTCTCGGCCATGAGGACGTCCGGCTTTTCGCGCATGAAGACGCGGTAAGCCTCCTCCGAATCCGAGGCCGTGATGACTTTGGTTTTTGCAGACGAAAGCTGATGGGTTGTCCAATCAAGAAAATCCGGATCCGGGTCTGCGATGAGGATGAGCTGCTGTCTGGCCATGGGATGATGCCTCCGGTGGAGTGTGAGCGCGCTGAGCGCGGTGCCGGGGGGCGTCTCAGATGAAAGGGATGGTGGCAGAGGATACGGCGCCTTCAGGCAGGGGCGCATTCTGCGGCTTGTGGCATGGGATGGAGTGGCTGCGGTTTTTCGTGAAGGCTAGATGCCGCCGTAGCGCCGTTTACGCTGGTTGAATTCTTTGATCGCCTCCAGCAGATCATCACCCCTGAAGTCCGGCCAGCGCTTCGGGGTGACGTAGAGTTCGGTGTAGCTGAGTTGCCAGAGCAGGAAATTTGAGAGTCGCATCTCGCCAGAAGTGCGGATCAGCAGGTCGGGGTCGGGCCACTCTTTGGTATACAGGTGTTTTTGCAGGTGCGACTGGTTGAATTCCTCAGGGGAGAGCGATCCCTCCGCGACTTCACGGCACACCGCACGGATGGCGTCCTCGAGTTCGGCGCGGCCGCTGTAGTTGATCGCCAGAATCAGCGTGAGTCCGCTGTTTGAGGATGTTTTCTCAATCGTATCCTCAAGCGCGTGACGCGTCGTGGGAGGCAGTTCGGAGAGCCGCCCGATAGCTCGCAATTGGACGTTGTTGGCCTGCATGGTCGGGAGTTCCGCGGCGAGAAAATGTTCAAGGAGGCCGAAAAGAGCGGAGACCTCCTCGGCGGGGCGTTTCCAGTTCTCCGTGGAGAATGCGTAAACAGTGAGGCATTCGACCCCGATCTCGCAGCAGGTTTCGGTGACCGCGCGCAGCGCATGGGCTCCGCTGGAATGGCCGTTCACCCTCGGGAGTCCGCGTTCATTGGCCCAACGCCCGTTTCCATCCATGATGATGGCGATGTGCCTCGGCGCGGGCACGGTTTCCTGCGACACGGGTAGGTGTGCTCGAACCGGATTTGCACGAACCGCATTTTCGTGCTCAAAACTGGCAGGGGACTCAACGATCATTTCTCCAGCCCGTTCAGTACACGATTCGAACCGGAGTTTACAGTCTCAGTTTTGACTAAATTCAGAGCAGAATCGTCTGCTCCCGGTTGGGGCCGACGCTCGCGATGGACAGCTTTGCCCCCGAAAGTCCGCAGATTTTGAGGAGATAATTCCGCGCGTTTTCCGGCATCAGTTTCCAGTCGCGGATCTGGTCGGTCGGGGTCCGCCAGCCTGGCAGTTCAACATACACGGGCTCGCAGGCGGCGAGCTGGGCGTAGTCCATCGGAGGCGTCTCCAACAGGGCGCCGTTGAGCCGGTAGTGGGTGCAGACCTTGATGGATTCGAGGGAATCTAGGCCGTCCAAATTCGTCACGGCCAGCGTATCGATGCCGTTAATCATTCCTGCGTAACGGACTGCAACGGCGTCAAACCAACCGCATCTCCGCGCCCGGCCCGTGGTGGACCCGAACTCGCGGCCCATGCCGTGCAGCATATCCCCCAGTCCGTCGTCCTCGGTGGGAAAGGGTCCCTCGCCGACCCGGGTCGTGTATGCCTTCATCACCCCGAGCACCGAGTCGATATGGTGGGGCGGGACGCCCGAGCCGGTGCAGGCTCCTCCCGCAGTGGTATTCGAGGAGGTCACGTACGGATAAGTCCCGTGGTCGATGTCCAAAAAGGTTCCTTGGGCGCCCTCGAAGAGCATTTCCTTTTTAGCTTTCACGGCTTTGTGCAGAAAAACCACCGTGTTTCCAACAAAAGGGGCCAGGGATTTTCCCGCAGCCAGCAACTGGTCGAGGGTCTCCTCGAAATTGAGCGGGGCGATGCCGTGGCGGACGAGGGTTTCGTTGTTCTCCGCGACGCGCGCCGCAAGTTTCTCGGAAAAAACGGCCGGATTGAGCAGGTCTGCCATCCGCAGTCCGACCCGGGCGATTTTGTCGCCGTAAGCGGGGCCGATCCCGCGTTTGGTGGTGCCGATTTTCCCGGCTCCACGGGCGTTCTCCCGAGCCTCGTCCAGATGCCTGTGGTAGGGCAGCACGAGGTGCGCCGCATCGCTGATGAGGAGGTTTTCCGGGGTCACCGAAACGCCCTTCGCGAGGAGTCCTTCGATTTCGCCGGCGACAGCGATGGGATCCAGCACGACCCCGTTTCCGATCACGCATTTGGTGCCGGGGCGCAAAATGCCCGAGGGGATAAGGTGCAGGACGTACTTGGTGCCTCCGACGATGACGGTGTGGCCGGCGTTGTTTCCGCCTTGGCTGCGTACGACGATTTCCGCGGTCTCTGTAAGGAAATCGATGATTTTGCCTTTGCCTTCATCGCCCCATTGGGCGCCTACAAGGATGGTGTTGGCCATGGTCGAAAGATTAAGTTTGGGTGATTGAAAAATGTTTTGAGTCGCTTTCGCGTGTGCCAATTTCGGATGGCGCGGACTGGGAACGCTAGGGGGAGGCTGCAAAAGTGCAAAGAAAAACACGGCCCCGTCGCGGTGACGAGGCGAACTTCGATTTTTCGCCTTCGACCCCAAATAACGGGCGCGCCCGGACGGAGTAGCCTTGACCATGTACGCCGACCGCTTAGGGTGTCTGAGCTTAAAGCAGGCCGTATTCCGCACCCGTTCATGTTTCAGAAGATCCTCGTAATCGACGATACCCCGGCAATGGCTTCGCTGGCTGAAACCGTGCTGGCACGCCAGTACCCCGGCGCTTCTGTGGATGTGCTTTTTGCCCAGAAAGGACTCGATGCGTTTGCGAGGATGCAGGTGGTGCAGCCCGATTTGATCCTGCTTTCCGACTCGCTTCCCGACCTGCGTGCGGAGGCCGTTTGCATGAGGCTTGTGAGCGATGCATCGACCGCGGGCATCCCAGTGTACCTTGTGAACCAGACCGGGGAGGCGGATGCAATTGAGGATTCGTATCAAAATGTGAGCCGGGTGCTTCCGCGTCCCGTCCTGTACGACACCATGGCGGAGATCATGGGCAAGGTGGTTGCGCTGCCGCGTCCGCTGTCGTATCCGTCGCGAAACGTTCTGTTCTATGACCAGGCGCGCGCTGTGTTCAGCGGGCACACGGGATTTTTCCAAACTCAGGCTGCGCTGCAGATGGCATCGGGCGACAAGCTGACCGGCGTGCTGCGGTTTTTCGTCAATCGTTCGCCGATCGAGTTGTACGTGAACCGGGGGCGTTTTGTTTTCGCTTCAACCCGCAATTGCGCTCTGTACTGCCGGGAGTCTCCCGCGGTGTTGGAGCAGGCGACGCTTGGCCAGTTGGTCGAGGCCCGCGAAGCGCAGGAGGTCTCGGGCTGTCCCTTGTTTCTATACCTCGGGATGAGGGGATTGATGCCTCAGGAAGACGTGGTTCCCGTCGTGCGTGAACACGGGCACCGTTTGTTCTCCGCGCTGTGGACCGCGGGCCGTGTGCCCTTCGAGTTTGAACGCATGGACGTCCTGCCTGAGTTTGCGGAGAAATTTCCTGCTTCAGGCGAGGATGCAGACAACTGGGTGCTTGTGAGCTTGCGGCATTTGCAGATGAACCAGTTGCCGGTCGGCATGCGAATCGATCCGAACGGATCTCCGGTTTACACGCGCAAGGGAGCCTCTTTGATCGAGCGGTTGCGCCTTTCGGAAAGCGAGTCCCGGTTTGCGGCGCGGGTGAATGGCGCGGAGTCTCTGCTCTCGATTGCCAAGCGCACGGGGATCGATATGGAGGAGGCGCGTGCGATGGTTTTCCGTTTCACGACTCTAGGGGTGATGGACTACTGGGCGGGACAGGCGCTGCCGGGAAGCTCCCTCGCAATTTCCGCGCAAAGGCTTCCTTTGCGTACTGAATCGCGCTGAGCAGGTTCTTATCCCATGCCGTGCCTGATGTTGCGGTGAACCCGGTGATCTATTCCTCTTTAACCTCCCATGACCATGGCCAAGCCTGTTTCAAAAAATCCGGAACCCACATTTGAAAGCGCGCTCGAGCGCCTCGAACAGATCGTCGGGGAAATGGAAGGGGACAAACTCGTGCTCGAAGACTTGCTGGCGCGCTACGAGGAGGGAACGCGCTTGGTGAAAGTTTGCCAGCAGCGCCTGGATTCTGCGGAGCGCCGAATCGAGCTGATTGCCCGGGGCGCAGCAGGGGAGGCGGAATTGACAGAGTTTGATCCGTCATCGGCCGCGGCTTCGCCTGCCAAAACACCGCCCTCGTCCGCGCCGCGCAGGTCCGCGCCGCCGACGTCGCCCGAGGACGTAAGCCTTTTCTAAGGTGGCTTGCATGCGCCGGATTTGTCTGGCGCGGCGCGGAAAATCTGGGTTTTCCGCCGGATCCGTCTTACAACATTCTTTTTCATGGCAAAAACCCTACTCGAAACAATCAATTCCCCCGCCGATGTGAAGAGGCTTGCGGAGCGTGATTTGCCCCAACTGGCGCAGGAGGTTCGGAACGAATTGGTGCGGGTGCTGTCTGCGGACAATCCGAAGTCGGTCGGGGGACATCTCGGGCCGAATCTCGGAGTCGTCGAACTTACGATCGCGATGCACCGGGTGTTCTCCACTCCCAACGACAAGTTTGTCTTCGACGTCTCGCACCAGGGTTACGTCCACAAGCTGCTGACAGGCCGGCGAGAGAGGTTCGACACGATCCGCCAGTACGAAGGATTGAACGGTTTTTTGCTTCGAAGCGAAAGCGAGCACGACTGCTACGGGGCGGGACATGCGGGCACTGCTTTGTCGGCTGCCCTCGGGATGGCTGTTGGCCGTGATCTTCGGGGCGGGGACGAGCACGTGGTCTGTGTCGCAGGCGACGCCGCGCTCACCTGCGGCGTGAGTTACGAGGCGCTCAACAACGCCGCGGAGCAGACCAAGCGTTTTATCGTTGTGTTGAATGACAACGAGTGGTCCATCGCGAAAAACGTCGGCGCCATCGCAACCTACCTCAATCGGATCGCCACGCATCCGACTTATTCGCACTTGCACGAGAAAGCTTCGCAGTTTGTGAAGATGATTGGCGGGCAGTTCGCGCTGGATTTGGCGCACAAAATGGAAGCAGGCGTCAAAAATCTGCTGCTCCCAAGCGTCATTTTTGAGGAACTGGGCTTGCGGTATTACGGCCCGATCGACGGTCACGACATTCCGCTGCTGATCAAAACTTTTCAGTTTCTGAAAACGCAGAACGAACCGGTGATCCTGCACATTCTCACGCAGAAGGGCAGGGGGTACGCGCCGGCGATTGAGAAGCCCGATAAATTCCACGGGCTTGGAAAGTTCGAGCCGAAGACCGGTGCGACCAAACCCACCGCAACGCCCACCTTCTCGGAGATTTTCGGACGAACGCTTTCGAAATTTGCGGAGCAAAACAACCGGCTTGTGGCGATTACCGCGGCCATGCCCACGGGAACGGGGCTTGTAAGTTTTGCGGAGGCGCATCCCAGCCGTTACTTTGACGTCGGCATTGCGGAGGAACACGCCGCGCTCTTTGCGTGCGGACTTGCGGTGCAGGGGTTCAAGCCGTTTCTGGCGATCTACTCCACCTTCATGCAGCGTGCTTACGACATGATCGTCCACGACATGGCTCTGCAGAATTTGAATGTAGCGCTGTGCATGGATCGCGGGGGGCTTTCGGGCGACGATGGTCCCACGCATCACGGGCTTTTCGACATCGGCTACCTGCGCCACATTCCCAACCTTGTTTTTTGCACCCCGAAGGATGAGGCGGAATTCGTCGACATGCTTTGGACCATGAATCACTACGCCGGCGGTCCTATTGCGATCCGCTATCCGCGCGGTGTGGGTACCGGCGCAAAACCCGCGGAGCAACCCAGGCTGCTTGAGATCGGAAAATCGGAAGTCATCCGGCATGGCGGGTCCCAGCCTCCGCGTGTTGCGCTGTTTGGATTGGGCGCCATGTGTTCGATGGCCGAGGCGGCGGCGGCGATGTTGGAGTCGCGCGGAATCTCGGCTGCCGTAATCAATCCAAGGTGGATCAAACCCCTCGATACGGGGACGCTGGAGTTTTACGCGCGCGCCGCCGAAGTGTTGTGCACCTTCGAGGATCATGTGCTCCAAAACGGCTACGGCTGCGCGGTGATGGAGCATCTTTCGGAAGAGGGCATCACGACTCCGGTGGTGCGGATCGGATGGCCTGATCAATTCGTCGAGCATGGATCGGTTGACGTGTTGAGAGCCAAACATGGTCTGACAGCAGAGGCGGCGGTTGAGCGCATCCTCGCGTTGTTGCCGGACAAGACGGTCGAAGTTCCTGTGGTGCGGGCCTGAGGCGCATGACGTTTGCTGGCGATGCAGTGAGCGGGGTGCCGTTGCGTGTGGCCGTTCAAGTGGATGGCTTGAGGAAGGTTTTTCGAACGTATCGCAAACAGCCCGGATTCCTTGGCGCTCTGCGGGGGCTTGTGAGCAGGGATTACTCGGAGGTAGCGGCTGTTGAGTCGGTTTCTTTCTCGATTCGCGAAGGCGAAAGCGTCGGTTTCCTCGGGCCGAACGGCGCGGGAAAAACCACGGTGCTCAAAATGCTGTCCGGACTAATGCAGCCCACGGGTGGCGATGCACGTGTTCTGGGCTATCGCCCCTGGGATAGGGACGATGCGATGAAGCGGCAGATCGCTCTGCTCATGGGTCAGAAGAACGCGTTGTGGTGGGATTTGCCGGCACGCGAATCGCTGGAGCTGAATCGCGTGATTTACGGCATCGAACGGCCGCAGTTTAAAGCGATGATCGAAGAGTTGACCGTTCTTTTGGATGTCCAAGACAAGCTCGACATCATGGTGAGGGAGTTGTCGCTGGGCGAGCGGATGAAGATGGAGTTGATTGCGGCTCTCATGCACTCGCCGCGCGTGTTGCTTCTCGATGAGCCTACGATCGGTTTGGACGTCACCTCACAGCGGCGTGTTCGAGAGTTTTTGAAACGTTATGTCGCGGAGCGTGCTGTTACCATGATGCTGACGAGCCATTACATGGGTGACATTGAGGAACTTTGCGAGCGGGTGATCATCATCGACCGCGGCCGGATTTTTTTTGACGGCCCGCTTTCTGCGATCGTCGACAAGTTCGCGGCCTACAAGGTGCTCTCGCTGACGTTCTCCCGCGAAACCCCGGGAGACCTTTGTCGCTTCGGCGAGGTCTTGGAGCAAACCCCGCTCAGTGTGCGTTTGAAGGTGGCAAGGTCCAAGGCGGCGGAGGTGTGCAGGGACGCACTTGGGGCTTTGCCTGTTGCAGATTTGGCAGTGCAAGAGCCCTCCGTGGAGGAAATCATCCGCGAAGTATTCGCCCGTGGAGCCCGCGACGGCTCGCTGGTAAAACCGGAGACGGAACCGGAGATGGAAAAGGCAGGCTGACGCGGCATCGTGCCGTCCTGTGCGTCACCGTGCGCACTGGCTGAGCCGCGTTAAAAGAAAATGGGAATCACAAGAATAGCGACGATGTTCACAACCTTGATCATCGGATTAATTGCGGGTCCGGAGGTGTCTTTGTAGGGATCTCCCACGGTGTCTCCCGTGACGGCGGCGGCATGCGCTGGCGAGTGTTTGCCGCCGTGGTGGCCTTCTTCAATGTACTTTTTCGCGTTGTCCCATGCTCCCCCGCTTGACGTCATCGATAGGCCGAGGAAAAGACCGGTCACAATGGTGCCGACGAGCACTCCTCCCAGCACAGTCTTCCCAAGCGCTGGGACCGCCGCGACGACCACAACGAAAAGGATCGGCAGCATCGCAGGCAGCACCATCTCACGCAGCGCCGCCTGGGTGACGATGTCCACGCAGGTGCCGTACTCGGGAGTTTCGGTGCCTTTGAGGATGCCCGGCTTCGCCTTGATCTGGCGGCGTACTTCCTCAACGACTGCGCCGGCTGCCTTGCCAACGGCATCCATGCTGAATGCCGAGAACATGCATGGCAGCAGGCCGCCAAGAAACAGACCGATGATCACCTTTGGATCGTTGAGCGAGAAGTCAAGCGCGCCCGCGATCATCTTGCCGGTGGCCTCGAGATGCGCGCGCAGATCTTCGACGTAGGATCCGAAAAGAACCACTGCTGCAAGTCCAGCAGAGGCGATCGCGTAGCCTTTGGTGACGGCTTTCATGGTGTTGCCTACAGCATCAAGATCGTCGGTGATGGTTCTTACTTCCTTCGGCAATCCGCTCATCACTGCGATTCCGCCCGCGTTGTCCGTGATCGGGCCGAAGGCGTCGAGCGAGATGATGATCCCGGCCATGGAAAGCATGGCCATGACCGAGACGCTGATCCCGTAGAGGCCGGCAAGGGAATAGGACCCCCAGATCGCGGCCGCAATGCAGATCACAGGCAGTGCGGTTGCGTGCATTCCCATCGCGATGCCTGCGATGATGTTGGTGGCGTGGCCTGTTTCCGAAGCGCGCGCAATTTTGCGCACGGGATTGTAATGGGTGGAGGTGTAGTAGTTGGTGATCAGCACCACCAGTCCGGTCATGAGAAGACCGATCAGCGAGGCGCCGAAAATGTTTTCCGAGCTATAGACGACATCTCCGGCACGCGCACCTCCTTGAAACAAGGATTGCGTGACCGGCCAGAGGGCGATGGCCGAGACCACTCCGCTGACTCCCACTCCTGTCATCAACGCGGTGGAAGGAGCAAGTTTCGATAGATTGACAAAGAAGATTCCAAGGATCGCCCCGAGGATGGAAATCCCGCCGAGGATGAAGGGGAATAATACGGCGTTCGGAAATGATTTGAGTGTTAACGCGGCAATCAAAACCGCGCCGATCAGGCTCACTGCATACGTCTCAAAAACATCCGCCGCCATGCCGGCGCAGTCGCCCACGTTGTCGCCCACATTGTCGGCGACGGTGGCGGGGTTGCGCGGGTCATCCTCGTCCAGATTGCTTTCAATTTTGCCCACGAGATCGGCTCCCACGTCCGCGGCCTTTGTGTAAATGCCGCCGCCAAGCCTCGCAAACACGCTGATCAGGCTCGAACCAAGCGCGAGACCGACGAGACTCCGCACGGCTTGATCTTCGCCGATCCAGATCTTGATGCCGCTGTAGAAAAGGGTGACGGAGAGCAACGCGAGTCCCACGACTAGCAGGCCCGTGACTGCACCGCCGTTGAAGGCGACCACGAGTGCGGGGTGCCTGCCGCGTGTCGCCGCCTGCGCGGTCCTCACGTTAGCGAGCACGGCGACGCGCATGCCGATGAACCCGGCGGCAAGCGAGCAAACGGCTCCGATCAGGAATCCGAGGGCGGAGTGCAGGCCGGGTTTCCAGCAAAGAACGCCGAACAGGATGATTGCGATGGTCGAGATGGCGCGGAGTTGGCGGTTGAGATAGGCCTTTGCGCCTTCCTCGATCGCGCCCGCGATTTGCCGCATGCGGGGGTCGTCAATCTTGACCTTGAGTATCGAGCGGATGAGCGCGAAAGCGACGATGAGCCCGATGACGGCGCAGCCGATGACGAGGGGAATTCCGGAAGTTTCCAGGAAGGATGCGGCGAGGATTGGGTTTGTGGTCATGTGTTTCAGGGGGAGAAAGGGGTTCAGGCGTTCCCCGCAGGGCGACGGCCTGGTTCGGATGTTTGGCTAAAAGAGCGCAGAAAGTGGACAAAAATGGATCGAAACGCCAATCTCAATTCAGGGTTTTTTTGCTAAAAGTTGTAGGATGGCCTTCTGGGCGTGCAGCCGGTTCTCGGCTTGGTCGAAGAGGGTCTGCGCGTGGGCTTCGAAGGTTTCGGCCGTGATTTCCTTGCCTCGGTACGCAGGCAAGCAGTGCATCACGAGGGCTTGGGGCGCGGCGAGCGAAACCAACGAGTCGTTGATCTGATATTTTGCAAGTTCCGCGAGCCGGAATGCGGTTTCCTCCTCCTTGCCCATGCTCACCCAGACGTCGGTGTAGAGCACGTCCGCTCCGCGGGCGGCCTCCCGGAGGTCCTCGGTGACCTGGATCCGGGCTTTTTTACCGACTTTTTCAAGGAGTTCCGCGGAAGGCTGGAAGGGCTTCGGAGCTGCGATGCGGAGTTCGAAATCGAGTTTTGAAGCCGCCCAGATCCACGATGCCGGCACGTTGCAGGCGCCGTCTCCCACGAAACAGATCGATCGCCCTTCGATGCTGCCGAGTTTCTCCCGGATGGTCATTAGGTCTGCGAGAATTTGGCAGGGATGCTCCTCGTCGGTGAGGGCGTTGATTGTGGGAATGCCCGAATGCTTGGCAAAAAGATCAACATCGCTCTGTTGGTAGGTGCGGATCACCGCGCCGTGCAGCATGCGTCCCATCACGCGCGCGGTGTCTTCGATAGGCTCGCCGCGGCCCAGTTGAATGTCCGTCGCGGAGAGAAACATGACTTTTCCTCCGAGCTCCCGGATGCCGACTTCAAAAGAGACGCGGGTGCGGGTTGAGGACTTGCTGAAGATAAGCGCCCAGCATTGGCCTGCCAGAGGTTGAGGCGTGTCCCCGCCACGTGAGGCCTTCATGGAATCGCCGAGCTCCAGAATGTTGTAAATCTCGTCGCGATTGAGCGATTCGATCGAGAGCAAATGTTTCATTGAAAGAGATCCGTGTGAAAAAGGTGGAGACCCGCGAGGAGGCGGGCTCATCCGCGAGGTCGGTTCGGGCTATGGTTTCTGGAGGGAGGCCAGGACGCCCGATAGGATGGCCGTAGCCTCGTCGATTGCCGTTTTGTCCACGTTGAGCGCGGGCAGCCAGCGGATCGTGTGGGTTCCGGAGGGGACGGTCATGAGGCCTGCTTCGTGCAGTTTTTCGACGACGAAAATGGACGGGGACTTCGGTTCGCAGGCGGGGTGTAGCTTCGAGAAATTTTCCACCAACTCGATGCCGATCATCAGACCTACGCCGCGTACGGACTGGATCCAGGGTGAGTTCAGAGACAGGATGTTTTCGAGCGCGTGCCTGCCGAGGGTTCTCGCGTTTTCGAGAAGATTTTCTTCCTCGATCACAGACAGCACTTCCAAGGCGCCCTCGCAAATCAGCGGTGTTCCGCCGAATGTGGTTCCGTGCGACCCCGGTCCGAGCAAGTCGCAAAGGGGAATGGTGTCGCCGTCGCGAAGTGTGATCGGCCTGCTGCTGATCCAGACGGCGCCGAGCGGGAAGCCCCCTGCAATCCCTTTGGCCCACGAAACGGCGTCGGGCACGACGCCCGGAGCGACGGTGTCCCAGCCGTTCCAATCGCCTGTGCGACCCAGCCCGCATTGGACTTCGTCGAGCATCAAGAGCATGGAGCGAGCGTTGCAAATCGCCCGGGCTGTCTGGAGAAACTCAGGGGTCGCCGCATAAATTCCGCGCTCTCCCTGTACCGGTTCAACGAGAATCGCGACCGTTGATGGGTCGGAGGTGACGGACTGAAGCTCTGCGGTGTCGTTGAATGTGCTGTAGCGGAATCCTTCGGTGAGGGGTTCGAATCCTTTTTTGACTTTGTCCTGACCGGTGGCTGCGATGCCTGCCAGTGTTCTTCCGTGGAAAGAACCGTGCATGGTCACAATGCCTCTGCGAGGGGCAAGAGTGTTTCCTTCGGTCGTTGCCGCATCGGAAAATCCGAGCGATTCGTTCCCGAATTTGCGCGCGAGTTTGTAGAGCGCTTCGTTGGCCTCGGCGCCCGAATTGCAGAAGAAAATCTTACCGGGATGTCCGACGATTTCCACCAACCTTTTGGCAAGTTCGCCCTGCGGTCGGGTGTAATACAAGTTTGAGGTGTGGACGAGGCTTCCGAGTTGTCTGGCCATCCGGGCGTTCACTCTCGGGTGGCAGTGACCGAGCGATGTCACGGCGATGCCCGCTCCGAAGTCCAGATAACGTTTGCCGTTTTCGTCCCAAAGCCAAACACCTTCACCGCGCGCAAACTGCAGGTTGAAGCGTCCGTAGGTGGGCACGACGAACTGCTTGAACAGTTCTGAAGTGGGCAAGGGATCGTTCATCGGAAAACGGCGAAGAATATGCGAAAGGAGCGGGTTGAAAAGTAAAAGGCGCTCCGTGACGGGCTTCGAGCCAGTGCGGAAAACAAAGAGGGCTCGGCCTCACGCCGAGCCCTCTTTTTAGAAAGAGACTGAGTTAGGAGAAATCCTAGCTGCCAGCGGCAACGCTGGTCGCCTTGTTGTGCTCGTGGTCGACCTTCACGCTCTTGCCAACCATTCCAGCGACAGCGTCTGCGCCTTTGGTGGTCGGGGTGAGGGTGATCTTGGCTTCCTTGCCGTCTTTGCCGGCAACAACCAAAGTCTTGGTTGCAGCGTCAAAGGACTTGAGCGTGCCTTCGTTGGTTACAGTTTTCCCGCATCCTGCAAACACGGGGGAGGAGCTGACGGCGATCACGGTGATCAGTGCGAGTAACTTTTTCATTTGGTTTGTTTTTTAGGGGATTGTTGCGAAACAGGCCGAATTGGCTGTGTCTTGGGACCATGATTCTTTAAGGTGGCGGCCAAGCAAGTACAAATATTTGGTTTCTTTGCAAATCACCCCCCGGTTCATGAAAACTGATCGCCCCCAGCCGCCGCGTTGCCGGCGGTTTCTCTGGTTCAGCCTCGGAAACGCCTCTGCCCATCCCATTCTTGCGGCTTTGACTCTGTTTTTTGGGTTAGCAGTTGGATTGGAGGGGCATGCGGTTCCGGACATCCCCGTCAGGGGCTCTTTCAGCAGCGGGGGTGACTGCATCATTTCCGTGGAGGTCAACCCCAGATGCTTTGATGCGGATCCAAATATGGCTGCGTCACTTACGTATGCCGTGTACCAGGCCATGACTCCCGAGCGCAAGGAGGAGCTCCGTCGCATGGCATCGGAATTTGTGCCGAAGCACGTGGAGTTTTTCTTTGAGCCGCTGGGGCAGGTGAAGCCCGAGTTTGATTTCCAGTTTTCCGGAGAGGGACTCAAGCACTTGGAGGGGCCTGAGGACGTGGTGGTTCTGACCGGCTTCTGGAAGACCGCCGTGGCGAGCGGTCTGACGGGGTGGAAGATACGCGCCACCCCGGCGACCAAGCTCGCGGTGGTTTTCCAAAACATGATCAACGGGGTCGTCCACCCGCGGCTGGCGGTGCTGTTCCCGGGGGAGACCAGCTTTACTTTGGATCTTTCGGAGGTGAGCGGCCGTATTCCGGCGGGGCCGGCGAAGGGAAGTGTATCAGCCCAGGGCAGTTGGCGCGATTCGGCGGGAACTTTCTGGAATTTCTTCCAGCAGGGTTTTGTCCATGTGTTACCCGAGGGGCTTGACCACATTTTGTTTGTGCTTGGGATCTTTCTTTTAAGCCGGGCGGTCAGGCCATTGCTGCTGCAGGTGACCGCGTTCACCGTCGCGCATTCTGTCACGCTTGCGCTCGCCACTCTGGGACTCGTGAAAGCGCCGTCCTCGGTGGTGGAACCGGTGATTGCCGCCAGTATCGCGGCGCTCGCGGTGGAGAACATTTTCCACAAGAAATACAGTCATTGGCGGCTGCTGGTGGTTTTCGCCTTTGGGTTGATCCACGGGCTTGGCTTTGCGAGCGCCTTGAAGGATTTGGATTTGCCGCAGTCTTCCTTGGCTGTCGGATTGGTCGGGTTCAACTTTGGCGTCGAGGGAGGGCAACTCGCGGTCATCAGCCTCGCAGCCGCGTGCACTTTTTGGATCCGCGATCAGGAACTGTACCGCCGATGGGTGGTTTTCCCCGCTTCGGGTCTGATTGCTGCCGTGGGCTTGTTTTGGACGGTGGAGCGGATTTTGCAAAAGGCCCCGTAGTCCCTCCCGGCTCCGACAGATCGCGTGCCCTAACTGATCGTGCGCACTTGCACCGCGTCAAAGTGGCCGGCGCTCCCGGGAGCGTCGCTGACAATCACGATCTTGTCACCCGCCCGCACGAGGCCTTTCTCCTTCAGGACAATTTCCGCGACTGGAATCGCAGTGTCAGAGGGTGCTTCGAACGGGAGCGAAATGGGGATGGTGCCGCGGTTCAAGCTGAGCCTCCGGGCGACCGTGTCCCGAGGAGCGAAGGCGAAGATGGGGGCATGCTCGGGGCGTTGGTTTGCGACAAAGTCGGCCATCACGCCGCGACGTGTGAATACGACGAGCTTCGAACCGGGCAGCGAGTTTGCGAGGATGACTGCTGCGCGCACGGTTTTTTGACGGTCATCGGGAAGAACCGCGTCGGAAGCAAAGCCGGCGCCGCCGCTTCGCTCGATTCGCCGCGCGACTTTGTCGAGTACCTCCACGCACTTCACGGGGTATTTACCGACGGTGGTTTCTCCCGAGAGCATGATTGCGTCTGCCTGTTCGAATACAGCGTTGGCCACGTCCGTGACTTCGGCGCGGGTTGGCACCGGATTTTGAATCATGGACTCTAGCATGTGTGTGGCGACAATCACCGGGCGCCCGATGCGAATGCAGCGTTTCACAATTCTGCGCTGGATGATCGGCAAATCTTCCATCGGACATTCGATGCCTAGATCGCCGCGGGCCACCATCACCAGATCTGTTCTGCGGATAATTTCGTCCAGATTGCGCACGGCAAGCTGGTCCTCGATTTTCGCAACGATTCTTGCGCTGCTTCCGCCTCCCGTGAGAACGCTGCGCAGAGTTTCAACATCGGATCCTTCGCGGCAGAAAGATAGTGCGACAAAGTCGACTCCCAGTTCGCAGCCGAGCGCGACATCTGAAAGATCTTTTTCCGTCAGAGGCGGTAGGTTCACTTTCACCCCCGGCAGGTTGATGTGTCGCCGGGATCCCATGGTCGCCTCCGTGAGAACCTTGCAGCGGATACGGTTGTTTTCTTTCGAAAGCACTTTCATGTGCAGGACTCCGTTGTCCACAAGCACCGTGTCCCCCACCGAAATGTCGTCAATCAGTCCGTCATAGTTCACATCGACTGAATACGATTCCGAGGGCTTCTGTCCGCAAACAGTGAATTCAAAAATGTCGTTGAGTTTGAGTTCGATTTTCGCCGGCAAGTCGCCGGTCCGTATCGCGGGGCCTTGCGTGTCCATCAAGATCCCGACGTGCTTTTGAAGCCTCGCGCCGATCTCGCGAATCCTGGGAACGATCTGCCGCACCCATTCGTGGGGGGCGTGGCTCATGTTCAAGCGAAATACGTCGACGCCAGCTTCGATGAGCTCCTCCAGTATTCGCGCGGACTCGGTCGCGGGACCAAGGGTGGCGATGATTTTGGTCTTACGCATGGCGACAGAAAAACAAAGGCGCAGGTTTTCTGCAAGCCGCCAAGCCGCATCCGGCGTGACATTTGCGCTGCACCCGTGATGGGTGTTCCCGTACCGCGCCCGGCGCGGCACCGGCTAACTTTTTGCCCCTCGGATTTTCTCCTTCTTCTCCTCTGCATCCGATTGGATGCGGCGGGTTTCGACTCCGAGCTGGTGTTCAATTTGC
This sequence comes from Chthoniobacteraceae bacterium, assembly GCA_044375925.1. Lineage (GTDB taxonomy): Bacteria > Verrucomicrobiota > Verrucomicrobiia > Chthoniobacterales > Chthoniobacteraceae > Chth-196. Next base: position 12,827 of record JBILLT010000002.1, on the reverse strand, counting down.
CGGACGGAATCCATATCGCCACTGGCGGCGGCTTCGGTGATTTTCCCGCGCAGAAACAGCTCCTTTTCAGCGATCTTCGCTTTTGCGACAGAATCAACCTCTGCGATCTCCGCTTTCTGGGCGGCGGAGAGCTTGATCGTGGGGGATTCTTTCTCCAGACGTTCCATGGCCAGTTCGTAAGCGCTTTTCATAGGGAAGTTCGTGAATTAATTTATGATTCAGTCCAATCTTAGCAGCATGGTTCGACTTCTCAGTACAGATTTTGACGGAACTCTGGTCGATCATTTTGCGACCCCTCCGGTGGACCCGGCGCTTTTTTCGGTTTTGGGTGACCTGCGATCGAAGGGCGTGCACTGGGCGATCAACACGGGGCGCGATCTTCACTTTGTCGACGACGGGCTCAGGGAGTTTCAGTTCCCGGTCGAGCCGGATTTCGTCCTGACAGCGGAACGGGAGGTTTTTCACAGGGGCGCGGACGGGAAGTGGCAGGACTTCGGGGATTGGAACCAGCGGTGTTACGCAGCCCACGATGAGCTTTATGCGGCCTCGGGAGAGCTGCTTTCGGACATCGAGAAATTCATTGAGACTGGCGTTGAGGCTGCCCCCATTCAGGATGCGGGGCGGTTGGTGGGGCTCACCGCGCGGGATGATCAAGAGATGGACAAGATATGCGCCTTTCTCGAAACCGAGCGATTGCGCGTGCCGGGGTTCGGCTACATGCGCAATTCAATTTGGGTGCGGTTTTGTCATGAAGCCTACAGCAAGGGCACGGCGCTTTCGGAGCTTAGACGTTTGCTGGGAATCACGACGGACGAGATTTTCGCTGCGGGTGATCATTTTAACGATTTGTCCATGTTGGATGGGATCCATGCAAAGTGGGTGTGCTGCCCGTCCAATGCTGTTGAGGCCGTTCAGGAGACGGTTCGCAAGGCGGGCGGTTACATCGCCAAGGGGCGCTGCAGCACCGGTGTGGTGGAGGCTCTCGGCCATTTCGGAGTTTTGTCCCGAATGCTGTAAGGATGAGTGCTCAGCCTGAACACCTCTCCGAGCGGAGACGCATGCGGGTGATTCGGGGTGCTCTGACTCCGCGCGGCGTGCGGTGGCGTGAGATTGAGACGGGTGCGACAAACCGGTGCTGGCGCGGAGTTGGATCAGGAGGGGAGTGGCTTTTTAAATGGTACCGTTATCCCGAGGTTGGAAAGCATCCCGAGGTGGAGGCGGGCGAGTTTCTTTCGAGGATGGGTTTTCGTGGTGTCCCTGAATTTGGGGCAGGATTGGAGCAGTGCACCGCCGAGGGCGATTGGGTGTCGGTCGGTTTTTCGCAGCGCTGGGTGGACGGACGGTCTGCGTGGGATTTGTTTTTGGAGGAACTCGCAAGGGGCGAGGCGAACGTTCAACGCGCGCGCAGCCTTGGGAATCTTGTTGGTGAACTGCACCTGGCGTTGGCGTCGGGAGCGCAGGGGAGTGGATTCCAGATGGAGCCTTGGGACGCGGAGGCGCGCCGGTTGTGGATTGCGGGTGTGGAGACAGTGGCTGGGCAATTGTACGATGGTTTGTGCGGGAAGCGTCCGGAGGAAGTTGACGAGGAGGTGTGGGAGAGGGCCCGCAGGTTGTGGGTGGATGGGCGCGACTCTTGGCTGGCAGGGGTGGGTGAGCTTGCGGGGATCGAGTGCTGGTGCGTTCGCAGCCGCGTGCATGGGGACCTGCACCTGGGGCAGGTATTGGAGGCGGGGGATGGCCGGATGTTTTTGCTGGATTTTGAGGGGGAACCAATGCGTCCCCTGTGCGAGCGTCGCCGGCCGAGTTTGCCGCTGCGTGATGTCGCCGGAATCTGGCGCTCGTTCGGGTACGCGGCCTCGGTTGCGCGCGCGAGGGAGGGGTTGGTGAAGCAACTCCAAGAGGCGTTTTTCGAGGGATGGTGCGAAAGAATGCCCCTTCCTGAAGGAGACTGGATGGGTTTGATGGCGGGGCTGGTCTGGGAAAAAGCCATCTATGAGGCGCTTTATGAACTGCGGCACCGCCCCGCGTGGTTCTGGGTGCCGCTCTCTGCGCTTTGATCGCGCTCGCGGGCTGTTCCGAAATGTTTGCGGAATACCGTTGATTTGGCACCCGAAGGCGGGGTTTGGTGGGAGAGTGAGCATCTACCGCCATCTGATTCGGCCCCTGTTTTTTTCAGCAGATCCTGAGAGCGTGCATCATTTTGCGATGGGCTTTTTGGAGGCGTTCGGGCCGTGGATGCGTTTTCTCGCGCCGAGTTTGGACGAGCGCTTGGGGCGCGAAGTCTTCGGTGTTCGGTTTCCCAGTCCGGTGGGGTTGGCGGCGGGCTTTGATAAAAATGCGGTGGCTCTCGAGGCCTGGGAGGCGCTTGGATTTGGGTTTGCAGAAATCGGAACCATCACCGCGAGGGCCCAACCGGGCAACCCGAGGCCGCGGTTGTTTCGCCTGCCCGAGATGGAGGCGGTGATCAACAGGTTGGGCTTCAATAACGAGGGGGCGCAGGTCATTGCGAATCGTTTGGAGACGTTGCGCGCGCGCGGTGGATGGCCGTCCATTCCGGTGGGAGTGAATCTCGGAAAATCGAAGGTCACGCCTTTGGAGGAAGCGACTGTCGATTATGTCACCTCCTTCCGGCGACTCCGCGGGCTGGGAGATTATTTTGTGTTGAATGTGTCCTCTCCAAACACGCCCGGGCTTCGAAAACTGCAGGACAAAGCCGCGCTGGAGGAGCTGCTCGCGGCGGTTCAGGCTGAAAATCAATCGGCGGCGCCGCTGTTGCTGAAAATCGCTCCGGATTTGGAATGGTCCGCGATCGACGAAATTCTTGCCCTAGTGGAAGCGAACAAACTTGCCGGCCTGATCGTGACGAACACAACGATCGATCATTCCTCGGTGCCGGAAGCGCGGCGCCAGCAGGGAGGGCTCAGCGGGCGACCGCTCAGGGAGCGGTCTTTTGAAGTGCTGAAATTCGTCGTATCGCGCACGCGGTTGCCGGTGATAGCGGTGGGCGGGATTGGTTCAGCGGATGAGGCGCTGCGCAGGTTGGACGCCGGCGCCGCATTGATTCAGATTTATACCGCCCTCGTGTACGAAGGGCCGGCGCTGATTCACGCGATTCACAGAGCGCTCTTGTCGCGCCTGCCTCGGTAGTGCTGCGGGTCTTGCGTGACTGAGAGCGTCACGCTTCCGTCAGGGTAGCATCAGCACGGTCAGTCTCTTCGGTCCGTGCGCTCCCAGCACAAGAATACGTTCGATGTCGCCTGTGCGACTCGGCCCGGTGATGAACGATATCATACTTGGGTAACCTTTGCCTCGGTATTTGGTAGCGAGGCTCGCGTAGGCTTCGGTGAGGTCAGTCACCAACTGGCTGCGCCGCGCTATCACGAGATGATGAGGCGGAAGAACGCTCAGCACGCGGCCGCCGGAACTTGGGCCGGTCACGCAGACTGAGCCTGTTTGCGCGACCAGCAGTTCGCATTCAGAGACACCTGCGTCGCATGCTTCGAGCGCGTCCTTGTCATAGCCGTTGTCTACCCACAGGCGCCGGAGCGATTCAGGAAGTTCCGCAGCCACGGCGTCGGTGAGTTCGCCATGATGGAGTGCAATGGTTTTCCATTCGGATTCTTTGGCGATTGCTGCGATCACTCCCGCTGCCTGAACCGCGTCTGCACAAAGGTGCAGTTCTGTTTTCAGCGTATCGCTGAGCCGGGCAAAAAGCGCGAAGCGCTCGTCCGCTGACGGCCCGACGGGAGGCAGCCACTCGCGGAAATGAGCGGTCGTGGGTTCTCCGCCTGCCGAGCGTTCTGCCGGATGTTTCAGTGGCGCCTCTTCGCGAAGCGCTTCACGGATCTTTGCGAGGATTAAATTTCGGTCGCCGCTCGAGGTTTTGAATGAATGCGGGGTGTCGATCATTAGCGTGGGCGATGGCTCGGCTCTTTCTCCCGGTTGCGACTCGATTGATGACGCTTGAACTGAATCCGGAAATTTTCTGGAGCTGGTTCGGGAAAATCCCGCGTGCTTGTCCAGGCGCGAACCGGGTCGGCAAGCGTGCCTTGAACCAAAGGATGTAGTTTTGCGGCGAACGGGGCTATCCGAGTCAGCATGGAGTAAAGACGTGGCCGCCGCATGAGAAACGAAAACGCTTTCCACGCCAGTCCTTCAATCAGCGCGGGCTTTTGCGTCGCTGCATTACGACGGTTGTGCAGCAGGTGGTGGTGGATGTCGATTCCAACCGGACACGTCTCAGTGCACGCGCCGCATAGTGAGGAGGCGCCGGAGAGGTGTTTCCAATCTTGCAGTCCGCGGAAATGCGGCGTGATTACGGATCCGATCGGGCCCTGATACGTGGTTCCATAAGTGTGGCCACCGATGTTCTTGAAAATAGGGCAGACGTTCAGGCAAGCGCCGCAGCGGATGCAGTGCAGGGCATCGCGCTGCTCGGGATCCGCCAGCAAACGCGTGCGGTGATTGTCGAGCAGCACCACGTGGAACTCCTCTGGGCCATCGTTTTCGCCCGGTTGCTTCGGCCCGCCGTACATCGAGTTGTAACCGGTGAGATGCTGTCCGGTGCCGGCGGTCGCGAGCATGGGCAGCAGCAAAGCAAGGTCGCCAAGGCGGGGGACCACTTTTTCTATTCCGACAAGCGCAACGTGGATGCGGGGCACGCCGACGGTCAGCCGCGCATTACCTTCGTTCTCGGTGATTGAAATCATGCCCGTATCGGCGACGATAAAATTCCCGCCGGAGATGCCCATGTCCGCTTCGACGTATGTGCGGCGGAGAACTCTCCGGGCAATCATCGTGAGTTCTTCGGGGCTGTTTGTCTTTGCCGTGCCGAGTTCTCGGTTGAACAATTCGCTGATTTCATCCCTGCGCAGGTGCATGCAGGGGAACACGAAGTGGTAAGGTGCCTCGCCTTTGAGCTGCTGGATGAATTCGCCAAGATCGCTTTCCACCACACCGAATCCCGCCTCAACGAGTGCCTCGTTGAGGTGGATTTCCTCGCCGGTCATCGCCTTCGACTTGACGATGGCTTTGACGTTCTTTTCTTTCGCCAGGCTCAGAATGTAGTCGCGTGCCTGACGGCTGTCGCTGGCCCAGAATACTTTTCCGCCGCGTGCGGTGAAGTTGCGTTCGAACTCCTCGAGGTATTTGTCGAGGTGATTAACCGCTTCATGCTTGATGGTTGATGCTGCCGATCGTGCGGATTTCCAGTCTGTAAACGTCGCGCCGGTTCTGTCGCGTGCAGTTTTGTAGTTGAAGAGCGCGCGATAGACCGCCGAGCGACGCGGTGCGTCGTTGGTTGATTTGTCGGCATCCTTGTGAAATTGAGAGGATGGTACTGCTTCTTCGATGACTTGCATGGGGATTGGAAGCGCTGGGCCGTCGGGTTTGTATACCGTCGAAAAGAAAGCTTTCTTTGATTGGACAAAATTAACGCGCAGCCAGGACTTCGGCAAGATGCAGGCATTTTACCGAGCCCACGTTCCTGTTCAGCCAACCGCTGATCTGCATCAGGCAGCTTGAGTCATTGCTGATGACGTAATCGGCTTTGGTCTCGCAAATGGAAGCGCACTTCACCTCGGCCATGGCTGTGGAGATCTGCGGGTATTTGACGGCGAATGTTCCCCCGAAGCCGCAGCAACTCTCCGCCTCACCCATTTCGACCAATTCGAGCCCTTTCACGGCGCGGAGCAGGGTCCGAGGAGCCTCTTTCGTCCCAAGCTCGCGTAGGCCGTGGCAGCCGTCGTGGAAGGTCGCGCGGCCCTCGAAGCGGGCCCCCACATCGGCGACTTTCAGTTTGTTTACTAAAAACTCGGAAAACTCCCACGTTTTCGATGAAAGCATCTTTGCCTCGGGCTCAAGCGAATGTCCGTGGAATAACTCTGGGTAGAAGACTTTGAACATCGCCCCGCATGAACCGGATCCGGACACAATGCATTCCGCATTCTTGAATGCCTCCAGTTGCTTGGAGGCGACGGCGCGCGCCTCCTCCCAGTATCCGGAGTTGAATGGGGGTTGGCCGCAGCACGTTTGGTTTTCAGGGAAATCAACCGTGTGTCCGAGTTGCTCAAATATTCTGACCATGGACATCGCCACGTTTGGGTAAAGTGAGTCAATGAAGCAGGGTACGAAGAGAGTGATGCGCATACGGCTGAGCAGTAGCTGGAAATGAATTGCCCTGCAGGGGATGTACAACCCTGCAGGGCAAAAGTCTCACAAAACTCTGTCCGTTTGGACAGAAGTATCCCGGAGGTCAGTTCACGTAGGCCGCTTCATTCGAGAAAAGCAGCGCCTGCACCAAAGTCTCCCATGGCGAAAAGGTCACGCGTTGCACCGCCTCGCCTTCGTTTGCGATGGCATTGCGGCCATTGTTGGTGTTCTGGGCACGCCTCACTTTGTCCTGCGCTGTCTTTGCAGCATCCATTGTGAGTTGTGCAGTTTGCGCCTTCTCCTCTTCTTGTGCCTTCTTTTCGTTAAGCAGAAAATTTAGTGCCAGTTTGCGTTCCAGCGGGGATGGGCTCCGTTGAAGTACGATTCTGAAGATCGCAGTGATGCCTTTGTCGGTGTCTCTTTCAACCGCGACTGCGTTCACTATTTCAGGACGTTTAACAATATTTTGGACGACCGAAGCCGAGAACGCACTGTTCATCAAGAACAGCGCCTGCTGCGGAACGATGGTGGTTGTCCGTTTCGTGTTGGGTTGATCGGGGTTGGCCATGTCGAACTGCATCAAAAGGTCAGGCATGGCGGCACGGTCGATGTACGCGTACACGGCACGCTTGGGAATGAATGGTTCATCCGTCACATTGAAAGACGGACCACCAATCGTGCTCCTATCCAGAATACCGGCCATGCTCAGGAGAGAATCGCGCAAGGATTCGAAGTCCAGACGTCTCACATTTGCCCTCCAAATCAAGCTGTTGCTTGGGTCCAGTTTTTCATAGCTCATCTCACCCGCGCCTTTCATGACGCTGTTGCTGGACTGCTGGTAAACTCTGGAGAGCATGATCGCCTTGTGGAGCGCCTTGACCGACCAGGCGGGCTTCGTCGGCCCCATATCCTCCATAAACCACGCACTCAAGAAATCAAGAAGCTCGGGGTGTGACGGCGCACCCGCCTGATTGCCGAGATCATCCGGAGTCCGCACCAATCCTTCTCCGAAGTGGTACATCCAAACGCGGTTGACCATAACCCGCGCGGTGAGAGGGTTCGTTTTGCTTGCGATTGCTTTCGCAAGTCCGTAACGGCCGCTTTCATCTTTGCCGAAAGGCGTCGATTGACCGCCTTCGCTCAGTACATCAATGAAGCGGCGAGGGATAATCTTAACTTCCTCACCTGGCTTTGGTGCGTTCCCTCTCACGAACAATGGAGAGTCTTTCGGGCGTGGAAGGTCCTCCAGCGCCATCGCTCGCACCGGACCACCCTTGAAGGTCAGTTTCAGTTGATTGATCTCATCGAGGCTTGAACGGCCTTGCAGGCGACCTCCCAATCGAAGCCCCCAGTTTTGTACATCTCTGCGGATCCGCTCCTCATTCACTTCAGATGCTTGGACCAAATTGAACGGGAACGTGGCAAGTTCGTAAGACTCCTTTTCGACTGAGTTTTTTGGGTCTTTGGTGGGGTCCGTGAGCACCGCAAACAGGCTGGGAATTTTAGGCTCAAGGTCCGCCATAAATTTCGCAAACAAGCTCGCCGCCCCGGGGATGTCCGATGGCAGTGGGCCTTTGCTTTTTTCCATCGCGAGGAAAGCCAAGACTTTCGTAGAGGCTTTGTCCTTGGTTTTGCCCTCCAACATCATCTTCACGAGCGCATCACGCCCTTCGGGCTTGTCTGAGAGCTTCTGAAGCTTGGCAAGCTTGATGAAAGGACCCATGAATTTGTTGTTTTCCCTGAATACTCTTCCGAGCGCGTCGCCAATTTCCCGATCATCCATTCTGATCTTGTTGGTAATCTCGACGGAACGCTTGAGCTGCTCTGGTGTTGGTTCCGGGTTGGTTGCCCTAGAGGTGAGCATCATGTACTCGAACATCCCGTCAGCGTTCTTTCGGACTTTGTCGCCGACTTCACGGATGATTCCAAAGTACGCCTCGAGCGATTTTTTCTCGAGATCCGCGACCTTTTGGTTGAATTCTTTCACCGCGGGTGATTCTGGGTCTCCCGCGATCAGCGGACCTTCTTTGGGCTCCGTGCAGCTTTCGAAAATGCCGCGCAACGCGTAGTAGTCTGCAGAAGTCACCGGGTCAAATTTGTGATCGTGGCAGCGTGCGCAGGCGAGGGTGAGCCCGAGCATCCCGCGTCCAACGACGTCAATGCGGTCGTTGATGACATCATCTTGCGTCCTGAAGCGCTGTCCGACCGTCAAGAAACCCATACCGGCTAGATTTTCTTTGGCGTTGTTTGGAATCTTGTCTGCCGCGATCTGGTTGAGAATAAACTGATCGTAGGGCATGTCGGCATTGATCGCCTTAATCACCCATTCGCGGTATGCCCATGCATAGCCGTATCGATAGTCCTGCCCGCGAAGCTCGTTGCCCCCCGCGCCAGTCGTGTCCGAGTATCGGGCGGTGTCCAACCAGTGCCTTCCCCAGCGTTCTCCGTATCCCGGATCAGCAAGGAGTCGATCAACTACGACAGCGAAAGCTTCCGGACGTTGGTCCTTCGTGAAATCCTCAATCTGTTTCGGTGTGGGCGGAATCCCGATGAGGTCAAAGTACGCCCTGCGCAGCAGAGCCTCTTTCTCCGCTGCAGTGGAAGGGATCATCGATTTCTCCTCGAGCTTCGCGAGAACGAATTTATCGATGGAGTTCACACACCAACCGGCATTTTTAACTTTGGGCGGCTCCGGGCGCTGGACCGGTTGGTAGGCCCAGTGGGCTTTCTTGTCCAGTTTCGCGGCGTTTTTCGAGGGTTCGCGCGGATCCGGCGCGCCCATCGCTACCCATTTCTTGAGGTCTTCGATTTGGTCGTCTGTCAGCTTTTTCTTGGGCGGCATTTGGAGGTCGTCCTCCCAAGTGACCGCCTTAATCAGCGTACTCCCCTTGACGTCCCCGTCTTTGAGCAGTGCCCCCGATTCCCCTCCTTTGATCCAATCCGGTTTAGAGTCGAGATTCAAACCACCCTTGATCTTGCCTTTATCAGCCGAATGACATTCCAAGCAGTGAGTTGCGAGAATAGGACGGATCTTGTTCTCAAAGAATTGCAGGTGCTCGGATGAAATTTGTTGTGAGACCGCGGCGGAACTCACGGACGCTTGGCCAAAAACCGACGCAAACAACACAGCGAATGTGGATCTGGTTAATTTCATCTTTTGTGCAAGTTTGAACGAGTAAAAAGGTTTTCCCGCCGAGGTCCTTGTAAAGACCGCGGCGGGGTATGGTGAGTAGGGCCCAAACTAGGCAATCAACTCTTTTGCCACGTTGCCGAAATTGTCCGTTAACCGGAACGGACGACCGTTGTATGTGTAGGTGAGCTTGGTGTGGTCAAAGCCCATCAGATGGAGAATCGTCGCGTGCAGGTCGTGGATGTGCATCTTGTCTTTCTCCGCGCGCCCGCCGAATGGGTCGGTCTCTCCATAGGTGGTGCCACCCTTGACGCCGCCGCCCGCCATCCAAGAGACCATTGCTCGGCCGTTGTGGTCGCGGCCCGGGGCACCTGCGGCACCGCCCGCGGTGACCGTGCGGCCGAATTCTCCACCCCAAATTACCAGCGTTGAATCCAGGAGCCCCCGGTCTTTCAAATCCTGCAGGAGGGCGCCGGCGGGGCCATCGATGGCGGTTGCGGCCGCTCTGACCGTGTTGGCAATGTCATCATGCGTGTCCCAGCCGCCCGAGGAAGCGACTTGGACGAAACGCACTCCGCGTTCCACCAAGCGGCGCGCGACCAAAAGTTTGCTGGCATTGCTGTTGGCTCTCCCCATTGCGGTTCCGCCAATCCCATACATCTCGCGGGTCTTATCCGACTCCTTGCTGATGTCGAAGGCATCGGTCGCTTCTCTCTGCATCTTGAACGCGATTTCGAAAGCCTCAATGCGGGCTTCCAGTTGCGCGTCTCTTTGGAGCTGGGCGGCGTGGATCTTGTTGAATTCGGCCGCGAGATCCAACTGGCGGCGCTGACGGGCAAAACTACTAAACTCAGGATTGATGTTCGCTAAAAGCGAAGTAAGCGGCTTCGACGGGTCGTAATCAACGTTGCACCCCTGGTAAATCCCGGGCAAAAACGCACATTGGCGGGACGATGATCCGCCCCCGAGCGTGATGAACCCAGGCATGTTCTGATTCACAGTGCCTAGTCCGTACACGAGCCAGGAGCCCAAACTTGGACGAGGCAACTGCGCGGCACCTGTCATCAACATCTTTGTCGCGATTCCATGCTCTGGAATCTCAGCGAAGAGCGAACGAATCACCGCGATATTATCAATGTGCTTGCCGATCTCTGGGAAGATTTCGGACACCTCGACTCCCGACTTCCCTGTTTTCGTAAATTTAAAAGGGGAGCCGAGGGCCTTGCCTTCGTAGCCTGGGATTTTTTGTCCGTTTGCTTTCGTCAGCTCGGGTTTCGGATCCCATGTGTCCACGGTTGAAGGTGCCCCGCCCGCAAAAATTTGGATGATCGCTTTGGCCTTTGTTTTGAAATGTGGCTGCCGCGGAGCCAGCGGACTGGCGGCGTGCGCGCCGGTCACGTCGAATGGATTGATGCCGTACATGGCCGCGAGACCGAGTCCGCCGAGGCCCAGGCCGTTCCTGATAAGAAAATCACGGCGCGACAGTGGCCCCATTGCTTCTGGGTGCAACAAAGGTGAGCTGTCAGGGCCGAAAGTGCATCCGGTTCGAGTATGATTATTCATGGTGCTTTTGGAGGTTACGGGAGGTTACGAATAGCTTTCCTGCGGGACCTTGATTTACAAGGCGGTAAAATGAGGAGTTGAGCCGAGCGCCTGCTAGGATCTCTTCAAAGCTCCATCTTTAATAGACGGTGCGATCGCTCGAAACCTTAGCAGGATACTTCTCGTTGATGAGCTAGGGTAACTGCCCCCCAGCCAAGGCGTATAGAGCAAAGTTTCGTGTTGCGTGAAGTCGCAGGTGCGACCCGGAGGACAGACGGAGGGCGGTTGCAGTCCGAGGAGGGTCGGGGTTCAGTTAAAATGCAAGGGTCTAATCAGCAGGTTTTTGCATTATATCATATATCTGATGTATTTTTGTATTCGCAAAACTCTGTAAGTGAAAAGCTTAAGATTTTTATTTTTATTAAAATGCTTGCGGTGAGTATTTTGTGTAATAAAAATTTTCACGAAGTCGATTAACTTGGGCTCTATCTTCGTTATAGAAAGCTTATGGTAAGTAACTTAAATTGAAATTTGTGGCCTGTGTGAAGCGCAGCGTCCTCGGGACCGTGCAAGGCGGAACAGTCGTGCATCGATTGTCGAACGAGCCGCTCCGGGGCGGATCGGGAAAACTTTTTTGCGGCGCGACTCCATCGCGGGCCAAGCCTTCGCGGATTCGTGTGCTGCAGTCCGGAAAATACATTGTAAATCGCTGCATAGAAGGTTCTAAAGTCATATTTAAAAGTTTTTGATGGAGCTGATTTGTCTGCCGTACTAGGGGGATTTTCGGCGGAGGCCGTCGGAAAAAAGCTGTTGAAAAATTCAAACTCCCCTTGCCACCCGTAGGTGGGGGGCGTATAAGCACCACCCCTTCGCGCTCTCGCCGGGTGAAAACCCTGCGCTCTCGCGGCTTTGGAGCTCGGTCATCACTGGCCGACTTCCCAGGTTGCTCGAGAGGTGCATTGTCGAGAACCGAAGCCGTCAGATTGGAAAGAGCAACGCGTCCGTAACGCGAATGTCTTCGGAAGATCTGTCCGGCCAAAGCTCCCGGCCGACCCAAAGGAGTACACCTAGTTCCTCAGAGTTTTCATGCCAACGATCAACCAGCTCGTCCGTAAAGGGCGTAAACAGATCCAGGTCAAGTCGAAGAGCCCAGCGCTCACGAAATGCCCTTTCCGTCGCGGCGTCTGCGTGCAGGTCATGACCCGTACGCCGAAGAAGCCTAACTCCGCGCTCCGCAAGGTGGCGAAGGTTCGCCTCACCAACGGTTACGAGGTGATTGCGTACATTCCCGGGGAAGGGCATAACCTTCAGGAGCACTCGATCGTGCTGGTTCGCGGTGGTCGTGTGAAAGATTTGCCCGGCGTGCGTTACCACATTGTGCGCGGCAGTCTGGACTCCCTCGGGGTCGACGGGCGTCGTCGTTCTCGCTCCAAGTATGGAGCAAAGCGTCCCAAGCCCGGCCAAGAAGCCGCTGCCGCAGGCAAAGGCGGAAAAGGCAAGGGCAAGAAGTAAGTCTTCATTTGAACCTCTTTTAGGACAACAGCCATGTCACGTCGTCGTCGCGTCATTCACAAAGAAGAAAAGTTGGACAGCCGTTATGGGAGTGCAGTCGTTGCCCGTCTCATCGCATCTGTCATGCAGAGTGGTAAGAAGTCTCTCGCTGAGCGTATTGTATACGCGGCGATCGAGAAAACCCGCCAGAAGTCTGAAACCGTTGACCCGCTCGAGATTCTCAACAAGGCGGTCGACAATGTTCGTCCGCGTCTCGAGGTGAAGAGCCGTCGCGTTGGCGGTGCCACCTATCAGGTGCCCATGGAGGTCGCTCCCGCCCGTGCTTTGGCTTTGGCAATGCGCTGGATTGTCGGGTACGCGAAATCACGCAAGGCAACCGGACTTGCCGACGCATTGGCGAACGAACTTCGTGACGCTTCCAACGGTCAGGGGAACGCGATCAAGAAGCGCGACGACACGCACAAGATGGCTCAGGCCAACCGCGCATTCGCCC
>JBILLT010000174.1:0-2816 GCA_044375925.1 Chthoniobacteraceae bacterium | reverse complement strand
CCCGCGGGGCGGCGGGCATCAACCTCGAAAACAACACCGGCACCACAACCATGCAGACCGTCAACATCACCAGTGATGGGGCGACGGCGTTGCGGGCCCGGTCGGCGGGCAAGCTGCGAATCAACCCGGCGGTGACCCAGGGGGTCAATCTCGATCAGGGGGGCAGCCTGACTGCGGCGAATGCCTCTGCCTTGGATATCGAAGGGACTGAGATCGAGGTCAATCTGACCCGGGTTTCCAGCAGCAATGCCGCCGCAGGCGTGCGGGTGGTCAACAGCCCGGGCTCGCTGGTGGTCTGGGGCGACGAAACCCCGGGCTCGGCCGGGCGGATTGAGAATGCCACGGTCGGTATTCTCGCTGAGAACACCGGCATCGTCGCCGTCAACTGGCTGGACCTGGCCAGCAACGGGACCGCCGTCCAGGCGAACGATGTGGAGCAGGTGGTGGTGGGCAATTCCCGCATCACCAACTCCAGCGTGCTGGGAATTGGGCTGGTCGACGTCCAGGCGTTCCAGCTGTCGGACAGCACCCTCAGTGGCAATGCCGGCGGAGGAGTGCGGGCCGAATTCACCGAGCAGATGGCGTACAGCTACGTCCTCCGGCAGAACAGCTTCCAGTCCACGACGGGAGACAGTGTCTTCCTGGGTGCGTCAGGGAGCGGTGTGGGGGCCAGCCTGAACCTGCAGGCAATCTCGAACAGCTTTGCCGGTTCCCTGGCGGGAACGTCGGGCATGGAGATTGCCTGGAGCGGCCCCCTGGCGGGGACAATCGAGCGGAACACTTTCAATCTCTCCGGCGGCAACAACAGCGGCCTGGTCGTGCAGAACAGCGGGACGGGAACGACGAACCTGGCGATCACCAGCAACAGCTTCCAGCTGGCGGGTGGGTTTGGCACGGCGGTCGATTTCCAGTCGACCTCGGCGGCCCAGGTGTCACTGCTGAACAACCTGATCGTGAGCTCGGGTGACGGAAACATCGGCGTGCGGATGCAAGGAGTCGCACCGCAATACACGTTGACCGGCAACACCATCCGCGACCTGACCGGTGGTGGCACGGGCATCCTGTTCGATTCGCTGACCGGCCCGGGGAGTGTGACGCTCAATAACAACATCCTGGAGATGTCGCCTCAGACCGCCTTGCTGGATCGCGGGATTGTCTTCGCGGCGATCCCGGCCCCAATCCAGTTGTTTGGGACGCAGAACAACGTCGTGACGAACGCCCAGACAGTCTTCTTCGCCCCGGCGGGAACCACCACGGGCACGGTCCGGATCAACAACACCAACTACCCCTGATCGTCGAGCTTGGGCAACGGTTGAAGCTGTGGCTGCCTCGCGTCTGCGTGAACACTGGGGATTCCGCCCGAACAAATTCGGCTTCCAGCGGCGAAACCACCTCAGTAATCCCGTCACGCTCATTGCACATGGCCAGACACCCTGCGCCAGGCTCGCGGCAGTTTCGAGAGCCGCGTACTGGGCCCACAAGAATCTAGCCTCCAGGTCTAAGACCGGCTGCCGAAGGCACACAGCAAAAGTGCGGCAGCTGGAATCCAGCGGTACGACTCCACCAACGGATACCACCCACTTCACACCAGTACGACCGGAAATCCCCCCGCCCACTCCAGCCAACTCCACTCCAGCCAACTCCACTCCAGACGACTCCACTCCAGACGACTCAACTCCGGCCAACTCCGCTCCGGCCAACTCCGCTCGAGCCGACTAACCACCGGCCGACTATGCGACGGGGGAAACCACGCCAGTCACCCAGAGCGGCAAACAAGAGCGCCAACTGAGGGACCGAGAGTACCAGCGGATCCCGGCAGATTCGGAGCGGGGCTATCGTGACTGAGTCCACAAACTGACCGCCTGCACGGGCACCATGACGACATCACTCAGAGAGCACCAACCCAAGAGCGCCACAGTGAGAGCGCCAAGCCGCTGACAGACTCTCAGCCCAACGGGAGCGAACCCATAGAATCGGTCACCAGAGAGCGACCGCCTGCACGGGAACCATGGCGGCATCACTCAGAGAGCGCCAACCCAAGAGCGCCAGAGTGCGAGCCCCAAGCCGCTGACAGACTCTCAGCCCAAAAGGAGCGAACCCAGAGAATCGGTCACCAGAGAGCGCCAGCCAAAGGGCGTCAGTCAGAGAGCGCCAAGGTGGGGCTGCCCAGGTGAGGACGCCACACTCGGCCGAACTGGCGTGACCCGCGAGAGTCGCCCCGAGGCGACCCGACGAGGGCCAACGACGCCAGATCCAATCGGGGCCACCCCCCAAAGCGGGAGCTGAAGCAGGTCCAATTCGGGCTACCCCCGAACAGGGTCCACCTGAGGTGGCAGCCAGAGAGCGTTAAGCCGCCGAGCGACTGTCGGCCTGTTGGGGCCACCCCCGCAACCTGCCTGCCAGGGCCTGTTGGGGCCACCCCCGCAACCTGCCTGCCAGAAAGCAGCAAGCTGAGGTCGCGAAGTGCCATCCAGGTTGGGCGACTCAGGAAGGAGCTGAAGAGAGCCCGGCGGGGCCACCCCCACGACGTATCGGCCAGAGAGCGCCAATCAGAGAGCGCCAACATGTGATTGCCAAGGCGAGGTCGCCACAAGCGGCCAGGTTGGGGCCACCCCCCAAGTTGGGCCAGTTTGGGGCCACCCCCCAAGTTGCGACCCCAAACTGTGACCCGAATGGGGCCGCCCGCGAGGGGCCAATCGGGGCCACCCCCCGAATGCGGGGGCCCAATGAGGGCCACCCCCGGAACGGGGCCCTGGAACGTGTCTCCGGCACATGTCCGTCAGAGAGCGCCAGTCAGAGAGCGCCAACATGTGATT
>JBILLT010000175.1:0-2818 GCA_044375925.1 Chthoniobacteraceae bacterium | reverse complement strand
CTGGTTGACTTCCCTACCCCTGAAACGGGTTGAGTTAGCCCCCATCAGACCCAAAGAGATTGAGACCTATTCTCCCGAGCAGGTCAGGGCTATCATGGACGCTGTCGTTCAACACCACCCGGAAGCTGTACCTTTCTTTGCGATCAGTTTCTTTGCTGGTACCCGCCCCGAGGAAATCTTGAAGCTGGATTGGTCGGCTTTTACTGACGATGGGCAGCTTTGCATCACTGCTGCAGTTAACAAGACCCGCACAAAGCGTTTTACGACCATTACACCAACCCTTCAGGCGTGGTTGGATTGGCATGACTCTCAGGGAGGCATCAAAAAAGGACCTGTGTTCCCAAAGTCACAGATGACCCTCATCAGGATTCGTCGAAAAATAATCAAAATTGCAGGAGTAGATTGGATTCAGGATGGAGCCAGGAAAACCTTTGCGTCTGCCCACTATAAGATCCATCAGGATGCATTAAAGACTGCCTACGAACTAGGACACCGAGGAACAACCATGCTGCACTCTCACTACAACCAAAACATGCGCAAGGAAGAGGCCGTTAGGTTCTGGGGTATCCTGCCGCCATGATGTGTGCGGTGGCTGAAAAAGCGTTTGCCAAAGCGTTGCAATCATTTCATGGCCAGACTACTCTCAGCTCGTTTGAACTCCGACACTTTGGCAAAAAAACTGGGCACAACCGTCCACTTTTCGCCCCTCCTGCGAAAGGTTCGGAAGTTGGGGTTGTCCATGCCCAAAGACCTCTGGACACTAGCGGTTCAAAGAGGCTGCCGTCATTATTGGCAAGGGGATGAGCCAGAGGGAGAATTGATACCCCAAACGGTATTGACCAACGAAGAGCTGGCGATTGCTCTTTTGAATTGTGCAGGGCCTTACAGCTCTCACAGCATTCGATGCGGTGCCGCTATGCTCGGTGCGATTGGCAACGATCCAAGTTTAGTTGCTAAACTAGCAATCTGGGAACGAAGCGAAACCGTGGTGCGTTTTGTTGCAGAATGCGGTCACAAGTTTGAACCTCAAAACTCTTATTGGCTTGATCTACTACACCGGCTTCCTGCTTGTAGCGCGCCCAAGGATGGAGTGATGCCACACCCTACACGTTTTGTAGCAATGAATGGTTACGAGCGTGGTGTAGGTAAAAAAATCACAACAGAATGGCAACGCCCTAAGCAGAGTGCGGCATGACAAACGCTGAGATCATAGCAACGACCCTAGATGCTCTCTTGGACCATGAGGTCACTCTAGTCATTTATGGGAGAGCTGCCTTGGCGTTAGGTTTTGATAATGTCCCTGAGGCTGTTGGCAGATCCTTGGATTTGGATGTGATCCTACCATTTTCAGAAGCAGCTAGAATCGAAGCAGACGAGCAATTCTGGGCTGCACAGCATCAGTTAAACAAAGCACTAGAAAACAAGGGGCTGTACCTGACCCACATATTTCAGGAAGACCAGGTGTTTCTACGGCCCGACTGGCAAAAGCATATCAAACCCGTTCTGCGCCCCATTACTCACCGGCTGAAATTATTCAGACCAGATGCGGTTGATCTGGTCCTCACCAAAATGATGAGGGGGGATGACGCACAAGACATGGAGGACATTCAGTTTCTTGTCGAATCAGAGGGCCTTACGCTGAAGGCCATGGAACCAGCTTTTGCATCAGTAAGAATCCCTGATGTCGAAGAATTACGAGAGACTTTCCAACGGGCACTTACGCACGTGCGGATGATTATCACCGATCTGGAAACCCAGAAATCTGGAACCTCGGCAGCTGGAACCAAGCAGCCTCAATAGCTTTGCTTGCTGAGAGTAGGCGCACTTTGTTCCCACAACAAAAACTGCTCGGCGAATTTAATCCACCAGTTCGTAGCTGGTGCTTCGGCCACCCGAGGAACTTTGAAGCATGATCCCTCGGCCCACCAAATCTTGAATGTCTCGAAGTGCTGTGTCCGAAGAGCACTTGGCTAACTTGCTGTACTTTGACGAGGTAAGCTTGCCTTCAAACCCATCTAGAAGCCTGTTGAGCACTACGCGTTGCCTATCGTTCACAGGCCCTTGACTGATTCGCTGCCACAACCGGGCCTTGCGTAAAACCTGCTCTAGTAATCCTTCAGCTCCCATCAGTGCTCTCTCAAAACATTCCAAAAACCACCGTAGCCAAAGGGTAATGTCGAGCCCTCCTCTCTGACTCGCCTCCAGCTTTTCGTAATACTCTTTCCTCTCACTCTCGATTTGAGACGACAAACTATAGAAGCGCTCAGCCATTCCATCACTTCTTGCGAGCAGCAGGTCTGCAATCGCCCGGCCAACTCGTCCGTTCCCATCCTCGAAAGGGTGAATGGTCACAAACCAAAAATGTGCGATACCTGCTTTCAGGACCGAATCAATCCCTTGATCTTGCTCAAGCCATAAGAGGAAACGCTCCATCTCTTGCGGTATGCGCTCAGCAGGGGGCGCTTCAAAGTGGACACGCTCCCGCCCGATAGCCCCTGAGACCACCTGCATCGGGCCAGATTCAGAGGTGCGCCAGTTCCCCACTATAATAGGAGTCATCCCGCTTCTGCCTGTGGGGAAAAGAGCTGCCTGCCATGCAAAGAGCCGCTCACAAGTAAGTGGCTGTTGAAAATTCTGTGTGGCATCCAACATCATCTCGACAATCCCATCGATGTTACGTGATGAAGAAACCATACCGGCAACATCCATGCCTAGCTTGCGCGCAATTGATGAGCGCACCTGCTCCTGATCTAGAAACTCACCTTCAATCGCGCTGGATTTAGTCACATCAGCGGTGAGGGTCGTCAGCGTGGCCTGA
>JBILLT010000084.1:0-11729 GCA_044375925.1 Chthoniobacteraceae bacterium | reverse complement strand
ATCACATGTCCGGCGCGAGGAACCGTATAGAAAACATCCTGATGGGCGGAGCTTGGCGTGGCGTACAGGGACACTGGAAAACGGGACTCTGTCGGACCTCTCGTCATGGTAGGATACTACAACTCTTTGCTCCGCCGCCGCCATTTAAAAGGTCCGAAACAGACCTATGATGGCCGGCAAATGAGACAATTTGTGATGCTCGGCGCAGCGATCTGCACGTTGACCTCGGGCACGGAGGCCAAGGAACCGGTGAACTTCAGCAGGGATGTCCTGCCGATTTTGTCGGATAACTGCTTTGGATGCCACGGGCAAGATGAGGGGCACCGGAAGGGTGAACTGCGTCTCGATGTCAGGGAGGCGGCGATCGAAAAGAAAGCCATCATCCCCGGGGACTCCCGCGCCAGCGAATTGATCGCCCGAATTGTCTCAGCCGACCCAGATGAATTGATGCCACCGCCCAAGTCGCACAAACCAAAACTGCACTCCTCGCAGTCGGCGATTCTGCGGCAATGGATCGATGAAGGTGCGGTATGGGGAAAACACTGGGCTTTTGAGCCTCCGAGAAAGGCGCACTCGGTTGGCAACCCTGTGGATTACTTCGTGCGGGAACGGTTGGAACAGGCCGGCATGAGGCAGGCCAAGGAGGCAGAGAAACACACGCTTCTTCGCAGAATGTCGCTTGATATCACAGGTTTGCCTCCCAGCCCGGAGGAACTGGACACATTCATGCAGGATACCGCGCCCGACGCCTATTCCCGCGCCGTCGAGCGTCTCCTAAACTCACCACACCACGGCGAACGGATGGCGATGTGGTGGCTTGACGCAGCGCGTTACTCGGACACGGATGGGTTTCAGTCTGATGCCACTCGCAACAACTGGTCTTGGCGTGACTGGGTGGTCGATGCCTTCAACAAAGGCATGCCTTACGACCAGTTCACGCTGGAACAATTTGCGGGAGACCTGCTTCCCGGTGCGACGCCCGAGCAGAGACTCGCGACATGTTTCCACCGAAACCACATGACCAACGGCGAAGGAGGACGCGACCCTGAGGAATCCCGAGTTGACTATGTGATCGACCGGATCAACACCGTGGGCACCACGTGGCTTGGACTCACACTCGGCTGCACCCAGTGCCACAGCCACAAGTTCGACCCTATCTCACATGCAGACTACTATTCGCTGACCGCTTTCTTCAACAGCATCGACGAAGACGGGAAGGCAGGCTCGGCTGCCAAGCCGTTCCTGTCATACCAATCAGCGACGGCCGCCCGCTCGGTTGCAGAGGCCCAGCAATTCCTTGATGAACGGAAGCCTGCTGAAGCTGCCGCGCGTAAGAACGCAGAGGCGCCTTTTGAGAAGTGGCTCGAGATGCGGCGCAGCGAGGTCACCAGCGGCTGGAATTCATGGAGAACCCTGAAAGCAACCGGACTCGAATCTGCAGAGGGCACCGACCTCAGACAGGAAGCAGACGGCGCGGTCCAGTCCAGCGGACCACACCCCAACCAAGACGAATACCGCTTCACATCGCAACTCGCGGGGATCCGGATCAGCGGCCTGAAACTGGAAGTACTCCCCCACTCTTCTCACACCGGCGGGGCGCTTTCACGCGGCGCCAGCGGGGAGTTTATCCTCACGGATATCAAGGTGCAGGTCCGCACGCGCGGCAACTCACAGGTCCGCGAGATCACGCTTGCAAATGCCGTCGCGGACACCATGGCGGACAAGAAAAAAAACAACAACTACGGCGATGTAAAAGACACGCTGGACGACGATCCGCGCAATGGTTGGACAACGCAGGGCGCTGACAAAAACACACCGCATACCGCGGTATACGCCCTCGCCGTTCCGTTGACACTGGCGACAGACGAAGAGCTGATCGTTGAACTCCGGCAGCGATCAACTTTGGGAGATTCCAACATCGGAAGATTCAGAATTTCGGTCACCTCCGAGGCCGGCGAGGCCGTGAACCAGATCGGTTTAACGCCCCGCGAAGAGCTTGCGGCCCTGGGAAAATCCGGGGCGTTGGACGCTTCTCTGCGATCCAGACTCTTCTCCGAGTTCCTTGCGGACCACGCCCCGTACTTAGAATCAAAATCCGCGCTGGATCGTGCCATGCGGCAGTTTAACGAAATAAAAACTGCAGCGGGTTCGTTAAATGTGATGGTCCTTGCCGAGCGAAAGGAGCCCCGTGAAACGTTCGTTCTTCTTCGCGGGGTCTGGGACAAGCACGGAGAAAAGGTAACACCCGACGTTCCCGCAGCTATCGCGCCATGGCAGCCTGATTATCCGAAAAACAGGATCGGCTTTGCGCAGTGGATCACCTCCAAACAGAACCCGCTGGCCGCGCGGGTGGCCGTGAACCACCTGTGGCAGATGTTATTCGGGGCAGGATTGGTCCGCACCACCGAGGATTTCGGGCTCCAAGGTGAACGCCCCTCGCATCCGGAACTACTCGACTGGCTAGCCGTAGACCTGATGGAGCACGCATGGAACTTGAAACATACTTTGCGGCTGATTCTCAACAGCGCAACCTACCGCCAGGATTCTGCGACCACCGAGGCGCTGCGTCTCGCCGACCCCGACAACCGCCTCCTCGCGCGCGGTTCGCGGTACCGGCTGCCGAGCTGGATGCTGCGGGACAGCGCGCTCCGAGCGTCCGGCCTCCTGAATCCCGAGCTTGGCGGACCGCCTGTGCGTCCGTACCAACCTGAGGGGGTTTGGGAGGAACTCTTCATGGGCCGATACAAGTACGAACCGAGCGAGGGTCCGGCGCAATACCGGCGCACCCTCTACGCATTCTGGCGACGCTCGATCGCACCGACTTTCCTCTTTGATTCGGCGCAACGCCGCTCCTGCGAGGTTCGAACGGGCCGCACCAACACCCCACTGCAAGCGCTCACGCTTCTCAACGATGGCACTTTCATGGAGGCCGCCCGTGAACTTGCGCAGCGCATGCTCGCACTGCCGGAGAACCAAAGAATCGATGACCTCTACAAACGCGTCCTATGCCGAGCCGCTTCGGCTCAAGAGAAGGCGGTGCTCGCTCGGGAACTCCAGCAGTCCACGGCCCATTACGCTGCGAACCCGCAGGACGCGCGTGCCCTTCTCGAATTCGGCCAGCGCCGGCCCGGTCCGGGAAGCAACGTGCAACAGCTCGCGGCACACACGATTTTAGCCAGCCTCACCCTCAACCTAGACGAATCCCTCACCCATGAATGACGCAATCCCGCGCCGCGAGTTTTTAGCAGCAACCGCTTTCGGACTCGCACTACCATCCTTGCTTGCCCAAACCGAGGCGGTGCCTCCGCACCACGGGGCAATCGTCGGGCACGGCTCGTTCCGATACAAAGTGGACAAGCTTTGGAGCAAAGCAGACCGTGCAAAAACCCCTGTCAAAGACTGCCACGAAATGGCGCAATCCGGAGACGGCCGGCTGTTTTTGATCACAAATCTAAAACAGAACAACGTCATCGTCTTCAATACCGACGGCACGGTGGCAGACGCATGGTCCGTTGGATTGACCGGCGGACATGGACTCACCATTCACCGGGAAGACGGCAGGGATTTCCTTTACCTCACTGACACCTCGGGCCGCGTCCTTAAAACCACGCTGGAGGGCAAAATTGTGATGGAGTTGCCGCATCCCGCGAAGTGCGGCGCGTACTCTGAGCGGGAGCCGTATTCACCCACCGAAACAGCGGTCGCTCCAAATGGGGACATCTACGTCGCTGACGGCTACGGTTCGCAGTACATCCTGCGTTTCGACGGAACAGGCAGATTCCTAAGCAAGTTCGGTGGAAAAAGCACGCAGCCGACGAACCCAGGAAAATTCATGCAGGCGCACGGCGTCGCGATCGATACTCGGGGCGGAGAAACTCTTCTTCTTTGCACAGAGCGAGTCCGTAATGAATTCAACTGGTTCACCCTGGAGGGCAACTTCGTGCGCGGAGTTTACCTGCCTGGAGCCTATGTCAGCCGCCCAGTAATCCACGGAAAAGAGCTGTACTCGGGCGTTTGTTTTGGAGCCAAACCGGACGACTACCGAATGTGGCAAGGACGCGGATTTGTGACTATTCTGGATGAGTTTGGAAAAGTCGTTTCAAACCCCGGTGGTCAGGCTCCGCTGTACGAGGAGGGACGGCTAAAGCCGATGATTCAAGACATCCCCGTCTTCAACAATTGCCACGACGTCTGCGTCGACTCGCGCGGCGACCTGTACGTTTGCCAGTGGAACAGCGGCAGCGTGTATCCGTACAAACTTCACCGCATTTGACATGAACCAAGACATTCTCAACCCGGGCCGGCGTTACTTCCTGGGCCGGTGCACAGGCGTCTCGATCGGCGCAATGGCGCTTTCAACGCTACTCGAACGGGCGCGCGCCGGCGGATCCCCAGAGACCGAGGGAAAAGTCATGCCGCATTTCGCGCCGAAAGCGAAGCGGGTGATTTTTTTAACGCAGTCGGGCGGCCCGTCCCAAATCGAGTTGTTCGACAGAAAGCCAGGGCTCGCAAAACTCGCCGGCTCGGAGCTTCCAGAGTCGGTTCGTCAGGGACAGCGTCTGACAACGATGACGGCAAATCAAAAGCAGCTCATCAAACCCGCGGCAACCAAGTTCGAGGCCTGCGGCCAGAGCGGCGCGACGGTGAGCGAATGGCTTCCCCACCTCAAGACCGTCGTCGACGACCTGTGCTTCATCAAGTCGATGCACACCGATCAAATCAATCATGCGCCGGCAATGACGAAATTCCTGACAGGAAACCAGATTCCGGGGCGGCCCAGTCTCGGAGCTTGGGCGAGCTACGGACTCGGGAGTGAAAACGGCAATCTGCCCGATTACCTCGTGCTACTCTCGAAAATGCAGAGGCCGAGCGACCAACCCCTTTATGATCACTACTGGGGCAGCGGCTTTCTGCCGTCACGTTACCAGGGCGTAAAACTTCGCAACGCAAAGGACCCGGTTCTGTACTTGCAAGATCCCGACGGACTGCCCCGCGCGCTGCGGCGAAGCATGCTGGACGGGCTTGCACAACTCAACGCCATGCATCTCGAAAGCACCGGCGACCCTGAAATCGCCACGCGCATCCGCCAGTACGAAATGGCCTACCGCATGCAATCGAGCGTGCCCGAACTCACAGATCTCAGCGGCGAGAAAGACGAAGTGTTCGAAATGTACGGGCCTGATTCACGGCGCGCGGGAAGTTACGCAGCCAACTGCATTCTGGCGCGGCGCCTCGTGGAGCGCGGCGTGCGGTTCGTCCAGCTTTTCCACCCAGACTGGGATCATCACAGCCGCCTCACATCGTGGTGCACCGCGCGCTGCCGCGACACCGATCAGCCAAGCGCCGCGCTGGTGAAAGATCTCAAGCAACGCGGATTGCTTGAGGACACTCTGGTGATCTGGGGCGGCGAATTCGGGCGCGGAGTCGCCGGACAGGGAAAATGGGACAGCCCCGAGGCTGGCCGCGACCACCACCCGCGTTGCTTCACCATGTGGATGGCGGGCGGCGGAATCAAAGCCGGACACACGCACGGCGAGACGGATGATTTCAGCTACAACGTCGCAAAAGACCCGGTGCACGTGCGCGACCTTCACGCCACCATCCTGCACCTCATGGGAATCAACCACGAGCGGTTTACCTTCAGACATCAGGGCCTCGACTTTCGCCTCACCGGTGTCGACCCTTCACGTGTTGTAGGCGACATTCTCGCGTAGGGCATTCCTCTACTTTATGCCGGAGCCCGCATGCCGAGATTTGCCGGCAAACACTGCGAGATAGCCCGCCACGCTGATCTGCATCCGGCTCCACTCCTCCCGGCGCGGTCCGCACACGAGTCCTCAGGGCGCGGCAGCACGATAGGCACGGCCTTCAAAACGCAGAATGCGCGACGACCGGTTGCGTGCATGTGACGTGGTGCCGTGAGGCGCACCGAAAACTCGCGCAACCAACCCATCGCCGCTCGGTCTGAGCGTCGACTTTCAGCGGAAAACTCAAAAAACGGCGGTTCCTTCCCCGCGGACTCCTGCCGCCCACAATTGCTCGGGGCCTGCCTGCGTTCCCGTCGAATGAGCCTGCCGCATGAAGAGACGAACGGAGGGTGCAAGGATTGTCGAAGCAGAAGACGCAACCGATGAGAACGACCGTTTCCGCTTCGGCAAGGCAAGCGGACATCTTTTTGGCACACGATATTCATCAACAGCAGGTTGCATCCCTTCAATCGCGGTGTTTGGGGCGATGACCACCAATCTCCCGGTAACACCTTCCCTCAGGCGGTCAAAGCATCACAACCGGATGTGTTGTTTTTTTAACAGGCTGTAGCTCTGCGACCACCCTCGCCGGCGAAAAGCAGGGCTTAAATTCATAACATTCCTGATTATGTTGGCTTTATAAACGATGGCACGACCGCTGCTAAAGAGGGCTGTGTCGAAAAACCGGGGTTCACTGAGCCACGATTTCCAGACTCCCGATCTTACCTCAGGCAAATACCTGCGGCCGGTCTCGGGGAAACAGACACACGCAACCCAAAATTGACACCTATGCTCAAAGTTCCACGTATAATCGCCCTCGCGACGATGGCCGGCGCCATCGTGTTGGGAGGGATTAACACAACCCTGCACGCGCAGACGCCAGCGACAGAGAGTGCACCCGCTCCCGCAGCTGCGGCTCCGGCAGCAGCCGCCGCTCCGGCCGCAGCCGAGGCGACACTCGAGCAGCGTGTCACCGCGATCGAGGCCTACTTCGGCAACACCGACCCCGGGGCTGCTTTCAAGGATTTGAAGGTGAAAAAGAAGAATGATGCGGGCGAGGAAGTGGAAGATTACCCCGAAGGTTTCAAACAGCCCACACTCGGAGCCCCGGGCGCCGGTCACAACGCTTGGATGATGACCTCGGCAGCGCTCGTATTGTTCATGACACTTCCGGGACTCGCCTTATTCTACGGTGGGTTGGTCCGCAAAAAGAACGTGCTGAGCGTTCTCGCCCAGTGCCTCGGATGCGCGGGCATGGTGTCCATCCTTTGGTGGGCATTCGGCTACAGCCTGGTGTTCGGGAAGAACTTCGACAGCCCATTTCTCGGGGGAAGCGAATTCTTCTTCATGAAGGGCGTCGATTCCGCCCCGAACACGGACTACTGCTACTGGGTTTCGCAAAACGTATTCTCCATGTATCAGATGATGTTCGCCATCATCACGCCGGCGCTGATCGTCGGAGCCATCGCCGAACGCATGAAGTTCTCGGCAATCATGACGTTCATCGGCTTCTGGATGTTTCTCGTCTACTTCCCGATGGCGCACATGGTGTGGGGCATCACCGGGTACATGAACGGCGTTTGGAACGCCAAGGCTGCCATTCCTTCGATCGATTTCGCAGGCGGCACCGTGGTGCACATGACCTCCGGGTGGAGCGCGCTGATCCTCTGCGTCATGCTGGGCAAGCGTCTCGGGTTCGGCAAAGAAAAGATGGCCCCGCACTCGATGGTGCTCTGCATGATCGGCACGGGCATGCTCTGGGTGGGCTGGTACGGGTTCAACGCGGGCTCCGCACTCGCTGCGGACGGCATCGCAGCAAACGCATTCACCACGACCACTCTCGCCGCGGCCACCGCGTCTTTCACTTGGGCGATCATGGAGCGCATGCTGCGCGGGCACGCATCCATTCTGGGCTTCTGCTCAGGAGCAGTCGCAGGGTTGGTGGTAATCACTCCGGCCTGCGGATTTGTCAGCACTTCCGGCGCGATGGTGATTGGTGTTCTCGCAGCGGTGGTGCCCTACATCTTTGTGATGCACCTCAAAGCGAAGTTCGGTTATGACGACGCGCTTGATACGTTCGGAGTACACGCTGTGGGCGGGACTCTTGGTGCAATCCTGACAGGGGTTTTGGCGGACAAGGCTGTCAACGGCAATCTGGACACGGCCGTGACTGCGGCAACCGACGCCGCTGAACCCGGGAACGGACTCGCGAAACTCGTGGCCGAAGGCGGTCTCGTGGGAGCTCAATTCAAAGCGGTGATCCTAACCCTGATCATCTCGGTGGTTGCCACGGTGGTGATCACTCTGATTGTGAAGGCCATCATCGGGCTACGGCCCACGCCGGAAGCCGAGGCGTCCGGACTGGACATCAGCGACCACGGCGAAGAAGGCTACCTGATGGACTAACCCTCATAGACCACTAAAAAAATCAACCCTTAGGCTTGCAACCAATTGGCAAGCCAGAAGACTCAACACAAAGGAAAGTTCTATGAAAAAAATCGAAGCGATCATCAAGCCGTTCAAACTTGAAGAAGTCAAAGACGCCCTGGCAGAAATCGGCGTTGAAGGAATGACCGTCACCGAAGTCAAAGGTTTCGGACGACAAAAGGGACACACCGAAATCTACCGCGGCAGCGAGTACACGGTGGATTTCCTTCCGAAAATTAAAATCGAGGTTGTTCTAGGAGATGCACTCGTGGAATCCGCCGTTGCAGCCATCGTGAAGGCGGCCAAAACCGGCAAGATCGGGGATGGAAAGGTGTTCATCTCCCCGGTGGGAGAAGCGGTGCGTATCCGTACCGAAGAAACAGGCGAGCGGGCGGTGTAACAAAATCCGCGCTGTCACTCGCAGCGAACACCAACTGAAGACCGGCGACGGGGCAACCTGCCGCCGGTTTTTTGTTTCGCCAACTATCGATTCGACAGCAGCATTTTGATGGCGATCAGAAAAACCACGAAGACAAAGACAGGCCTCACCAAGTGCGTGCCCCGCTGAACCACCAATCCCGCACCGAACCTCGCGCCGAGCATTTGACCCACGCCCATCACCAATCCCGGCAGGAGCATCACCTGCGAGTTGGCGCCGAGCACCACGAGCGCCACAAAGTTACTGGTGAAATTCATGACCTTCGTGTGCGCCGTTGCTTTTGAAAGGTTGAACCCCAGAAAAAGCACGAACGCCAGCGCCCAGAAAGAACCGACACCGGGTCCGAAAAAACCGTCATAGGCGCCGAGTCCGATTCCGAAAGCCACGTAAAACAAGCCGGGCCGCATCCGCTCGCGTGCATCCGCCTCCCCCAGCTTGGGACGAAGCAAGACAAACAAACCAATCCCGATCAGCAGCACCGGCAACACCCTTCTGAGCGCGGCATCTGAAATAAAGCGGACCGCAAGGGCTCCAAGCCCCGCACCCAAAACCGTGCATGCCACCCCGAGCATGCAACTCCTGAAGCTGACCAGCCCCGCCCGCGTGTAAAACAAGGCGGCGCTCGCCGACCCAAAACACGACTGAAGTTTGTTCGTCCCGAGCGCCAAACCCGGGGACAATCCGACACCAAGCAGCGCCGGCACTGTGATTAAACCGCCTCCCCCTGCGATGGAGTCCACCAACCCGGCCACGATCCCGGTGAAGAACAGAAGGGGCCAACCCCAGGTGGGAATGTCCAGCATCCTCCACTTCTGCCGCGAGAGCACGCTGCGGATCAAGCGGTTTCGGGGCGAGCCGGGCTTCAAACCCACTCCAAGACACAAGAGAACAAACTATCCGCACTGGCCCGTTGAACTGCGGGCAAGCCCCGACTTAGCATTCATCCGCGCGTAACGCGCAACTCTAAACCCCATGAACCGCATCCTCCCCCCCCTGGCACTTTCCCTTCTCGCAGCAAGCGCCGTCCAAGCCGACGGCCCAAAAGATAATCTGGCGGATCAGGTGCGTCCCATTCCGCCGCCGGGAATCGCCATCCCCGATGCGGACCGCGAAGCACTTAGCAAGGGGGCAATGGAACTGGCCGCCGAAATTCAGGCCCTGCAGACGTCGCTTGAGAAAAAACCTGCCCTGCTTGCGCTGTTACCCGACGTCGAAATCTTCCACAAGTCAGTCGATTGGGCGCTGAAGTATAACGAGTTTTTTAAGCCTACTGAAGCCAACAGCGCACGCGCCCAACTTGAGCAGGGGAAGGCGCGAGCAAAAGCCCTGCGCGAGGGGCAATCGCCATGGACCACTCAAACAGGACTTGTGGTGCGCGGATACCGCTCCCGAATCGACAATTCAGTCCAACCCTATGGACTTGTAGTTCCGGCCGGTTATCAGCCCGATGGGAACCAACCGCACCGGCTCGACATCTGGTGCCACGGGCGCGGCGAAACCCTGAGTGAACTTGCTTTCATCGACGGGCGACAGAAGACACCCGGTGAATACACACCGCCCGGCGCCTTTGTGCTGCATCCGTACGGTCGTTACTGCAATGCCAACAAGTTCGCTGGTGAGGTGGATTTATTCGAAGCACTCGACCACGCCATGCGGAACTACCGTTTGGATGAAGACCGTCTGGTGATGCGAGGATTCTCGATGGGCGGTGCGGCCGCCTGGCACTTTACGGTGCATTATCCGAGCCGCTGGGCGGCCTCGAACCCCGGCGCAGGTTTCTCGGAAACGCCCGAGTTTCTCAGGGTCTTCCAGGACGAATCGCTGGAACCCACCATTTACGAGCAACGCCTGTGGAACTGGTACGACTGCCCCGGCTACGTGCGCAACCTCGCAAACTGCCCCACCATTGCTTACAGCGGCGAAGACGACAAACAAAAGCAGGCCGCCACGCGGATGGAAGAAGCCGCCACGGAGCAGGGATTCACACTCACTCACATCATCGGCCCGAAAACGGGGCACAAAATTCATCCTGACTCTAAAATTGAAATCGCTCGCAGACTCGACCGTATCGTCGCCCGCGGACGGGACCGTTTTCCAGACACCGTGCATTTCGCAACGTACACCCTTCGGTACGCCAACTCCGCCTGGGTTACCATTCAGGGAATGCTTCACCACTGGGAACAGGCAAAAGTTGACGCGCGGATTGACCGGACGTCCTCGCAGTTTGTGGTGGACACTGACAACGTTACCGCCCTAACGCTGCACGCAGGTCCCGGAGATTTCCCTCTTGACCCGATTTCAGCCGTCAACGTGCGCTTGGACGGTCAAAACGTTTCCGGACCCGCGCCTCAATCGGACCGCTCTTGGACGGCGCACTTTCGCAAAATAAACACGAGATGGCATCCGATTGATGACCCGCATTCCCTTGGGCTTCAAAAACGGCCCGGACTTCAGGGGCCAATCGATGATGCGTTCCTGAGCCGTTTCATCGTGGTGCGCCCGACAGGCAGCGCTTTTCATGGAAAGACGCAAGACTGGGTGAACACCGAGTTGGCACATTTTGTAACGCATTGGCGAAGCCAGTTCCGTGGTGAGATCACGGTGCGCGATGACACATCCGTCACCGACCAAGAGATGTCGGAAGCCAACTTGATTCTTTGGGGCGATCCAGCGAGCAACAAAATCATCGGAAGAATTCTGAAAGACCTG
The DNA here is from genome assembly GCA_044375925.1 of Chthoniobacteraceae bacterium. Taxonomy (GTDB): domain Bacteria; phylum Verrucomicrobiota; class Verrucomicrobiia; order Chthoniobacterales; family Chthoniobacteraceae; genus Chth-196. Next base: position 407 of record JBILLT010000084.1, on the reverse strand, counting down.
CCCCTGAAGTGGACGAACAAAGCGCTTGAGATCGGATCTTCGAAATTCGATCCGGCAACACACATGCCCGCGCTGATCTATCCAAACCCGCTGGACCAGAACCGCTACGTGGTGATCAACAGCGGTTTCACCTACCGGGAATACGACTACCTCAACAACGCCCGCCAAGTTGCCAAACTTCCCGACTGGGCGCTCATTGACACCACCGTCAAACCGAATTCAAAAGCACCCGGAGGAATTTCGGCAGCAGGTTTTTTCGGCGAGCACTGGAACATCACATCCCCGCACTGAGTGCGAACGGGTTCTTGCAAACAGACTGCAGACCCAGAGAGCGGAATCGAGCGGGCGACTCACGCGGCATTTCAAGGACGCGGCTTAGGCGTCTGAATAATGATGTTCTGCGTCAT
>JBILLT010000158.1:0-2831 GCA_044375925.1 Chthoniobacteraceae bacterium | reverse complement strand
GACCCTTTCAGCCGGCTTTCCACAGCCGCAGGCGACGCGTCGAAGCATTTCGCGATTTTCGGTGTCACGATCTCCGGTTCAAAGTCGAACTTGTCCACCCTCATCACTTTTACCTCCGGCGCGTCCTGCGCGATCAGAGGGGCGACGACCACCGCAAACGCGGCCGCCAGAATACTTGGATAAAAACGGTGTCTCATTCGGGACGTTGTTGGATGGTCAGCGATTCGCAACGGGCGCCAGCTTGAATCCCAGCGCCCCCACGGTCTCCGCAAACGACTTGAAAGCAGCCGACTGCTCTTTGAGCGCATCGAGACGGGCGTTTATCACAGGCACGTTCCCTTTTGCATTCGCCTTGTCCAGCTCAAGCTGTCCTTCGGCTGCTTTCCGAGTCGCATCCGCCTTCGCATTTAAGAGATTGGCCTGCTCGCGGGAGCCTTCGTTTAGAATCGCAGCTTCACCGTTGAGTACCGCCGCTTCACCGGACGCAATTTTACCCTTCGAGTCCGCGTCCTTGCGCAGAACGTCGGCACGGCTTTGGGTGAGGTCGGCAGCCGCCTTGCCCTTGAGGCGCGCGTTCTCATTGTTCGCACGGAATCCGTCCGTGCGCACCGTCTCCCTTTCCTGAGCAAGGTTACGGTTGATCGCCATGGTTTTCACCGCCTCGAACTTCTTGAGCTGCTCATCGAATTTTCTCCGCATCTCATCGCTCGGCACCAACAACGCGTCGCACCGGTTGTCTGCATTAACTTGAATCACGGCCTCGAAAGGCTTCGTTTCATCCCGATATACCTTCAACCGGTGCGTCCCCGGCGCCACATCGATCCTGCAGGGCGCTTTTCCCTTCAAGATACCGTCGACTTCAACGGACGCGCCTTCCGCAAACAACGGCACCTCGTGCAGCTGGATCTGGCCGGTCCGGTCGATGTCCATCATCGGAAACTGCATTCCGTCCATCTTGGCGTGGACCTCGAGTTGAACGAACCGGATCTGGAGGTCTTGCAGTTTCCAACGGGCGGACTCGGCTGAAAGGTCCTTCGCAAGCAGATCGAATGCCTTATCTGCAAGATTGCCGGGATCAAACCCTCGGGTCTGTATCTCTCTGTTGATGCTCTTGATTCGATTCCCATCCGCGGCGTTCAAAAGAGTCAGCGAGGCGCGGACGTTCACCGTGTTCACCTCTTCAGCCCCCGAAACGGTGGATCGTTTCACATTTAAATGTGTGACATCGACAAACAGCACCATGGCAATCCCACGCGAGATCGCCTCATTCAGGACGACTTGGTTTTTAGAAAAATCCTGCACCGTGCCCTTCCGGACACCGCCGCTCTTTGCTTCCCCGAAGTCGGCAGAAAGATCTGCGAGGGTGACTAATTTCAAACCGGCATTGGCGCTGTTTGCGGCGAGTTGCTCGGCCAACTTGTTGAGCAGTTCCTCAGAAACACCTTTCAACTGGGTCCTCGCCACCAACATGGCCACACCCTGCTTCGTGTAACCTGACGCCCGATTAGTGAGCCCTTCACCTGCGCCGGCGTCCCATGAGTAAGAAACCTGGCGCAGCAGTTCTTCGTAATCCGAAACGATGACACTGACGGGTATCGAGTCAATGGGAGCGGTTTCCTGGGCAGAGCAAAACAGCCAGGGAAGAACGCAGGCCGAGCCAATGCGCGTCAAACAACGGAAGGCACAAGTGAGGACACTGGGCAACACGGTGGGCAGGGGTGGTTGAAGCTGGCTGGACGAGGACAGTTCCCGCAGGCAAGCAGGCTCCCAAACACACTTGCCGCCGCAAAAACGCAGTCAAAAACAACGAATTCTATGTGCACGGAACAGGAACGTCTCGCATTCAATTCAAAATCAACTCACGCGCGAGCCCGCTCGCGCTGGTTTAGCGGCGCAACTCGATGGTGGACCCCATCACAGTCAGCGTTGCTGTGCGTGAATCCAACAAAACGAAGTCACCTTTCCGGCCGCCGAACGTAAACGCAAAACGTCCCGAACCGCCGCCCGCCGCCCACTCACCACTGTTTGCGCCTCCGCTGTTGGTGAGCGACGCACTGCCGCCATTTCCGACTTTCAGAACAATCTTTTCGCCATTCGAAACACCGCTCCATGTCCCGACAATAGACACTTTTTGCGCTGCGGGCTTCGGTGCGCTCGGCACATCTCCGCCCCCGCTTCGTTCACTCGTTGCTGCAACCTGACTGCTTTTCGATGAAGAGCCGCCTTTGGACACACCCTCCGAGTCGGACGACGCCGATTGGTTACCGGATGCACTCATCCCACCCTTGGATGCGGGGCGACCTCCTCCAACACTCGATGAAGAGCTGCCTTTGGACACACCCTCCGCGCCGGACGACGCCGATTGGTTGCCGGATGCACTCATCCCACCCTTGGATGCGGGGCGACCTCCTCCAACACTCGATGAAGAGCCGCCTCCAGAACTCGCATACTGCCCGGACTGCGATTGGCTACCTTCCAAACCTGCGCGGCTATTGACAGAGGAGCCGGATGCGCGGCTCCCGCCGCCATAAGATGCTGTTCCCCCTCCGGCGTTATAATTTTGATCAGCCTTCTGATTAGCACACGCACCGAGAAGTAAAAATGGGATGGGTAATAGGGCGAGTTTCATGGGTGTTTGGTTAGTCGAATTTCAGTCTGTCTTTAAGTGATTTCTGCGGTAGGGCTGAAGCGTCGGGTGCCGCACTCTTTGCTGGAGCTGCAGTCGCAACGGTGGCTTGGCTGATACGGACTGCGAAGGCCTCGCCTTTTTGGAATTTGATCGATGCGTCTGCGAAGGCCAGCTTTCCGCTGTTGGACGTCAGCACGCTCTC
>JBILLT010000203.1:0-11834 GCA_044375925.1 Chthoniobacteraceae bacterium | reverse complement strand
CCGGAGGAATGCTGGGAATCGCGTACGGATTGGATGCCGCACCGTCCGCCTTCGAAAAGGGAAACGCGCTCTTCAAAGAAGGCAAATTCGACGAAGCGGAAAAAGCCTACGAACTCGCCCTGACCCAAGGCGACACAGCCTCCATCCGCTTCAACCTCGCCCGGACGCGCGAGGCGCTGGGCGATCCGGCGGGCGCGATGCTGGAATGGGAGCGCGCCCTGCGAATCGACCCCGTCCACGGCGCGTCAATCCAAGCGCTCGACGATGCCCGGCGCGCGACCGGCGCGCTCGTCCCGCCCAAACGCTGGTGGAGCACAGTGCGCAGCGCCGGAACGATCGGTCTGGAGCTGTGGGTGTTTGCCGGAGGCGTATGGCTGTGCGTCTGCGCATGGTGGCTTGGAGCGGTCAAACACCGCCCAAAGTTCGCGGCGCTTGCCGGCGCGTGCGGCTGCTGCGCCGCTTTGCTCGGGGCCGCGTGGAAATACGACGCGATGCTGGAGGCGGACGCCGCACTCGTGCGCGAACGGAGCGTGACGGTCCGTGGAGCGCCCGCGGATCCGGCCCGTTCGCTCGGCGAGTTACCTGCGGGAAGCCGGGTCCGGATCCTGAACGAAAGCGCCGGCTGGGTGCAGTGCTCGATTCCGGAGATCGGCAGCGGCTGGCTGCCGGTAAAATCCGTGGAGCGCATCTCAAACACGCTCTTGCCCGCCAACTAATCCCGCTCCACGCTCACCCCTCGTTGTCCGCTGGCTTTCCAAATGCACCCCTTCTTTCAAAGACTGCCAGATTTTCTGCATCCCACGGGAACCGCTGAGTCGGGGTGGCGCCGATGGCTGGCTCCCAGTGAGTTTGCGTTCCTGCTGTTGTTCGCATTTTTCCTCCCGTTTCGGGAGGCTCCGAAGACCATCTTTTGGGCGCTCTACATCGTCACATGGCTGATCAACCGGATCCCCGCCCGAAATTTTGGAGGGCCTTGGAGAATCTGGGATTCCGTGGCGGTCGCACCGCTGGCCAGCGGTGTCCTAGCCGCAGCCTTCGCCGGAATACGAACGCCCAGCGGACGAGAATGGCTGGCGCTGAACGATCCGTTCATGCAGACGGCACTGCTGCTTTGCCTGTGGCGGGCGCGCTACGGAGTCGGCCAGTGGAAGGCGGTCTTCGGGATGCTGCTTTTCTCATGCGTGATCTCGGAACTTGAAGGCATCTGGCTGTGGAAAGTAGCCGGCTCCAACCAAGCCCTCCAACTCAAGTCCGTGGGCCATGTCAATCACAGCGCCATCTATCTGGCGATCATGAGCGGCCTTGCGTTGGCATTCACCCTCGATTCAACACGGCATGGGTCATGGCCGAACCGTATAATATTCTTCGGGGCATTTGTGGTTTTACTCACGGGAGTCCTTCTGAGCGACAGCCGTGCGGCAACGGCGACAGAATTAGTTCTGATCGGCATCCTTTGCCTCATCGCCTATGGCTCGCGTCAGACTGGAAAAACATGGTCGACCATGATTCTCATCGCCGTGGGTGCCACCACTGTTATCTTCGGAGCGGGGACGATTCGAAAGCAAAGAACTAACGCCAAGAACAACGACGTATTGTCATCCCGAGATAGAATCTGGAACCGCGGTTTTGTCAGTTGGAAGGCTAATCCCATTTTCGGAGTCGGAATGGGTAATTATCGCGAGATCTCGGATACCAAAATTGCCAAATGGCTCGAAACTGAAGGGAAAAGTTTTAGTCAAGAACGATACTTTCAAACGATGTCTCACGCCCACAACACTTTTGTGAACACGCTTGCGGAGCGGGGATCTTTTGGACTGTTCGCGCTGCTTTTCTTTCTAGCCACTTGGGGATGGAGCCTCGCGACATCTGCTCCCCTAAGAGCTGTGAATAGCGAGCATCTTTTGTTTTGGGGAGGCTCATTCTCCTCATGGCTCATTAGCATTACTGTCGGCCTTGCGAATACCACGCTACACCACGAACACGCCCTACTTTCCATCGTTCTACTTGCTGCCTGGCTCTCCTGGCGCGAAATGTCATCCGGCGAATTCGCGCGACAGACGGCGCCCTCGTAAAAGCTGCGACATAGATTTTTCCATCGCAAAGATCGTGTGATAAAAGCAGGGGCAACCAACCTTACCGGGGGATCTCAGAGCAGACACGTTAACTCCTACACAAAACCTTTGGCAACCGGAGCGCGGCCGCAGCCTGACGTATCATCCTTCGCACGAATTAATTTTCAGCCATCCCAAGGGCCTGAGCGTCAACCTCCTGCTGCATATAAACCCAATCAACGATGTCTTCATCCGGGGTGTACCCCGTCACTAGGCTAGACATCATTTGACGGATGGCGCCAACGTCATTCACATTCAGCGCCACCTCAAGAGCCTCCAGCCTTCCTTTAAGTTCCCGCCAGGGAATGAAGTCTTCCCGCGCTTTCATGATTCTAGGATGTGAAGTGGGCTCGGGGTTACTGCCTATCAACAATTCCTCGTAAAGCTTCTCGCCCGGACGAAGTCCCGTGATTTCAATTTTAATATCCCCACCAGGATCCTGCTCATCCCGGACTGTCAATCCCGAAAGCTCGATCATTCGCTTGGCCAAGTCAAAAATCCTGACCGGCTGCCCCATATCGAGGACAAACACATCTCCAGCATTTGCCATCGCAGCAGCCTGAATCACCAGCTGCGACGCTTCAGAGATTGTCATGAAATATCGAGTAATGTCCAGATGCGTTAGAGTGATGGGACCGCCATCGCGGATTTGCTGCCGAAACTTGGGAACTACCGACCCTGATGAACCCAAGACGTTCCCGAACCGCACCATACTATATTTGATGCCAGTGGTTTTGACAGCCAAAGCTTGCAGGACCATTTCTGCAAGCCGCTTACTGGCACCCATGATGTTAGTGGGGCGCACCGCCTTGTCAGTGCTGATCAGCACAAAATCCAATACTCCATTTTCAGCCGCAGCCTGCGCCGCGTGAAGCGTACCAAAAACGTTATTCTTTATGCCCTCTGCCGGATTGTGCTCGACAAGCGGCACATGCTTGTAGGCGGCCGCATGGTACACTGTTTCGGGATGCCAGGTGGACATGATCTCCCGCATCCGCTCCTGGTCTTTCACTGATGCCAGCAACGGCACCAACACAATCTCGCGGCCCGCCAGCTTGCCTTGAAGCTCTTGGTGGATGGAGTACAGCGCAAATTCGCTTTGTTCAATCAACAGAAGTTTACTCGGATCAATCTCAATAATCTGGCGGCATAGTTCGCTGCCAATCGATCCTCCCGCGCCGGTGACCATCACCACTTTTCCGCACACATTGACTCCAAGGAGAGTATGATTCGGCATCACTGGCTCACGGCCCAGCAGGTCGTCGATATCCAATTCGCGAAGATCGGTGATACTTACTTTACCTTGGGCGAGGTCTGTCATGCTTGGCAGCGTACGAACCGCGACATGCGCAACACAGATCCTTCTGAGAATTTCATTGCGGCGCTTACGGCTTAAATGCGGCATGGCAATTAGCACGTCGCTCACCGAAAGAGTTTCAACAAGATTAGCCAAATCCGAGGGGTTGTAGATCGGCTGCCCGTTTAGGATATGGCCGTGCAAACGATCATCGTCGTCTAGAAATCCGACCACCTGAATCTCGAGGCTATTGGCCATAGCCCTGACCAATTGACGCCCCGTCGTCCCCGCACCATAAACAAGCGCCTTGAGTCGCGAGGCTTTTCTCAAAATGTTCTGGTAATGATCGCCGAGCCAGACGCGAGCGAGCGCCCGAGACGCCCCGACAAAAAGAAGAAGCAAAATTGGTTGAATAAGACCAATTGTACGAGGAACCTCGGCAACTCCGACTGCGGTGAAAACTGACGCGTACAGCAGCCCATAAGTGCCCACGGCGCGGGCCACACTGAGCAGCGCGGGCCACCCACTGTAACGAAATATCGCCCGATACAAACCCGATACTGTAAATATGGGAATAGAAAATCCAATCGCTGCGCCTGTCGCCCATCGCGCATTACCGGAGATTGGAACAAACTCGCCAAGGCGAAGATAATAGGAAATCCATACGGTGAAAACGCAAAGGGTCAAATCAACTAGGAGTGCGATAATCCGCTTTGCAGACCGCGGCAAAGCTAGAATCGGAACCGCTATCTTCCCCCAACTCATCTCACTGCCCTCCGCATTACCCCAGAAAGTACATCGCACGTTTTATCGAGGTGGACATCCTCTAAAGTGGGATGGACAAGAAACATCAGACTAGCCTCACCCAGACATCTCGCATTTTTCAACCGCTCGACTGGCCGCCAAGGCGTCCCGTCAAAGGCTCGTTCGAGGTAGATCTCCGGGCAGCCTCCGCTAAAACAGGGGACACCCTGATCAAGAACCTCTCGAATGATACGATCGCGGTCCCAATCATTTTTCAACGCCTCGGCCTCGACAAATACGTAAGCTTTGTACGCAGCATGCTCGCCGCCCTGAATCAACTCGGGCGCCCGGAGACCGGCTACGGACTGCGAGGTTTCCCAGATGCGGCGCGCATGGCGCTGACGACGAAGCGTCCACTCGGGAAGGCGCGCAAGTTGAATGCGTCCCATCGCACCCTGCATCTCGGTCATCCGCCAATTCGTCCCAAAACTTTCATGAAGCCAACGAAACCCAAGTCGATGCTTTGTGTGATAAACTACATCCCAGCTTTTTCCATGATCCTTGTGAGACCACATGGCGGACCAAACGTCGCGACGGTTGGTGGTAACCATTCCCCCCTCACCCCCAGTAGTCATAATCTTATCCTGGCAGAAAGACCAAGCTCCAACATCACCCATTGTGCCCACCATTCTTCCTTTGTAACGAGCTCCATGAGCTTGCGCGCAATCCTCAATCACCCTCAAATCATGCGCAGAGGCCAACTCAAGGATCGGGTCCATGTCGCAAGGCGCGCCAGCAAGATGAACGCAGATCACCGCACGAGTCTTGCTGGTCAGGCATTCTTTGATCGTGCAAGCCGTGATGTTTTGCGTACCAAGATCCACGTCAGCAAAAACAGGAACCGCCCCGACCAATACAATCGAGCTCACCGAAGCAAAATAACTGCGTGGGGTCACAATCACCTCGTCTCCGGGCCCAACTCCAAGGCACTTGAGGGCTAACTCGATCGCTACCGATCCATTTGCAAGAGCCACCGCATGCGCCGCCCCGCAATGGTCCGCAAACTCAGCCTCAAACATTCTGCACTCCTCGCCTGTCCAGTAGTTCACCAACCCCGAACGGAGTACCCGCCCCACTGCTGAAACCTCTTCCTCCGAGTACGATGGCCAACTCGGCCAGTCCGATAAAGCCGCAGTCATTAAGATGCTCCTCCAAACATGCGTAGTGACTTCGCCGGCACACCAGCCACGACCAATCCAGGCGGCACATCCGACACGACGGCAGCACCCGCACCGACGACCGCCCCAGCCCCGACCGTGATCCCCTGTTTTATGCTGGAGCCCACCCCAATCAACGCAAGCCTCCCGACGTTCACGTTGCCCGCCAGCCGCGCGCCCGGACAAATGTGCACTGCCTCTCCTAACTGGCACTCATGGTCCACTGAGGCCCCAGTATTGATAATTGTGCCGGGTCCAATTTCGGCCCCGGTGTTGATCGCGGCAGTCGCGAGCACGACCGATCCCTCGCCAAGTCGGCTTCTTCGACTCACCGCAGAGAAGGGGTGGATCAGCACCGGCAGCTTGCCTCCGGAGTCACGGAGCATCTCCAGAAATTTCATCCGGACATTATTTGCACCGATTCCGAGTGCAAATGCGCTCCCAGCCGCAACCGCAGACGCGATGTCCGACATTTTTCCAACCACGCGCCAGTCCCCACAAACACAAATCTCAGGGAAACGATCATCGAGAAAAACAATTTCCTGCCACTCCCCTCTAAGATCACACAGGTCAGCCACCACACGACCATGCCCGCCAGCTCCAATAATCACCATTCTCTCACTTCTCATGCTTTGTACCCGTGAACTTTTCAGCGATAACAGTTCGAGACTGATTGACCCCACTTCCGAGGAACGCCTTGACCAAAGTGAGGACAAGAATTTTCACGTCTAGTTCCAAAGATTGGTGATCCACATACCAGACGTCCAACCTGAACTTGTCTTCCCACGAAATCGCATTCCTTCCGTTCACTTGAGCCCAACCGGTGATTCCGGGACGGACTTCATGGCGGCGATTTTGCTCACGGGAGTAGAGCGGTAAGTACTCGACTAATAGCGGACGCGGGCCGACTAGGCTCATATCACCCCTCAGCACATTCCAAAGCTGGGGCAACTCATCCATGCTGGTCCGCCGCAGGATATTTCCAAGTGAGCTAATACCAAGCGTGCCCTTCTCAGCCCCATGCTGCGCCGAATGCATCGTCCGAAATTTTATTACATCAAACACCTTGCCATCCTTTCCTGGACGAGGTTGCACAAAAAAAATTGGCTTACCCATCAACACGAAGACTAACGCCGCGATAAGAAACAATATTGGCAACAACGCAACAAGCATCGTCGCGGATATCACTATATCTAAACACCTCTTCACCTTAGAATAGTTAATTGTTCCGTTAAAGCTCCACATTGAAAATTCAAGTTGGCTCCAGATCAACGCGCGCTAGTTTGCGAAGCCAGTGAGTCACGATAAAATTCAATGGTCTTTCGAGTCACATCCTCCATTGCAAAGTCTCGTTTGGCACGGACGAGCGCCGCATCTCCTAGGCGCCGCCGCAGCTCACTGTCTGACGATAGCTTCACCAAGGCTGAGGCAATCCCTTCAACGTTACCCGGCTCGTGCAATATACCAGTCTCGTTCTCGATAATCGCGTCAGTCAACCCGTAAATCCGCGAAGCCACGGCCGGCAACCCGCAGGCCGCCGCCTCAATTACAGTAGATCCGAATCCCTCTCGGTGGCTGGGCAGTACAAGTATATCGGCAGAAGCCATGAATCGCTCCGGTTGATCAGTATAACCCACGCGCAAAACTCCGCTTGCTCGATCAATTAAGCGATCCATCCCTCCCTCGTCCGGACCGACTAGAAGCAGGCGGGACTGCTGATAGCCCGCGGAATACCGCGCGAACGCTTCAAGCAATTCGGGAATTCCTTTGTCGCGATTCAGACGCCCAACATAAAGGAATAGTAGTACATTCTCGGCTAACCCGAATTCCGCCCGTACCGCGGCTCTTGCATCGGGGTCTGGCTTGAAGCGCTTCAAATCGACCCCGCTTACAGAGCCGTGGCCGAGCACCGTGGACTTCTGCGGAGAGACCACTCGATTAGCCAAAAGGAAGTGGCGTTGAGAGGGGCTGTCGACAAGGACATGCCCAGCAAAAAGCGCGGTCAAGCGATCGAAGTTCGACAAAATCCAGCGACCCGCACCCCTCTTGTTCGCCCAAACTTGTCCAGTAAAGGTGTGGATCCGGCAGGGAACACCGGCCAAAAAAGCTGCGGCCATGGCGAGCAGGCCAGCCTTCGGCGTGACCGAAAGCACGGCATGGGGCTTTATTTGACTGAAAGCACGTAGCAGAACAAAAAAAGCCCTGAAATCACTCCAAGGCGATATATTGCGTTCGAGGGGAACTGATTTGAAAGAGGCGCGGACGCCGATGTCGTCAAGAAAAGATGCGTCACAGACATTGGCTAAAACATGCAGCTCGTAGTTTACTGCCAGCTCTTTAAGTTGATCGCGGAGAAAGGCTTTTGCCGTCATGGCAGTAGAAACCACAAAACAAAACCGAGGTCTTGCCAGGGCCGTCTCGCCGCTGCTCCTGTCGATCGGCCTCAGCATAACCTTACGATGGCAAGCCCATAAACCTCCCGCAGCGCAACGCTTGTCCAATGCAAACCTAGCGCAGACGGAATGAAGTCGGTGACGTCAATTTTACGGTTATGCGAGACGAAGAAATCAACGGGAAAAGGAATGACCTCCAATCCCGCTTTGACAAAGACTTCACGCGCTCTGGTCATGTGGTAAGCTGAAGTCACGAGTAGTATTTTTCTTCCACTAATCTCGGCACCCCACTGCTGCCGAGCTAGGTTAGCTACTGCATCTGCTTCCTGCTTGGTATTGAGAACCCGCGATGTGATCCTTATCGACTCAATCGGAACCCCCATTTCTACCGCCTGACCGGCCAATATGTTTCCCTCGAGAAGCGACCCATCATCCCAAGGCGCCGACCCACCAGTGAAGACGAGAAGCGGAGCCTTACCTGCCTTAAAGAGTTCAACCCCGCCGAAGAAACGATCTGCATCGTTCCATTCGCTAATCCGAGCTGCTCCCGGCGCAACGGTCCGGCCTTCACTGAGTACCACGATAGCATCCACCTCCACTACAGCGTTTGCAGGGGACCGCTCCATCCCATACTCCACCAACCTCAGCAACAGTCTCCCAGTAAGCGGCAGGCTCGCGACGAAAAGCAACGTGAAAGCCGAAACCAATGCCCAGCGCGTACGCCAAATGATCGCCGCAATCATCAAGAGTATTACCACTCCCAATGGAAGCGCGAACAACGGTAGAATTTTAGTGAAGTAAAACATCACTACGTCGTTAGAATTCAGGGTGGTGAAGTTTTCGCGAGCAGTTTTGCGGCCAGAAAAGCCACTGCAGAAAAACGAGAATCAACAACGAACCAGCTGCTGCAATCATACCGGGCCGACTACGGGATTCGATCGCCAGAGCCGCACCCGCCCACACGAGCCAAGTGACGAACAGCACCGCGCCGAGCAGCATGCTAATCGCGGAGCCAGATCGCAAACCTGCACACAACAGCACAGTACTGACCACTAATGAACCGAGTGCCCCCACGGCGATACCTTCTAGGCCGAGAGAAGGAACGAGCATCCAATTGAGCAGCAAATTAACAACCAACCCGGCGGACGAGGCCAGCATCACACGGACAGCCGCACCCGAGACTGCCGCGGATTTGAGAGCAATGGCCCCGGTGATGGCTACTGGAACTTGAAACACGCCAAGCCGTAACACATGGGCAAGAGTAGAGATTTGTTCTTCCGTGATTTTGTTCCCGGCGAACAAGAGCGCGTAAACCAAGGGTTCTGCAAAAATCGAAATTGTTAAAGCGACAAAGCCACCAACCCAAGTTCCTGCCACCATCAAATAGTAAACTTTGCTGCACCCTGCCGGATTTTGCCGCTGATCTAACTTTCGCGCCAAGTAAGGCAAAACCACTGTGTTTACCCCAAAGGCAAAAAGGCTGTTAAAAAGAACGATTATCTTGGCTACGAACGCCCAAGCAGAAACGGATCCTTCCCCTATCCGCGACGCGAAATAGTAATTCAAAGGAACCAGAATGGCATTAAAACCCGCCGCGGAAGCCAGCCAACAAAAAGAGCGCAAACTGCCTGCGGGAAAAGCGCCACGCCGCCAGACAGGCACTAAATGAATCCCCTCCCTCCGACAGAGTAGCACAACAATTGACGCGTTAAGGGTGGCTCCAATCAGCATTCCGTAAATGCCCGCTGTTAACGAACTTTCAGGTGTAGCAAGAACAATGCTTGAAACCGCAGAGACCGGCACAATGAGCTGCGCAACACCTGCCTGCGCCGATCGGTGCACACAATTTAAAACACAGTTGCCCAGAACGGTCCACACACTTAAGAAAATGATAGGAGCAAACAAGCGTAGATAGAGCGTTCCCTTGGAGAGAGCCTCATCACTGGCCAAGCCCGTCAGCATTCTTATGAATTTCGGCGCAGCGACGATCGTGACCGCGACCGCCCCGGCCGCCACTAAAACACCGACACCCAAGAAACGTGCAACGATATCACACGCCGAATCCGCGGAGCTCAGCTGACGTATGGCCAGGAACGGTTTGGTAATCACATCAGCCATCGGCATGATCAGACACGTGACAAAGACCATCGGAAGCATGACCGCTGTGAAAAACGCATCTAAGTTTCCCGACATGCCGCTAAGATTAATGAGCAGCAAATCACGGGCGAGGAAACCTAGAAAGCCAACGAAAGCAACGGCGACGGCGACAAACCCAGCAGCGGCAAGTCGGCCTATGCCGCCGCTTACTTTGCCCTGATCGGTTTCCGCAAACGATGACGGGATATTATTCCCTGCCGCTGTCCAAAGGCGATGCAGGAATGGCATTAGAAGACTCGTCCATCCGATAGCTCCTCCCAGCAGGAAAAACATCCAATACCCAAATCGCACGCGATAGAGCGTGCCGACATTCGGGCTGGTGTAGCTTAAAATGGCGACGACGATAATGCTGAAAAAGAGACCTCCAACCAGCTCCGCACTAAGGCGCCGCCAAACCAAAAACCCCACCCCAGCCACGAAGGCGTACCAAAGAAATGTCTCTCCCGCCACGGCCAAACGTGTAGCGGATAGGCGCTCAACCCATGAAGACGGATAAGGCGAGAAAGCCCCTACCAAAAACGCGCGCGGCAAATAGCGCAATGCCGCCAATACGGTATCCGGAGCTCTGTCCTCATCTACCCCCGACCCCGCGCCTATATCTCGGCCGTAGTTGATGAAATGCACTCGTATCTCAGAAATTCTCCGGAAAGGCGCTTCAACCCAAGCTGGAATCAAATCGGTAGCCTTCCAACTCCAATCCTTTAATACACCATTCTCGCTAATTTTAAATGCATTCTCCGAAGCTGGGAGCGCTCTGCCAACAATGGCGGCGACCCAGATAATCATCATAAAAGAAAGCACTCTTGAAGAAAACGCGGAACGTGCGGAGAATTTCCCCGTTAGTATGATGTAGGTGAGGACGGCGAGCCATGATAAGAGTAATGCGCCTCCAATTACCAAGGTTTGATAAGGTCTGAAAATCAATACCAAAGCGCTTCCTCCCGCAGCCAACAGCAGACTGCGCCAACCGCTCTGATTCAATGGCGGCGCTGCAATGACGCGTAGCCACGCGAATAGCGTCATCAGCATTCCCGCAATGACGAAAGCATCCTTATGATTCTGGCTGTACCAAAGCAGCGTCGACGGGAAAATCACGAAAAGAACAGCTGCTACGAGACCACCGGTCCGACCGATCCTACCCGGCCAGAGCAGAGGTCCGATCAAATACAGCATTAGTCCACCGGTAACGTGCGCGGCGGCGTTCAGGGGAATAAAAACGGCAGGCTCTGGGCCGAATATCGCATACAGCGCCGATAGAAGCCCCACATTGCCCGTGAATCCAGTCGGGTGGAGCGACCACTCGGACCACCCAAAGGCCCGGATACGACTTGCTGCTTCCGTGGCAGCCTCATGGAAAATAATTGCGTCATTGATCAGCAGGCCATGCCCAGCGTGCAGCGACGGCATCAAAGGAAGTACCAGCTTCTGTACCATCAGCGCTTGCAGACAGGAAAAAATGAAACCTAAAATCCAAAAAGTTTTGAGCCGCATACACCTACTTTCACTCGTCGCGCTATCGTTGTTCCTTTCCTCGGGAAACTACTTCTCCTCTCGCTCCTGCGCCTTCGGTTCCGCCGAACCGCCGCAATTTAATTTTTCCGGGGCAAGCCTTGGCAATATTTGCTGCCAATATGCACGCTCCCTCGCCGTGATGCCCACTAGTGGTACCCCCCCGGTGGATGACCTCCCAGCTCGACCGGCCAGCAATGACGCCCAATCATGAAGACATTTGCCGATAAAAGCGCCGACTGCTTTGAACGCATTTCGCGGTTGCCCAAGGCTGATAAAATGACGGAATTGTAATCTCCCTAATGTCGCTCTTGTGCGGAAAAGCTTAACAATCGGCACCGGTCCTTTCACTCGATAAGCCAACAGAGGCTCCGGCAGAACTGCGAAACGGGATGTGGCGTGCGTG
>JBILLT010000157.1:0-2859 GCA_044375925.1 Chthoniobacteraceae bacterium | reverse complement strand
GCCGCTCGCGGGCTTTGCTTTGTATCGCAGCGCCATGCGGCTCCATGCGGGGCCGTCGTTGTAAACGTAGAGTTGTGTTCCGGTGTGCGACTGTCCGAACCAGCCTTCCGATACAGTGTTCCAAAGTTCCGGTTCCTCCTCGGCAGTGCTCCATGTCTTGCCGCCATCGGTGCTGGCGCTGGACCAGGCGCGGGGCGGATTGAGCGCGCCGCCCTCCGCGCGGCCCTCGGCGGTGCGCATCACCATCTTGAGATGCTGCTGCTCGTTGAGCACGGCGATCTGGCCCTCGTGCAGGAAGATTTTCCCCGGCTCCGGCTGCGGCACATAACCACCGAGGCTCCAATCCAGGAGGCTGGTGCTGCGCAGCACAAACTGCTCGCGCTGGCCGAGCGGATCGGCACGCTTCGTGTTGCGATGCGCGGGCAGCAGATACACAGGCTGGCCGTCCTCGATGATACGCTGGATTTCACCCAGGATGACAAGCGGTCCGGTGTAATGCATGGCCAGTTCCACGGGATTCCACGAGCGGCCACCATCACCGCTGTAGGCAGCAGCAAGATGCGAGTCCTCGCTGTCGGGATAGTTCAACGGGCAACGCATGGCAAAGCACCACAGCACCCCCTGCCCCGGCGGCCGATAGAGCACCGCATTGCAATAAGCGAACTGGATCGCGCCATGCCGCTGTTCGTGATTGAATATCGTGCTTGGAATACTCCACGAATCGCCGTCGTTGGAGGAAACGACGGCATCGATGCTGCCCATGTCCCCCTTGCCCGCGATGCCTTTTTGATACGCCACGACAAGGTGCTTCTCCTTCCACAAGGCGATGCTCGGCTGGCCAAGCAGGGAGGCGCGCGGTTCTTGGTCGGCGGTACGGACAACGCGTATGTCGCGGACATCACCTGTTGTGGTGGTGTTGGTGGTTTGGTCTTTGGCGTGCGTCGCAGCAGACAGCGCGAGGAGCAAGGCCGTGAGGAGTGCGCAGGGATGTTTCATATCGCCACAGGAAAGATGACACCAAAAGGGACCCCGTTGGACATACTCAGGGTTGGTTGCAATACAATGTTTGATTTGGCATAAGGACCCTACTGCCGCACGAGCAAACGCGTTGAACATTCCTTTTACAACGCTGCCACGCAAAAGACCGCGACTTTAACCTCTGCCGCATAGCCTGAAGCCCGATTTCGCATATGACCGCCATGACCGCCATGACCACCACCGAACTGCGCCGACTCTCCGAGCTACGCTCCGTGCTGGAAGGCTTCGCCGCCCGCCATGCCGCGACGCACGCCACCGCCTCACCCGCAAAACTGAAACAGCTGCGCTCCACATTAAAACGGCTCACCAATGCGTTGCTTGCCAGCAACTACAGCGCCTTTCGTCACGCGGACCTTGAACTCCACGAAACCATCGTCAACCTCGCCAACATCCCCTTGCTCAGGGAAACCTGGCGCGCGGTCTGGGACAATCTTGGGGCGCTGCACAAGCGGGGTTTTGACGACTGCTTCCCCGATCCCCGCACCATCGCGGAAGAGCACGAGCATCTCGTCGAAACCATTGCCCTCGGCGATCCCGCTGGCGCCGAGGACGCAGCGCGCACCCACATCGAGGCCGTGTGGTTCGGCCTCGCCGAGCAAGGCAATTTCACCACCGAACCCGAAGGCGATCCACTCAAGCGAGCCGTCGCGCATCTCGTCTTCCGGTTGCACTGCCCGCTAAAGCTCACTCACGTCGCCAGAAAAAATGGCGTTAACCAGCCCCGGAAATCTTTCCCGTCTGTTCCGTAAAAATTACGGACTCAGCTTCCAATCCTACCTGCAAAGACTGCGCTTGGAAAAGGCCGCCAAACTTCTGCGCTCCACCCGGCTTCCGATCGTCCGCATCGCCAAACGCGTCGGCTACCGCGACGTCTCCCGCTTTGGGCAGCATTTCAAGCGCCTGTTTAAAGCCACGCCAGCCACGTATCGAGCGGCAGAACCACGCTGAGGGATTCCGCGGCGCACACGCCTATTTTAAGCCACCAACTTTAAACAGGTGGTTTTCACCGCGAATAAAAAGCGCGCCATCGATGACAGCGGGGGAAGCGAGCGTCTTCTCTCCAAGCTCATTGGTCGCCAGCAATTCGTAAACGCTCGAAGCCTTCACAACAAACATCGCACCGGACTCGTTTTGAAAATAAATCCTCCCCTCGGCGGTCACAGGCGAGGCGGAGAAATTTCCAGCCAGTCTTTCGCTCCATTTCACCTCGCCACTGTGAACATCAACACAGGAGGCAATCCCCGCGTCGGAAACGCAAAACAACAGATCATTCACCACCAGAACCGACGGGGTATGCGGGGCGCCTTTCTTAAGGTTCCAAACAATGTGATTCTCGGTGGCATCGCCCTTCGCGCCCTCGGGCCGAATCGCAAGAAGCGATGCCGCATCGAATCCCGAACTCAAGAAAAGCATACCGTGCGAATACACGGGCCTCGGCACGACAGAATAACCTTCCCCGTAGTTCACACGCCACAACTCGGCCCCGTCGTCCGGACGATAGGCTCCCACGAAACCGCTGCCTGGCAGAATAATCTGGTCACTCCCCCCGACCCGAATCAGCTGCGGAGTCGAAAAGGAGAAGGTTTTCTTGGCAGCGGTGTTGCGGGGCGTCCGCCACCGGACGGCGCCGGTCTGCGCGTCAAGTCCAACCACGAAAGGATCCGCAGCGCCATCGGCACTGAAAACCAGCAACCCTCCGGCCAAAATGGGCGAACCGCCGGTGCCATGAACCGGTTTGTATTTCACCTCGGACTGCGCCCAAACGATCCGCCCATCCAACTCCAGTGCAGCGGATCCCATGTGCCCGAAGTGGACGTACAA
>JBILLT010000156.1:0-2866 GCA_044375925.1 Chthoniobacteraceae bacterium | reverse complement strand
CGGAGTCGAATCCCGTGGATGCGTTCGTGCGCGAAAAGCTCCGTTCCGCAAACCTTGCCCCGTCCAAGCCCGCGACGCGCGAGGCGCTTTGCAGGCGGGTGTACTTCGACCTCACCGGACTGCCGCCTACACCCGAAGAGCTTGATGCGTTTGTAGCGGACCGCGCCGAGGACGCATTCGTTCGGTTGGTGGACCGACTGCTGGCGAGCCCGCGTTACGGCGAGCGCTGGGCGCGGCATTGGCTAGATGTGGTGCATTACGGCGACACCCACGGGTACGACAAAGACAAGCTGCGTCTTAACGCATGGCCGTACCGCGATTATGTGATTCGCGCCTTCAACGTGGACAAACCCTACGCGCGTTTCGTGTCCGAGCAAATCGCCGGCGACGTGATTTTCCCGGAGGATGCCGGGGCTATCGAAGCGCTTGGTTTCCTTTCCGCGGGTCCGTGGGATTTCATCGGTCACGCGGAGGTTCCGGAGACGAAAGTGGACGGGAAGATCGCCCGGCATCTGGATCGGGACGATATGGTGTCGAACACTCTCGGGACGTTCTGCGCCACAACGGTGCATTGCGCGCAGTGCCACAACCACAAGTTTGATCCGATCTCGCAGGAGGATTACTACTCGCTGCAGTCCGTGTTCGCGGCAATCGACAGGACGGATAAAAAGTATTTCGACGACCCTTCTCTTAACAGCCGCTACGAGGATCTTTCCCGAAGGATCGTTGCAGGGGGCGATCTGGTTGAGTCGACTGAAAAACAGGCGGTGAAAGAGGCGGGCAAGGAGGCCGAGGCGCTCAGCCAGCAGATCAGCGAGGTACGCAAAAAAAAGTCACCGGTCCTGAAGGAGGGTGAGGCTCCGCCTGAGCATGGTTATCACAGCGCGCTGAGCCGTTCGCAGGACACGCTCAAGTGGGTGCAGGCCGATCTTGGCTCGGAAGTTTTGTTAAAGTCCGTCGTCCTTGTTGGTTCCTATGATGATTTCAACGGGATTGGCGCCGGATTCGGTTTTCCCGTGCGCTACCGGATAGAGGCGTCGAATGATCCCGCTTTCCAGTCGGGCGTGCACTTGCTTGCCGACAAGACGAAGGAGGATTACGCAAATCCGGGCGTTGCTCCGCAAAAGTTTGAAGCTTGCGGGGAGCCGGTCCGTTACTTGAGGGTGACGGCAACAAAACTTGCGCTGCGGGCGGCCGATTACATTTTTGCGTTGGCCGAACTGCAGGCGCTCAGGGCGGACGGCTCGAATGCCGCGCAGGGTGCGAAGGTCACGGCACTCGACTCGATTGAGTCCGGGGGGCGCTGGTCCCGGGCGAATCTGGTGGACGGGATTTACACGGGTTCCAAAGGGCCCGTGGCGCGCCCTGGGGCGACTCTCGCCGATCTTGAAAAGCAACTTCTGGAGCTGCTGCGTTCCAAGGCGAAGGTTGAAACGTTTCAAAAGTTCTCGCAGGCGAAGCGGGATCTCGAGGAAGCGAGAAAAGAGATCGGCAAGTTTCCGGCATCGAAAACCGTGTTCGCGGGCGCGGTGCATTCGGGAAAAGGAAACTTCAAGGGAACCGGTGGGGATGGCGGACGGCCGCGGCCCGTGTTCCTGTTGGCGCGCGGGCAGGTCACACAACCGGGTCGGGAAATGTTCCCGGGCGCGCTTTCGGCGTTGGATTTTCAACCGGGCCGGTTTGAGGTCGCGCCTAGCGCCCCAGAGGGGGAGAGGCGCGCGGCGCTTGCGCAATGGATTGTGGATCCGAAAAACCCGCTGACGTGGCGCACGATCGTCAACCGGGTGTGGCAGTATCATTTCGGAGCCGGATTGGTTGAAACCCCGGGCGACTTCGGGCGCAACGGCGGTCTCCCGAGTCATCTTGAACTGCTGGACTGGCTGGCTGTCGAATTCCGCGACGGCGGCGGTTCCCTGAAGGCGCTGCACCGGTTGATCCTCGCGAGTAAAACCTACCAGCAGAGTTCCGCGGACCGCGCGGAGTTTTCGAAGATTGATTCCGGGAACCGTTTTCTTTGGAGGCAGAACCGGCGCAAGCTCGAGGCGGAGGCGATTCGCGACGCGGTGCTTGCGAGTTCGGGCAACCTGGATCTGACCATGGGCGGGCCCGGGTGGCAGGATTTTGTGATCGAGCATCCGGAACATTCCCCGCACTTTCTCTATGAGCGTTACGATCCCGCCGATGCGAAGACGTTCCGGCGTTCGGTGTATCGGTTCATCGTGCGTTCTCAGACCCAGCCGTGGATGACTTCGCTGGATTGCGCCGACCCCTCGATGCGGGTGGATCGCCGGACGGAAAGTTTGTCCCCCTTGCAAGCGCTGGCGCTGCTCAATAACGGCTTCCTGCTCACGCAGGCGGAGGCGCTCTCGAAGCGGGTGGCAGCGGAGCGCAATGCGCTTCCGGATCAGGTGCACCGGGCGTTCAGGCTTGCGCTTTCGCGCAGTCCCAGCAGCGTCGAGGTTCAAACGTTGGCCGCTTACGCTGGTGTGCATGGAATGGCGCAGACGTGCAGGCTCATGCTGAATCTGAACGAGTTTACTTTCATCGATTAACCCCGCTACTGCGCAGCAAATGAACCCGAAAAACCCCATGCAATCCGCCGCAGGACCCAGCTTGAGCCGCCGCGATTTCCTGTGGCAATCCGGAGGTGGGTTGGGCGGGATTGCGATGGCTTCGCTGTTCAACTCGCAGGAACAGGCCCGGGCAAACGAGGGTGCTTTCGCGGACGTGCCCAAGGCGAAGCGGATCGTGCAGTTTTTTATGGCGGGCGCGGCGAGCCATTTGGACCTTTTTGATTTCAAGCCGGAATTGGTGAAGCACCACGGCAAACCCAGCGATTTCGGGGAACCCGTTGAGGCTTTCCAGA
>JBILLT010000027.1:0-35013 GCA_044375925.1 Chthoniobacteraceae bacterium | reverse complement strand
CATCTTTGCCGACCGTGACCAAAAACTCGCCCAGGCCAGGCACCAACGAAAAATCAAACGACAAAACCAACCCGCCCACTCCGTAACCCTCCAGCTTGCTTTTTCCAATTGACGCTGAACCAAAACATAGTCACCTCCGATGCTCATAGTGGTCTCAAGGCCGCCCTCAAAGCAGCGTTACACGGCACTCCATGGCAGCGTTGCCAATTTCATCTCCAGCAAAACGCGCAAGAATACGTCACCAAACAGCATCTTAAGGGCAAGGTCGCTGCTGACATCAGGGTCATTTTCAACGCCGACAACCGTGCTCATGCCGAAGAACGCCTCAAGGATTTCGTCAAAATCTACTCCGAAACCCAGCCCAAGCTCGCCGCCTGGGCCGAGGAGAACTTGCCAGAAGGCTTTACGATCTTTGCCTTTCCAGAGGTCCACAGAAAGCGCCTGCGAACATCCAATGCCTGCGAAAATGTAAACAACCAGATCAAGAGGCGCACTCGCGTTGTCGGCCTCTTCCCAAGCGAGAAATCACTCCTGAGACTGGTCACGGGCGTTCTAATAGAAATCTCCGAAACCTGGGAAACCGGCAAAGTCTACCTCACCCTCAACTAACAGAAAAAACCGAAACCACACAGACCGCCATCTTCAGAAAAGTCACCAGCCACTTTTACAGAAAAGAATTTTGCTAAGCCCCAGTCCATCACCAGCACCTAGCCGTATTCGCCCACCATGATGTTCTCTGGCTTCAGATCACGGTGAAGGATGCCCCTGCTGTGAGCGAACATCATCGCGTCACACACCTTGCGGAGAATGGTCAGTAAGGTGGCGCGGGGGTATTCTTTAGTGGCAGCAGCATCATCATCGCGGATTAGATTCAACACCGCTTGAAGCGTACGGCCCTTGATCAGTTTCATGCTGTAGAAAGGCCTGCTCTGGGCATCCACTCCGATGTTGTAGATCGGAACGATGTTCGGATGGGCTAACTGGGCCAGCACTTCTGCTTCCTTTGAAAACCTAGGATCTTCACCAGCTTCACTGACACTGCTGACTTTGACGGCTACATTGCGTTTGAGCTGGGGGTCCTCCCCAAAGTAGATCTGCCCCATGCCGCCACGGGCGATTTCTCGGACAAGCGTGTACTTCCCTTGAAGCGGTGCCTCGTTCACAGCAATGGCCGCGCCGGGCCCGGATGCCTGTGTCGCGTTTGGCCGCACAGGCGCCCTTCTTGGGATGGTCACATCCGTGATGGCCTGGCTCTTGGGACTGCCCGCCGGGGGATGGTGATGTCCAAAGAACTTGGCGTTGGTGAAACAGCCGCCGGTTACACCGCCTTGCGCTCAATCACCAGCGTCAGTTCTCCGATCTGCACAGAGGCGGGGTATTCCATCTTCATGCGCCCGGTGATCATGCAGCCGTTGACCAGCGTTCCACCACCGAGATCCTCCACCTGCAACCCGGCTTCGCTGATGCAAAACCAAGCATGGCGCTTACCAACTCCCTTGCCACTTACAGTGAAGACATCACTGGCAATTTCAGTACCTACCGCGAACTGTGATTCACCGGTATCAACCGTGCTGAAAGCACCTGCTGGTCCGTGGAGGGCGATTGACCACATCTGCATGCTTTGGATTCAGCAAAAAACAGTCGATGAGATAACAGCAAAATGCGCTAAAGTAAATTGCCGGCCACGAGTGTTTTCGCGCCCTCGACAGCGAACGAATGTACGCGCGTCACCGGGCAGGCAAACATGTCAGCACGCAGTTGAATCACGGAGTGCCCGGGGCCTCTGACTGAAAACTCTCTGGACGGAACACCAAAATCTTGCCGGCACGGTAGACATTTAACTCTGAACCATCTGCGGTGACCTCGATCCGAAACCTGTGGTGTTCACCCGCCAGCCCAAAAATGTGGAAGGGGAAAATTGAAATCTGCTCCCAACACTGGAGAGTGTTTGCGTCTGAAATACGCGGGCCCCAGTCGCTTTGCGCACTCCGAGTCGTTGCGCTCTGACAGAGCTCTTCACTCCATGCTTGGAATCGATCGTTTGCAAAGCAGCAACGCGTTGCGGGGCGACACACCCTCCCCGGCCCGATGGGTCGCCGGCCTCTCCCGCGGTGATTCACCCCCCAACCAATGGCGCCACAGCCCGGAACAACCGAACTGGAAATCCCCTTCCGAGAAGCAGCCGTGCCCAAAAAAACGCCCCTACTTCAGTCCTTTCTGACACCTCCCTGCTCGCCACTCAAAACGGCCCGCGCGCACGGCCATCTGGTTCAACACTCACCCACACCCCCCGCCTCGCGCCTTACCGCGAATGCGCCTCGGCATCCACGTTCACAATCGTCTCAGCAAGCTTCGTCAAACGGCGGTCGCACTCCTCCTCCTCCTCCAGAGTCTCCTGCAAAAGCTCGGCGACTCCGGACTCGTCCAGCACCTCGGCAAAAGCCCTGGCGCACCCGTAACCCGCGATTTCGTAATGTTCCATGTGCTGGATCATCGAGATGATCGCGGCGTCCAGAACATCGGCCTGAGCCTCGGTTGCTTCAAATTCAGACCACGCGGAGATCATTCCGATGATCCCATGGCTGCGCCCTGCCACAACCGGCACGCCCAGTTTCTGGAAACATTTTTCCAGCCGCGTTTCCTGCTTTTTACTGTCCTTGAAATGCTGCTCCACGCACTTTCGAAGCTCCGGGTGCGTGATACGCTTCATGAGCTTCGGAAACGCCTGAAGCACCTGACGCTCGGCGCCCAGCAGATCCTGAAGCTCCATCACCAACAGATCCTGCAAAGAATTTAGTTTCATACACCCTTTGCTACGAAAGGAGCCGGGGGAGCAGGGCTAACTTTTTGAACCGCCCGCAACGACCCGAACAAAAACAGCGGACCTCACAACGCAAAAAAGCCGGTTCAAACCCCGAGTGACCATGCCCCGCGAACACCGGCATCCGACGGATTCAAGCAAACCATGAAACCGGAGCGCGGACACGAGCTGCCTTTTGTACTGAAAGCCTCCACGGCACCGACTCCGAAAAGGCGCGCGGGCCAAAGGCAGCCGTACACGCATGTCCGGCAACTCCCCTAGAAAGAATGTGCCACGGTGCGGCGCCAAGACTGGCGCGTCCGGCAGGACTCGAACCTGCGACCATCGGATTAGAAATCTGATGCTCTATCCAGCTGAGCTACGGACGCACAACACCACATTCCCCTAACGCCGGACCGTGCGGCAAGCACGCTTTGAATGCTTTTATCAGCAAATTGTTTTGCGACGAAGCCCCGCCCACGATGCATTCCTGAAAAACGCAATCAGATAAGTCTATGCTTCAGCGTCTTGCATTGAAACTGCCGTCTCATTGCGGAGGCCTTTCCGGTGTGAACCAGTCCGGGATTGATGGACTTGCCCGAGTTACAAGCACGCGGAAAACACTCTACTCCCTTGCGTATCACAAAGAGTGACGGCATATTGCGCCCCCAATTTTTTTAAAACCCACACGGGTGCACCCCCAGGCACCCTGAGTTTGGATGAAAGAAAGGGCGGACTGCGCAGGCGCTCCCCCACCCGGAAAACCAAGCTCAGCACAGCCGCCTAAAGATCCACAATGGACCACATTCGAAACATCGCCATCATCGCCCACGTTGACCACGGTAAAACCACCTTGGTCGACCAGCTCCTTAAACAGTCCGGAACATTCCGAGCCAACCAAGCGATCTCGCAGGAGATCCGCATCATGGACTCCATGGATCTTGAACGCGAGAAGGGCATCACCATTCGCGCAAAGAACGCGGCATTCAAGTACAAGGAATACCACGTGAACATCGTGGACACTCCCGGCCACGCGGATTTCGGCGGCGAAGTCGAGCGCATCATGAAGATGATCGACGGGGTTCTGCTCGTGGTGGACGCCCATGACGGGCCTCAGGCGCAGACGAAATTCGTGCTCAAAAAAGCGCTCGAAAACGGCGCAAAACCAATCGTGGTCATCAATAAAATCGACCGTGAAAACGCACGCCCCCTCAAGGTTCTCGACATGGTGTTCGAGCTCTTTTTGGAATTGAACGCCACCGACGCGCAGCTCGACTTTCCGGTTGTTTACGCCAGCGCCCGCGACGGTTTTGCAAAGCTCGAAGTAGACCAACAAAGCGACAACATGGAGCCGTTGTTTGACGCCATCATCAAACACATCCCTCCGCCGCAGCCCACGGGCATCGAATATTTTCAGTTCTTGGTTTCGAATCTGGACTACTCCGATTATCTGGGTCGGATAGCCTACGGGCGGATCGTTTCAGGTTCAGTCAAGCAAGGCGACCAGGTGGTGTGCATTCATGCAAACGGCGCGAAGGAGAAAGGGAAAGTCACCGCGTTGTTCGGACATCAGGGATTGCAGAAAATCGAACTCAAAGAGTCGCACGCTGGCGACATTGTCGGAATCTGCGGATTCGAGGAGGTGTTCATCGGCGAGACGATCACCGACAACGACACGCGCGATCCCCTGCCGTTCGTGGACATTGACCCGCCGACGATCACGATGCGGATCTGCATCAATGACGGGCCCTTGGCTGGTCGCGAAGGCAAGCTGCTCACGGCGCGCGAGGTTCGCGAGCGGCTGATCCGGGAGGCGCGTACCAATGTGTCGATTCAGGTGAGCGATACGGATGCGGCGGGCCATTTTGAAGTCAAAGCGCGCGGGGAAATGCAGATCGCGATTCTCGTCGAGCAAATGCGGCGCGAGGGTTTTGAGATCCTTGTTTCGCGTCCCGAGGTGATTTTCAAGCGGGCGGCGGACGGCGGTCTTCTCGAGCCGATGGAGTCGGTTTACGTGGAAGTCCCCAACGAAAATCTGGGAGACATTCTGCAGTCGCTTGCGGGCCGCAAGGCGGACATCGTCAACATGGAGCATTTGGCAAGCAGCGTGAGTGTTCAAGCCGTGGCGCCGACGCGCGGCCTCATCGGATTTGAAACGGATCTTGTGAACTCCACGAAGGGGCACGGGATCATGTCGCATATTTTCAAGGAATACGGCCCTCACAAGGGCGATATTCCCTCGCGGAACAACGGGGTGCTGGTGGCGATGGAAAACGGCGTAAGCACCAGTTATTCGCTGGAGTCGATCCAGGAGCGCGGCAGGCTGTTCATCGGGCCCCAGGAGGAAATTTACGAGGGGATGATCATCGGCGAAAACGCCCGTCCAGAGGATATGCCGGTGAATCCATGCAAGGCAAAAAAGCTCACCAACATGCGTTCCCAAGGGGACGGCAAGGGAATCTCGCTTGCGCCGCCGCTCGTGATGACGCTGGAGCGTTCACTCGAATACATCGGGCCGGACGAATACGTGGAGGCGACGCCCAAGAGCCTGAGGTTGCGAAAGAAAATTCTGGATGCGACCCAGAGAAAGCGGAGTTCCGCCAAGGTGGAATCTTAGCCTTCCACGGGTAGGAGGAACCTCTCCGGCCCGAGGGTCGCGGGTCAATCCGAGCCGTCACATCGGGACGGGGTTCCCTTTTGACTCCGTAGCTGCCTAGCGGCGGCACCCCCCTTGTCGTATTCGCGTCCAAAGGCATGCGGGGACCGTGCCGTGCCGGATGCTGTCGACGGAGCGCTGCCCTGAGATTGCAGCGTAAAAGGCTGTCACCCGGCTTGGTACAAAATCCATCGGGTGGCGCTCAGCAGGATTGAAAGGCGGCGCATTTTTAGCGAAATGTCATTCCTGTCCCGCTCCATTCCCCACCCCTGAAACGACATGTCTGATCCCACCATTCAACTCCAAGTGATCGACGAGAACGGTAATGAGATGTTCTTCAGCCTCCTGCCGGGGGCCTATGTTCTTGGGCGCGATGAGAGCTGCGACATTGTTCTGCCCTCGCAGGGGATTTCCCGACGGCACGGCAAGATCGATGTGTCCGAGGATTACGTGATCATCGAGGACCTCGGGAGTTCGGCGGGCACGTGGCTTGACACCAGCCAGGTCACCAGTCCCGTGAGGATCGCCCTTCCGACGACCATGACCCTGGGCCACATGCCTATTCACATCAGTTCGGAAAAGTTCCCGTTCAGGCAAGCCGAGGAGGCGCCTGCTAACGAGCCTGAGGTCCAGGTGGGTGTTGTCATGAGCGCCGACGTGAAGGGAGTGCTGCCGATGGACGGCGTCGCGGAGCAGCAGCGGAAGCGGTTGGAAATGCTCTACGAACTTCCCCTGCAATTCGCAGCCGAACAGGACCTCTCGAAGCTCTACAAACTGATCTTGGACCGCGTGCTTCAACTCACCCGCGGAGCGGTTCGCGGGGCGCTGCTCATCAAAGACCCGTTCACGGGAAAGCTGGCCCTGCAGGCGAGCATTCCCGCGGACGCCCCGCCGATCAGCCGGACTTTGATTCTGAGGGCGGCCCGCGAGCAGAACGGATTCATCTGGGGCGACAACGAGTCGGACCAGCAAGACATCTCGATGAGCATGGCAGCGATCAAAATCCGAACCGGCATGTACGCGCCCCTGGTCTGGATGGGGGAAAGCATCGGAGTGCTCTTCGTGGACAACCCGACGCGCCGGAACGCTTTTTCAGAGGGAGACCTGCAGTTCCTGCTTTCAGTCGCGCAGTACGCCGCCTCGGCGGTCGCCAACCAGTTGCTTCAAAACGAAATCGCCCAGAACAACCAGACCCTCCAGCATCTGCTGGCCAACTTCTCCCCGAAAATTCGAGACCGGCTTTTGGAGAAATCGCGCCAGGGACGACTGCAGCCCGGAGGCGAGAAATCCAACGTGACCATTCTCCTCTCCGATCTGAGGGGGTTCACCAAAACCAGCTCCACCCTCGACTCCGAGGTGGTGGTCAACATGCTCAACGATTACTTCAGCGTGCTGGGCGAAGAAATTTTCCGCTATGATGGAACCATCGACAAGTTTATCGGCGACGCCATTCTGGCCGTGTACGGCAGTCCTGAACCTGACGAACACCACGCGTGGAAAGCCGTGTGCTCCGCGATCCAAATGCAGCGCCGGATGGCGGTGGTCAACGAACGCCGGCGCAGCGCGGGACTCCCACACTGCGATCTGGGCGTCGGCGTGTACACCGGGGAGGTTCTTCACGGGTTCATCGGCGCCGAGGATTGTTTGGAATACACAGTCATCGGAGACACGGTCAACAAGGCGTCCCGCTACTGTGACGGGGCTCAGGGCAGCGAAATCGTGCTGGGACCGCTGACCTACGAGTCGATCAAAGAACAGATGCCAGCCACGCAGCGCTTGATCTCGACCAAACACGAGGGGCAGCTCCCTGCATGGGTGGTCGAGTGGAGGGAACAGGAGCCCGCCGCCGCAGCGCACTGAGCCGGCATCAAACATCTTGTCTTCAGTTACTTTTACCCAGGACGACCTCTGCATTTCAGAGGGATTCCCGGCGGTGCGTCGCTCGGTAAAACAGCGCCCTCGGATCGTGCAAATCATTTACCGATTCCCCCTTTCCCCTAAGGGAAAGGCCCCGTATGGTTAGGGGCTACATCTATGAACCCCGATATCCAAAAAGCGGTTGAGGCCGGCAAAATCTCGAAGTCAGTGGCCGGAATTCTTGAACACTTCACCCCGGGAGCCTGCGTGCTTCACAAGAACTGGGGTTTTGGACAGATCGCCAACATCGATTTTCTCATCAATCAGATCACCATCGATTTCGCGACCAAGAAAGGGCATTCGATGCAGCTGCAGTATGCGGCCGACTCCTTGCAGCGGATCGACCGGGAGCACATCCTCGCCCGGATCGCGCTTGATCTCGGAGGCGTGCGGACGGAGGCGAGCCAAGAACCGGAACGATTTGTGCGCGCGGTACTCGCCAGTTATTCGGGCAAGCTTACGGTGGACCAGTTGACCAGGGTCCTAGTGCCAGCGGTCTTTAACGAGACAGAATTCAAGAAGTGGTGGGACGGGGCGAAGAAAGTCCTGAAGAAAAGCGGCCATTTCTCGCTTCCGACCAAGAAAACAGACCCGATTCTTTACCGGGAGGAAGCCGTTTCGCGATCCTCCGAACACTTGGAAGCCTTCACGAACGCGAGGCAGCTCAAGGACCAAATTTCTGCACTGGAACGCATTTTGCGGGAGCTTGAGGAGTTCAAGGACTCTATCGCGCAGCTTCAGTCGATCATTTCCGTGGCTGAGGAAACCGCCCGGCGCAATGCAAAGATGGCCACCGCCGAGGCGCTCACCATGCTGACGCAGCGCGACGAGATGGTGGAACGAGTCAAGGATCTGCAAGCCGGCGCGGGGGCCCCCACGATTGCATCCATGCTTCTTGACGAGCAGCGCGCGCTGTCCTCGCTTCTCGAGGAGGTCCCGGCTGCAAAGCTGCGCCGCATCGTGAACGCAATCCCGACTGCTTTCGGCGAGTCATGGACGAGCAAAGCGTTGCAGCTTGTCGCGCGCGGCAGCACCCGCGTCGTGACGGAGGCGGCGAAGCTGATGCAGGAGCGTGAAAAAAACGAAGAACTGCACACGGCGCTGGACCGCGCGATCCGCGACCATTCGATTTCATCCTCCGCCCTGACTTGGCTGTGCGACAAGAAGGAGCGCGAAGGGCAGTTCAAATCCCTGATCCACCCGCGGGTGATGAGCGCGATCCTTTCCGCCTTGGAGCGGGATCAATTCAACGAGAACCGGGACCGCAAGCTGCATGATCTTGTGGTAAACGACCAGACGCTCCTACCGGACCTGATCAAAAATTCGGAAATCGAGGAGGTGCGGGAGGCGATGCGAAAGCTGCTGCTGACGCCGATTTTTGAAGACCTCAACAAGCGCTCGCTGCTGGGCAGGTTCGTGCGGCACTTCCCCGAACTGGAAGTCTTGATTTCGGGCGAGAGGGAGGAAAAACACGAATCCCTGATTGTTTCGTGGGAAAGCCTCGAGAAGCGCCAACTGGAATACGAGGATATCATCACGAAGAAGATTCCCGAGAACACCAAGGAGATCGCGATCGCCCGCGAGTACGGCGACCTGAGGGAAAATTTCGAATTCAAGGCGGCAAAAGAGATGCAGCGCGTTCTCATGCGGCGCAAGCAGGAGATGGAGCGGGACATCTCGCTTGCGCGGGGTACGGACTTCGCCAACCCGGACACCAAGCAGGTGTCGATCGGAACCACGGTGAGCGTCAAGGGCGTGAAGGACGGCCAAGTCGACACCTACCACATTCTCGGGGCGTGGGACACAAATCCCGAACAAGGAGTCATCTCCTACAAAGCCGCGATCGCGCAGAGCCTTCTGGGACGGAAGTGCGGCGAGACGGTGGACCTGCCGACGGAGGGGGCCGACCGTGCGGTTGAAATCCTGAACATCGCCGCTTGGATCAAACCGTAACCTCGGGGAGCATTCATTCCTGAATTGAATTGCATCCCGAGGCGCGGCGCAGGCACGCTTTCGGCCGCGTTCGCCCCGAAAAATCATCACACGCAAAAAACTAATTCATATGTCAGCAACCCTAATCTCCACCATCATCGCCCGCCAAATTCTTGACTCGCGGGGAAACCCCACCGTTGAGGTGGATGTTGAACTCGTCGGCGGCGCAGTCGGCCGTGCAGCGGTCCCCAGCGGTGCCAGCACCGGTGAACATGAGGCCGTTGAACTCCGCGACGGCGACAAGTCCGTCTATCTTGGCAAAGGCGTGCTCAAAGCCGTGCACAATGTTGAAGAGATCATTGCTCCGGAGCTGGAAGGTCATGATGCGCTCGACCAGGTCACGCTGGATAAAACACTGCTGGCTCTCGACGGCACTCCAAACAAGAGCAAGTTGGGGGCAAACGCCCTTCTGGCGGTTTCGCTCGCGACAGCCCACGCCGCCGCCAACCAGGTCGAACTTCCACTCTTCAAATATATCGGGGGGCCAAACGCCAAGGTTCTTCCAGTTCCGATGATGAACATCCTCAACGGTGGCGCGCACTCTGATGCCCCCATCGATTTTCAGGAATTCATGATCCTGCCCAAGAAGTTCAACAAGTTCTCAGACGCACTCCGGGCGGGCACCGAGATTTTCCACGCGCTCAAGGGCGTCCTCAAGGGGCGCGGCCTCTCCACCGCAATCGGCGACGAGGGTGGATTTGCTCCGAACCTCAAGAGCGCCTCCGATGCGCTGGAAACGATCGCTGAAGCTGTGAAGAAAGCGGGATACAAGCTGGGCGAGGAAATCTTCATCGCCCTGGATGTCGCGTCCTCCGAGTTTTTTGACGCCGCGTCCAAGCAATACGTGTTCAAGAAGAGCGATGGATCGAAGCGCTCTGCGTCGGAGCTTGTTGCTTACTATCAGGAACTTCAGAAGAACTATCCGATCGTTTCCATCGAAGACGGTTGTGCGGAAAACGACTGGGACGGCTGGAAAGCCATCACGGATGCAATGGGCAGGAACACACAACTGGTAGGCGACGATCTTTTTGTCACCAACGTCGACTTCCTGCGCAAGGGAATCGAGCGGGGAGTTGCAAACTCCATTCTCGTAAAAGTGAATCAGATCGGGACTTTGACCGAGACACTCGACGCGATCGAGCTTGCGAAAGAGAACCGTTACACAGCGGTGATCTCGCACCGCTCGGGCGAAACCGA
Organism: Chthoniobacteraceae bacterium; assembly: GCA_044375925.1. Classification (GTDB taxonomy): domain Bacteria; phylum Verrucomicrobiota; class Verrucomicrobiia; order Chthoniobacterales; family Chthoniobacteraceae; genus Chth-196. The sequence goes on along the minus strand of JBILLT010000027.1, from coordinate 24,451 downwards.
GGACACGACGATCGCGGACATCGCGGTGGCGACAAATGCCGGCCAGATCAAAACAGGCTCGCTCTGCCGCACCGATCGCGTCGCCAAGTATAACCAGTTGTTGAGAATCGAAGAACAATTGGGTGACAACGCGGTCTTCGGTGGTAAGATGTCGGTCTAAGTGAGCGACCGTTTCCTGGAGCAACGTTCCCAGATCGTGCGCCCCGTTTGGGTTTCCCTGAACTGGGCGCTCACCTGTTTTATTGCCCTTGTCGTGCTGATGACTCTCGCTATGCGTTATCTGCCAGAGACTTCGAAACGGGATGAAATGCGCGCTGAGATCCAGGATCTGGAAACGCAGCTCTTCGCCAAAAAAGCGGTCCTGCAGCGTCACGAACGGCAGGAACGTTTGTTACGCACTAGTCCTGAATACTTAAGCATGATCGCCCGGGACCGGCTCGACCTCATGCAGGAGGGGGAGACCGTCTACCGCTTCGACGCATCCCTCAGGCGCTGAGGAATATGCAGGTCCGGCTTTGCGCCCGGACTGGATTCCGGCGCCGGACGCCCGGGGTTTTCCCAGCCAGGCTAATTACTGGAAATCAGCGTTTTGCAAATCTTCAAGTGATGCGCGGAAAGTCGAAGAACGGGCTTGCCGGACCGAAATTTTAACACATATGGCAATCGATATCAGCACTTTAGAACTACAGCCGCTTCTGGACCGGGTCAACGAGCTCAGGAGGTTTCTTTGACTTAGCCTCACTCAAATCCCGCCTCACGGAGGTTGAGGACGCGATGAGCGCCCCGGATTTTTGGAATCAAAAGGAACGGGCACAGCAACTCGTCGAAGAAGTTTCCACGCTTAGAGGAAAAATCACCCCGTTCACATCCATTGAGCGGCAGCTTGCGGATTTCGAAGTGCTGGTGGAGCTGGCGCTCGCCGAGGAAAACCAGCAGCAGGCGGCACAGGAGGTGGAGGCGGAGCTCGCGTCGCTGACCCGCAACCTTGAGGCTTTTGAGCTCAAGCTCCTGCTCGCCGGTGAGTCGGATCGGTGTTCTGCGTTTTTGTCGGTACAGTCCGGAGCCGGCGGCACGGAAGCCTGCGACTGGGCCGACATGCTCCTGCGGATGTACCAGCGCTGGTGCGAGCGGCACGGATACCAGACCTCGATTGTGGACATTCAGCCGGGCGATGAGGCCGGCATCAAGTCAGCCACGATCCGCGTAAGCGGGGAATACGCGTTCGGATATCTGGCCACGGAGCGCGGCGTGCACCGCTTGGTGAGAATATCCCCTTTCGACTCGAACAAGCGCAGGCATACCTCGTTTGCAGGAGTGGACGTCGTGCCGGATTTGCCGGAGAGCGCGCCGATCGAAATCAACGAAGCCGACATCGAAATCGATACGTACCGCGCGGGAGGCAAAGGCGGCCAAAACGTCAACAAAGTGGAGACAGCGGTCAGGATCCGCCACAAGCCCAGCGGACTGATCGCTGCGTGCCAGAGCGAAAGATCCCAGGCGCAGAACAAAACCCTCGCCCTGCGGATGCTGACCGCAAAACTCAAACAGATCGAAATCGACAAACGCAGCGCGGAGCTTGAGCGGCAGTACGGAGAGAAAGCCGACGTTGCTTTCGGATCACAAATTCGGTCCTACGTGTTTCAACCCTACCAAATGATCAAGGATCTGCGGACTGGAGTCCAAAGCAGCAACATTCAGGACATCATGGACGGCGATATCGATGCGTTCATCGAGGGGAAACTCCGCGGTTTGAAAGCGAAGCGCGGCGGCAGCGATGAGGATTTGGAATAGCCGGCAAACAGCCTCGTAGCTCGGCGGATTCGAACCGGTTGAAATCCGAAACTGGCGGAGGAAAAGCGCGCTACGCCGAGACAGACTGCGTTTTGCGCTCCAGCAACTCTCGGTAAAGGGAAACGTAGCCATCAACCATCTGACGGAAGCCAAACCGAGACTCACCGTGCGCACGCACCACTCGACGATCCAGCTTGATTGCGGGCTCCACGAGCGGGGCGAGCTCTTCCACGGTATCAGCGCTGAATCCCGTGATTCCCGAATCAATCACCTCGGCGACTGAACCGCGACGGACGCCCACGACAGGAGTCCCGCATGCCATTGCCTCGATCATCACCAGCCCGAAAGGCTCATCCCATTGGATCGGAAAAATGAGCGCCGCAGCATTGCGCAACAGATCCGCTTTTTGCCGGTGGTTTGCCGAACCGATCCAACGCACGTCTTTGTCGTTGAGAAAGGGCCGGACGTGCTCGTTAAAATACGCTTCTTCCTGAACCGTGAAAGGTTCACCCGCGAGCACAATCGGCATCCCGCATGCCTTTGCGATCTGAATGGCCCCTCCGGGGTTTTTCTGGAAACTCATCCTGCCCAGAAACGCGAGATACTCCCCTTTTTCGTAGCGCGGCTCAAAAGAGCTGAAATCGCATCCGTTGTAAATGACTGGGAACTTGCGCCCCAGACGCTGAGAGGCCTGGGCAAGTTGATAATGACTGATTCCCGAAACCTCCACGTTGGGATACCGCGCCATCACCCACTCGTCATCATGAAGGGGAAAGGTATGGAGCGTAAACAGTGACGGGCACGGCGAATTCGCGGCAAAGGGAAGCCAAGTCGGCTGCAGGTGAAAATGAAGGATATCGAATTCGTGAGCACGCGCCATGGCATCTGCCATCACCGCACATGCGTAATGCTCGTAGCACTGGGCGCGCTGTTGTCCCATCATGTCACTGAGACAAACCGGCAGGACGGAATGCAACTGTCCTTTGACGTCGCAGTCGGCGCTTGCGAAAAGGGTGACGTCGTGGCCCTGGTCCACCAATTCATCCGTTAAAAGCTTGAGCAGCAGCTCGATGCCTCCGTAGTTCACAGGGGGAACACGGGTCCAGAGTGGTGAGACTTGGGCGATGCGAAGGCGTTGTGATTTCATTTCAAATAAGCTGTCGCCAACACTACCTGTTTATTAGGGTTAGTCGACGGTATCTTCCAGCCGGATCCCATATGCGAGAGCCTCTCAGAACCACAGCATTTCTTATACTGGGCATATTCATTCGGAATTTCGCGTTGGCGCTGGAACCCGACCCTGCTCCGTTAAAAAACTCGGTTCCGGTCTCGATCAAACCGGCGGCGTCCGCGCTTCCAAAAACACCGGGCGCGGGCAATGAACCGACGTTTCCAACGCCAAAGCCGCGCCCCAAGCCGACTCCTGAACAGAGGGATGCCGTCGTGCGGTTGCAGACCTTCCTCGATGCATCCATGTTTGGCCCCGGAAAAATCGACGGCCAGACCGGCGAGTTCACCGTCAAGGCAACTGCCCTCTACCAACAGGCGCATGGCTTGGAACAAACGGGCTCGCCGGAGAACCTGCCGCTCCCAACGAATGAAATTTACACGGAGTACACCCTGCAGAACGGCGACAAGCGCTTTGTCGGGCAGGTCCCCTCCTCCACCGCCGAGCAGTCAAAACGCCGCTCACTCCCCTACGGTTCCTTCCTCGAGTTTGTGTCCGAGCGATTCCACTGCTCGCCGACGCTGCTGGAGGATTTAAATCCAACTTTGAAACTCGACTCACTGAAAGTCGGAGACTCGCTGACAGTGCCTGCCGTGGAGCCTTTCCGGATTGAAGACATCAGCCCGACGGCAACGCTTCCGGAGGTTCCAGAATTCAAAGAACGCCGGATTCAAATCAGCCGCAAAGAGCGGATCCTGCAACTTCTGGATGGCGAAAAGCTGATCGCAGCTTTCCCGATCACCCCAGGGTCGACGTCTCTGCCAACTCCTCCAGGAAAATGGCGGATCCTCGCGATTTCGACGCTGCCTACATTCCGATGGGACGAGGGCGTTTTGAACCATGGAGTCCGTACAAACGATTTTTACATGCTCCCGTCGGGACCGAACAATCCGGTGGGTGTTGTGTGGTGCGCGCTGAACAAGCCGGGCATCGGCATTCACGGCACCAACCAGCCGGAGACGATCGGTCGGGCCTTCAGCCACGGCTGCATGCGCGTTGCAAACTGGGACGTGATCCGGCTCGTCAAACAGATCTCCGCGGGCGTCCGAGTCGACATCGAATGACGCACCCTAAAATCGCGGCCAGCCAAGCCAAACGACTTGGTCTACCGGAGGAAAAAACCACGCTGCCTCGCTGAGACAGGAATCCCGAGTTTCTCCATCACGAGCATCAGGTCCTCCCATACTTTGCGCCGTTCAGCGATCTCCGGGTTTTGGACCAGGTGAGCCGCATGGAAAGTCGTCATCGCAGGCACACCTTCAAAATCACGCCAGACGGACCGCGAAGATTCAATCGGCGCCTTGGATTCAAACATAGCGGCGGCGGCGTTCGCGCCCATCGCAATGATCACTCTGGGTTTTTGTTTTCGAACCAATTCTCTTAAGGAGGAACGGCATTCCATGCGCATCGCGTCACGCAACTGCAGCGTCTGCGTTGAACGTCCTAGTCCGGTGCCTTCACAGACAACCACGTTCACCATGTTCACTGAATCACGCGTCAGACCCATGGTTTTGAGCATTTTTAAAAGCAACTCTCCGGATGCGCCGCCGAAGCTCGCAAATTCTGCGTCTTTGCAACTGCACACCGCCTCCCCAACCAACAGCAATTCACCCGGATTCATCTCGCCGTGCAGAATGCGACCAACAGGGACACCGTCTGCGGTTCCGCAAAAACTGCATGCCGCGAGACTGGAGTCGCGTTCCTGCAGAACAACCTCGCAACCATCGCCCCGATGCTGGCCCCCGTGGGCTCGCGGTACTTGAGGACGAACCGCGGACGGATCCGCCAAAGCGCTTCGCAATCGGCTGATGGAAGCGGCCGACGCGCGCAACCGCGCTCCACCCGAGAGACGGTCACGTAACGTTTTCAAAACAACATCAGCAGCTTGATCGAACATTTGTTACTTGCTTGTAAAATTCGGAAATCAGGAACCGGAGCGCAAGACGCGGCGCAATGCACCGTATTCACCGGCGTTTGGCTCCTGCATCCGCAACCGGATCCACGGCTTCAGCACCCTACTGCCTGAACTCACCCGCTCAACCAGAAAACGTCTCCCTCAACCCTTGCGCCGTATGGCGGGATTTCAATAGGATCCGTGGATGTTGCAAAAACCCGAGGGCTCGGAACCGGCTCAAAAAGCCTCCGACTTTCCAGAAACCTACCGCCGGGCGTACCGGTGGATGCTCCTTGCACGGGTCGCCGAGGATAAAATCCGCAGCTTGTTTCTCGGGGGAAAAGTCACTGGCGGCGTTTTTTTAGGAAAAGGCCAGGAGGCGGTGAGCGTCGCAACGGGCATGGCCCTGAGGGATGGAGATGTTTTTGCGCCGTTAATCCGCGACCAGGCCGGACGATTTGCGTTCGGTGAAAGCGTTGTGGATTTTACGATGACGTACATCGGATCCCGCTCGGGGCCGATGCGCGGTCGAGACGGCAACATCCACCGTGGTCGCCCAAAGGAAGGCATGCTTCCGATGATTTCCCATCTGGGTGCGATGGTTTCAGTGGTGAACGGCGTGTTGATGGCGCACCGTTTTCAGGGACGTCGCGGCACCGTGGGTGCCACCAGTCTGGGCGATGGAGCCACGTCGACTGGATCTTTCCACGAGGGCATCAATCAGGCGGCTGTTGAGAAGCTCCCGCTTGTGCTGGTGGTCACCAACAACCAGTACGCCTACTCGACGCCGACGGACCGGCAGTTTGCATGCGCCGACCTTGTCGAGAAGGCAGCGGGATACGGCATCGACGGTCATTCCGTCGACGGGACCGACTTGTCCGCGTGCTTGAAGGTCATCGGCGGCGCGGTCGAGCGGGCCCGAGACGGCGCCGGTCCCCAAATGGTGGTGGCTCGCAGCCTGCGCCTTTCCGGACATGGAGAACACGATGACGGGCACTACGTCCCGTCGAAACTAAAAGACAGTGCGCTGGGCCGCGATTGCCTGCTGGTTTCACAACGCCACCTGCTCGAGCAGGGATGGGCGGACCAAGATGCGCTTGACCGCTGGAAACGCGACTCGCTCTCTCAAGTTGAAGAAGCGGTCGCGTACGCCATGCGCGAGCCGCTACCCGACCCCGCGAAAGAGGACTGGTGCGCAATCTCCAGCCGCCACCTTCTGGAGGGGAACCTTTAGGGCGATCCGAAGGGATGCTTAAGGCACTGCTCAACCACCGCGAAAAAATCTCTGTGCATCCAACCCAAGCGCATTCCCCTCCATCCGAATTGTCTTTCTTTGAAACGCGACGCGCACTTGTAAAGGATGGCATTTACAGCCTCAACCGACTCCGACATTGATCACGTATCTTGAAGCCATTCGCGAGGCGCAGGCCCACGCACTCGCAGTTGACCCTCGCGTTTACCTCTACGGCCAGGACATCGCGACTTTCGGCGGCGCGTTCAAGGCCACGAAGAACCTCGCGCAGGCTTATCCCGGACGCGTACTCGACTCGCCGATCAGTGAGGATGCAATCATCGGCTCGGCGATCGGAGCGGCGATCGAAGGCATGAGGCCGATTGTTGAGATGCAGTTCGCGGATTTCTCAACCGTGGCTTTCAACCAGATTGTGAATCAAGCGGCCACGCTTCACTGGCGAACCGGCGTCCCCTGTCCGATCATTGTGCGACTGCCAAGCGGAGGCACCGCTGGGAGCGGTCCGTTTCATTCGCAGAGCCTCGAGGCGATCTACGCGCACTATCCGGGGTTGATCATCGTCACTCCGGCAACCGTTGAGGATGCATATTCGATGCTTCTGGAGTCGGTGACGATCGACGATCCGGTGATCTTTTGTGAGCACAAATACCTGTATTACCATCTCAAGGCGGAGTCACTGCCCTCGGAAGCGCTTCCGATCGGGAAAGCCAGGGTGGCAAGGCAAGGGAGGGATGCGACGATTGTGACCTACAGCGCCATGCTTCATGAATGTCTGGCTGCCGCGGACGAACTCGCCGCCGAGGGCTGGGAGCTCGAGATCGTGGATCTGCGGTCCATCAAACCGATCGATACCGACACCATCCTTGCTTCCGTGGCAAGGACCGGCCGGGTGCTGGCCGTGGGCGAGGCATGGCCATGGGGAGGTGTTACCGCCGAAATACTCGCGAGAATCGCGAGCGAGGGTTTCAACCTGCTGGATGCTCCTCCGATGAGGCTGAACAGCAAGGACACCCCGGTGCCCTTCCATCCCAACCTATGGGGCACCCACCGCCCAACCGCGCCGACCATCGCCGCAACGGCGAGAACTCTCTTGAACAAATGACGCGGCACTGACTGTCCCGACCTTCATACCTTCTCAAATATGCCACGCATACCAATCGTCATGCCTCAGCTCGGCGAATCCATCGCGGAAGCCACTGTCGTCGGGATTTTTTTCCAACCGGGAAGCAGCGTCGAAGGCGATCAAGACATCCTCGAGGTTGAAACACAGAAGGCGACCATGGCAGTCACTTCTCCCTGCAACGGAACCGTGGTGGAATGGAATATCCAGCTGAAGGAGAGCTACGCGGTCGGAGCGACGCTCGGCTACCTCGAATGCACGGATGCAGAGGCCAGACGCCTCGGTCTGGATTCCCCTGCGGCAGAGACAAGCGAGGACCGTTCCCTGCCCCACGGATTTTCTCCGAATGAAAAAAATGCGTCTATCACTTCTTCGGGCAAACAGCCCGCGAACGCCGTGGCGCCTACACTCCGCGGACTGCCCGTTCCCGCAAGTGCTGCTGGGGCGGGATTCATTTCGCCGAGAATGCGCGCCCGCATGGATGAGCTTGGGCTGCACGCTGCGGACCTTGCCGGGATTGCGGGAAGCGGTGCGGCGGGCCGGCTCACGATTGAGGATTTTGAAAAGTTCCTCGCACAGCTGGACAACCATCAGATGTCGAATGCTTCAAGCATGCGCGTTGCGGTTGCGGATGCGATGCGTCGTTCCTGGACGCGCCCGCTTGCAACGGTTGGCATGGCCGTTGTGATTGACCAGATGCTCGCCCACCGGAAGGCAAGCCCGCAAAAAGCCGGCCCCGCACTCTACGCACTTCGAGCGCTGGCGATCGCTCTTGGTGAAAACAGCGCCGTTGCAGGACGCCTGATCGGGGACAAGATCGTGCACCCCCGATCCATCGACGTGGGATTTGCAGTGGAAGCCGAGGACGGAGTGCTCGTGCCCGTCTTGCGCAATGCCGACCAATCACCGCTAAGCGAGCTGCTCATCCGATACAACGACCTTGTGGACCTTGCGCGCAGGAGACGGCTACCTGCGAACGCCACCGGAGGATCGATTGCAACCGTGACGAATTTCGGCACGTTCGGACTTGAATGGGCGACTCCCATTCCGCTTCCGGAACAGACTCTCGTCCTGGGCATGGGAGCCGGACGCGTGGTGCCGCGCTGGCAGGCATCCACGAAGACATTCGAACCCGCCACTGAATCGCAGCTCACCCTGTCTTTTGACCACAGGGTGCTTGATGGCGGAGCTGCCGGAAGGCTGCTCTCGAGAGTTTCAGCACTGCTGAACGAGCCCTCAAATTTATGAGTTTGCGGGGGCGGAAATCTCCGAATCGACCCGCAGCTTGATTCACGGCTTTGCGCAAAGCCGGACCGGAAACGGGCGGCGCTAGGCTTGCAGCGCCCCCAACCGCGGATAGGGTATATGGAGTGGATTCACCCCTATCCAGACGCAGGTTCCTGAAAACCGCCTTCTGTTCCAGCGCAGCGCTCTGTCTGAACGTGCGCTCCAGCGCAGCACCGCAGACGAACGCTACAAACGACATCCACCTGCTGATGCTCGGCGACTTTGGAAGCGGGCTGCCGGCGCAGGCCCAGGTGGCGGCCGCCATGCGCGACTACACGGCAAAGCTTTCAATCAACCCAACCTGGCTGATGCTGCTGGGCGACAATTTTTATCACAACGCAGCATTGGGAGGGGGCGTTACAGACCAAAGATGGGAGTCAGGCTTTGAAAAAATGTACCCGAAAGAGTCATTTCCATGCCCCTGCCCTGCAATCCTCGGAAACCATGATTACCATGATTCCCCAGACGGGCCGAGCAAACAGCTCGCCTACGCTGGGACAGGCTCAACCCGATGGACGATGCCGGCAAAATGGTACCGTCTTGAAATTGAAGATAAGGCGACCTTTCTATTCATCGACACCAATCTCCAAAGCATCAGCGGGCGCATGAATCCTAAAAGACCCGGGGAGCGGCTCCCGTGTCTCACGCGCGAGGAGGAACAAACCCAATGGGCGTGGATACGCGCGCAACTGGCATCCAACCGGAAAGGATTCACATTTGTGGTGGGGCACCATCCCGTCTACTCAAACGGCGCGCACGGCGATTCCCCGGAGCTTATAGAGAAGCTCGCGCCCCTTCTCGAAAAAGCGGGAGTGCACTGGTACATCGCCGGCCACGATCACGACCTTCAACACCTGGAACTTGAGAACTCAAGGACCAGCTACGTGATTTCGGGCGGTGGCGGAGCGAACTGCAGGCCGCTCAAAAACCATGCGAGACACGTGCCGTTTGCTGAACCAACCTACGGTTTCAGCCACATTCAACTGGGTTCGCGCTATTGCACAATCCGCCACCTCAATTCCCATGGCGAACAAGTACACGCCGTTCTCAAGGACTTGAACCACGGCTGGCAGATCATTTCCTCGTAGCCTCCGCACAGCAATTTTTCGACCAACCCCTTTTCGTACATCAACCCGATCAGGCTTTTGAGAAAAACCAAATGAACCATCTAACATCCGGCATGAAACTGCTCCGCCTCTTTACCCATGGTGCTTTGGTATTTTTGCTTTCCTTCGGCTACGCAGCCACCACTTCGGAACCGGATCCCGCGCAAGTCGCAATCGCCGTCGTGAGCATTCTCGAGCAGGCGCACTATTCAAAAAAACGCGTCGACAACGCGATGTCCGAAAAGCTGCTTCACAACTTCCTTGATGACCTTGACTACAACCATCTTTTCTTCACCCAAGAGGACGTCAATGGATTCACCGCACGATGGACCAACAGCCTCGATGACGAGCTCATATTCGGGAGAACAGGCGCGGCCGCTGAGATTCACGACGTCTTCAAACAGCGCGCTGAAGAGCGGGTCAAATACGCGCTGGAACTTCTCTCAACGGAAATAGCGCTTGATCTGGATCACTCGGTTGAGATCAACCGACAAAAGGCTCCATGGCCCGCGTCGCTGGAAGACTCCGACCGCATCTGGCGCGACCGTATCGCATCGGAGCTCATCCAAGAGCGACTCAACAGCAAAAAAACCGATCCAGTCCCCGCAATTAAAAAACGATACAACGAATTCATCCGCGACATTCGCGAACGCACGCCGAAGGATGTGCACAAGACATTCCTCACGTCGCTTGCGAAGTCTTACGATCCGCACTCGGAGTATCTGGCGAAAGACGATCAGGAGCAGTTCAACATCAGCATGCGCCTTTCTCTGTTTGGCATCGGCGCTCGGCTCAGAACCGAGGACGGCTACGTGAAGGTGGATCAGGTGGTTCCCGGCGGGCCCGCCAGTCGCAGCGATGCGATCAAGCCCGGCGACCGCATCGTCGGCGTGGCGCAGGCAGACGCCGAATTCGTCGACTGCGTGGACATGCGACTCGACAAGGTTGTGAACATGATCCGCGGGGAAAAAGACACGGTTGTGCGCCTGCAGATCATCCCGGTGAGCGCGACCAATGTTTCGGAACGTGTCACCATTGAGTTGAAACGAGACGAGATCAAACTGAAGGACGGTGAAGCGCACGCCGAACTCATCGAGTGGACGCAACCGAACGGCCAATCGCATAGAATCGGCCTCATCGAACTGCCGTCCTTCTACCGCGACTTCACCAAAAGCAACGATCCGGACGCGAAGAGCACCACGCGGGACGCGCTGCTGCTGCTGAACCGGCTCAAACAGGAGGGAATCGATGGACTGATCATGGATTTCCGGAGGGATTCGGGTGGATCACTCGAGGAAGCAATCAATCTTTCGGGCCTTTTTTTCTCGGAAGGACCCGTCGTGCAGACCAAGAGCTGGAATGGTGAGATCGCAGTCTCGCGCGATACGGATCCCACGATCGCCTACGACGGACCGATGGTTGTTTTGGTGAACCGGCTGAGCGCATCAGCCAGCGAAATCTTCGCCGCTGCGATGCAGGATTACGGAAGAGCGGTCATCGTTGGCGACAGCAAGACCTATGGCAAGGGAACCGTCCAGCAGATGGTGGAGCTCGCACGGGCGATCCCTACGCTCACCAACGCCGCGAAAGCCGGATCCATCAAATTCACCATTCAGAAGTTTTACCGTATTGCCGGCGGCTCAACCCAACTGCGCGGTGTGGAAAGCGACATCGTGCTGCCATCCATGTCTGACCAGGACGAAATCGGGGAAGCAGCACTGAAGGATCCGCTGCCCTACGACACCATTCCCGCGTTGAAGTACGAACGCTGGAAGACTGTGCTGCCTTTAGATGAACTCAAAACCAAGTCGAACTCGCGTGTCGCGCAAAACCCGGAATTCGGATTCGTGCGCGAGGATTTGGATCGGATCCGGAAATACGTGGCAAACAACAAAGTTTCAACCAGCGAGAAGATACGCAAGGAAGAGCTCGATAGAGACAAGGCCCGCAACGAGGAGCGGGACGCCGCGCGCGACGCCCTGAAAAAGCAGGACAGCCCGAAGGCCTTCCGGATCAGTCTGGACAACGCCAAAAGCGGCCCGCTTCAAACCATTTCGTTCATTGAGCCAAAGCGGAAGTCGAAAAAAGACGATGCCGAAGCGACGGACAATGGGGAACAAAAGAAGGCACCGGCAGAAGACGCGGCCAAAGACGACTCGATCTTCAAGTCAGCACCGATCAACCAAGACCCGGTCAAAGAAGAATCACTTCACATTCTCTCAGACCTGATCCAACTCATTGGAAAGCGATAGGTGTCGAGGAAGATTCCCCGGTGAGGTGGATGGTGTCGCACTGAAAAGAAGGTTGGACGCTCCGATCGCCGCGCCCCACGGAGACTTATTGATTCACAAGTGCAGATCCAATCCGCGGGTTCGCCGTTGCGGCGCCTCCCGGCGCGATCCAAACGCGCAGGTAGTCTATTTCAAAAAAATTCGGGAATACCGTCTCCGCATCCGGGGCTCCGGATGGCCCGAATCTGCTGCTCACGCCGTTGCTGAGAATCACGTACATGGGGATGTTTGGAACGTGCCCCCCCTCGGTTTCGTGTTTCACCACGCCGTTTTGGATCCACTGCGCTTTGTTCGGAAGCCACAGCAGCCCGAACGTATTCCACGAACCTTCGAAATCAACATCCAGGTTGCCCCCGCTCGCCCATTGCACGTCTGGGAAATTTCCATGGCACAACCCGAGATGCATCAACTTCCTGCCGGCATAGTATTCGGCGATATCGAACTCGGGCGGCCATTGATGACTCTGCGGCATCAGCCAAAAGCAGGGCCACGCACCTTTGCCTCCTGGAAACTTCGCCCGTATTTCGATGTAACCGTAGGTGAACGAAAAACGATCGTGCGATGACACCATCCCCGCGCTGTATTCATAAACCCCGGGAGGATCATCACCCTGCACCTTGCCGCGGGCTGCCCGCAACCGCAGCGTACCATTTTCAAGCAGGACATCTTCATCGGCGAGGTAGTTGAGATACGAGTGGTTGTGGTACCGGTCCCCCTGCCTTCCGAGGACCTTCAACTTCGTTTCCCACAACTCTGGATTGAGGCGCGCTGCATCAAACGACTCGTCCAATACCAGTTTGAATCCGGCGGGCGGAAATCGTCGGCCTTCGTCGGACCACGCCGTCCACGTGGTGCACCCAAGCCACACTGCGAGAAAAACAGCGCGCGGAAAACCCAGACGCCCGAGACGCTGTTTTCCACAATTTAACGGAACTTTCGACGCGGAAGCCATTGACGAAAGAATTAGCAGCTTCACGGAAAATGGCAGTCACATTTGAGGTTTGCGAATTCCGCTTCCCCGCATTTAGAGTGTGCGCTCGGGAGATCCTCTCCAACCGCTCTTTTATTATGTCCAGTCTGATGCCAGAACGCCCCGATAGTTGCGCAACTCCATGGAAAATCGGGGTAGCCGCCAGCCTGTACAACCAAAAGTGGGTCGAAGGCCTGGTCAGCAACTTTGAAAGTGAATTGAGCGCTATTAGCCCGCGGGCCTCGGTAACCGTGCATTGGGTGCCCGGTTCCTTTGAACTTCCTCTCGCAGCGGATCTGATGGCCTCAAGCGGGCAGTTTGAATGCGTGGCGGCTTTCGGAGTGCTTCTCGACGGTTCGACAGCCCACGCAACGCTGGTCGCGCAGGCGATCACCCAACAACTGCTGCAGTCTTCGATCACCCACCGAATCCCGGTTCTTCACGAGGTGCTGTTGGTCAAGGATGCGACTCAGGCGGAGGCACGTTGCTTGGGAGCTGAAATCAACCGGGGCGTAGAAGCCGCGCGTGCAGGGGTAAGAATGCTGCGCACCGTCAAAGCCATCCACGCGGGCTCCGCCGGCACGCTGCGGACAAAATGAATACTCAGATGGCGGCATCAAATCAAAAGGAGTTGAAATCGGCAGGATCCAAGAGCGGGCTCCGGAGGGAAGGCCGGGAGGCAGCCGTGCAGTACTTGTTTCAGCTCGACCATCAGGGTTTCGAGAGCAGAACGCCCGACGGCGACTTCTGGAGGCTGCGCGCCACAAGTTCGGAGCCCGACAGCCCCCAGCCTCCGCCAATCGCGCCGAAGGCCCGTGCATTCGCCGAAAGCCTCGTAAATGGAGTCTGCATGAATCACGAAGCAATTGATGCATTGATTGTGCGTTTCGCTCAAAACTACCAACTCCAACGCCTCGCGGCGGTGGACCGAAGCATTCTCAGGCTTTCGGTCTACGAGCTGGTTTTTTCGACGGAAGCTCCCCCGGCGGTTGCCATCAATGAGGCGATTGAAATCGCGAAACGTTTTGGATCCGAGGAATCGGGTCGTTTCGTGAATGGTCTGCTCGACCGGATTCGAAAGGAAGTACCCCGGCGTCCCGCAGCGGTAATCCAAGACCCAATAACGTCAAACAATCCGCCGCCCTTGCCAGCTTAAGGCTCCCGCACCGGCCGCGAGCGCCCCTGGCATTCTCCCGCGAAAACACCATCCTTCACCCTGCTTTCCGAACCCGCAATGGCCCTAGGTTTTTTCAAAACGATTCTCCAAAAATTCACCGGCAAGCCCGTCGATTGGGATGATTTGGAGGAGACGCTCATCCGTTCGGACTTGGGAGTCCCGATGACGATGCAGATCCTCAAAAAGCTGCAGGAGAGCCAGCAGAAATTAACCGCGGAAGGAGTCGTGGAGGTCGCGCGGGAGGAGATTCTCAAGGTCATGCCCCGTGACACGCCGATGCTGCGACCGCTACCGGCGGCACCGAAAGTGATTCTGATTGTGGGCGTCAACGGCACCGGCAAAACCACTTCCACGGCGAAACTCGCGCGGCTCCTCAAAAAGAAAGGTCATTCAGTACTGCTCGCCGCAGCGGACACGTTCCGCGCGGCTGCGATTGAACAGCTTGAAGTATGGGCGACACGGATCGGTTGTGATTTGATCAAGGGACCCTACAACTCCGATCCTGCGGCCGTCTGCCATGACGCGTATAAGGCCGCGGTCGCGCGCAATGTTGAGTTTTTGATCTGCGACACGGCCGGCAGGCTTCACAACAAATACAATCTGATGCAGGAACTTTCCAAGGTGCGGAGGGCGATTTCAAAATCAGACGACACCGCGCCACATGAAACTTTGCTTGTTGTGGATGCGACAACGGGCAGCAATGCGCTGGTTCAGGCGCGCGAGTTCAAAGCCGCGACAGGGCTTTCCGGCGTGATCGTCACAAAGCTGGACGGGTCGGGGAAAGGCGGTTGCGTTATCTCCATCCAACATGAGCTTGGAATTCCAGCCCGCTTCATCGGAACGGGCGAGGGCGTTGACGACTTCGCCTTTTTTGAAGGGCGCGCGTTTGTGGAGCAGATGCTCTAGTCCCGAACCGTGGGGGCGGGAGCGCATCCCGAGGCCGGAAGCTAAATGAATCGATGCCGCCCAGGCAAATGATCGAGACAAGCATTGATAGTTCAACGGGTTTGGGTTACGGTCAAAGAAGCTGATATGTCACCCAAGTTTAATGACTCTGCCTTTTGGGATAAAATCAAGCGCTTCGCCGGTTCCGCAGGCAGGTCGCTCATTGAATACGCATTGGTGCTGTTCCATACCTTGAAGGATTCCGAGACGCCGGCGTGGGCGAAGGGGGCCATCATCTCGGCGCTGGCGTACTTTATTTCCCCTCTCGACCTGATTCCCGATTTCTTTCCGGTCGTGGGTTACACGGACGACTTCGCGGCGATCCTTGCGGCCGTCAGCGCCGTGACAATGCACGTGAAACCCGTACACCGCGAAAAAGCCGCGCAAACCTTGGAAAAGATCTTCGGTCCGAGAGACAACCCTTAGGATCACCCGGGATCATCCAAAGGTCTCGAAAATGCTCAGCTTCCGAGCAGCGCCAGCATCCGGCCCGTGAGCCCTTTTTCCATCCGGTACGAGTAATAACGCGCTGATTCTCTTCCGGTGCATTCGCCTCCATCCCACACCTGGGCCACCTCGGCCTCCCTGCATTCGCCGACAATGCACCGTGCAAAATCGACCTCGTAAAGCGGAGGCCGAATGCACGGACTCAGCGCCACGACAAGCTGCGACATCCGGCACCCGAAGTGTCGCTGCATGGCTTCAATCGCTTTTGAAACAATCCTCAACGCAGTACCTTTTGCGCCGGAGTGGACGAGGCCAATCGCGCGGCTCACGGGATCCACGATGAAAACCGCACAGCAGTCAGCGGTGTAGATTCCCAAGCAAACATTTTCGTCGTTGGTAATCAGCGCGTCCGCACCCGCGTGCATCACCCGCGTGGAGGCCTCGTACCGGCCCTTGGCAATCACGGCCACGACGTCACCGTGAACCTGCTGCGCAAAATGGGTGCTGCGCGCGGCCATGCCCAACTCGGCCTGCAACCGGCCATGGTATGGAGCCAGCCTCGCTACAGCCTCTTCGCGCTCCACCCGGACGTCCACTGCCGGCTGCCGCAAGGCGAAAGCGTGGCGGGGAAATCCGATTTCCGCGAGTTTCCCGCAAACGACCGCGGGGGTCGACGTACCCGCATCAAGCCACAAACCGGAGGAACTCAAGGACGGAACAGGAATGAATAATCGCGCTTCAGGACCTTGTCCTCAAGCTTGGCAAGAGGATCGTTGAATTCCTCCTGATACACGGTCTCGGTCGCCGTCGCCCGGTCGAATTCCGCGAGCGAGCGGACATACTCTCCCCTTGCCTGAAGCTCGGTGGTGCGCGCCCGGGTGAGAGCGACCCGGGCGTCGAGAACCTCAAGCTGGGTGCCGGCCCCCGCAGAGAGGCGCTCCTGCGCAAGACGCAGCGCTTCAAGGGCCTGCTGCACGTTCTTCTGCTGGCTTTCGATCGTTTCGCGGTACTGGGTCAAGTCCGCAAACGACTTTTGCACGTCCAGTTCGACTTGTCGCACCGAGTCCTCATAAGCGAGCGTGGCGGACCTGAACTTGGCCTTCGCCTGCGCGACCAAACCCATGGTTTCAAAGCTGTCGAAAATCTTCCAACTCCCCGTCACGCCTAGAAAATACCCCTCCATGTGCGCATCCAGATGCAGGGTCGCCGGGTTATTCTGAAAACGATATCCCCCGGACAAATCGATCTGGGGCTTGAAGCCGGAGTTAGCCTGCTTGATTGCCTCTTTCTCCGCGAGAATCTGCTCGCGCAACGCTTTCAGGGAAGGCCGTCGAGCGCGGGCCAATAGCAGTGCGTTCGCCAAATCCAGCGAGCGCTCGCTAATGTCGAGTTCCCCGGCGCATTCGAAAGGGGGCTTGCCTGTCACCGCCGCTTCCAGCGCAAGCGTCTTTGCAAGCTGAAGCTGCGCAATCAGATATTCGTTCTTCGCCCGGATCAGCTGCGGCCTCACGCTGGCGACTTCCACCTCCGCCCGCAGCACGTTGAACCGGGGAACGGTGCCTGCATTGAACCTGTTCTGGGCGTCCTTGAGTTGCTGCGAGGCGAGTTCCACGGACTCGTTCGAGACTTCAATCAACGCTTTCTTCACCAACACGTCCGAAAATTGCTGGCGCACCTGCCCGATGACTTTGTCGATGGAATCGCGCAGCGTAAAATAAGCAGCGCTCTTGAGAAATTTTTTCTCCGCAATCGACGCCGACACCCGACCGCCCGAGTAAATGTTCTGGGTAATCGTAAAGTCGACGTTCCATGAATTGCTCTGGGTGAATGCCCGGGCACCGGCGACGATCAACTCTGGATCCGTGTAAGCATACCTTGAGTTGAGGGCAAGATGGGGCAGAGCGGCGGCACGCGCGGATACAACCTGCCCTTGGGCCCGCTCGATCTCCCGGATCGCCTTCAAAATGTCGAGGTTCTGTGCCAGCGCAACATTGATGGCATCTTCCAGCCGCAAAGGCCCTTCCCACGTCTTGCGTTTCGGGATGTTTCCCAACCCGTTCGAGTAGCCGGGAGCGATCTGTTCAGGCTGCACACCCAGCGGATCCGCGCGCAAATCCGGTTCACCGGACTTTAGAAAGGAGGGGAATGCCAGCGCGGCAAGCGCCAAGGCGTATGGGTGGACTTTCATGAAACTCCGCATCATGTTCCAAAGTACCGCGGCGTTGCAACCGTCATCGCATCCGCGCCCGAGAAACAGCCCATTCGGAACTACTCAGCAGCCGATGTCTTCGCGGATTTCTGAGCCCGACCCCTCGAGGGCTCCGTTCGGCGAATCCTGCCGGGCGCGAGCTTCTCGAAGTTTGGCAAAAAAGGCCGGACAAAAGCCTCGTGGAACGAATAGCCACCCTTGAAGTCTTCGATCGAATCCTTGTCGGACTTTCCAAAAACCCCCACCTCAATGAGATGAAAAACCATCCTGCCAACATCCTCGCAGGCGCGGATGTTCCAGTATTCAAACACGGTCATCACCATCGGTCCGAACTGCTTCAACGCAAACTCCCGAACCCCCTCCAGCAACTGTTGGCCGCTGACATGACATCCCCCCGAAGCCCTCGACTTTTTGTGAAGTGAAACCGTGTAATCCAAGGCGTCCTTGAGGAAAAAATACGCGTCCCGGTCGAAAAGACGGAATTTCGAGGTCACCAAGTCAACAGCTTCGGCAAATTCAAGTTTTTGCATGGTCTTTTAGCGAACCCGCATCACGACGTTCCCTCGCTTATATTCCCCCAGCACGGGGGCCGCGTCAACCACACTCGAATCCCCGCCGCCGCGGCTCATGTTTATAACGCAACATTTTAAAAAAATTAATTTAAGCACCTGATCATCAATAGCCTAAATCAAAAGAAACGCCTGCAACAGCGCCTCTCCGCCCCGATGCCCCTGCCGGGACCGTGGGTAAAATCGGTCGTTGACGGCCCGGCACCTGAGTACTACTCTTGCCACCCAATCAATTTTCGACACCTCGATGGAAAGGAGGGAGAACTTATATGCCAGAAGTACAAGTACGTAAGGGAGAACCAATAGACCGCGCCCTGAAACGCCTTAAATCCAAGATGGAGAATGAAGGAATCATGGAGGAAGTGCGCCGCCTGCGTGCGTTTGAAACGCCAACGCAAAAAACGAAGCGCAAAGCGAAAGCAAACGCCAAGCGCGCCAAGGCCAAGTTCCGTTTCAACGCCGCGTAGTCTCGCGCTCGGTTTCTAACCCGGCGAATTACGAAAGACAAAACGCCCTCGAGCTAATCCTCGAGGGCGTTTTCCGTTTTTAAGATACTTCTCTTCCGGGATGTTACCCCATCCGCGTCCCCGGGCGCCGAACAACTCTAGATGTAGTCAAGGAGGGACATTTTAAGCACCTGCGCCCCGGCCTGCATCGCCGCCTGATAGGCCGTCTGCTGTCTCGTGAGGTTCACCATCGCCTGAGCCTGATCCACATCCGCATCCCTCGAAATCAGAGCCTCGATGTCATTGAATCGAGAGGCGCTCTGCGCCTTCACCGATTCCAAACGCGCCTGAATTGAGGAGTTGGACGCGAGGATTTCGATCAAGCCGTTCCCCGAGGCCATCAACGAGGCCCGGGCCGTCGTGATTTTCGCAGTCGAGTTCGAAGTCAAACCGTCGCGCAAGACGATCATGTTATTGATGAAATCTTTGACCGCGATGTTATCCACGCCTCGCAAGCGGGGTGAAATTTCGAGCGTATCCGAAATTTGAATCGCGGCGCCATCCGACTCGGCACCATCCGACTCAGCTCTGAGGGATGCATTCGCACTTACCGTGACAGGATTGGAGAGCGTCACTGCTTGAGTTACGCTGTCCACGGAGACGATCCGTGTTCCGGCAGGGATCCCGGTGCCGGAAACCAGCATCCCGTTCGACCAACCAGAAGTGCTCGCCATCGTAACCACGGCCGCCGCGCTGACACCCGCGGTAACCGACTGGACGACCGCCGCGGAACGTACTGCGGTTTGGGCATTCGTCTGGGGATCTATCACAAGCGCAAAAGGATCACTGGCACTATCCGTGTCTGTTCCATTGAGCAGATACTCCCCTTGAAACTTGGTGTTGCCCGCCTCGATTGCGTCCTTAATGAGTTCGTTCAACTCGACCGCGTAAGCTTTCCGCTCCTCAAATGAAACCGTGTCGCTATTGGAAGACACCGCGAGTTCACCCGCCCGGTCGGAGAGCATGCGCAAGCGATCCAGTACCGCGTAGGATGCTTGGGCGAAACCGAGGGCGGTATCCGCGTTTTTCGCGTACTGCTGCGCCGCCATCTTTTCGGAACGCAAACGCATCACCCGCGCGGCGGCTTGAGGGTCTTCGCTTGACATCGTGATTCGCTGGCCGGTCGCGATCTGCTCGTTCAGAGCGGTCTGCTTCCGGTTGAGCCGATTGAGCCGGTTCACGACCGCTTCCGACATTGTCAGGTTGGGAATACGCATGTGAAAAATAAAACGTTTTAGCGGACCATCGCGATGAGGGACTGCAACATCTCATCGATGACTGAAATGACCTTGGCATTGGCCTGATACGCCTTTTGAAACCGCAACAAGTCCGTGGTCTCCTCGTCCAAAGACACGGCGCTCACGGAATCCCTCTGTGTCTTCAAAGCAGTCTCGAGAACCGTCGCTTCCTCAAGCCTGGAACTGGCGGCTTGAGTCGCTGTGGCAAGATCCGTGACCACTCCTCGCGTGTAATCCAGTAATCTTTGGTTAATCGTAAAAGTTAACGAGACTCCCCCCGCGGGCGAAACCCCCGATGGATAGTTGTCTAATGTGATGGTCGGCGGAACTGATAAGGCGTCAACCAGTCGAATTTTCAAACCACTCACATCCGAGGAACCCGAAAGCGTCATTCCCGGTTTCAAACCCGTGACGTCAGACATCAAAATTGTTTTTGATGAGGGAGAAAAAGTGCTGCCCGCTTTGGATAAAGTGATGTCCTTCGTCGAGGTCCGAAGTTTCGCGATAGTAAGCACGTAAGCGTTATCTCCAGCATTCGAAGTCGGCCCCGTTTTTAGACTGCCCGCAGCGACATCAACCGAGAGCAATTGAGAACCAGCGCTTGAGAAAAAATCTCCGCCGGGGACATTCGCAAAGTTATAAATGCCGTTCACCGCAGTCTTAAGTGCCTCCGCCAACGCCTTGAGCCCCGCCTGCGCACTTCCCACCCCGCCGGATGAAATAGCCGCATATCGACCTTGAGCTTCTCCGCCACCAAGCACGATGTTCACCGGCACACCGGATCCATCCGTCCACTGGATTCCAGATTTTCCGTCGAAATAGTAGGTTCCCGATGCATCCGAACTCAGCGGCGAGGACAAGGTGACCAATCCAGTCACAGCATCAACCGTTGTCACATAGGCGCCGGCTACCCCGTTCCCCCTGACTTGCATGCCCGTCTTGAGATTGGCGGCCTCGCTAGGAGCAACTGTCAGCGTTCTGTTTCCAGCGGTACCCGAGGCTTGATAACCGTACGTGGCGGTCGAAGCGTTTAATCCAGGCCTGAAAGAGAGCTCGCCCTGCTTCATCCCATACACCACTGCATCCTTCCCGGAAATCCTCACCCTCACCTCGAGAGGACCGTTTGCCTCCGGGGTCACATCAATCTTCACGAGCCGCGCTAATCTCTCGAGTTTCGCCTGCCTGGAATCAATCAAATCAGCGCCCCCGCCGCTCATCACGCTGTCCGCCTGACGGATAAGGAAATTGAGATTCGCGATGTCGCTTAATAGCGCGTTGGCCTCGTCCAAATTAGAATCCAGCTCCTCCTCAATGTCGCTTTGAAGAATATCCAAACGCTCATCCGCGAGGTTGATTCTTTCGGCAAGCGCTTCCGCCCCTTGAATAGCTACGATTCTTGCGGGCAGATCGCTCGGGGTGGCCGCGAGCGCATCCATTCCGTTGAAAAACTGATCCAGTGCCGCCCCGATTCCAGTCGGCGAGTTTGCGATATCACTGATGGAAGCCGGATCGGTGGCGCGATCCACGCGATCTCCGAGAGCCAACTCCGCATTGCTCAACGCGTCATACTGCGCCTGCAAAAAGCCGTTATCCGAAGCCTGCCGGACCACCTGCCTGTCCAAAAATGTATCCCTCAACTGTTGAACCGCCAACACCTCCACCCCCGTACCTTCCGGTCCATGAGGGGTTTGAGTCACATACCGGTCGGCAATCACCACCCGCTGCCGGGCGTACTCCGGGTTGTTGATGTTCGCCAGATTCCGGCCGGTCACCTGAATGGCCTGCTGGTGGGCGGCGAGCGCCTTGCTTGCTTGTACTAGGTTTCCAAAAAGTCCGGGCATAGATAAATCCTCACTATGTCTTATAGGCAGCTCCAGTGCCTGATAAAGTTATTTTTACGCGACCGTCGTTTTCGTAGGTGCGGGCGGCACTCGTCGGGCTGAATTCCTGCAGAAGGTCACGGATCACCTCGATGGAACGCGCCAGAAGCATCTGGTTCTGGTTCGCCTTGCGCTTGACTTGGTCGGTGATCCTCAGGAGTTCACTCAAAAGCGCCTGCATGAGCGGCTGGACCGCCGGCGCAAAACGCTTCAAGACCTCCGCAAGCGGAGTTTCCTGGGAGATGCGCGCCTTGGAAATGGCCTGCGCCATCAGCATCTCGCGCCGCGAACGGGCTGTTTGCAACACATCGACCTGCTTCTGAATCGCGTCCACCAGCAGCATCACCCTCGGCGCATCTCTGTTCAAAATCGCCTTCTGCTGTTCGTCAAAAAGAGAAAGAAGCGCGCCGTGCTCCTGGATTTCGGCGCGCATCCCGGCAATCACCTGATCCTGCAAACTCCCAACAGACCGAGGACCAGCGGGCCGCCTGATCGGTGAGGGTAGCGCCATAGGAGACTAGGGCTTGAGCGGCTTCTGGGGCGCCGCTGCAGGCGCAGGGGGTTCCGGTCGCGCAGGACCGTCCTGCCGCAGTTGCGCCTCGATGACCGAGCGGATGCCCAGTCCTCCGCCCTTGGTCAAGGTCTCCGCAAGGGCGTCCGTGATGAAATACCCGTAAATCTGCCCAGACTCGCCCTGCTCCACGAAAGACTTCATCGACTCGGAAAGCATCTGCCTCATCAAAATCGCTTCAAATTGCCGAGCAACCTCCTGGGGATTCGACGCGGGAGAAAAACTTGTTGATCCCCCCGCCAAAGAAACCTCTGGGGAGAGTGACGCGAGGGACGCGCCTGAAGTAGCGATCGGCGAAATATTCATTCTCGTCAGGACAGGATTTAGTTGAGGATCAGTTCCGCCTGAAGCGCGCCTGCGCGTTTCATGGTCTGGAAAATAGACATCATATCGCGCGTCGTCAGTCCGAGGGCGTTCAGCGCCGAAGCGACCTGCTGGATGGTCGGATGCTCCTCCACAATTCGAAGCACACCTGCCTTTTCAACCACGGTGGTTTGCGTGCTGGTACGGATGTTGGTGGTTGCACCGTCTGTCAGCATCCCATCTCTCCGATCAGACCTTTCGGGGACGGGAGTCGTGCCTGACACCTGAGCACCCTGCTGAGCCACCGAAATGGTCAGTGCGCCGTGACTGATCGCCACGGCGGAAATCCGCACATTCGCTGTCGCGATGATCGTGCCAGTGCGCTCATTGATCACGACTCTGGCTGGCACGTCAGGGTCCACTTCGACGGCGCCCATCCTGGCGATGAAATTAACTTCGTATCCCTTGAAGTCCTCGGGCACGGCAACATTCACGGTTCCAGCGCTCTTCGCCATGGCACTCTGCGGAAACTCCTGGTTGATTGCCTGCGCGAGACGCGCCGCAGATGCGTAGTCGGGATTCAACAAAAGCAGTTCGATGTTGTTGTCGCGGACAAAGTGGGACGGAATTTCTTTTTCCACCAGCGCCCCGCCGGGAATCATTCCAACCGTAGGATGATTTTTCTGCACTGTGGCCCCGCCCGCCCCGCCCTCGCCGCCGATGAACCCGCCGGTAGCGATCGCCCCCTGAGCCACGGCATAAACCTGCTCATCGGCCCCGAGCAACGGCGTCTGCAAAAGCACGGCCCCTTGGATGGTCTTCGCGTCACCCATCGACGCGATGGTCACATCAATCCGGGTACCAGCGCGGGCAAAGCCCGGAATGTCCGCGGTCACCATGACCGCCGCCATGTTTTCCGTCTTAAGCTGCGTGCTCTGGAGAGGATTTTGCGCGATTTGGTTCGTGTTCAGCGTGGTGCCGTTTGTGAAGAAATTGAGCCCGAACCGCATCAACGCATTTGCGACAGTACGGACAATCTGATCGTTACGGCTGTCCCCCTTCCCTGCCACACCGACCACCAAACCATAACCAACGAGCTGGTTGTCACGACCTCCCTCCACAAGGGTCAAGTCCTTGACCCGGACAGCATGGGCCGAAGGAACGAGATGGCTCGCAATCATCGCCATACAAATTACTCGCTTGAAAAAGAGATTCATAAAAGTACGTGTGGAACGCAGGATTCGGTCAACTGATCACCACGGTGAAATCTTCTCGTCCATTCGCTGTAACCATCCAGGCTTAGCAGTAAATGACAAAGGACCCTCCGGGGTGTAGTCAATCCTCACGTCAGCGACGAGAGACGAGGGAATCGTGTTTTGAGCAGTGACATCGTAAGGCCGTACAATTCCACGCAGTGAAGCGAACATACGCTCCGGACCGAAGGAAACCATCCGCTGGCCTTCGACAACCAAATTTCCGTTGGGCAGCACATCGATCACCTGAACTGCGATTTGCGAGTTGATGTTACGATCAAACATCACAGTGTTATCATTCTTGTTACCAAAACCAAAGGAACCGGGATTTAGGATTGGGGGCGCTCCTGCCTGTGGCTCCCGAGGAATCAGGTTTGAAGGAAAAGTCGATTGATAAGCCCCCAAAGAACCTGA
>JBILLT010000111.1:0-6435 GCA_044375925.1 Chthoniobacteraceae bacterium | reverse complement strand
CAGTCGCTGGAATCCGGGTCCGAGAGGTGATGCCTGCAAGAAATTGATTCAACAAATTCGTACCCAGACCCGGTTTCGAAGTGTTCGTGTCACTCCTAGTCGCCATATTAACCACATCCATCTTGACCCTCTCATTAAAGAGAACCACCGTGATGATATCCCCGACCCGCCTCGCGCGCTTGTCGGCGAACATCCCTCGCTCGTCGGTAACAGCTTCCCGCCATAAGGACCCCGCGAAGGCAGGCGCAAAAAATAGAGCGAAAGCCAGAACGAAAAACGCGCGCCCTAAGGACAACAATTTAGAATCTGACTTGTACTTGGTTTTCATTGAGCACTTGAGCCACAAATTCCTTTTGGCTGTCGATGTTCCTGACACGGATCACCGCACCTGCAGGTCCCGCCTCCATCGCCATGGCCCTCATCCTGATGTTTAATCCCCCTTCGGATGCCACAGCATCCACCAACTGCCCCTTCTTGACTAAGGTCTTTTCAACGATTTCGCGGCGTGTAATCGGCCGCCCGGATTGAACCGTCTGGTTGACTTCAAACCCCTGCAAATCCTGATCCACGGTAAGCGGCGTGACAAACTCACGCAACACATCCAGACGTTTCTGGCTCAACAAGCCGGATTCCAACACCATGCCACGCTCGATGCGCTGCGTAGATACCCACACGTCCTGCCACAATTCGACCCGCACCTGCATCGGCCATTCGCCCACAATTTTCCCGTCACTCACAACCCGAAGCGTGAAGCCCATGTTACTCGCTAAGCTGTTACCCGCAATCTGAATGCACTCCGCAAAAAAATCAGGCCCTGGCAGTTTTACCGGCGCCCAAGGGCGGGAAAGGCTGACCTTGAGGTCACCCTTGATGGGGAAACGCCTTGGGAAATCCTTCTCGATGGCGGTGATCAATTCGGCCTCCGTGAGCATCTTCTGTTCGGCCTGCTGGCCCGAGGAATCCTTCGCTGAAGCGTCTACACTCAGCGAGCCACCGCGCGCTTTTGAAACCGAATCCCTGAGTCCCACGGCCCCGGGAACCGGCTTCAAGAGGTCGTTCAAATCGGCATAAGACCTCTCCGCCGTCCCTAAAAGGGAAAGGCAAACCCACATCAAATGCCAGCTAGAGTTCATTAGCGCTTCAATCCGCTCAGCTGAGAAAGCATCTCGTCGGAAGTCGTGATCGCTTTTGAGTTCAACTCGTAGGCGCGCTGGGCTTGAATCATGTTCACCATCTCTTCCACGACATTGACGTTCGAGGTTTCCAAGAAATACTGCACTACGGTCCCCATCCCCTGAATTCCCGGGTTGCCCTGCTGGGCTGGACCACTCGAAAGCGTTTCTTCGTAAAGATTGCCGCCGACACTGCGAAGGCCGCCTGGATTCGCAAAACGAGCAAACTGAACCTGAAACTGAACCGGAGCCAATCCGGGACCAGAGTACTGCCCGACGCCGTTAGGGCTGATATCGATCTGCGTCGCTCCCAACGGGACAGGAGTGAAACCCTGGATCGGGAGACCGTCACTCGTTACCACGCGACCATTCGAATCCTGCTTCAGGGCTCCATCACGGGTATAGGCAAACGAACCGTCCGGACGCAACACTTGGAAGAAGCCGTCGCCCTCGATAGCCATGTCCAACTTTCCGCCGGTCTGCTTCAGCTGACCTTGGGTAAACACTTTGGACGTCGCCACGACGCGGGATCCATTCCCGATTTCAACCCCCGTCGGAAGAATGTTTCCGTTCCCGACGTCCGCGCCCGCGGTTCTCGGCTTCTGGTACAACAAATCCTGGAACTCAATCTTGGAGCGTTTGAATCCGTTCGTGTTCGCATTCGCCAGATTGTTGGCGATGTTGTTCAGGTTCATCTGCTGCCCTTCCATGCCTGTGGCACCAGCGTACAAGGATTGAATCATAAATATTGATTAATTAACGGGATTAAACTCAGAAAAACTAGTTTGGCAAACTGCGGCAATCAAAGAGCGGAATACTAAACATTCCCAAGGTACTGGATCGCCTTGCCGGCATTATCGTCACTCGTGTCGATCACTTTCCTGGAAGCCTCGTAGGCCCGCCCCACCATCAGCAGGTCTATGGCCTCTTTCATCGGACGTACATTACTCTCCTCCAGATTCATATGGATCAAAGCGGCATTTTCAACAGGGGCAGGAGTCACACCCGCAGGGGGCGCAAGAAGGGAATCCCCAATCCGCTGCAACTGGCTCGGATCTGCAAAACGGAACACACCAATCCGCGCAATCGGTTGTGACCCCTGAACGATCGTACCGATGTTGTTGATGGAAATCGTGCCACCTTGCTGCTGGAACTGAATGGGGCCGTTCTCACCATCCACCAAATATCCCTGTGCATTCACCAAAACACGGTCTGAGTTGATATAGAAATTACCGGCCCTCGTGTAGGCTTGGGTTCCATCCGGCTTGCGGACCCTGAAGAAGCCCTGTCCGTCAATCGCGAAATCCGTCTCAACCCCCGTGTAATGAACGGGCGCAGTAGTCGAATCCAAATTCGACTTAGACTCGGGCATGACCCCCTTGATGCTTTTTTTGGTCTCATCGCCATTCTTAAGCTTCAGGGTCTCAGCCAGAAGCCCCGAGAACGCCACCTGATCGCGCCGGTAGCCCGTGACCGCGGCGTAAGCAAGATTCTGCGCAACGCTCTGCTGCCACTGATCATACGCCGCGAGAGCCGAAGCTCCTTTATAAGCCGCTACATTCATCGTCCACTCTACTGAGCAAAGAGTGTGCCAAAGGAGGCGCGCAACCCTAGAGACATCAAGTTGACAAACCTCCGATTCTACAGGATTCTTTACTCCAAAGAACTCGGGTGATTTGTGTCTCTCAGTCGTCAGGTTATGGTCGCCAAGCCGCTTGAGCCATCATCATTTTGCACAACTTTCACTGCGCGGGCCTCAAGATTATGAAACTCTTTCTTGCCATGCGGTTCACTCTCACCCGCTCTTCCCTGTTGTCTGCCGCTGCCATCGTGTGCGCCGCTGCCATCGTGTGCGCCGCGACTCCGGTTGAGGCTCGCCCTTTCGGCGGCAGTTCCGTTTCCATCTCCGTCGGCAGCGGCGTTGGACCGTGCCGGCCCGGAATCCGTCCGACCTACGGCTACCAACCCTACTGCGCACCTGTCTACCGCGCCTACTCCCCTTATTCGACGTGCCAGCCATACTACTGGCCGAACTACTCGAGGTCGGTAAGCACCTACTATTACGGGGCCTATCCCGTGGCTCCGACGACTGTCATCAGCACTGCGCCGCCGGCACCCCACTATCAGACCTACCCCCCTTACTCCTCGGTTCCGGGCCGGGTATACGACGGGTTCAGCGTGCCCAGCGCCCGCCCAGTCCATAGCCAGGCCCGGACCCAAAGCTCCTCCGGCAGCCAATCATCGAAAGTCCACGAGCAAACGGTGCAAATTCAGGCCGCACTCAGAAAGCTCGGTTACTACACCGGCTCTGTCGACGGACTCATGGGGCCCGCCACGCAGACCGCCATCCGCACGTTCCAAATCGATCACGGCCTGAGCGTCACAGGAAAAGTGGACGACAAGCTCCAAAGGGCTCTTGAAAAAGAAGCCTTCGGGGAAGAGCAAAGGTGAGCCCCTCGACGGAAGCTCCCAGTGGCGCGCAGAGAAACCCGCCCGCCCTCTCCGACGGCGCATCTCAACCCTCCAAATCCAGGTGGGAAAAAAATGCCCGCGCGATCCTCAAGGCGACTGCACGTTCGTTTTACCTCTCCCTGCAATTTTTGCCGGACCGGGTAGCCGCACCGCTCGGTCTCGCCTATCTGCTCGCGCGCGCGACCGACACAATCGCTGATTCATCCACCTCTCCTCTGGCGGAACGAACGCGGGCCTTGGAATCGCTCGGGAATCTCATCCTCTCCGTCAACTCGCAAAACCCTGAGAGCGGTGATTCGCCGCCGACCGGGGAAGTCGCAAAACTCGCCGCACCGATGCTTCAACACATCGCTGCCGCAAACCGCGCCGAACTTCGGTTGCTGCGCGAGACGCCGGCGCTTCTCGGGGTTTTCAGCACGCTCCCGCCGCATCTCCGCTCGCACATCGCCAACGTGCTCCGAACCATCATCGACGCCCAGCGCCTCGACATCGTCCGCTTCGGGTACGCATCGGCAGCGGCGCCGCAGACGCTGCAATCCACGCAAGACCTCGCCGACTACACGTATGCCGTAGCGGGTTGCGTTGGCGAATTCTGGACGCGGATCTGCGAGACGCAAATCCCCGACTACGCGAAAGTCCCCGCCGAGCTGCTGATGGAACATGGACGCTTCTTTGGACAGGGATTGCAATTGGTCAACATTCTGCGCGATCTGCCGGAGGACCTGCGATCCGGCCGCTGCTATCTTCCGATGGAAGCCCTCGCCGCGCATGGCCTCACACCGGCGCAACTCACAAGCGAACCCCGCAAAGCCCGCGGACTGATCAACGAATGGATCGAACAAGCCCGCGCATGGCTGGCGCACGGAGGGCAGTACGCGCAAGGGATCCGCGGCAGACGACTGCGTTTCAGCGTCAGTTTGCCGCGCCTCATCGGCGAGGAAACCCTGGATCTTCTCGAACAAACGTCGCCGCTGGAGTCAGCCCGCAGACTGCGTGTTCCCCGAAAAACCGTCTACGCCTGCGCGCTGAAAGCGCTCGGTGAAGCGCTCGAACCCTGACGTTCCACCGCGGGCCGCGTGCAGCCGGTGCGGCTTACTTGAACTCAGCGATCTTCGTTCCGTCGTTCGGATTCCACAGCCGCAGGATTCCGTCGTCGCCCCCTCCGAAAACCATCTTGCCGTGCAAGGTCGCGTTGATGGCGTTCACAAACGCGGTTTCGGTGATGGTCTTCGCCACCGTTCCATTCAACGCGATCACGCGCACCTTCCCATCGCCCGAGGAAGCGATGAACTGCGATCCGGCACCGAGAAACTGAACCGCAGTCACTTCCTTGTCGGCGCCGTCGACGCTCTTTTTGCGCGTCCCGTTGGCAGCGTCCCAAATCTTGACGGTGTTGTCCGCGCCAGCCGTCAGAATGCTCCTCCCGTCCGGACTCCATGACACCCCGAGAACATGGTGGGTGTGTCCCTCCAGCGCGCGCACCGCGCGCATCTCCCGAAGATCCAGGACCCGCGCGACCTTGTCCGCCCCGCCGGAAACAAGCGACCTCCCATCGGGCGAAAACGCGAGGCCCAGCACCGTATCGGAATGGATACCCGAAAACTTTTTCGGCGCCGCATCGAGCGCATCCACATTCCACACCAGCACGTCCCCTTCCCGTGACGGATCACCGCCGCCGACAGCAACCAGCTTTCCATCAGGACTGAACGCAATCGAGAGCACCCGGTCGCGGAACGGCGCGATGCTTTTTCCGTCACCGACTGTTTTCACCAGAGACCACTTCTGCGATGCGTCAAAGCGGACGGCTCGCCCACCATCCGCCGATGCGAGCACCGAACCCTCACGCCACCGTACCGCGCGGACCGCACGCGGAGAAGCGGCATCCACGAGGCCGCGGAAATGCGTGAGCATTCCGCCGCCCGAAAGCGACCGCACCTGCACTAGTCCGGACGCGTGTCCGATCAAAATCACGCCGGCGGCCTCGTTCAAACTCACGCATGCGATCGGAGGGTTGCCTTCAGCAGCTTTGCTCAGCGCGGCGGAATCATCGCCCGCTTTCTTCCGCACTACTTCCTGCGTCGCAAGCACCGTCTTGGCTTGAACCACAGCAGCCGCGGAAGACTTCTCCTCTGCTGCAGACAACTGGGACTCGGTCTCCGCTACTTTTTTCGCAACCTGCGCTTTCTGTGCGTCGTCGCGCGCGGCCGTCTCTTTTTTGAGAACCGCATCCAAGGCGTCCTGGCTCGTTTTGATCGCCGCCTCGCGCGCTTTCTGAGCGGTGCGCGCCGCGTCAAGCGCCTTGGTCATCTCCGACAATTTTTGATTCGCCTCATTCTTCGCCTCGCTTGCCGCCGCGGGGTCCGTGTTGAGCTTTTCCAAAGCGGACTTGGCCTCGCTGCTGTCGGTCTCGAGTTTCGCAATCGATTCCGCTCCCGCCTTTGAAGCGCTCTCGGCGTCGGTGAAAGCTTTACGCGCTGCATCAACCTGCGCAGGAAACGCGGCAACCGCCTTCTCTTTCGCAGCCGCATCGTCGGATTTGGACTTCAAGGCGTCCGCGGACTTTTTCGCCCGGTCTTTCGCGGTGCTCGCAGCCTTCTCCGCCTCCGCGAGGGTTTCCTTTTGAAACACAAGATTCGCCTCCTCAATCTGGGATCGGCGCAGTCCCTCTTCAGCGGCGGCGTGCGCGGCGGGATCGCCCTTGACCTCAAACAGCATTTTTCCCTCGAAATCAAAAACACGCAGTACCGCGTCATCTCCTGCTGCCGCGATTTTCTTACCCTCCGCTGCGACC
>JBILLT010000155.1:0-2903 GCA_044375925.1 Chthoniobacteraceae bacterium | reverse complement strand
ACATTTAAGCAATGCATCAAAGAGCTCCAGCTTTTGAGAGACGTTCATCGGCACTGCGAGGGCCTGATTTCCATCCCTAAGATCGACACTGCACCAAATCGGGGCCCTCTCCAACCTCCGGTCCGGCCACTGGCGGTTCGCCAGTGCGATCGGTGGATATGCACGGTATTTGCGGCTCGGATCTGAAATCATGATAGGGTTGGACTCTTTATAATCGCCCCGAACCCCATCCGAATGCAACCCCGAGTACCATCGCCGCCGCGTGAGCTTTAGGGAGGAAGGGCAAATCCTTTCTCCTCAACAGACAAAAACCCACTTAGAACAACCTTTCCCGAAGGTTATATTCAATTGGTAATTCTATGCGTCCGCCCCGGAAAGCCCTCTGGCTGCTCACACTACTTCTCGCTGCTTGGTCACCTGCTTTTTGTCAGGATGCGCCCGAGACGGCACATTCGGCGGAAGAGTCGCTCCAAGCGACGGAGGCCGTGTTTCACCTTTTCGAAGCCAAGTGCAACGACTGCCATGGGGTTCATCTGGCCAAACCCAAAGGGAAGTTTGGGTATATCATGGACTTGAAGAGGGTGGCCGCAAATGACGACTTCATCTCCGGCACGGATCCCTCCAAATCGGAGCTGTTTCGTCTCGTAAACGAAGACGAAATGCCCGGAAAAGACAGTGACCTGCCGCCAGTTACAGCGGCCGAAAAGCTTGCACTGAGGCGCTGGATCCAGCTGGGCGCTCCCGCGCACCTCGGGGAAAAGCTGTCGGAACGACAGGTCAAGCTCACCAGCGTCGATGCAGTGCATGGCCCCGAACAGCCTGCATCCGCTTCCAATCACGTCGAACCCTCCCCAGCTCAGCCCTCACATGGCGTGGAATCAGATAGAATGCCAGGGTTGGATGCGAAAACAGGCAAACCTTTCTGGAGAAAGCTTCTGGGATGGATAGGCAAATTTCATGCAGCGTCGACTCATTTCCCGATAGCACTTTTATCGGTTGCCCTCATTTCGGAGCTGCTTGGATGGTGGACGAAGAAAGATGGCTGGCTAACGTGCACCCGATTTCTGCTTTTCATCGGCGCGCCCGCTGCCGCCGCGACAGCGACGCTGGGGTGGCTCAACGAGTACGCAGGTGTATCGACCGTGTACCAGCTCCACAAGTGGGTGGGCACTTGCACGGCTCTCTGGGCCATGATCAGTCTGGGATGCGCAGTGTTGTTCGAATGCCGCGAGGGAACTGCCGAACGAAGCAAGCTGCGCGCCGTGCTTTTCATAGGAGCGCTGCTGGTTTCCGCGGCAGGATTTTTAGGCGGAGCCGTCAGCTTCGGATTGGATCACTACAAGTGGTAGTTTGGCGGTTCTCCGCCTCAGGAGCCACCCAGCATGGTTGAGCACAACTTCCATGCTCCTCCCTGAACTGCCCGGCGGAGAATCCGCTCCGAAGACTACAGCAACGAACTGACTGCCATATTCATCACTGGAGCACAACGGTTGCCGCCGCCATGTGCTCCGTATGGCTCAGGCTCACTAACACTTCAGTCACGCCATGGACATCAGAAAGAGTCCTCGCTTTACCCAAGAAGACAATTGAAGGAGCGCCTGACGCCCGGTTCACGATCTCGATATCGAGAAACCCGATTTTCTCACCGATCCCTGTTCCGAAAGCCTTTGATGCAGCTTCCTTGGCTGCAAAACGTGCCGCGAAATGCTCCGCAGCATTCGCCTTGCCCACGCAGTACTCGCGCTCGCGATCGGTGTAAATCCGCCTCAAAAAAGCCTCACCCTGCCTTTCGATCGCACCTGCAATCCGGCTCACCTCCACCAGGTCGATCCCTATGCCCAGCACACGCGATGACACTTTGAGATCCATTAACTTTGAGCTCCATTAAATTGGGTCCCGCATCAACCCGAGCATTTCGGAGACCGCCCGCTCCAAACCCACAAAAACCGAACGGCTGACGATCGCATGGCCGATGTTGAGATCGTTCAGATGCGGAATCTCGCGAATCCGCCCGATATTCACGTAATTAATTCCGTGCCCGGCATTGACCTGCAGACCCAACGCGTCCGCGAGCTTTGAGGCCTCGGAAAGCCTCGCCACCTCGCGGCTCCGAGCATCGCCCAAAGCATTCGCGAAGGCGCCCGTGTGCAATTCCACGGTATCGGCACCGATCCTTGCAGACGCTTCCACCTGTGACGCCTCCGGCTCAATAAACATACTCACGCGAATCCCAGCACCTTTCAACCTGGCCACTGTGCCGGAAAGCGCGACCTCTTGCGAAAGCACATTCAAGCCGCCCTCAGTCGTGACTTCTTCGCGCGTTTCGGGCACCAAACACACCTCGTCCGGCGCCAACTCAAGTGCGATTCCGACTATTTCCGCGGTATTGCCCATTTCAAAATTCAGCCTTGTTCGAATACTTCGCCGCAGCCGGAACACGTCGGCGTCCTGAATGTGCCGGCGGTCCGCCCGCAGGTGCACGGTGATTCCATGGGCACCCGCGGCCTCACAAGCAAGCGCAGCTGAGACAATATCGGGCTCGCAATTGTGAGAGTCCAACATTCCCGGGTACCTCGCCTGCCTCAACGTGGCGACATGATCTATATTAACGCCAAGCTTCAGCATGTTGATTTGAAATCAGGCACAAACTCAGGCCGACCGAATGTCTAATGTTTGAAGTGGCGGACACCAGTGAAAATCATCGCCATTCCTCGCTCATTGGCGGCAGCGATAACCTCCTCGTCACGCACAGAACCACCCGGTTGGATTGCGCAGGTCGCCCCCGCATCCGCGGCCGCAATAAGTCCGTCCGCGAATGGGAAAAACGCATCGCTGCCTACAGCACTACCTTGAAGTGACAAACCAGCATCCTTCGCCTTCCAGACCGCGATCCGGGAAGAATC
>JBILLT010000083.1:0-12015 GCA_044375925.1 Chthoniobacteraceae bacterium | reverse complement strand
AAGTGGCCTTCAATTTCGCAACAATCTGTTCCAGGTTCTTGCCGTAGGTTTCGATGGACGCTTGGACGGGATCTGCCAGGTCGTCGGATTTGTCGTTGGATCCGGCGGTTTTGACATGCTTCAGGTCGTGGAGCCCCCAGTTGAAATGGATCACGTCCCATTTGCGGCCGGCAAGCCAACGGTCGATTTCGGTCACGCCGTACGTGGTGCCGCTGCAGTTCTGGGCCGCATCGCCCCGCGTGTTGAGCGGGCGAAACACATTGGCTTTCCCTTCCAAAAGTTTGCGGACCTCGAGCGTGTAACCGATGGAGATTGAATCCCCGAGGATCAGCACGTTTGGCAGGGCGGGATCGGGAGTGAAACTCCAGTTGAGTTTTTTTGAAGACTCGGCCTTCGAGCCGGCCTCCGGCTTGGCTGTCGGTGGAGGCGTCTGTGCGGCGGAGGCCGTCTGGTGAAGAAGGATGCCGGTGAGTGCGAGGATTGGGATGATGGCGCGCATGATGGTCAGGGATGTGAGGTGGTGATGAAAAGGGGTGGGGTGCTTGCGGGTCCCGTCGCGGGACTAAGCGAGAATGTCGCTCACGACTCTCCCGTGCACGTCCGTCAGCCGGAATTCGCGGCCCTGGTATTTGAAAGTGAGCTTCTCGTGGTCGAGTCCCAGTTGGTGCAGGATCGTTGCGTTAAGGTCGTGGATGTGCACCGGATTTTCGACCGGGCTGAACCCGAATGCATCCGTGCTGCCGTACGTGATGCCCGGCTTGATTCCGCCGCCCGCCATCCACATGGTGAAGGCGTCCTTGTGATGGTCGCGCCCGGGATTGGTGGATTTGCCGGATTCATCGGCGCCCTGGCGCAGAGGGGTGCGTCCGAATTCGGCGCCCCAGATCACAAGCGTGTCATCCAGCATCCCGCGTTCCTTCAAATCCGTGACCAAAGCGGACATTGCCCGGTCTACGTCGCGCGCCTTTTCCGGAAGGCGGTTCGCTAGGTTGCCGTGATGGTCCCAGTCCGCATCATAAAGCTCGACCACCCGCACGCCCCGCTCGACGAGCCTGCGCGCCAGGATGCAGTTGTTCGCGAACGAAGCAGCGCCCGGCTTCGCCCCGTAGGCCGACAAGGTGGCGGGTGACTCCTTCGAAATGTCCATCAGCTCTGGAACGCTGGTCTGCATGCGAAAGGCCATCTCGTACTGGCTGATCCGCGTCGCGATTTCAGGGTCGCCCACGTCCGCAAGCGTGCTTTCGTTCAGGGATTTCACGGCATCAAAAATCCGCCGTCGGTCCGCTGGGGTCTGTCCCTTCGGATTGCTCAAAAACAGGACGGGATCGCCCGAGGAACGGAACTGGATCCCCTGGTGCACGCTGGGCAGGAAGCCGTTCGCCCAAAGCGTCGTTCCTGCTCCGCCGAGCGGCCCGGAAAGCATCACGACGTATGCGGGCAGGTCCTGCTGCTCGGTTCCGAGCCCGTAGGTCACCCAGGACCCGAAGCTCGGCCGTCCGCCGCGTCCGAAACCCGTGTGCAGGAACATCTGCGCCGGCGCGTGGTTGATCTCCTCGGTGTGCAGCGTTTTGAGGATGGCAATATCGTCTGCGATCTTTGCCAGGTTGGGGAGGAGTTCGCTCATTTCCTGCCCGCTTTGGCCGTGGCGCGAAAACTTCCACCGGGTGCCTGCAAGCGTCATCTTGTTTCCGATAAACGCGAAGCGGCGGCCTTTGAGAAGCGACTCCGGGCACTCTTCTCCGTCCCGCGCGATCAGCTCCGGCTTGTGGTCGAACAGATCCAGCTGCGAAGGCGCGCCGATCATATGCAGGTAGATGATGCGCTTTGCGCGCGGCGCGAACATGGGTTGGCGCGGGTGCAGCGGATTAGTCTGCGGTGCGCCAAGAGCGCTTTGATTGCCCAAAAGAGCCGAAAGGCTCATCGCGCCGAGTCCAAGGCCGGTGCGCTGAAAAAGAAAACGTCGTGAGATGCGGTTCATGAAGGAAAGGTCACTGTTTTGAGATGGTCTCGTCCATGTTCAGGACCGCGGCTGCAACCGCATACCAGGCGCAGAATTCCTGGGCGCTGACTCCTTCGGGCAGCTTGAAGTTTGCGGCAAAATCAGCGGCGTTTTGAGCGTCCCTTGCCGATGTCCGCCGGAGTTCCCGCTCGGTTTCCAGCAGGGTTCGCAATGTCGCGGATTCAGCGGGCCGCGGCTTTCTGGCTGTGGCGAGCAGAAACGCGTGTTCGATCTTGAGCCCGTCTGCCGCGCCGCGTTGTTCGGAGAGAACCCGCCTCGCGAAGCCCATCGCAGCCTCCACGTATACGGGATCGTTCATCAGCGTGAGCGCCTGCAGCGGCGTGTTCGAGCGTGTCCGCTTCACGCGGCAAGCCATCCGGGCGTTCGCGTCAAAGTTCGTGAAGCTCGGGTAGGGGGCGCCGCGTTTGATCACCACGTACAACCCGCGCCGGTATTTTTCGTCGCCGGGACTCACGGTATACTCGTATTTCTGGCCGCCGACTTTGATCCACAAGCCATCCGGTTGGTACGGCCGGATTGGCTCGCCCCCGAGCCGCGTGTTGAGCAGTCCGGCGATGGATAGGGCGTTGTCGCGGATCAACTCCGCCTCCATGCGGTGGCGGGGTCCGCGGGCGTACATTCGGTTTTGATCGTCTTTCTCGGCGAGCATCGGGGACAGTTTGGAGGACTGCCGGTAGGTTCTGCTCATCACAATCGTCTTGATCACGCTTTTCATGGACCAACCGCTGTCCATGAACTCGCATGCCAGCCAATCGAGGAGCTCCGGATGGGTTGGCAGCTCGCCCTTGATTCCGAAGTCCTCCGGAGTCGCCACCAAACCTTGCCCGAATAACTCCGACCACCAACGGTTCACCGTGACCCTGGCGGTGAGCGGATTCTCGCGGCTCACAAGCCATGCGGCCAAATCCAGCCGGGTTTTCGGCCGGGGTCCCTGCCGGTTGTCTTCCGTGAGAATCGCCGGAAAGGCCGGCTCAACCGGGTCTTTCGGGTTTCGGAATTCGCCCCGCTCGAATATCGAGCTCATGCGGGGGCTGTCCTCGATCATCACCAGAGTCGAGTGGCGTTTGAGGGATTGCAGCTGTTTTTCAAGCTCGAGTTTTTCGGATTCCAGCGCGACTGCGTCCGGGGTGTGTTTGAGGCGGTAGGCTGTGAGCGCCTTGGTTTGATCGGCTGAACGCGATGCCCTCGGGGTCTGAAGCGCTCTGAGTATTTCTGCCGGAACGGATCCGGCGCCGGCCGTGGATCCCGTCGCTTCTCCGGTGACTGCGCTGACCTTGAAGCGGCCGATGGTCCGGCTGGCCCCGAAGTTTTGCTCCATGCGAAACCGCAGGATGGTGCCGCCGGCGAAGCCTGCTTTTTCAGATAGCGCGAATTTGGCCCAATGGGATTGGTGGAATTGTGGGGCGATCGCCCAGCCGGATTTCGGGTTGGAGGCGGCAGCCAGAAGGTTTTGCACGGGAAGATTTGCCTGCGAGAAGGAAGCGGCCGCAGACGCAAATTTGAGGGGAACCTGCTTGTCAGGCGCGTCGGCTGGAGCGGCGGTGACAGTGAAACTGTTGAGTACGAAATTCGCGCGCTGAGCGTCGCCCCGTCCGGGACCTTTTCCGGGAAGCGATTCGTCCGCGAGCGCCTCAAGCTTGATCCCGGTAATATCCCTGAGCTCCGTGTGAATCTCAAAGGTGTAAGTATCTTTATCCGGGACCGGTTCGCCGCTCAAAAGCACGGAGTCGTCGGAAAGAATTTCGTGTGTCGCGCCACCGGACGAATCAAAGGCGCGTATTTTCAATCCGTGTTCAACTGCGGAGGCTTTCGCGCCTGACACGATTTTTGACTCCCATCGTTCGAGTGTGTCTTCGTCCGCGTGCTCCAGTTCCAGGAGGCGTTTTTTGATCTCCGCAACGCCGGCCTGCAGCTTTTGCCTGCGAGCTTCCGCCTCGGGGTCGGTGAGCGCCATGGTAGGCCCTTTGAACTGAATGGAGCCGGGCACCTTTGGATTGCTCCGGTCCGCCTCGAGGGAGGTGTTGTTAAAAAAAGCGAACAACCCGTAGTAGTCCTTTTGAGTGATCGGATCGTATTTGTGGTCGTGGCACTGGGCGCATTCCAGGGTGCTCCCGAGCCAGACCATTCCCACGGTGTTGACGCGGTCCAAAACCTGGTTGACCCGCGTTTCTTCGGGGTCGGTTCCGGCCTCCACATTTGTGGGTGCGTTCCGGTTGAACCCCGTTGCGATGCGCTGGGCTTCGGTGGCGCCGGGAAGCAGGTCGCCCGCGAGCTGCTCGATGGTGAACCGAGTGAAGGGCAGGTCTTCATTCAGCGCTTTCACCACCCAGTCGCGGTAAGGCCAGATGTCCCGCAGGTCGTCCCTCTGGAACCCGTGTGAGTCGGCGTAACGCGCGCAGTCCATCCATTGACGCGCCCAGCGGACGCCGAATTGATCCGAGGCCAGCAGGCTGTCCACGAGGTGTTCGTAGGCGTCCGGATGGGTATCCGCCGCGAACGCCCTGATTTGCTCCGGAGAAGGGGGGAGTCCCACCAAGTCCAGGGAAAGGCGGCGCAGAAGGGCGTTGCGATCGGCCTCGGGAGCGAAGTCCAGACCCTCCGCTTTGAGGCGCGCACGGATGAATGCGTCGACGGCTGCGGCCTTCCCTGCGGGACTTGGATTGCCGCGCCCTTCGGTCGGGGGAGATGGCCGGTTTGGAGGAATATAGGCCCAGTGTTTTGCCGCGTTGAAAGACTCCGGCCACGGCGCGCCCGCGTTGATCCAGTCCTTGATCTTGTTTGTCTCGGCTTTGGAGAGCGGTTCGCCGCGGTTGGGCATCACGTCGTCATGGCCCTTCGGCAGGGTGATCCGCTTGTAGAGTTCGCTCCCGGCGGCGTTCCCTTTCACGATGGTATCCGCGGTTTTGAAGGCGTTCTCGGGCGAGTCAAGGCGGAGTCCGCCTTTGTGATTTTTCGCATCGTGACACTCAAGGCAGGAGCGGCGGAGGATGGGGTAAATGTCATGCTCAAACGCCCCCCCCGGATCGGCCGCCGAAGCCGGCCGGACCCCGGGCAGGCATGCTGCCAGGAAAAGCGCGCAAAAAGCCGGGCGGCGGGACAAGCTGCTTGCGCGCTTGGAAGAGTTCGCGAATCGGATGGTCAGGCGCATCGGGGGGTGGGTGGCGGTGCCGAAAGCCTCATCTCAGCACGTTTTTCATAACCCGTGGAGGTAATTAAGTTGCGGCCCGCGAACGCATGTAAGACTCTGATGACCCTTTTGTCTCAATGATGTTGCAGCCAGCGACCGCGCCAGCTCGCGTTCAGAGTGCGGTAGCGCCGTAGGCATGCAGAAGCTGGCTGGCAGTTTTTACTGGCCCGCGGGCACCGTTCGCATGGCAACATCACCACCAAGATTCACATCTCGGCGTACCATCAGACTCACAGCGAATTTCACTTCCCTATCAAGTCCGAGCCCTGCCGAATGTAACGCATCTGCCGTCTTATTTTCCATGTCCGTCATGAGCAAAACAGCTCAACCCGCAATATCCGCAGTGTTTGGGCGTGGCAGTGAAATTCGCGTATCCTGCCCTCTTTTTGTGCGATAAATTTCGTTTTATCAACTAGTTGTGAAAGATCTGACGGACCCAATCTGGTGTGAATTAGGGCGTTTCTAAGAGTAGGGCCGCGATTCGTGATTGCGCGACTTGAGCAATCTCGCTTGCTGGATAGATTCTTTGGGCCTTGAGGTACCAGGAAAGGCTCACAGCAAACTGAGCTGACTCCTCGCTTCTGCGGGCATTTTCGATCGCTGCAACAAACGCGGGGGCTTTCGTGGTGAGATCACTGCGCAGCTTGTTGATTTCCAGTTCATCTGGGAAAAGTTTTGCGGCCTTGTCCAGTGACTCCCATGCGCCTGGGTAGTCGTCTTTTCTGGAATACTCCTGCGCCTTTGCGATGCTTGTATTGATGGATCCCACTTGATCAAGAATTTCCAGCAACCGTGCGCGCCGGTCCGGGAGAGTTGTTTGTGCGGCAGCCAAGAATCGCCCGGCCTCGCGGCCGATTCGTGAGAAGTTTTTGTGGGCGATTAATTGGTCAAGCTCCAGCAAAGACTGATGCGCTGTGTCGCTCATTTTGAATGCAGCTTGTGATACTTCGTTGAGCTCAGGGTTGGCGGGCCAGATTTTTGCAGCCTCCTGGATGGCAATCTCGAATCCGGCTTGGTTGCCTGAGTTCGCGGATGCGCGCGCCTTCTCAAGGTAAAAACGCGCTGCGGATTTAGCTTCGTCTATGAGTGATTGGGCTTTCGTAACATCGAAGTCCTTTGCGATATTCTTGAGCCCCCCGGGGCCATTGATCAGTTCGTGCGCGATTGTGAAATTGAGGGCCTCCAAGCTGGTTTCGAGTTGCTGTGTTTTCTGCAGGAAGCCGAGTACGGCCCGCTTGCGTTCAAGTGGGACTGTTCGTAGCTCGGGCATGTTTTCTCCTACCATCCACGCATCCCGAAGTCGCTCCGTCGCGGATCGAAGTTCGCCTTTTTGGTACAGAGTGTGGAATGCTTGGCAGGCCAGCTGAACGTCCCTCATGGCTTCATTCCCTAAAGCTTCGAGGGAGGCTACCGTAGGTGGGGAGGCCGTTCCGGGTGACAAGCTTTCTTGAGTCTCCTTGTCGACGTTGAGTCGTGAATCACCGTCGGTGAATATCGCCCGGTAAAACCGTGTTCCAATC
This sequence comes from Chthoniobacteraceae bacterium, assembly GCA_044375925.1. Classification (GTDB taxonomy): domain Bacteria; phylum Verrucomicrobiota; class Verrucomicrobiia; order Chthoniobacterales; family Chthoniobacteraceae; genus Chth-196. The sequence goes on along the minus strand of JBILLT010000083.1, from coordinate 5,288 downwards.
GCTACATGATGAAACCGGCGTTGCATAAAAAGCTGTATAAGAAAGCTTTGAAAATCAATTTTAGCCTGCAATTCTGACAGTGCTCGTCTCGCTACGTTCGCATGGATTTTAGCCTTGTTCTCGGCGATCTGCTCAGTTGCCGTGATTGAATTGTATTTCAGCTTTTTCTCGACCTCTTCCTCGAGAATTCGGTTGGCCTCGGCAAGAATCGTCTGGTTGCGCCGTGATTGCCACACGCTGTAGATCGCATTTGAAAGAGTGTCGCAGAGCCGGCTGTCACCGGGGTAGATGGAGGCGCGAGTGAGCAATCTGAATGCCTCGCTCAGAGTGCCCGCCTTCAACACGTTTGGGTCCAGGAGAGCAATAATCTGATTTAAAATCCCGCGGTGCTCTTGTTCTGCCTCGCTTTTCTCCTCCGGCGTGTTGAGGAATTTTTCAAAACGCCCCGTGAAAACTGAGTTTTCACTGGGCCTCCATGTTTTGCCGTTAAAGCGCAGTAGACCGTCGGTTGGATCCAGTGCTTTAAAAGCATCCGTTTCTCTATGCAGTGTGATATCGCGGGCGTTTGGAGATTCTGCCAGTGCTTGCGTTTTTTGCAGCAGCAGCAAGTTTAAAGCCGCAAGGCAAGCCCGGGCCCGCAAGAAAAAAAAGACCCGCTGTCTGATACCCTTAAATATTGGGTCGAGTAGTCTCTTCAGAATGTGTTGTTTCACCACAGCTAGTTGGGTGTCGGCGGGACGGGTGCTGCTTGTAGAAGAATTGTTTTCAGTCGCTGCACGGCTTGATCCGCGAGTTCGCTAGTTGGATGGAGTCGCTGAGCTTTAAGGTACCAAGCGAGGCTGGTTGCGATTTGCGAGCGTTGTTCGTGTTCCTTCGCTGTTTGGATGCTTCTCACAAAATCGGACGCCTTTGTCGTGTAAAGGGCCTTCGCCTGATTGAGTTGAATGTCGTCGGGGAATTTTTGCGCCACTTTATCAATGACCTCCCATGCGCCGGAAGCGTTTCCGAGGCGGTCCATTTCTTTGGATGCAGCGAGGCTTCCCTCAATGGATTTGTAATCGTTAAGGATTTCTTTCAGCTGATTTTGTTTTTGAGCCGGGGCGTTGTGCGTGGCGGCAAGGAAACGTCCGGCTTCGTCCGCGATCCTTTTGAAGTTTTTCTGCGCGATGAGTTGATCCAACTCCAGAATTGCCTGAGCCATCTGATCGCTTTGGCCAAAAGCCTTGTTGGCGAGTTCGGTGAGTTCCGGATTGTTTGGCCAGATTTTTGCGGCTGCTTGAATTGAGGCATCGAATTCGGTTTTGTTTCCCGAAAGGGCCGCGTTGCGGGCCTTCGCCAGGTGTAGTTTTGCTGCGTTGCGCGCTGTCTCAATGAGGGCGTTTGGCTTGGTCGCGTCAAAGTCTTTTGCGATCGTCCTCAATCCCGCTGGTCCGGAGATGAGTTCTGTGGCCAGCGTGTAGTCTTTCACCTCGATTGCCGACTGCAGTTGGTTCGCTTTCTCGACGAAAGCTAGAACCTTTCTCTTTCGTTCAAAGGGCAGCGTTCGCACCTCCGGCATGAATTCACCGACAAGAACAATGTCTCTCAAGCGCTCCGAAGCGGAACGTACTTCCCCCAGATCGAGAAGCCGATGGAACGCCTGTGCGCCAGTCTGTACCTCGCGCATCAGCTCATTCGTGGCGGATTCGATCGTCGACACTGTGGCTTGCAGCCCTGTCCCTTTGGAGAAAATGGCTTGTGACTCAGCGGGGACCTCCAGCTTTGAAGCGCCATCACTAAAGATGGCTCGGTAGAAACGGCAGCCGATCACCACGTGGTGAAAACGTCTTTGCAAGAAAAGTTGAACCAGCAAACTCTGGTATTCGATTTTGGCCTGAGCCTCCGAAACAGATCCCTTCACGCTGTTGGCTTTCATCGCTGCCGAGTTGGAAACCAGTTTTTCGGCATACCCAGCGATCTTGACGTTATCTCGGCTGGTGGCTTGTGCTGCGATGTCGTTCGCTGTCGAAGTTTGGTCGGCAGGCGTCGCTGCCGTAGTTGGTGGAGTGGCGGGAAGACTTCCTGGCACCGGCGGCGCGGCTGGCGCCTGGGAGGTAGGGGGGGGCGCTGGCTGGGAAGCGGGTGGGGGAGGGGGGGGAGGCTGGCTTCCGTTTTGCTGCGCGTTGGCTGCTCCAGTCTGGGCGGGTTGTCGGCCCGTTTGGGTGGTCTGCCTCAGTTGGGTTCCTGCCCGAGTGTCCGCCACGATCCCGAGGTTGTACCTTGCGCGCTGGTTTTCCTCCTCAAGGATTCTGTTCGCCTCGTCCAAACGTGTTTTGAGCCGCTTGGTCGCCCAGACTGAGTAGATAGCGTTCGCGATGGTATCGCTGAGTCGGCTGTCACCGCGGTAATTTGCAGCGCGCGCCAATAGTTTGTATGCCTCGCTGATTGTTGAGGGTTTAAAGGTGTTCGGGTCGAGAAGACCGATGATCTGGTTCAAGATCTGACGGTGGTCCTTTTCCTCGGTGCCCATCTCCTCGGGAGTGTTTAGGTATTTTTCGAAACGCGACCGAAATACCGCGTTGTCCGTGGCGTTCCAGCTCTGGCCATTAAAGCGGATCATGCCGCCTGAGGGGTCGAGTGCGGGAATTCGGTTGTCGACGGCGGCGCCCGGAAGATTGTTTGCGGGATCGTTTGCCGGCGACTGCGGCGGAGGGGAGGCGGTGCCGGGGGATGAGGGCTGCGTCTCAGGAGCCGATGCTGCCGGTTTCGGCGAGGGTATTTCCGGTGATCCCGGATCGGGAGCGGAGGATTGCGCCGGCGATTGGGAGGCAAAAGCCAGCGATAAAGCGATCAGTGAAAATTTGTGAAAACAGCTTTTCATTTCAAAGGCGAGTTAGGGCTTGCGTAATTCCTCGACGCGAATGAGCCCGTTTTCTGCGACCTGCACTTTGAATTGCAGTTTTTGGCCGCGCTCAACGTTTGTCCCGTTAAGGCTTGCAGGCACGAGGACCGGTAGCATTTCACCTCCGGATTCAACTGAAAACAGCCTGCCCGCGGCTTGGGACACCTCCAGCGTTTTGTCCACGGTTGCCTCCAGCTTGTAGGTATTTCCTCTGAGACTGTTGGCGCTCTCGAGGTATTCCTTTACGGGAAACGGTGTGGTGGTCCGATAGGCATCCTTCGTGCCGCCGATAAAAGCATATCCCCCAAGAAGCAACGCGGCGACTCCGCCAATGCCTCCAATGAGCGTTCTGATGGGTAGCGATGAACTGGCGCGTCTTGGCATAAGGGTGGGATGGGTTCGGGCGGGGTGGGTTCTGCGGCAGGATTGGGATGCTCCTACTTCACGCTACCCCAGTGGCGCGTGAACGGCCAGTAAACGAGCCAACCCCGCCCGACAACGTTTTGTTGCGGGACGGGGCCCCAGTCCCTCGAATCCGAGGAATGGTATGAATTGTCTCCCAGTGCGAAATAGCATTTTTCCGGGACCTCGAAGGTCGCGCCGGGGTTGCCTAGGATGGGGAATTTGGTGTGCTCGGAGCCGTTGGAATAGCCCCTGTAGCCGAGGGGTGATGGCGCGGAAAATGTTCCGGACATGACTCTCTGGATGGAATTCTCGGGAGCTGGCGTTCCGTTGCGGAGGAGGGCGGGCGGATCAATTCGCAACTGGTCGCCCCCCTGCGCGACGAGTCGTTTGATGTAAAATTGGGACGGGCCGCCGGGATTGAACACGTTGTCCCGGGTTGGAATCCCGGCCGTGTTGAATACAAAAACATCCGCGTGCGCGGGCCGCTTGAAATGGTAGCTGAATTTGTCCACGAGCACATGGTCGCCCGTGTTGCACTCGCCGCAGGCGATGATTGCTCCCGGTTCGACTTTGCGCCCGGGAGAACATCTGAGGTCCGCCTTCAGCGCGGCAAGCGGCACGTACGCGCCATATTCGCCTTGGTCCGTGACGACCACGCTGTAGGTTGCGAGACCTAGTTTGATGCCAAAAGCATGACGCTCTTGAACGTCCACAATGCGCTCGGAGCGCTCCGCGATAATTTGAAAGTAGTCGCGTCCGAGCACGAACCACTCGATTGCCCTTTGAAAAATGTTAGGAGGGGGATTGTTCGTCGGTTTGGTGATGATTCCGTTCAAGGTCGGTTGCATGGAACCCGTCGGAATAGTGAAAGGTTGGACAAAGTAAGTTCTGACGCCCAAAGCGATGCTGATTGCCACCACAAACACCTCCACGTTTTCCCGCCAGCTTCCGTTTCGAAGAGGAGGCGCAAGGTCGCGGCAAGCATCGTCGAGACTGCGCATGGCGCCCTCGATGGCGGCTTTGTCTCCGGACTTAAGGCTCAACTTCAGAGCCGAAATGCATTGTTGAACTGAATCAATGGTGCTCTCCGCGACGATGTCCCGCCGGTACGCCAGCAACTTAGCGGCCTCCTCAAGGTAGAGGTTGGCCTGCTTGACGTGGGAGGGAGTGAAAAGGAACATCAGCCCGCAGGTGTATCCAAGTAGGTCTGAGTTTGCAATCCGGACTACAAGTGAATCTTACGAAGGTCTTCACTTGGATTCCAGCGGTCGGCGTGCTACAAGTTATAACGTTGCGGTTACTAAATGGTGCAGGGCCGCTGCTCAGCCTTAGGTATTCATTCTGAGTGTTGTTCCGACGACTGTATGATTGCCGGAAGACGCAGTTCAGGTGAAATCCAAGGGGAGTAGCGCCTGAGTCAGCTTTGAAGTGCGCCGTGCCGCTTAAATTTAATCGCCGGATGTTAAAACCCGGAAGTGTCCCACCAACCCAGTTCTTCGTTATGTATTTGCTTCGAAGTGTCCTTAAAGTTTACTGCCTAATCGCCGTATGGAGTTCGACTGCGGTGTTTGCCGCGGAAACGGCGTATGACGCGCTGAAAGTCGCCGCTGCGAAGCTCGGTCGCGATTCTCAGAATCGTGTACTGGAGGTGGTGGGATCCGGGGGTAGGCCCCAACCTTCGCTGTGGCAGATCACGGTTGAGGATGCGCCCGGGAGATCCGGCGCGGCGGGGGTGCAGCAGGTGGATGTGCGTGCCGGTTCTGTGGTGGCACAGCGTCGGATGGGTGTCTCAGGCACACGTCTGAATTTGACTGCTATCCAGATTGATTCAGACGGGGTTTTTTCGGTAGCCAACACGGAGGCGATCCGCGCAGGGGTGTCGTTTGACCGGCTCAATTACCGGCTCAATGCGGACAATCAGGCGGGCATTCCGGTTTGGAAGGTTGAGCTTTTTGACGGGCCCGCTCACCGGGTCGGGTCGCTCAAAATTTCGGCTGACTCC
>JBILLT010000218.1:0-2908 GCA_044375925.1 Chthoniobacteraceae bacterium | reverse complement strand
TTGGTCTCCAAATATCATCGGGCTACCACGGATGAAGCCAAGAGAAAGACGGCCGAACACTATATCGACGCCTTGGGCAAACACCGCATCAATCCCTATGTGATCTCGTCGGTCCCACTGGTCGCGAAGTGGGAGACAATCCGTGAAAAATGGGGGAAAGACGCGAAGCTAGTCAGCGATCCCACCCAAAGCCATGCCGGCGCCAAGTGCCTGCTGATCGCTGACGAGAATCCATCAGCCACTGTTGGAGCCAGGGCGACGCAAAGGTTTTCTATTTCCAGCGATGGCAAGTTCTACGTCCGTTTGTGGTACCGTACGGGGTCCAAAGAACAGTCTGCGGTGATGTACATGAGTTTCACCCAGGCAGATGGAGGGCATATCGGAGGACAAAACAAGGCAGTGAAGCTCCCAGCTTCGGAGCAATGGAGGGAGTTCAAATATGAATTCTCAAACCCTCCCAAGGAGGCATCCAAGGCAAGCCTGTTCTTTGAAGCCGCTCCTTACGCTCCCAAAGGGGAGACGCTTGGAAAACTTTGGATCGATGATCTTTCGGTGAAACACGCAGGATCAGACACAGAGCTTCTCGCCGACGGAGACATGGAGGCATACCAAGACATTGTCCGCGCCACATTCAACTGGGACGAATGGGATGCAGCCATGGAGCGCTCCCTTAAATTGAATCATTTCAACACGTTTATTTTATCCATGCCGGGGCTGGGCGGAGGGGACTATCATTCACGCCGAGAGGGTTTTCTTTTTGGCCACGCCATGGGCACGCCCGAACATGAGGCGATCTTTGCCGACTGGTGCCAACAGGTGCGGGAGCACTTGCGGGACAAAGGGTGGCTGCATATGGCGGTCTCCTACCCATACGACGAACCCCATCCCCAGGACGTACCGTTTATCGTGTCGCAGCTCCAGCTGATCAAAAAGTACTTTCCCGAGTTGAAGTGCATGATCCCAACCAATGGTGAGGCGAAGCAGGAACTCGTGGGGCTCCAAGACTATTGGTGCACGATGACAAGCGGCCACAAACAGGCTTTTGCCGACGCACGAATCGCCGCCGGAGACACCTACACGCTGTACACCTGTGTCGGACCATCCGCACCCTTTGCGTCCAACTATATCGATCGGCCCGCCACCGATATGCGCGCGCTCATGTGGCAGGCGTGGCAGACGAAAGCGACCGGATTTTTGATGTGGCAAAGCGTTTACTGGAGCAGCGAGGCCGCGTATCCCGCCTCCCTTCAAAATCCTTACACCGACGCAATGAGCTGGCAGGGATTGCGGCCGGGGCTCGTTAAAGGAGACCGGCGTCCATTCAAGGCCGGCGACGGCCGTTTCTTCTACCCCCCAAAGGCGTGTTTTGACGGCGGTAATGCCTTTGTGGACGAACCACCCGCTGATTCGATTCGCTTGGAGATGACGAGGGATGGCATCGAAGACTGGGAGTACTTCGCGCTGCTGCGTGCGCGCATTGCGGACGCGCATTTGAGTGAGGAAGAGGCAGTCCCTTTTAATGCGTTGCTCGCCGTCCCCCCCGAGGTGAGTACTTCATTGAGAAAATACACGTTCGCGCCTGAACCGATCGAAGCCCATCGTGCGGCATTGGCGCAGGCGATTGAGACTCTCGGAAAAAGAAAGTAGGTTGAGCAGGGAATCCTTTCAGGAGCGGAGGTGTGCGTCTGTCTTTCGGGGGGAGACATGCCAGGCGCCCTGATTGAAAAAAAGTGATAGCGGTTTCAAACAATTGCCTGTCCCCGTTTCCCGCGCCGAACATCCCGGGCGCCGTTCGCATTCACCGAAAAGACGGGCTCCACTCGCAGGGGTAAGTGCCTGTCCCCGGGGGGTGCGCGCTGCTTTGAGCGTTTCAGCGCATTTGCGGATGCATCACAACTGGGTATCTGGTAGTTGCAATCAGATGCAGACTTGGTCAATCACCCTTCACGGACCCTCTGGAGTCATCAATACGGTTGATACCAGTGAATCACAGTTCGTGATTGGCACTGAGACTGCCAGTGATGTGTTCACGATCCATGGCGATGGTGTCACGCCGCGCCATGCATGGGTGTGGATTAGTGAAGCGGGATTGCAGGTGGAGGATCTGGGCGGTGGTATATTGGTCAACGGATACCACATCAATGAGCGCGTTCAGGTGGAATGTCCAGCGAGTGTGCAGGTCGGAGAGCTCACGTTGGTCATTGAAGTCAAATCAGTGCAGCCAGCGGCTGTATCGCCTACTCCAAGTTCCTTGGATATCACCATCCCCCAGCGGGCTGTGACCAAGAGCAATGCAAGCGTGGATGTGACCATTCCACAGAGGACACCCACGCGTTCGAATGTTCAGAAGACCGCATCAACAGGAACACCCTCTGCGCAATCAAGCATCGCTAATGAGGCTACGCTGCAGGGTAAGTACACCCTTGTTCGTGAAATCGCCCGGGGTGGGATGGGCCAGATCTATTTTGGAGAAGATCCGCAGCTCAAACGCAACGTAGCTGTGAAGGTCAGCAGTGTGAGTGAAGCTGGCGAGGATCCTCGTTTTTCAAAGGAAGCAGAGGTGCTGGCCCAGCTTGCGCATCCAAACATTGTCCCCATCTACAACATCGGCGTAGACGCCCAGAGCAGGCCGTTCTACAGCATGAAGCTGATCAAGGGCCGCACGCTTCAAGCGGTGTTGAACTTCATACGTGATGGTGACGCTGCGGCGACCAAGGACTACCCAAGGGCCACGCTACTCACCATCTTCCGTAAGGTTTGTGACGCGATGATGTTTGCGCACAGCAAGGGCATTCTCCACCGGGATCTGAAGCCTGAGAACATCATGGTGGGTGAATATGGCGAGGTGCTTGTAATGGACTGGGGGCTTGCAAAGGTGCTGGGGGAACGTGAGGAAAACCCATCCGCT
>JBILLT010000176.1:0-2924 GCA_044375925.1 Chthoniobacteraceae bacterium | reverse complement strand
ACCACCAATAACCTGACCCTTGAAAGCTGGATTTCCAGCAACGGAAGCATTAACCGAAGCACTGGCCGACTCACGGCTGTGAACGCCATTACCAACGGTAGTATAGAATATTACTGCGCTACTATCCATCAGGATACCATGCGAATCTACGTGAACGGGGTGCTCAAGGCGGAGAAAAAAGGTCACCCCATCCTGAATGTTCCACGCAATAAAAATTTTATTGGCCATTCCAATTGGTGCAGCTACGATCCTGATTTTAAGGGGTTTATGGACGAAGTACGCGTGTATAACAGGGCCCTTTCCGAGCAGGAAATCAACAATCTTTTCGTGCAAACACCTTCATTCGCGCCATTCCAGTCGCCCGTTTCGGTAGGGCAACCCGTCCAGCTTCAGGCGCAGGGCGGGGTGGCTTACGAATGGTGGCCTGCCGCCCGGTTGAACAACCCGAACATTGCCAATCCGCTGGCAACCCCATTGGAAACCACCACTTTTTATTGTAAAATAACACTGGAAGACGGCTGTTTTTATACAGATTCCCTGCGCATTGAGGTGGATCTGGCCAACTGCATCAGTGGCTGTAAAGGCTCTCTTGGAGAGAATGTTTACCCTAACGGGGATTTCGGATCCGGGATGCCCAATATAGTGCCGGTGAATCCCGGACTCGCTCCCGGCTATATTTATCAGAACAACCCGCCCCCCAACGACGGCTATTATACCATCACTAACAGCACCACTCCCTGGGGCTGGTTTGCAGCCAATGTGTGGATCAATATTGAAGACAATGGTCCGGAACCTTTCGGGTACATGATGGTGGTGAATGCCAGTTATCCGCCGGGTATGTTCTTTCAGAATACCGTACCGGTGTGCGAGAACACTTTGTACGAGTTTTCTATTGATGTGATCAATATATTTGAAAGCAATTTTCCACAATCGATCAAGCCCAATCTCACTTTCATGATCGATAGTGTGGCTTATTGTGAAACGGGCGATATTCCCATTGATGAGCAGTGGCATACGGTGCGTTTTTCGTTCACCACCGCGCCCGGACAATCTTCTGTGACGCTCGGCATGCGTAACAACGCACCTGGTGGCTATGGCAATGATCTGGCCATCGACAATATTTCTTTCCGGGCTTGTGGTCCGGAGATTCTGACGCCGGATACGGTTTGGTATTGTGCCGGTGTTCCTGCCGAAATTCAGGCACAACTGGCATATGCACCCTTTTCCAATCCTTCGTTTCAATGGCAAATCATGGAAAATGGTAATTGGCAGGATATTCCCGGCGCTAATACCCAGGTGCTCACGGTACCCAGCCCGCAACCTGGCGCCGAATACCGGTTGCTGGTAGCTTCAGCACCGGCTAATTTAGCCCTGCCAAGCTGCCGGGTGATGTCCAAAATTACCCGTTTGGCAGAGAGGCCACCCCTGCAGGTGCAAAGTGTTGTACAGAATGCCCTTTGTTTTGGTGCAAACAACGCAGCGGTGCAGGCTCAATCGTTGAACGGGATGCCACCGTTTGCTTTTGTATGGAGTAATGGCGCTACCGCGAATACCGTTTCCGGACTCGTTGCCGGTCAGTATCAGGTAACCGTTACAGATGCTCTGGGGTGTACCGGACAGAATAGTATGATGGTTTTCGAGCCGGCTCCATTGGGTACATCAGCTACGGTACAAGCATTATCTTGCTTTGGAGGCAACAACGGAAGTGCCCTGGCCACCGCTTCAGGAGGAACCGCGCCATATACATTCTTGTGGCAAAACGGCGATACCGGCCCGATGGCTAATAACCTTACTGCTGGTCAATACGTATTTACGGCTACTGATGCCAACGGTTGCACCATTACTGACACAGTATTGCTCACAGAGCCCCCCCTGCTTATGGTTTCCACAATAACAGGAATGGTGTCCTGCGCCGGGGGCAGCGATGGCCAACTCGGCGCAATCGCGCAAGGCGGCACTGGGGTATATGGTTTTCAATGGAATTCCGGACAAAACGGAGCCCAGGTATATAATTTGTCTGCCGGAACGTATACCCTTACCGTAACAGATGCCAATGGGTGCACTGCTACGGGAAGCGCCTCTCTAAGTGAACCTCCGGCACTCACAGCAAGTGCATTTACTACTGCTGTGTCTTGTTTCGGTGGTCAAAATGGCTCTGCGCTCGTTTCGGGAGCAGGAGGTACTGGCGGATATACGTACATGTGGCATCTGGGTCAAACCTCTCAACAGGTGAGCGGACTTTTGGCGGGGCCTTTCAGTGTTACGGTAACGGATGCTAATGGTTGCACAACAATAGCAGGTGGAACAGTTCTGGAGCCCGCCACTTTGTTGGCAACGGCCGCTGCTACGGATGTCTCCTGCTTCGGGGGGAGTAATGCATCGGCGCAAGCTGCGGCCACGGGCGGCACGCCTCCCTATATATATGGCTGGAGCAATGGCCAAATGATGGAGCAGATCAATGGCCTGAATGCAGGCACTTACGGCGTTACCATCACAGATGCCAACGGCTGCAGTACAGTGCAGGAAGCTACGGTTCAGCAACCGCCACCCTTGCTTGCCGGAGCCGGTGCAGATTCCACTGCCTGTTTTGATGGCGCAGACGGCTCAGCGTGGGTGCAACTCAGTGGCGGAACGGCGCCCTACCAGTACCTCTGGAACAGTGGCCAAACCGGTGATTTCCTGAACGGACTTTCTGCGGGCATTTACTCGGTTATCGCAACCGATGCGCATGGATGTACGCAATCTGCCACCACTACGGTGCATCAGCCTGCGGTACTATCGGTCAATACATTAGCTCAGCCCGTTTCTTGTTATGGCGGCGTCAACGGCTCGCTCAGTGCCCAAACCTTTGGCGGGACCGGTGTGCACAGCATCTGGTGGAGTACGGAACAAAGTGGTCCGGCTATTGGTAACCTGTCAGCGGG
>JBILLT010000082.1:0-12182 GCA_044375925.1 Chthoniobacteraceae bacterium | reverse complement strand
CAGCGGGCGGCTGTTCAAATAACGCACGCAGCCAATCCGCAGTCCGCGCAAAGAGTTCACCGGATTCACGCGGAAATCGGCTGCGGCAATCGGCGGTACCACGTGTCGCGCGGGACGGGATCGCGCCCGGCCTCGCGGATGGCTTTTTCGAATGCGGCGTGGGTTTGGCCGACCGGAGTTTTTGCCCCGGCCATGTGGAAAATTTTCTCTTCCATGATCGTCCCGTGCAGATCATCCACACCGTAGTTGAGGGCGATTGATGCGAGCGGCAATCCGAAGCTCACCCAGTAGGCGGTGATGTGTTCAAAGTTGTCGAGGTAAACGCGGCTCACCGCAAGCGTGCGCAATTCGTCGGCTGCCGTTGTCGGCTGGATGTGGGCCATGTCCGTGGTCTCCGGCACGAATGCAAACGGAATGAAAGCTGTGAAGCCGCTTGTTTCGTCCTGCAAAAGGCGAAGTTGCCGCATGTGATCCACGCGCTGCTCGAGCGTTTCGACGTGCCCGAACAGCATCGTTGCAGTGCTGCGCATCTCCATGGAGTGCCAGATGCGGTGCACCTCCAACCATTCCTCCGCGCTCTCCTTGCCGCGGCAGATGCGGTCACGGACCCCGCTGTCAAAAATCTCCGCGCCGCCTCCGGTGAGCGCTCCCAGTCCCGCATCTTTGAAAATCTGAAGTGTCTCGCGGATGCTTTTCTTGAAGATGCGTTCCGCGAGGTGGCGTATTTCGATCGCGGTAAACGCCTTGATAAAAAGAGCCGGATCAAGTTCGCGAAGCTTCCGGATGAGCTGCACGTACCAGTCCGCCTTGAGGGTCGGGTGCAGTCCTCCCACCATGTGCACCTCGGTGATCCCCTTCGCAAGGCCGTCGCGCACCTTGGAAACAATGTCTTCATGTGAAAACTCAAACGCGTGGGGGTCGCGCTTCCTTGCGCCAAAAGCACAAAACTGGCACGCCAGAACGCACAGGTTCGAGTAATTCACGTACACGTTCCGGATGTAGGTGGCCACGTTCCCGTTGAGACGCTCCCGCACCAGATTGGCGATCATGCCGATCGCGTTAAGGTCAGGGTGCCGGAAAAGAACCAGCGCCTGTTCATCGCTGATCCTTCGGCCCGCGGCCACCTGCTCATAGATCGGACGAAGCTTGGCAGGGATCAGGCGCGCCGCAAGCGCCGGATGGGAACGCCCGCTCCGCGGGTAGGAATGGCTGCTGGTCTGAATTGGCACGGTTGATTCTTAGACGGGGATCATGGGCATTTCAACTGCACCGTCTTGACGGCCTCAGGCGGCCTCAGGCGGCCTCAGGCGGCCTCAGGCGGCCTCAGGCGGCCTCAGGCGGAGCACGAATCATCCAATGAAAAAAAGCGCGGCCCCCTCAGGTTCCGCGCTTTTTTTGAGCAAACTTGCAGTCGGAAGTCCTAGGAGTAGGAAGCCTGGGCGCCCTTCAGGTTGCGCTTGGCAAGCCAGGGCATGAGGGAGCGCAATTTCGCACCGGTCTTCTCGATGGGGTGTTTTTCACCTTTGGCGAGCAACGCCTTGTAGCGCTTGTAGCCGCCCTCGTATTCGCGCACCCAGCCCTTTGCGAACTTGCCATTCTGGATGTCTTTCAGGACCGCTTTCATGCGCTTCTTGGTGCCTGCATCGACAATCTTGGGTCCGACCGTCACGTCTCCCCACTTTGCAGTTTCGGAAATCGAGAAACGCATGCCTGCGATGCCTGCCTCGTTCATGAGGTCCACAATGAGCTTCAGCTCGTGGAGGCATTCGAAGTAGGCCATCTCCGGCGAGTATCCGGCTTCGACGAGGGTTTCGAACCCCGCCATGACCAGCGCCGAAGTGCCGCCGCAAAGAACGGCCTGTTCGCCGAAGAGGTCGGTTTCGGTTTCTTCCTTGAAGCTGGTCTCAAGAACGCCGGCGCGCGTGCCGCCGATACCCTTGGCCCATGCCAGCGCGATCTTTTTCGCCTGCTTGCTTGGGTTCTGGTAGATGGCGATGAGACTCGGCACACCCTTGCCCTCCGTGTACTGGCGGCGAACGATATGGCCCGGGCCCTTCGGAGCGACCAAAATCACGTCCACGTCCTTCGGCGGAACCACCGTCTTGTAATGGATCGAAAACCCGTGGCTGAAGAGGAGCGTCTTGCCCTTGGTGAGATTCGGGGCGATGTCCTTCTTGTACGCAGCAGCCTGCTTGGTGTCGGGAAGCGCAACGAAGATCACGTCCGCGCGGCGCACAGCCTCCGCGGTATCGAACACCTCAAAGCCCTTTTCCTTCGCGACCTTGCGGGACTTGCTTTCAGGATAGAGCCCGATGATCACTTTGACGCCGGATTCCTTGAGGTTTAACGCGTGGGCGTGGCCCTGGGAGCCGAACCCCAAAACAGCGCAGGTTTTGCCTTTGAAAAGTTTCAGATCAGCGTCTTTGTCGGTGTAGATTTTAACTGCCATGGATTGGGTGTTGGTTAGGGGTTTGGATAAAACGTGGTTTCCGGTTATCTAAGTTTCCGGTTATTTAAGCCGGAGTTGGTCGTTCATTAAGCTAGCTTTGCGGAGGCTGGTTTGGAGATACCGGGGCCTTTGCAGCACAGGCCGCTTCCCGCAAAACCAAAGGGGTTAGTCGGCCTTTCTTGCGAGGGCAATCCGCCCGGTGCGGGTGAGGTCGGTAATACCGAACTGGGACATCAGCGCGATGAACTTGCTGATTTTGCTCTCGTTGCCGGTGATCTCGATGGAGAGGTTTTTGCGCTGCACATCGATGATCTTGGCGCGGAAAATGTCGCAAACCTGCATCACTTCGCTGCGGGTCGAAGCGTCGACGCCAACACGCATCAAAACCAGTTCGCGGTCCACCGACTCCCCTTCCATGAAGTCCTGCACCTCGATGACATCCACGAGCTTGCGGAGCTGTTTGGTGACCTGCTCGAGCACGGTGTCGTCGCCGCGCACCGTGATGGTCATGCGGGAGGTGCTGGGGTCGAGGGTCGGGCCGACGTTGAGAGTGTCGATGTTGAATCCGCGGCCGCTGAACATCCCGGCGATGCGGGTGAGAACGCCAAACTTATTTTCAACTAAAACCGAGATAGTATGAAGCATGCGAAAGGGGGCGGAGGTTGCTTGATCTACAGAGCAGCGTCAAACCGAAACTAACAAGCCTTACAAATGACGGAGCCATTCCGGAGCCCGGATCGGAATCCCCTGCCCGCGGACTTTCCGCAGATTTCGAGCCGTTTCGGAGCCGTTTCGAGCCGATCAAAGTCGCCCGCCTTTGCTTCCGGGAGCGCACGGGCACCCCTTGCCTCGCCCCTTGCTATCCGCAAATCAACGGCTTACGATCACCCGGATGAACATCGGGATTACTGGCGCCAGCGGTCTCATCGGCCGCAAGATCACCGATTTGGCGCTCCGACGCGGACACGAAGTCACCGCCTTTTCCCGCTCGCCTTCTCGCCGCCTCCCGGGATGCACCATGCGCGCCTTTGCCGAGGGCAAACCTCCGGACCTCTCGGGATGCGAGGCCGTGATTCACCTCGCGGGCGAGAGCGTCATCGGGCTTTGGACCCCGTCCAAAAAGCGGCGCATTACCGAAAGCCGCGTGATGGGAACGCGGGCCGTGGCTGAAGCGATCGAGGCGATGGATGCGCCGCCGGAGTCGTTCGTGTGCGGCTCCGCAATCGGATTCTACGGGGACTCGGGCGACGCCGAACTCACGGAGAACAGCGCCGCGGGGAACGGGTTTCTGGCCGAAACCACCCGCGCCTGGGAGGCGGAGTCGCTGCGGGTGACCCGGTCGCGGGTCGTCCAACTGCGGACCGGAATCGCGCTGGCCAAAGAGGGCGGAGCGCTGGAGGTGATGTCGGCGGTCTTCCGTCTGGGCCTGGGCGGACAGCTTGGTCCGGGCACCCAGTGGATGTCCTGGATTCACGTGGAGGATCTGGCGCGGCTTTTCCTGTTCGCCGCCGAGAACATGGACATCCGGGGGCCGCTCAACGGCACCGCGCCGTGGCCCGTGCGAAACCGCGACTTTACGCGGGCGCTTGCAGCCAGGATGCGAAGGCCGGCGTTCTTCCGTGTGCCCTCGCTCGCTCTGCGCGTGCTCGGCGACTTCTCGCATGAGTTGCTCGACAGCAAAAAAGTGCTGCCTGCGGGCGCCTGTGCGCACGGGTTCCCCTTCGAGCACCCCGAGCTTGAGAAAGCGTTGGGGAATCTCCTTTGAAACTTTGAGAGTCGGTCCGCGCGAAGTTTGATCGCTTTCGAAGTGCGGTTTCGTCAGGATCGAGCAGGAAGCCAAACAGCCTATGTCCGTCCCTCAAAACACGATCGCGATTGTTTACGACTACGACCAGACCCTGAGTCCGAACTACATGCAGGAGGAGGTCCTTTTCCCCGCGTTTGGAATCGATTCGCGGGCGTTCTGGCGAAAGGCGCAGGAACTGGTGCGCGACCAGGGGTACGACAACGAATTGGCCTACATGAAGGTGCTGCTGGACTGCCTTGGCATGGACAGGCCGACCAATGCCCGCCTCAAGGAACTGGGTGGCAGCCTGCGCTTCTACCCGGGCCTGCCCGACATGTTCGAGGAGTTCGCAAAGGGGTTGCTCGGCAGCCAGTACGAGGCGCAGGGAATCCGAGTGGAGCATTACATCATCTCGAGCGGACTGAAGATCCTCATCGAAGGCAGCCGCCTGGCACCCTACGTGCAGGGAATCTTCGGTTGTGAGTTCGCCGAGGACGCCCAAGGCTGCATCACGTTCCCGAAGCGCGTGATTTCGCACACCCAAAAAACGCAGTACCTGTTCCGCATCAACAAGGGGCTGCTTTCGATGGCGCAGGATGTGAACGACCACATGCCGCCGAGCGTGCGGCCCGTGCCGTTTCAAAACATGATTTACATCGGAGACGGCCCGACGGACGTCCCCTGCTTCACGGTGGTCCGCCACAACGGAGGACACGCGATTGCGGTGTATAATCCGGACGACACGTCGCTCGCGTCTTTCCGCAAGTGCTACCAGCTCTGCACGCATGCCGACAGGGTCAAACACATTGCGCCGGCCGATTTCCGGCGCGGCAGCCATTTGCGGCTGCTGCTTGAACAGATGGTGAACGAGATCGCCTCGCGGATGGTGGAGACAAGGGTTCGCGAACTCGAGGAAGCGACCGTGCGCGCCCCGAAACACGCAGTGTAATTGGGTGAAAGATCCATTCACCGGCGACCAGTGGTAAAATTGCGTCCAAAAATGAAGCCTGACACCAAGTTCCGTTTTTTTGCACGCCTCCTAAGGCCGACTCTCGCGTTTTTTGCCATCGCTTCGCTCCCGGGTTGCGCTGCGCTCCACCGCGCTGCGCTTAGGGAAACGGAGGTGTATTTCCGCTCCGAGAGCCTGACCACTTACCCGCCGAAACCGCCCGAGTTTGTAGTGCCGGTGCTCGACTCAAGACCGTCAAAGTCCACAACCATCGGCACGTTCCGGTTTACCACGGATCGCGGTGAAAAGTTTGCGATTGAAAGCGCCATCCACAACGCGCGCAAATGCGGCGCCGACGCGGTGTACATTCGCAAAGTTGAATCTTGGGCGGAGCCCTATTCGCGGTTCGTCCCTGCGCAGACCAACTACGCGCCGACTTCGCAGTGGGTGTCGGGCTCCGTTTGGATTCCCCCGCACAACGGCGCGCCGGGGCGGTGGGTCCGCCAGAACACCATGGTGCAGGGAGTGAGCATGTGGTACACGCCGGCACACACCGAAAGCGGCTGGTACCACTACTCGTACATCGACGCGCAGATGCTCCGCATCGCCGCGCCTCCCCGCCCGTAGCCGAGCGCCGGCGCTTGCTGTCGCTCTACTTCCGCAGCTTCACGAGCAGGTCCCCCGACTCCACCGCGTCGCCGACACCGGCAAACACCTGGTCCACCACCCCGTCGGCGTGGGCGTAAAGGGTGGTCTGCATTTTCATCGCCTCGAGCGTCGCGATTTTTTCGCCCGAGCCAACGCGGCTGCCTACGGTGACATTGAGCGCGGTCACCATGCCCGGGATCGGCGCGCCTACCTGCAGCGGGTCCGCCGAGTCAGCCTTCACACGCGCCTTGGCCTTTGGCGCGATTGACTTGTCTACAACCACCGTTTCCCGCGGCATGCCGTTGAGTTCGTAAGAAATCACACAACGCCCGTCCTTGTCGGGAGCGTGGACGTTGATGAGCTTGATGAAGAGCACCTTCCCCTCCTCGATCGGCACCTGGATCTCCTCGCCCACCTTCAGTCCGTAGAAAAACGACGGCGTCGGCAGGACGCTCGCGTCCGAATATTCGCGCTGGAATTTCGCGAAATCCGCGAACACCTGCGGGTACATCAAATGCGAGTACAAATCATCTTCGGAGGCCGGACGGTTGGTCTGCTCCGCAACCTGCGCGCGCGTGGTTTTCAGATCCACGGGCGACGGTTTTTGATGCCTGGGTTTCGCGGAACCCAGCACCGCCTTTACGACCGCCCGGGGCCAACCGCCCATCGGCTGGCCAAGACCGCCGGAAAGCATGTCCCGCACGGATTCGGGAAACGGGGTGCCCGGAGGAAGATTCACGACGTCCGCGGGACGGATCCCCCGCGTGAACAAAAAGAGCGCCATGTCGCCGACCACCTTCGAGGAAGGCGTGACTTTGACGATGTCTCCAAAGAGCTCATTCACCTCCGCATAAGTGCGCGCAATCTCCGGCCACCGCGCGCCGAGGCCCATGGACGCCGCCTGTTCCTTGAGATTCGTGAACTGGCCGCCCGGCATTTCGTGCAGATAAACCTCCGCGGATCCGGTCTTCGGCGCCGTGTCGAACGGGGCGTAGAATTCACGCACCTTTTCCCAGTAATCCGAGAATTCGTTTAGCACGTCGAGGTTCAAGCCGGTTTCCCTCGGGGTATGCTGCAGCGCGGCCACCACGGAATTCATGTTCGGCTGGGAGGTTGACCCGCTCATCGAGGCGATCGCGAGGTCCACCACATCCACGCCCGCATCGCTCGCCCGAAGGATAGACGCTGCATTGATGCCGGAGGTGTCGTGCGTGTGGAAATGAATCGGCAATCCGACCTCGTCCCGCAGCGCCTTCACAAGCGCCTGGGCCGCGTAAGGCCGGCACAACCCCGCCATGTCCTTGATCGCGATGAAATGCGCGCCCATCCGCTCCAGTTCCTTTGCCAGCTTGATGTAGTACTTGAGCGAGTACTTGGTCCGTTTCGGATCCAGAATATCGCCGGTGTAGCAAAGGGTTCCCTCGCAGATGCCGTGCGTGGTCTGCACCGCCTCCATCGCTGCTTTCATGTTCGACAAATCGTTGAGCGAATCGAACACGCGGAAAATATCGATGCCGCTTTCCGCCGCGTGCTTGATGAATCCCGCAACCACTTTCGCCGGGTAGCTGGTGTAACCCACCGCATTCGCGCCGCGCAGCAGCATTTGAAAACAGATGTTCGGCACCTTCTCCCGCAACAACCGCAGGCGCGACCATGGGTCCTCGTTCAGAAAACGCATCGCCGTGTCAAAGGTGGCGCCACCCCACATTTCCAGAGAGAACAACTCGGGGGTGCGGCGCGCTACGATCGGCGCAATGGCGGCCATGTCATACGTGCGAACCCGCGTGGCCATCAGCGACTGGTGCGCATCGCGGAAGGTCGTGTCGGTGACGAGCAGCCGTTTCTGTTTCCGTGTCCATTCCGCGAAACCCTTCGCGCCGAGCTTCAGCAGTAAGTCACGCGTGCCGGGCTCGGGCGTCTGCTTGCGGTCAAAAGCCGGCAGCGGCGCGGCCTCCAAGGGCACGCTCGGACGGTGCCCCTTGGCGTGCGGATTGCCGTTAACAATCACGTTTCCAAGAAAAGCGAGAAGCTTGGTCGCCCGGTCCCGCCGCGCCTTGAAGGTGAACAACTCGGGCGACGTGTCGATCATCGTCGTGGTCGCGTCGCCGGCTCTGAAACTCTTCGAGTGGATGACGTTTTCCAGAAACGGGATGTTTGTTTTCACCCCGCGGATCCGCATTTCACGGAGCGCGCGGTCCATCCGTTCGAGCGCCATCGGAAAGGTCGCGCCCGAGGCCGTGATCTTCACAAGCAACGAATCATAGAACGGCGTGATCACAGCACCCGTGTCCCCCATCCCCGCATCGAGACGAATCCCGAATCCACCCGCACTCCGGTAGGTGATGATCTTGCCGTAATTCGGGGTGAACTGCTTTTCCGGATCCTCGGTGGTGACGCGGCACTGCACCGCAAAACCGTTGCGCGGAATGCTGTCCTGCGAGGGGAGGTTTAATTCGGGACCGTGCAGGGCGGCGCCCTGGGCGATAAGAATCTGGGAGCGCACCAGGTCGATCCCCGTGATTTGCTCGGTCACGGTGTGCTCCACCTGGATGCGGGGGTTCATCTCGATGAAGAACCAATCCTTTTTGTCGACATCGTAGAGGTACTCGATGGTGCCTGCGTTGTTGTAGCCGATCTCCTTCGCGATGCGCACGGAAGCCTCGCATAGTTCGCGCCGAACCCGGTCGTCGAGATCCACCGAGGGGGCGATCTCAATCACCTTTTGGTGGCGCCGCTGCACGGAGCAGTCGCGCTCGTGCAGATGCAGCACGTTGCCGTGCGAATCCCCGAGGATCTGCACCTCGATGTGTTTGGCGCGGGGAATGTATTTTTCGAGAAAGACCGCCGCATTCCCGAATGCGCGCTCCGCCTCGCCCTGCGCCTCGTCGAGAAGCGAGTTCAAGTCCGAGGCTTTGTGCACGACGCGCATCCCCCGGCCTCCGCCCCCGAACGCCGCTTTGATGATGAGAGGAAACCCGATTTTTCCGGCAATCTTCAGCGCCTCGGCGCGGTCCGTGACCGGATCCTCGGTGCCGGGCAGCGTGGGCACTTTCAGCTTCTGGGTGAGCGCGCGGGCCGCCACCTTGTCGCCCATGAGGTCGAGCAGCTTCGAAGACGGCCCGACGAAGGCGATCCCCGCTTTTTTGCAGGCATCCGCGAACCGCGCGTTTTCGGAGAGAAAGCCGTATCCGGGGTGGATCAGGTCGACGCCCTTTTCCTTGGCGAGCGCGACGATGCCCTCGATGTCGAGGTAGGCCCCCACCGGTCCCTTGCCCTCACCCACCACGTAGGCCTCATCGGCCTTGAAACGATGCATCGAAAAGCGGTCCTCCTGCGCGTAGATCGCCACGGTGCGCAGCCCGAGTTCGTTGGCGGCCCGCATGATGCGGATCGCGATTTCCGAGCGGTTTGCGACCAGCAGTTTTTTGGGACGCGCAGGATCCGCGTGTTTTGCTGTGGGGACGGAAGAGGATTGTTTACGAGCCATAAGGGTGGAGGCGCGCCCGGTCAGACGCGGACCCGCAATCCCACCAAAGCCTCCCCCCAAGCGCAAGGAACAAGCGGTCCGCTCAACGGATCTTTTGGTCCGGAAGCTCTTTTTTGATCCCTTCGTCGACCGGCATCTTGTCCGCCGCCCCCGCAAGACCGGCTGCGGCAAGCAGTCCGTCCAATTCCTTGCGTAGCGCTGCAACCCGGCCGGAATGTTTGGGGTCCTTGGAGAGGTTCACGAGTTCCTCGGGATCGGCCTTCAAGTTGTAAAGCTCGGCGTCGTGCTTGTCGGGCGAACCGTCCCCGTGAGGGTAGCGGATGTACTTCCACTCATCGGTGCGAAGGGCGCGCACGTTCGGGGTGTATGGAAACTGCTTTTCGTAGTTGTACTCGTAGAACCAGGAATTGCGCCACGCGGGATCCCCCTTGCTCGCCAACTTGACCCACGATTTGCCCTGCACGTCTTGAAGCGGCTTCGCACCGCACAATTCGAGGAGGCTCGGCGCCAAGTCCACGGTCAGCGCCTGCTTTGCGATCACCTTTCCACGGCCGAGCGACGGATACCGCACCAAAAGCGGAATGCGAAGGCTCGCCTCGTGCGCCGTGCGCTTGTCCACCATGCCGTGCTCCCCTTCCAACAGCCCGTTGTCCCCCATGAAAACCACCACCGTGTTGTCCAACTGCTTGGTGTCCTCCAGGTGCTTCAAAAGGCGCCCGACGCTGTCGTCGACGCTCAAGATAGTGCCCCAGTAACCGTGCACCATGTTCTCAAAATCCTTCACCGCCTCAGGCCGGTCGTCGGGGAATTGCTTGCGCCACTCAAAGAGCGGACCGTAGATCCCGTGCCACGTGTACAGCCGGTCTTTCACCCAGGCGGGCTTCTGGTCGAGCTTGAATGCGGAGGCCGGATACGGCACGCGCACGGAGTCGAAGGTGTGCGCGTATTTTTCCTCGGGCGTGTAGAAACTGTGCGGCGCTTTATGGCCGACGCAAAGCGCCCAAGGCTTTCCGGAGTGGTCCCGCTTGAGCCAGTCAAGCGCCATGTCCGTCACCACCGTGGTGTAATACCCCGGAACCACCTTGCCTGCCTCGCCGTTGATGTTCCATTCGGTGTCGAAATACTTCCCCTGCCCCTTGTGGGTGGCAAAGAACGAAAAACCCGCCCTCGGATTGTCGTTATTTTCGCCCATGTGCCATTTGCCCATGTAAGCGGTGTCGTATCCCTCGGAGGTCAGACGGCCCGGCCAGTGCGTGAGGTTGGAGGGAAGCTCCGTGAAATTGTCCCGTACGCCATGCCGGTGCGCATACATGCCGGTCAGGATCGATGCGCGGCTCGGGGAGCAGAGGGAAGTCGTGCAGAACATGTTTTCGAACCGCACCCCTTCCCTGGCAATCCGGTCGATCTGCGGCGTCTTCAACGCTGGATGGCCGGCGCAACTCATCGCATTCCAACGGATGTCGTCGCACAAAATAAACAGGACATTCGGCCTCGCGTTTGCGGCAGCGGCGCCTGATGCCGGCGAAAGCCAGAAACTGATTCCCGCCCCGAGGACGGCCAGAAAGCTGGTAAGTTTTTTTTGCTTCATAGTGTGGTTGGGTGAAAAAGAGAGCGCACTATTTCTTGGTCACTGCCGCAGCGCTCAGCGGGTTAATTTCCGAAGCCATTCCTCGAGCATCTCGCGCTGGTTGGCGCGGATTCCATCCGGCAAATGCTCCAGCATCCAACCGACGTCCTCGGCGGCGCCGGTCCTGTTCCCTTGAAACTCGCGGATCATCGCACGGCTCAGCCGCTCCCGGCCCGCATCGGGGTCGAGCGCGATCAGCAGATCCAGATAAGGCAGCGCCTCCTGAGCGCCGTTGCGCGCCTCCAACTGCGGCCCCGCCAGATTCCGGATCATGCGCACGACGATGTCGCGCTTGAGCGCGGGTTGCCGCGCTTTTTCGGGAACAATCGCCCCGTCGCTCACGATTTCCAGCGCCTCACGCATGCTTAGAACCTTCCCCCCGTCGTACACATCGACCAAAGAAAACTCATCCTGCTCCGAACCGCGGTACCCGACCATGAAACGCCCCGGCAGCGGAATGCCCACCACGCCCCCGACTCCCAAGCGGCGCGCAAGCTCGATGTAGACGATGGACAGCGTGATTGGCAAACCCTCCCGGTCGTCGAGCACCTCGTTCACGTAGCTGTTCGAGCGGCTCGAGTAATCGCTCCGGCTCCCGTGAAACCCGTTTTCCTCGAACAAATACCGGTTGAGCCTGCGCACGGCCGACTCCGTGCCCTTCGAGAGCTCCTCAT
Organism: Chthoniobacteraceae bacterium; assembly: GCA_044375925.1. GTDB lineage: Bacteria > Verrucomicrobiota > Verrucomicrobiia > Chthoniobacterales > Chthoniobacteraceae > Chth-196. The sequence goes on along the minus strand of JBILLT010000082.1, from coordinate 562 downwards.
CCGTTGAAAGCTCATCCGCCATTTGCGCGAATCCGCGGCGATAGCTCTCCGTATCCAAGTCGGGGTTGTCGTGCTTGGAGATCAACAGGGCGCACCTAAGCAAATCCGCCTCCGCATCCGGCTTCTCCAACTCTGCAACGAGAGCTTCGCGCACCGAGCGCTGGTGCAGGTCGACTGCGATTTCCTTCAGCTGTTTCGACGCCTTCTCCAGCTCCCCCTGCTGCTTGAGGAGCAGCAAGCGGTTGGCCTCCGCGTCGCCCACCATCGCGTCCACCATCTGCGAAGACTGCACGCGTTTCGCGATGAGATCGTCGAACAACCCCTTGAATTTCTTCTCCAAGTCGGGCGGGAAGGGTTTTTCAGAAACATCCGATCCGATCTTGAAATTTTTGTACCCCGCGGAGGTTGCCCTGAATTTGCACAACCCCGCGAGGCCGCCCCTCAAACCCGAATCCTCGCGGTCCACAACCTGGCGCCCATTCACAAAGCAGCGGATCCTCGCACCCTCCACCCGGACCCTCAGCGTGTTCCATTCCTCCGGCATGTACGCGTCCGACGCGAG
>JBILLT010000217.1:0-2971 GCA_044375925.1 Chthoniobacteraceae bacterium | reverse complement strand
CACGCCGAGCCCCGGAACGAGCAGGAATGGATCAAGGCCATAGGCCGAGAAGATGTCAGCCCAGGTGTCACGTCGAGCCGGTTCGCCCTGCGCATCTGCCAGCAGCGCAACGGCCGGTAGCAAGCGCAAGACCCTTGCCGTCAAGCCCTCGGGCGCAAGCGGCGGCGCGGTCGGTGTCGATGCCCCGGAAATCACGGCAAGGTCGATCTCGCGCGCCGCCGTCAGGGGCGGATCATCGTGGGCGCCCGCATCACGAAGGCTTCGGAGCTGCGGACATCCGTTGCGTGCCGCACTCGCGACGAGCAGGCTCGCCGCATCGTCGGAGGATGCGACGAACCGAACGCTGCCGGCCGGCCCGACGGCCCGCGCCGCCAGGAGAGCACGCGCACCGAGCCCGGGTGCAAGATCGACCACCGTCCCGCCCGGCCGCAACAGACGCGACAGGAAGATATGCTCGGCGTCTTCGCCCGTTGCCGGTGCCAGAAGCACGGCGAGCTCATTCGTGTCGACATCGCCGGGTGCGAGCAGAAGCGGAGCTTCAGGCCCAGGCAGGAGGATGGCGGTGTGGGGAGGCAGCGTGCCGCGGCTCGGCACCGCCGGCACATTCCCCCTGCGAGGCGGCACCGCGATTCGGTGCAGCAGCGCCTCGAAGCCGCGTGCGAAGGTTGTCGCGTCGAGCAGAGGCGCCGAACGCATGCGCGCGCGTGCACTGGCCCGGAAGGCGGCGAGGGCCGGCAGATCGGCCGCCAGCCGCGCCGCGATCGCGGCGAATTCTTCTGGCGAGGACGCCACCAGGTGATCGAGACCCAGAGCCCGGCTGAGACTGGCGCCGACACGCGCGGCATGCCGGTCACCCGCAAGCGTCACGACCGGTACACCCATCCAATGCGCCTCGCAGGTCGTGGTCGTTCCGTTGTAGGGAAAACTGTCGAGGGCTATGTCGATCCGTTCATAGGCCTGAAGATGCAGATCCAGATTGGCCTGCCAGTCCTGGAAGTCGATCCGCGATGTCGCAATGCCCAGGCGCGCGAACATGCCCAGCAGACGTGCGCGGGTTCCCGCGTCGCGCGCGTCACGAGATTTGAGCAACAAGCGCGATCGGGGCACTGCGGCCAGGGCTCCGGCCCAGAGCCTTGCCGTAGCGGGCGACAGCTTGGCGAAGTTGTTGAAGGAACCGAAGGTCACGACGCCCGTCGACAAAGCCGGCAGACGGCTCGGCTCCACCGGGCTTGGAGGCGGCTCGTAGCATAGGAAACATCCCGGCAGCCGCGCGAGACCCTCGACCGACAGGGCATCGCTGCCGGCCGGATCGGTCACCGCGTCGACGATCCGGCAATCGATCGCGGCAAGCCCCGTCGACGCCGGGTACCCCAGCCAGGTCGCCTGGACCGGCGCCGGCTTGCGCGCGAACACACCGAGCCGGTTGCCACCGGTATGCCCCGCGAGGTCGATCAGGACATCGACCTGGTCTTCGGCGATCACGCGCGCCATCGCGTCGTCGGAAAGCCCGGCGCAATCGCGCCAGACATCGCTGCGCGCGCGCAACGCCCGGGTATATCCGTCCGGCGCACGGACATCCGAATAGAAAGCGATCTCGACCGCCGTCTTGTCGAACGCGTCGATCAGTGGCTTCAGGAAGAACGCCACAGGATGGGCGCGCAGATCCGGGGACACGAAGCCGACCCGCATTCGCCGCTCACGCCGCGCCGATAGGCCCGCCGGCCGCCGCCAGACGAGATGTGCCTGCTGCACGCGTCCCCACGCGCGATGCGCTACAATCAAATCCGCGGGCGCGAGATCATCGGCATAGCTCAGCGCGAAAAGAAGCTTCGACAAGGCCTGACGCGCGCTTGCCGGGATGTCAGGGCCAAGACGAGATGCCGCCGCCATCGCGGCGCGCGTCGCGGCGCGCGCTGAAGCGCCATCACCCTGCCTGACATGGACGCCTGCGAGGGTCGCCAGCGCCTCGATCCGCTCGGGGTCGAGTTGCAATGCCGCCAGCGCGTGCGCCAGCGCCTCGTCGAGACGCCCCGCCCCTTCGCATGCGGCGGCAAGATTGATGCGCAGCCCCACATCGTCGGGGCCATGAGCGAGAGCCGCGCCGAGTGCCTCGATCGCCGCATCGAAATGCGGGCGCGCCATCAGCGCCAGCCCCAGCGCCATCGAGGCGGGCCGGCATGCAGGGTCGATGTCCAGAGCGCGCCGGCAGGCGGCCTCGGCCGCATCGGCATCTCCCAGATCGATCAGCACCCCGCCGAGCTGCGCATGCGCGCGTGCAATTCCAGGGTGGCGCCGGATCGCGTCCACGATGACCGCGCGCGCCTCATGCGGTTGCTCCAGATGGCGCAGCACGGTCGCCAGCAGCAGCGCGGGTTCGGCGGAGCCGGGAAACTCGGCAATAGCGGCCGTGAACAGGGACCGCGCCCGCGCGATGTCGCCGGCGCCGAAGGCCGCCTTGCCGGCCGCAAGTCTTGCGTCGAGAGCGTCTGGGTCAGGCACCGCTGGTCGTGTCCTGGTGGTGGCATGCCAGCGCGCGAGGACGGTCTTCCTGCTTCGCCGACGAGATCGCGCCATATTACTCCGGGCTGTGCGGAGACAGCGATGCGGCCGTTACGCCCCTGAAACGGTGGCGTTGCGAGGCGGTTCGATCCCCACAGCCATCATGACGCCCGACGACACGGTCTTTATCCTTTTTAGCATGATGCGGAGCGATCGGATGTCAGCGGGTTAATCGGCATTGACCGAAAGATGAACGCCATAGCGAGGCGGCAGCGCCCCATCTGCATCTCGCGCATGGACACTATCCTCGGCGTCGCCCTGCTGGACAAGGGATGCGGGCGATCATCCTGCCGCCCGATCGGATCCGTGTGCGGTCGCCTAGATCGTTCGCGCGTCCACGGAGCACGACAACGGTACCACCCTCAGCCCTGCAGCGGAGGCCTGCCCCGAACCTGGGTCAGACCACCATCGC
>JBILLT010000023.1:0-42822 GCA_044375925.1 Chthoniobacteraceae bacterium | reverse complement strand
TCCGGATAAGAGCCGGTTGTGCTTTGAATCGCTGGTCTGCCGCGTCTGCTGCGCGCACTCCGTTTGCGGCGAGTGCGGCTGCGCTGGTTGCTTTGATGAACTGGCGTCTGTTGAGGCGGGGGGAGTGGTCCATGGGAAAGCGGCGGTTTCGGGAGCGGTTTCGGCTCGCGACGATGTAGTTATGCGTGAAATGGCAACGGATTTCCAGCGTTGCCTCAGTTGGTGATCCGCGCGCCCTTGCGCGCCTGATATGCCGCGCAGAGGGTTTGGCATCCAAACGGGTTGTATCCCGCCTCGTTTTCGCGAAAGTGGCGGGATGGAAGGAACCGATGAGTTGCAGGGGGCTGAGCGGCTTACCGTGATGCGCAGGCGGGCGTTCGGGCTTTTGTGTCTGGTGGCTGCGCTGTTGGTGTGCGCAAGGGCGGGGGTGGGGTCGTACCCGGGTTTGGAGTGGCTTGCCGCCTTTTCGGAGGCGGCGCTGGTCGGGGGGCTGGCCGATTGGTTCGCGGTTGTCGCGCTTTTCCGGCACCCGTTTGGATTGCCGGTCCCGCATACCGCCATCCTTCGGACGAGGCAGCGCCGCATATCGCGCACTTTGGGACGGTTCATTGCGGAGAATTTTCTCACCCGACATGTTGTGGCCGCACAACTCGAGAAGTCCGATTTGGTAGCGCTCGTTTGCCGTTTGGGGCGCGCTGAGAGCGCCGCTCTTTCACGATACGTCCTTTCGTTTCTTCCGAAGATGCTTGAAGCCGTGAGTGACGTCGAAGTCTCCGCTTTTTTGCATAAACAATTTGAGAGGCAGGTCCGAGCCATACCGCTGGCGCCGCTCGCTGGCAGGTTGCTTGGTTTGCTCACGGCCGGCGGCAGGCATGAGGCGGTTTTGGATGAAATACTACGGATGATATCCGGCCTGCTTGCGGAGCATCGCACGGCCATAGAGGAGGGAGTTAAAGCCGAGCTCCCCGTGAAATGGCTCATGGAACTCTTCGACCTGGATAAAAGCATCGCAGACCGGGTGATCCAGAAGATGTCGGCATTTTTGCGCGGGGTCGAATCTGATCGTTTGCATCCTGTGCGCGTTCGTTTTACCGCACGGATGCGGCAGTTTGTCGACGAGTTGCAGCAGTCGCGGGTGTATTTGGAGAAAGGCGAGCAGTTGAAGGGCGAACTATTGTCCAACAAAACACTCATTGAGTATTCGCAGAGCGTTTGGGTGGATCTGCGCGGGCATGTATTGGAGCGGCTTTCAGCGCCGGATTCTGTCTGGTGCGAGAGACTGGAGCAGTTGGTCGTGGATTTGCTCGCCGCGGTTGAAGCGGACGCGGCTCTTGCGGTGCGCATCAATGTGTGGTTGCGCGACCTTGCCGCCGGAATAGTTGACACGCATCGCAGCGAGATTGCGCTACTGATTGAATCCACGATGAATGCGTGGGACGCCGAGTTGATGAGCTCAAAGATCGAGCATGAGGTCGGCGCGGACCTTCAGTTTATCCGCATCAATGGGACGCTGATCGGGGGACTGGCTGGGCTGATCATCCATGCGATCACCGTAGTTTTATCACGTTTTTAGCGTGGCGCTTGATTTGCGCAGGGCGCCGTTTAGAGGAAACCAACAAAAGGTTGATTCAGGCCGTTGCCAGGTTGCAACATGGACTTTCCAGAGCGTCCGGTATTTGTGTTGCCGAATTTGACCGCCCCACCCAATGAAGCACTCGGGATTGAAATTGTTTGTCTGTGCAGTGTGCGTTTTTGAAACTTCGCCGTCCGGTTGGGCTCAGGACGACCGCGCCGAGCGCGAGGCGCTCCCAATGTACAAGGTCATTCCTGCTGCAAAGTTGGATGAATTGACACCGACGCTGCCGTCTCAAGGTGATGCATTCCAAAGCTGGACGCGCTCTCATGGTGATCATGGCTCGCGGCGTTATTCTGCACTGTCGCAGATCAACCGCTCGAATGTCCGTGACTTGGAAGTGGCATGGGTTTTTCGTTCCGGCGACGGCGCTGCGAATGTTCAATGCACGCCGATTATCGTGGGTGATCTTCTTTACGCGCCGACGCCCGGGCGCGCGTTGGTCGCCGTCGATGCCAAGACGGGCGGGGAGCGTTGGCGGGTGCAGTTCCCCGCAAGTGGACCAGTGCGTCTTCAGGATGCGCCTGCGCGTCGCGGCTTGGTGTATTGGCCCGGGGATTCAGAAGCTGCAGAACGGATTTTAGTCGGCGCAGGGGACTGGATTTATGCGCTGGATCCTGCGACGGGAAAATCCATCGAGGGGTTCGGAGAGAAAGGGCGGGTTCCGTTGCCGACGGGCGCGACGGTGGGCGGCGCTGTTTGGCGGCATGTTTTTGTGACGAGCGGACTGTACGGCGATGCGTATGGGTTTGATGTGAGGAGCGGCGTTGAGCTCTGGCGCTTTCATTCCGTCGCTCAGCAAGGTGAATTTGGGGGCGATACTTGGAACAAACAGCAGCAGGGAGCCAACGGGTGGGGCGGTCTTTCCGTGGATGAAGCGCGTGGAATCGCTTTCGTTGCGCTGGGCGCTCCCAGGCCCGATATGGTGGGCGTCGGCAGGATCGGAGATAATCTTTTCAGCAACTGTATCGTCGCTCTTGATGCCCGAACCGGCTCGCGCCTTTGGCACTTTCAGGATGTTCGTCATGACATTTGGGATTTGGATGTGTGCGCTCCCCCGAACCTGCTCACCATCCGGCGTGAGGGCCGCTCTTTTGATGTGGTGACCGGAATGTCCAAAGCGGGGCATCTGATGCTGCTGGATCGCTTGAGTGGCAAGCCGGTGTTTCCTTGGCGGATGCGTCGCGCACCGGTCACCAATCTGCCGGGGGAACGGACCGCGGAATACCAACCCGACCCCGAGTTGCCTGAGCCGATTTCGCGCATGGAGTTCACGCCTGATCAGATCACGGATCGAACTCCCGAGGCGCGGGCCTTTGTTGAAAAGATTGTGGAACGGGCTAACTACAGATTTTTCGCGCCGTTTGAAGAGGGTAAACCGACGTTGTACACGGGTTCGCGCGGTGGCGCTGAATGGTCCGGAGCCGCGGTTGACGTGCCATCGGGGCGGCTTTATGTGACCTCGAACCGTTGGGTGTCGAAGATCACAGTGATTTCCAATGACGAACGACCCAGGGATCCTCGCCAACCCCCTACACCCGGAGAGTCGCACTACGTGATCCACTGCGCGCCGTGCCATGGCGCGAATCGGGGTGGAGTAGGAACCGCCCCGCCGCTTTACGCGCTTGGAAGCCGATTGAATGACGCTGAAGTGCTCGCGCTGTTGCAAACTGGGCGCGGGCTGATGCCTCCGAATGTGGCATTGAGTGCCGAGCAAAAACGGGAGCTGATGGATTTCTTGTTCCGCCGTGATTTGCCGAAAGGTCGGGCGTCTGGATCCGAATCGTCCGAGGTTGGGGCGCGACAGTACACTTTTGACGGTTTTCAGTTTCTGGTCGATCACGAGGGTTACCCAGGAATCAAGCCCCCGTGGGGGTTGCTTAATTGCTACGATTTGAATACCGGGAAGATTTTGTGGCGCTCGCCGTTGGGTGAAATCGATAAACTTACGCAGCAGGGCATGCCTGTCACAGGTTCCCAGAATTTGGGCGGCGCCTCTGTTACGGCCGGCGGTTTGGTGTTCGTGGCGGGAACCGAGGACGAAAAGTTGCGGGCCTTTGATGCGGATAACGGCGTGGAACTGTGGTCGGCGAAGCTGCCCTTTGCTGGAACCGCTGCGCCAGCGATTTATGAGGTGGGGGGCATTCAATACGTGGTGGTGATGGCGACCGGCGGCGGTCGGGTAGGCGGGGCTTCTGGCTCGGGTGACGCGATTGTCGCATTTCGTTTGCGACTCAAAGCGGATACTCAGCGATAGAACTGTCCAGATGACCGATGGAATTCGAGTGGTTGGCGGTCTGGATTTTGGACGGCAAGCGCAGTGACGGTAAGACTTGGTGTCGGAAAATGAAGCGCTAAGATCCCGAATATGGGCACCGGCTCTGCGCAATATTTTCTAGGCATTGAGGGCGGGGCGACGCGCTCTACTCTTGTCCTCGCCGACTCCTCTGAAAATGCGCTTCTGGAACTGCAGGGCGGCCCCGCAAATGTCCGATTGTTGTCTGACCGTTCTCTTGCAACGTTGTTACGTGAATTCGCACGGCAGTTGCCCGTTTGCAGGCTCGGTGGGATCGCGATCGGGCTAGCCGGCGCGCGCACGGAGGCTGATCTGGCGCGCATCCGTCATGCAGCGGAGCGGGTGTGGCCAAGAGTGCCGTCGTATGCGACAAACGATCTGGAGACGGCGCTTGCTGCGTGTCCATCTGCGCGAGGAGCGGTTGCGAGGGTATTGGTGCTGTCTGGAACGGGCAGCTGTTGTTTTGGAAGAAACCTCCGTGGTGAAACTGCCCGCGTCGGAGGCCGCGGTCATGTGGTCGGCGATCGAGGGAGTGCCTGTGACATTAGTCAACGCGCATTGAAGGCTGTGATGGCGGAGTACGATCACAGCGGACGCTGGCCGCGTCTCGGTCAAAAAATCCTTCGCGCCCTTTTGCTCAATGACCCGGAAGACATGATCCCCTGGTCAATGGAGGCGGACAAGACTGAGATCGCAAGTCTCGCCGTTTGTGTTTTTGAGTCGGCAGCGCTTCGCGATCCGCTAGCACGCTCGCTTTTGGCGGACGCTGCGCAGGCTTTGGCGGATGATGCCGACGCATGTGCACACCGTATTGCGCGTCGCTCGGATCGTGCGCAGTTTGTGTTGAATGGGGGCGTGCTTTTGAAAAACCGAAGCTTCGCGCAAGACGTTATCAACCGCGTGCGTCGGCTTTGGAAGCGTGCAGTGTTTTCAAAGGTCCCTGGGTTGAGCGCGTGGGGAGCGGTAAGGCTTGCCATCGAACGGGACTCAGCTCGCCGGCCCGAGTCGATCCACGTTGAAAGCGCTACCCCGGCCGCCGGTACCCGCCCGATTGATCCGGAGCCGATTCCGGGACGTCTCCTGAGGGGGCATCCCGCTCTGTCGTCCGAGAGTCTCAGAAAATCACCGACTGAGCAGCGGAATCCGCGCTCGATGAAATTGGATAGGATGAGTCTCAAGTCGGCCGTGGACTTGATGCTGGAGGAGGACATGTCGGTGCCCGTATCATTGCGTTCAGAGAAAGCTTCAATTGAATGGGTTGTGCGGAAAATTCTCGCGGCGTTCAAGACCGGGGGACGGTTGTTTTACATCGGTGCTGGCACCAGTGGCAGGCTTGGAGTGCTTGATGCCAGCGAGTGTCCCCCGACTTTTCGAACGAAGCAGGAGCAGGTGCAGGGGATCATTGCAGGCGGGCGGCGGGCCCTCTGGAGTGCGGTGGAGGGTGCTGAGGATGACGATGCCTCCGGGGCGGCGGCGGTGATGCATCGGGGTGTGAACGGGCGCGACGTCGTGATTGGCATCGCCGCGAGCGGCCGCACTCCGTTCGTATGGGGCGCCCTCGCCGAGGCATCTAAACAGGGGGGCTGCACTGTGCTGGTCTGCTTCAATCCAGCGTTGAAAACAATCCGCCGGTCGCGCGGGGTCTTTTTTCCCGACAAGGTGATCGCGCCGAATCTTGGGCCGGAGGTGCTCACCGGGTCCACCCGGCTCAAGAGTGGGACGGCAACAAAACTGCTGCTGAACATCTTCAGCACACTCGCGCTTGCGAAAAGCGGCAAAGTGATCAGCAATCTGATGGTGGATCTGAATCCATCGAACCAAAAGCTCAGGGGCAGGGCGGTGCAAATCGTGCGGGAACTCGCGGCTTGCACAGAAGCGGCGGCGCGTGAAGCGTTGGAGCACGTTGGCTGGATCGTGAAAGATGCAGTCCGTGTGCTGAAGCGGAGGTGAATCGCCGTCGAAGCACCCCGTGCGGTGGTAAACTGGAACGCATCGCATGGCTGGCAGCGAAGTATGGCTCGCGCGCGGCGTGGTTTCGCGCATCATATCGGGGTTTCCAAGCGACTCTCCGACAATGACCATCATAGATAACGAGTTTGCCGATCTCTCAACGCCCGGCGGCACGATGCGCACGCATGTGTTCCGGCCCGCCGCCGAGGGAAAGTTCCCGGGGATCATCTTTTTTTCCGAAATATTCCACGCCACCGGACCGATCCGCAGGAGTGCTGCGGCACTCGCCTCACATGGGTTCATCGTGGCCGTTCCGGAAATTTTTCACGAGTTCGAGCCCCTTGGAACGGTGCTCGCTTATGATGCGGCAGGAACCGATCGCGGAAATTGGTGCAAGGTGAACAAGCCTTTGCAGTCGTATGACGACGATGCGCGTGCGGTCATTGATTTTTTGCTCCGTTATGAACTCTGCACCGGAAAAATCGGCTCGATTGGCATCTGTATCGGCGGGCACTTGAGTTTCCGTTGTTGCTTTGAGCCTGAGATCGCTGCGGGTGTCTGTTTTTACGCCACCGACATCCATAAATTGGAGTCGCATCCGCGGGGTCTTGGACTGGGGCAGGCGGATGATTCCTTGGAGCGGGCGCGGCGGGGGGCGGTTAAGGGCGAGTTGCTGATGATCTGGGGACGGCAGGATCCGCACATTCCTTTTGAGGGCCGCGTGCAGATCCACAAAGCTTTGGAAGAGTCCGGCACGAACTACCAATGGCTCGAGTTCAATGGTGCGCATGCCTTCATTCGCGATGAGGGACCGCGCTACAACGCTGTGATCGCGCAGCAAAGTCTGGGCGTTGCAACCGAGTTGTTTCACCGCAGGCTCCGGTGAATGAGTGCCGCATCGGATCAATATGAGACTCGACGTCTGGTTGTGGGCTGTGAGGGCTTTCAAAACACGCGGACTGTCGCTGGACGCGATTAAAGCGGGAGCCGTCGAAGTCGACGGCCAGTCGTGCAAGCCCGCGCGCGCTGTGAGGGTGGGGGAGTGCGTGACAATACGCGTTGATTCCGGATTTGCGGTTTGGACGCGCACGCTGCGTGTTTTGGGAGCGCCCGCATCGCGTGTCGGCGCAAAACTGGTGCCGCAGTTCGCCGAGGATCTGACTTCGCCTGAAGAAATCGAGAAGGCGCGTACCCGCCCTGACGACCTCATAGGGTACCGCCCGCGCGGATCGGGTCGTCCTACCAAGCGTGAGCGTCGGGAGATTGACCAGATGCAGGGCTGATCGCGCGGTGGCGAAATTGATGGATTTATGAATACCCCCAAAGCGACGCCCGGCTGTGAAAGGACTGCGAATGCCTCGAAGGCGGAATGGTATGCTGGGCTGTACGTGCAAGTGCTGCTTGCGATTGTTTGCGGAGGGTTGCTCGGTTGGCTTTACCCCGACTGGGGTGTCGCGCTGCTGCCGTTGGGCGACGGGTTTGTCAGGCTGATCAAGATGATGATCGGACCAATCATCTTCACCACGGTTGTGGCGGGGATTGGTTCGCTCGGGGACCTGCGGAAGGTGGGAAGAGTCGGGTTGAAGGCTCTGCTCTATTTCGAGGCGTTAACGACCCTAGCGCTTGTGATCGGGCTTGTTGTGGTGAACGTGATCAAGCCCGGGGTGGGAATTCATGCGGATCCCCGGCAGTTGGATGCCAGCACGCTGAAGGGGTACAGCTTGGCGGCGCAAAAGTTATCCACCGTCGAGTTTCTGATGAATATCATTCCGAAGACGTACCTCGACGCGTTTGTATCGGGAGAGATTCTTCAAGTGCTTTTCATTGCAATCCTCAGCGGAACGGCTCTTTCCATGATGGGAAGCCGAGGTGCGAGCATCGTGGCGCTCATCAAAGATGTTTGTGATCTTTTCATGCGGGTGATCGCGATTGTAATGCGGTTGGCTCCTGTGGCGGCTTTCGGAGCCATGGGCTTTACGATTGGTAAATTTGGCGTTGGCAGCGTGGTGAAGCTGATCGGGCTTCTTCTTTGCGTGTACCTGACTTGCGCGGCATTCGTGTTCGTAGTGCTCGGTCTCGTCATGCGTCTTAACGGTTTGAGCTTGTGGAAGTTTCTGCGCTACATCAGGGAGGAAATCTTGCTGGTCCTGGGCACCTCTTCTTCGGAATCCGCGCTGCCTCGCATGTTGCTGAAGATGGAACGCATGGGATGCGAGGGTTCGCTTGTGGGCCTGGTCTTGCCGACGGGCTACTCGTTTAATTTGGATGGTACTTCGATTTATCTCACCATGGCTGCTGTGTTCGTTGCCCAAGCGACGGACACGCCTCTTGGGTTCACTCAGCAACTGGGGTTGCTGTTCGTGTTGCTGCTCACATCCAAAGGGGCTGCTGCTGTTACAGGAGGGGGCTTCGTGACTTTGTCAGCGACGCTATCGTCCGTTGGCACGGTGCCGGTGTCAGGGTTGACCCTTTTGCTCGGGATCGATCGATTCATGTCCGAGGCGCGTGCGATCACCAATCTGATCGGGAATGGTGTGGCGGTTGCGGTGATTGCTTGCTGGGAAAATGCCATCGATCGGGAGCGCGCGAAGACTGTGCTGGATGATCCGGGGGCGCATGAATTGGGTGAATAGGGCGCGATTTTCAGGACCGCAGAGCCCTTGGCAGGAAGGATAAGGCGTCGCTCGTGAGGTTGGAGAGCAAAGAAAAAGCGCACCGGACGCGGTGCGCTTTTCCATTGCGAGCTCGGTTGGTTGTTTAAACCTTGGATCCGCTCACGGGCGAATCAGCGGACGACCCTTGCGCTGCCGCCTTTCATCAGCTTCTCCACTTCTTTCTGGGTAGCCATGGACGTGTCGCCGGGCGTCGTGGAGGCGAAAGCACCGTGTGCGGCGCCGTAGTCGACAGCGGCCTGCGGGTCGTTTTTTGAAAGAAACCCGAACGTCAAGCCGCTTGCGAAGCTGTCGCCTCCGCCGACTCGGTCGAGAATTTCGAGGCCTTTGTACTGGCGGCTCTCATAAAAGGCTCCGTCGTGGTAACAGATCGCTGACCAATCGTTAACCGTGGCGGTGATCACTTTTCTAAGGGTGGTCGCCGCTACTTTGAAGTTTGGAAACTCCGACACCGCGTGTTTGATCATCGCCTTGAATGCATCGGTTTCGATGTGGCTGATGTTTTCATCAGCGCCCTCCACTTCGAAGCCTAGGGATGCGGTGAAGTCTTCTTCGTTTCCGATCATCACATCGACGTATTTGGCGATTTCACGATTCACTTCACGTGCCTTTTTGAGTCCGCCGATGGTTTTCCAAAGCGACGGACGGTAGTTGAGGTCGTAGCTGACGATGGTTCCGTGTTTTTTGGCCGCTTGCACAGCCTCAATCGTGAGCGCAGCGGTTGACTCGGAGAGCGCGGCGAAGATTCCGCCCGTGTGGAACCAGCGCACGCCCTGCTTTCCGAAAATCTCTTCCCAGTCGAAGTCGCCGGGTTTGAGCTGGCTTGCAGCCGTATTGCCCCGGTCGGGATTGCCCACGGCTCCCCGGATGCCGAAGCCGCGCTCGGTGAAATTCAGTCCGTTGCGCACGGTCCGCCCGATGCCGTCGTCGTCGCGCCACAACAGAAAATCAGTGGCGACACCGCCCTGCATCACAAAGTCCTCGATGAGGTGTCCGATTTCGTTGTCTACAAATGCCGTGCAGACGGCCGTTCGAAGATTGAAGCATTTGCGAAGGCCCCGCGAGGTGTTGTATTCGCCGCCACCTTCCCATGCTGTGAACTGGCGGGCGGTGCGTATTCTGGTCTCGCCGGGGTCGAGGCGCAGCATGATTTCGCCGAGGGAAATCTGGTCCCAGCGGCATGAGTTGGAGGGTTTGATTTGAAGGCTCACTTTGTTTGTTGGGTTGAGGTTTGTTTCAAAATCACTTTCCGGATTTACAGGGAAACGGTTTTAAGGGCCGAGAGCTCCCAAAGGGGGCGGCCCGCCTCGGAGGCAATTTCATTAAACGCCTCGATTTCGGCTTTGGAAAACAGCAGACCTCCCGCCGCGGCTGTTTTTTTGCCCCACTCCGCTTCAAGTTGGCCCGGGAGCATCGACCTTTCATTGCCGTGTCCGAGCACGTCGTCGATGACGCGCTGCACGTTTTGGAATTGGGTGGAGCCTTTTGCAAAGGCCCCGCCGCTCATCGCCTCGGGGTGGATGACTTGGAAGAAGAAAGCGCAAGTGTGTTTGTCAGCAGGATCGGTGTCCCAGCGGCTGCGGAGCGTGGGCAGCGAGCCTCCGATGTATCCGCCGACCAGTTCGTTGATGAGGGCCATTCCGTAGCCCTTGTGCGCCCCGAATGGGAGGAGCGACACCGCCTCGTTCGGATCGGTTGTCGGAGTGCCGTTTTTGTCGACTGCAGCCATTGGAGGAAGGGTTTTACCTTCGCGCTTGAGTTGTTGAACGCGGCCCATCGCGACAACCGATGTCGCCCAGTCTATTACAATCGGGTAGCCCAGTGTCGCCGTGGTCGGGAATCCCCAGGAGTGCGGATTTGTCCCGAGGGTGGGAAATTTGCCTCCGAAAGGGACGACCTCCGCGAGGGCTGCGGTGCAGTTTGTGTAGGCGATATAGCCCCGTTTGGCTGCGTCCATCACATAACCGCCGCCCCAAAGGTAATGGAACGCGTTATCGACGGAAACAGTCCCGACTCCGTATTGATCCGCAAGGCGGATCGCTTCGTTGATGGCGCGGTGCGCCGTAGACTGGCCCAGTTTCTTATTTGCATTCCAGATCCTGGCCGAGGGGAAGCGGGAGGGAATTTCCTCGATCTGCGCCCCGGGCACGCAGCCTTTCGATCCCGATCCGAAAAGGTGGTCGAGATGCAGGGCTTTGATCCCGTTATGAGTCCGGATGCCGTGTCTTGAGGCTTCCGCGCAAAAGCGCGCAGCCTCGGCCGACTCGTCAGAAAGATACCCTCGGTGCTCGTAGGCAGCTTGAACCAAGCTGTTGTGATCAGTCTCGGGAACGATGTAATAAGTTTCAGACATAAAATGGAATTGAGTGGCCTCGGCGTTTAATTCGCGCGAGCGATGGGCGCTTTTCCGGAGAGGTAGCGCGTGAGGTTTTCCACCGCACAACTCGCCTGGCGCTGCACGCTCTCGTGTGTGCGGGAGCCGATGTGGGGTGTGATGATCACGTTTGGAAGTCCGAGCAGTGGATGATCTGCCGGCGGGGGTTCCTGGTCCAAAACATCCGCGGCGTACGCGAGGAGATGTCCCGATTTCAGGGCGTCTACGAGTGCCGCGAGTTCGAGAATCTCGCCGCGCGCGCAGTTTACGATGACCGCTCCCTTTTTGATGAGGCCAATGTTTTTGGCGTTGATGAGATGCTTTGTCTGCGGAGTGAGCTTCGTGTGGAGCGATACGACATCCGCTTGTTTCAGGGCTTCGTCGACGGTTTCGACACGCTTGATGTCATTCCATCGCGCGAAGTCCTCGTCCCAGTAGTTTCCATATCCGATGAGTTTCATCCCAAATGCCTTCGCGCGGACGGCAACCTCTTTTCCGATCCGGCCAAATCCAATGATGGCCAGTGTCTTGCCGCAGATTTCGTTGCCTGTAATGCGGGTCCATTCACCGCGAGCAGTGTGGTTGGCTTCGATGACCAGCTTGCGCACTGCTGCAAGCATGAGAGCGAACGTGTGTTCTGCAACCGTGGTGTGGTTGACGCCGGGGGTGAACAGGACTGGTATTTTGTGGTCGGTCGCCGCCTGAAGGTCGATTTTGTCGATGCCAATGCCGTATTTGCTGATGACCTTGAGCCGTGGGAGCGAGTGCTCGATCACTTTGCGGGTCAGAGCGTCGTCTCCGCAGAGATACGCGTCGAACTGACCGGCAAGTTCCAGCATGCGCGCCTCCGAAAGCGGGCCGCGCTCGCGGACGATTTCAAAACCCGCTGCAGCGAGCATATCGTGGTGAATTCCTGGGGTGTCTTGGAACGAAGTGGTGGTGAGGAGAACCTTGGTCACGGGATTTTCGGGTTGGTTGATGTCAAATCTTGGGTGAGGGGATGCGCGCGGGTTCAGCGGGTGAGCTTTCCGTCCACTTGCCGCATGATCTTCAGAGGGTTTGTTTCGCGCAGGGCGTCGGGGAGGAGGGAATCAGGAAAGTTTTGGAAGCAAACCGGTCGGGTCCATCGCTGGATCGCTGCACTGCCGACGCTCGTGAAACGAGAGTCTGTGGTCGAAGGAAACGGGCCGCCATGTTGCATCGCTGCAGATACTTCCACGCCGGTTGGGAAGCCATTGAGGACGACCCGGCCGGCCTTGGTTTGAAGCGTGGCGAGCAGCCTCCGGAACGCGTTCAAATCGCCAGCGCTTGCGTGCAGCGTGGCGGTAAGCTGTCCGTTGAGTGCGCGCGCGACCTTGTGGATTTCCTCTGCGGATTCTGCTTCCACCAGAAGCGTGTAAGGACCGAATACTTCTTCGAGAAGTTGGTGTTGCAGAACGAAATTCTGGGCCGATGTCTTGAGCACCGTTGGAGATCCTTTGGAGATTGAATCAGCATCTGCGCCTGCGGCGGATGCCGCGAATGGTTCAACATCTTCGATCGCGGACATGGCTTGGAGAGTTTTGAGGTACGAATCCGCGATACCCGCGTGCAACATGGTTGCCGATGGTGCCTTTTCGACTCCTTGCTTGAAAAGATCTGCGAACCGCGAGAAGTCCGCGCCTTTGATGCCGATCACAACGCCGGGCTTGGTGCAGAACTGGCCTGCGCCGAGCGTGAAGGAGTTTTTCAAGCCCTCAGCGATCTGTTGCGAACGCTCCTTGAGGGCCTCCGGCAGGAGGAAGACTGGGTTGAGGCTGCTTAGTTCACCGAAGAATGGGATCGGTTCGGGGCGGGCAGTCGCCACTTGGTGCAGCGCGAGGCCCGCGGCCCTGGAGCCGGTAAACCCGACGGCTTTTGCCAGTGGATGTTTCACCAGTGATTTTGCGACCTCTGCTCCTCCATGGATCAGCGAAAAAATGCCGGGCGGCAAGCCGCAGATCCGAGCTGCGTCATTGATCGCTCCCGCGACGAGTTCACTAGTTCCTGGGTGCGCGGGGTGCGCCTTCACGATCACGGGACAGCCCGCGGCAAGCGCGCTTGCGGTGTCGCCGCCGGCGACCGAGAAGGCCAGCGGAAAATTGGATGCGCCGAAGACGATCACGGGTCCGAGAGGGACAAGCATTCTGCGCAGGTCGGGACGCGGAAGGGGTTGACGGTCGGGAAGCGCCGGGTCGATTCGCGCGTCTACCCACGAACCTTCCCGAAGAAGAGTCGCGAACATTCGAAGCTGACCCATGGTACGCCCGCGCTCGCCGGTCAGGCGGTCTAATGGAAGGCCGGTTTCGTGGTGTGCTCTTTGAAGGAGGTCGTCCCCGAGTCGCAGGATTTGATCGGCGATTGCCTCCAGAAACTTCGCTCTCTCCTCACCGGAGACTCCCAGGAATTCTTGGGCGCAGGAGTCCGCGAGCTCCAGTGCACGATGAATTGTAGTGACTGAAGCTTCCTCAAATGGTGGTTCCATCGGTTTCGAATCAACCGGGCTGGTGTGCTGGAAAGTATGTCCGGTACAGCTGACTGGCTCACCGCCCAAAAGATTTTTTCCGTGAAGTTTCATGATGCTGATTGGTTCAAAGGGTGAGGTCAAAAGGAGGCAATCATTGCCGCGCTGCGCGTTTGAGCGGGCGCGGACAAGCGGTTTTCAAGCGATTGCATTCGTGAGGGTGCCCAGTCCGTCGATGGTGATATTGACGATGTCGCCTGATTGAAGCGTGAATTCACTGGGGGGTACGGTGCCGGTCCCCGTCATCAGGTAAGCGCCGGCAGGGAAGCTGTTGTCTCGCCACAGCCATGCGGCCAATTCACCGAGCGATCGCTTCATCTGAGAAAGCGACGTCTCGCCGCGGAAGGCTTGGACGCCGGAGCGCAGTATCGAGAGTGCGATTCCCGTCTCGGCCGGCAACGCGTCGCGCACCACCAACCCCGGACCGAGCGCGCAGCAGTCGCTCCACACTTTTGCCTGTGGAAGGTACAAGGGGTTTTCGCCCTCGATATCCCGCGAACTTAGGTCGTTCCCGATGGTGTATCCGAAAATCCGCCCCGCGCGGTTGATCGCCAGTGTGAGCTCCGGTTCCGGGACATTCCATGTGGCGTCGGATCGAAGGCGCATCGGGAGCGATGGGGCGATGACTCGATGCGGGGTTGCCTTGAAGAAAATCTCGGGGCGCTCTGCGTCGTACACCCTGTCGTAAAAAGTGCCACCGCCGGAGTCTTGGGACTCCTCTTTGCGGGCGTCTCTGGATCGGAGGTACGTGACTCCCGCGGCCCACACTTCCTGAGATTCGATGGGGGCTAAAAGGGTCCGCGGCTCCTCGCATTTTCTGGATTGTGCAAAAGCTGAATCGATGAGTTTCGCCGGGTCCTCGCTTAAAAACACCACGTCAAGACTCCTGAGCTCGATCTGGCGGTAATCGCCGTCGCGCAGCGCGACCAAGCCGGCGGGGGTGCGGTACAGGGTGGTTTCGGGTAGGGGCATCGGATGACTATGCGGGAGTGGGCCGGATTTGTGAAGCGCGGGAGATTGAGCGTTCATGATTTGGGTCGAAAAGGCCCCGCTCACGCGCGATACTCGCGCTTTATGGACGGATCCGCACCCCCAGAAGCCGCAGAAAGCGCCGTTTCACAAATTGATGACAATGAGCAGGGTATTTACAAGGTGGTGACCCGGGCGCCCGGTCCCGAAGGCAGCCTCCCTCTCACCGATCGAATGCTGAGGGAAGAGCCGAGCGGGAATTTGTTCGGTCTTACCCAGAACGTCGGCATGGGATGGGATCCGACAAAGCTCGGGGGAAAGCAGGTTTTGATTCTAAGCACGCAGGGCGGTCTCAGGGGTGAGGACGGGAAGCCGGTTGCGTTGGGTTACCACACGGGGCACTGGGAAATTGGGTTGCAGGTGAGGGCGGCTGCGGAGGCTTTACGGTCTGCGGGCGCTATTCCTTTTTCAGCAACATGCTCCGACCCGTGCGACGGACGCACGCAGGGCACGACGGGGATGTTTGATAGTCTGCCGTATCGCAATGACGCGGCGATGGTATTTCGCAGACTCATTCGATCGTTGCCGCGCAGGCAGGGAGTGATTGGCGTTGCGACTTGTGACAAAGGGATGCCTGCGATGCTCATGGCGCTCGCATCTGCCCGGGACTTGCCTTGCGTTGTGGTTCCCGGGGGCGTGACGCTTCCTGCCACGAATGGGGAGGATGCCGGTGCGGTTCAGACGATAGGTGCGCGGTATTCGCGCGGAATGCTGTCGATCGCACAGGCTTCGGAGCTCGGTTGCCGCGCCTGCGGTTCCGCGGGGGGAGGGTGCCAGTTCTTGGGAACGGCTGCGACCTCGCAGGTGGTGGCTGAGGCGCTTGGGCTGGCGCCGCCGCATTCGGCGCTTGCGCCGTCCGGGCAGGAGGTTTGGCGGGACATCGCGGTACGTGCCGCCGGTTGCGTGCTGGAGTTGGAGCGGCGAGGCATCCGCACAAAGGACATCCTGAGCGAGGCAAGCATCCGAAACGCGATGACCGTGCATGCGGCCTTTGGCGGTTCGACCAATTTGCTTTTGCACATTCCTGCGATCGCCCACGCGGCCGGGCTTCGCAGACCGCAGGTGCACGACTGGATTGCGATCAATCGTTCGGTGCCGCGGCTTGTCGATGTTCTTCCGAACGGGCCGCAGTATCATCCAACCGTGCGCGTGTTTTTGGCCGGCGGCGTGCCTGAGGTGATGTTGCATCTCCAGGGCTTGGGGCTTTTGGATGATTCGGTGATGACTGTGACTGGCAAGACCCTCGCGGAGAATCTCGATGAGTGGCGTGGATCCGCAAGGAGGACAAAGTTTCGGAACATTTTAAGCGAGCGTGATGGAGTTGATCCAAACGAGGTGATCATGAGTGCCGAGGATGCGCGCCTGCGCGGACTCACGGGCACGGTGGTTTTTCCGGTGGGCAATATCGCCCCCGAGGGCGCGGTGATCAAAAGCACCGCGATCGACCCGTCGGTTGTGGGGCCTGACGGGGTTTACCGGATGGAGGGACGCGCGAAGGTTTTCGCAAGCGAGGCGTCGGCGATCGCAGCAATCCGTGAAGGGCGGATCGCCGCGGGTGACGTGATGGTGCTTGCCGGGGTTGGACCGATGGGCACGGGAATGGAAGAGACTTATCAGGTGACATCCGCTCTCAAGCACCTTCCTTTCGGGAAAAACGTGGCGTTGATCACTGACGCACGCTTTTCCGGGGTCTCAACCGGAGCCTGCATCGGGCATGTGGGTCCTGAGGCTCTTGCGGGCGGGCCCATCGGAAAACTGCGCGAGGGCGACTGGATTCGAATTGTCGTGGATCGCCTGAAGATGGAAGGCTCCCTTGATTTTGTCGGATCGGATGTGGATCGTTGCACTCCGCAGGAGGGCGCGGCGATTCTTGCGGCCCGTGAGACTGGGACGGGATTCACCCCTCACGCCGAGTTGCCTGAAGATACGAAACTTTGGGCGGCGTTGCAGCGGCTCGGGGGTGGAACCTGGGGAGGCTGCGTCTACGACGTGCACGCGATTCTCAAAGCGATCGGCTAGGGCTGGGGCTCCTGCTGGGATGCGCCGCCATCGGTCTCGGCGCTCTTCGGTGCCGGAGTATTGGCGTCGTCTTTGGGGCGGTGCTGGAACTCGTAGCTGTTGCCGATGACTTGGCGGACCCTGCTGGAGGTGACAAATTTGTCGGTCTGGTAGTCCAGATTGCCGTCGGGGCCGATGAGAGCGATGGCGGATTTTCCCTGAAGGTTGTAAGCGCGGCAAACGTCGGCTCCGTTTGGCAGCACGATGACCGGCATGTTGGTCTGCACCAGATCGGGGCCGGATTCCTTGAAGGCCGCGAAAATAAGCACGTTTCTGGTGGCGAGCCGATCGAAACCCATCGCCAATTCCTTCACCTGCGAGCGGAAACCGCTGGACGAAGGCGACTGCGCCAGAAGAAGGATTACGGGGCGTCCACGGAGAGATTTTAGCGATGCGTTTCCATTGAAAAGCATGCCCACTGCGAAGTCTGGCGCTGGCCTGACGACCTCTGCATGGGCAGCAAGGCACAAGGCCCCGCAAAGAACCGAAGCTAAAGCGTGTCTGAATTTCATACAAAATTTTTCCCGCCGCCGGAGCAATCCAACTAACGACACCCCGATCAAACTTTCATAATGTCGGCCTCTTTGGCGACCGTTGCGTCGTCCACTTTTTTTACAAATGCATCGGTGAGTTTTTGGACTTCCTTTTCGTAACTTTCCACCGCGTCCTCCGTGATTCCTCCCTCTTTGCTCATTTTTTTAATGGCGTCCATCGCGTCCCGGCGGGCGGATCGGATTCGCACCCGCGCCTCCTCCGACATTTGCTTCACACCCTTTACCAGATCGCGCCTGCGCTCCTCAGTAAGCGGGGGGATGGGCATCCGGATGAGTTTTCCGTCCGTCACTGGGTTGATCCCGACCTTGGATTCTTTGATCGCTTTTTCGATGTCTTTTGTGGTGGAGGCGTCGAAGGGCTGGATCACGATGAGTCTGGGCTCGGGCGTGGTGATCATTGCGAGCTGTTTGAGTTTCATCGAAGCGCCGTAAGCCTCCACATCGAGATTTTCGACGAGGGCGGGGGAAGCCTTTCCGGTTCGAACTGCGGCGAATTCGTGGGTGATGTAGTCGAAGCCCTTTTCCATCGCGGCTTCTGCGTCCATTAGAATTTCATCAGGGTCCATGTGTTTTGTAGGGTGGAAACGGTTTTATAAAAGGCCTGCCAAGGTTTTATTCGGATGTGACGATCGTTCCGACGGGCTCGCCCAAAACGGCGTTGCGGATGTTGTTTGGCGTCATCAAATCGAAAACCAGGATCGGAACCCGGTTGTCCATGCACAGCGTGAAGGCGGTCGAGTCCATGACTTGGAGTCGTTTGGCAAGCGCTTCGGAGTAGGTGATTTTTTCGTAACGTGTCGCCTTCGGATCCTTCTTCGGATCCGCCGTGTAAATTCCGTCCACCTTGGTCGCTTTAAGAATCACCTGCGCGCCGATTTCACTGGCTCGAAGGGCTGCAGTGGTGTCTGTCGAAAAAAACGGATTGCCCGTGCCCGCCACGAAAATGACCACGCGTCCGCGCTCCATGTGGCGCATTGCGCGGCGGCGAATGAATGGTTCGGCGACACTCTGAATAGGTATGGCGGTTTGGACCCGGGTTGCCAACCCGATGGCTTCGAGGCTGGACTGCAGTGCCATCCCGTTAATGACGGTGGCGAGCATTCCCATGTAGTCCGCAGTGGTCCGTTCCATCCCGCGGTGACTGGCAGTGAGGCCGCGCCAGATGTTCCCGCCGCCGATGACGATTGCCACTTCCACCCCGAGGGAATGCACGTCCTTAATCTGCTGCGCCACCTGCGCCACGATGTGCGGGGAGATGGAGTCCATGCTGCCGGGCTCCTTCAAAGCTTCACCGCTGATTTTGAGTACGATGCGCTGGTACTTCGGCTTTCGGGGTTGGGTGGGTTGGGCTGCCATTTGGACTATCTTGCACAGAGTCGGGGCGCGCTTGCAAAGACCAAAGAATGCCACAAATCGACTTCGAGGCGCTTGCGCACGCCCGAACGTTGGGGGCACAATCGTCCGCGTCATGGGTGCCAACCGTCTCCAGCAAATTCTCGCAGTCAAGCAGCGGGAGGTCGCTCGCATCTTCCCGCGTGCGGAGCATCTCCGGGCGTCTGCCCTCCAGCGTAATGAGTTCCGCTCTTTTGCAGCCGCCCTTCACCAGGGTGCTGACGCGCTTGGATTGATTGCCGAGGTGAAGCGCGCCAGTCCCTCTGCAGGTGTCATTGCGCCGAACTTTGATCCCGTTCAAATCGCGCTCCAATATGAGGCTGCCGGGGCGCACGCCTTGTCTGTGCTCACGGACGAGGAGTTCTTCAAGGGGAAGCTCGCCTACCTCAAGCAGATTCGGGACAAGGTCGAGTTGCCGATTCTCAGAAAGGATTTCATCATTCACGAATCGCAGATCGCGGAAGCGAGCGTGGCGGGAGCGGATGCGATACTCCTGATAGTTGCAGCCCTCGAGCAGGACAGGCTCCGCGATCTTCATGAGGAAGCGCAGTTGCTGCAAATGGACGTCCTCGTCGAGGTGCACACGCTCGAGGAATTGGACCGCGCGCTTGAGGTCGGCGCCACCATTATCGGAATCAACAACCGCAACCTCACCACATTCGAAGTGGACTTGGCCACAACGGAACAGATTAGCGAAGAGGTGCCCGATGGCGTGCTCTTGGTCTGCGAGAGCGGTTTGAAAACGCAGGAGGACAGCAGGCGGGCGTTTGCAGCGGGTTGCAACGCGATTCTGGTTGGGGAGAGCTTGATGCGCGCGGAAGATGTGTCCGCAAAGGTTGCGGAGTTGTTGTCGGTCTAACCCGGTTCCGCCAAACCGGGCGTGCTGGATCAGCGCTTCACGTGCAGAAGCACGGGCTGCGAGGCTTGTCCGCCGTCCTGTTTGGCTCGCAGAAAGATCCAGCGCGAACTTTCCGGCACCCATCTGGGTGCGCGCAGCGTGAAGGAACGCTCGGTCTCGCCTTCGACGATCAACAATCCGTTCAGGCCGAGGTTGTCGACATAAACCCCGTGCGGGAGATTGCGGCCCGAGTCCTCTTTGCCAAGTTCGATGCGGTCTTTAAAATCAACACGCGTCGCGAGCACCTTTGCGCTGATGGTCTCGCCGGCACGAATGGTCAGCTCAAGCGAACCATTTTCGTTTTTCACGGGGCTTCCCGAATTGCCGTCCGGTTCGACGCGCACAAGCACTTTAGCGGGTTGCCCGAGTTTTACGTCGCCAACCGAAATTTCGTGCGTGACGCTCTTGCCTTGGATGGTTGCGGTGCCGACAAGTTTGACCGCCTTTTGGGCAAGCTCCGCAGGTTGCACGACGTCCGGGTCGGTCCAGATCACGCCGAATGCCTGGCTTTGTCCTTCCTCGATTACGATCGGTGAACTGGAGTGAAATCCGAGAGGAAGGTTCGTGCATTCCACCCTTACTTGTCCTTCGAATCCATCGTGGCGGTCCACTGCGACCGTGAATTCCTGACCGCTTCCTGCGCTGATCTTTGGTGACTTGCCAGCCGTAAGTTTGAGTGAAAAATCGGGTTTGGCGGCCCTTGCCTCCAAAGTGTAGCCGGACTTTTCCCCGCCGAATCCGCGTGCATCCGTGATTCTCAGAATGAATCGCCCTTTTTGAGGCGCGGTAAACCCAAGGACTGAATCCGAGCCGGACCGGCGGTCCGAGGCATCGTCGTTCTCGTAATTGAGGTGGAATACCGGAAGACCATTCGGAGCGGGCTGCGCTCCCGGCGGCAGAGCATTTACCACATAGACCGTCTCGCCGAGGGGATGCGCCGCAGGCGTGGTGTCAAAGTAGGTGTGTCGCATGCCTGTTCCGGGGTAAACCATGAAACCCGAGTCAGGGCCGCGCGGGTACATCCACAATTTTACGATCTCTCCATTGCAGTAGAGGAACTCGTTGATTTCCATCTCACGGAAGTGCTGGATGCGGAAGTCATCGGAGGTGGTCGAATCTTTGCCGCGGAAAGTCAGCCATGAGCTGCGGACGGCCTGCAGGACGGCCCGCTCGATTGGGCGGCCATCCGCGGCGAGGACTTCAAGCTTTGAGTCGAGTTTGGAGCCCGACCTTGCCGCGTTGACCTCGAAGAACCAGTGCTGATCCTTTTCAGATTCGAAGCTGAACAAGTCGGCGTCCCCCGCTTTGTCGATCGATCCCTTGATTGACGCCGGAAATCTGACCTCCATGGCGTGCGCGGTGTCGTCGTTGGGTTCAAGCTCCGATAGTTTCGCCATCGGTTGATCCGGTTGCAGAGCGCGGGTCAGGTTCGAAAGGGTTTCGGATCTCGAGTCGGGTTGAGCAGGCGGTGCTTGGACGTTTGCCGGATCGGTTGGCGTGGTCGTTTCAGACTGCTCGCCGCGCGCTTTAAATGAGACCCGCCGCACGCTCCCGTCCATGCGGGCCATCATCACTTCCTGATCGCCTGGAATGAGCGTCAGCGCGCTTGCTGTGTCCGAGTGTGTGTCCTGGATGGAGAGCAGTTTGAGGTCCGGAACCGACCAAAGCTTTGCGGAACGGTCCAACGAAACGGTAAGCATCCGCGTGCCTTCCTTGTTCAGAATTAGGCCGGTGACGGCGCCCTCGTGCGCGAACCGTGTTTCAATGATGGGATTCATCTCCACTTGATCCCGCGACTTAAGCTCCCAGATTCGGATCCGGTTGTCTGCACCTGCGGACAGAAGGTGCGAGCCGTCCGGAGTAAACGAGACGCAGAACTGTTCGCCCTGGGGTTCCTTCAATGTGTCGAGCCGCAGGCCGTCCCGCACCCTCCAGACTTTGGACGTCTGGTCGCCGCTTGCGCTCGCGAGAAGCTTGCCATCCGGGCTGAATGCGATGTCAAAAACAGCTCCGTTGTGACCGCCGAGTGCGCGCAGCGGTTTGCGGGTGACCGGATCCCATAAAACAATCTTCGAATCGTATCCGCCTGACGCAAGAATCTTACCGTCTGGAGACCATCTCAACGAATAAATCAGATCCCGGTGTTCCGCGGGGAATTCCTGGCGTGATGCCTCTTCCGTGTCCGTGTTCCAGACTGTCAGGGTGCCTTTGACCCCTGGAATACCAGAGGCGACCGCGAGGCTTTTGCCGTCCGGAGAAAATTGGACGGAGGTGATTTTTCCGTCGTGCCCCGAAAGACTGTGCCTCACGCGGCGGGTGCTTTCTTCGATGACTTCCACCGTTTTATACCGTGCGCGCGCCATGGTTTTTCCGTCCGGTGTGAAGGCGAGGGCGGAGATGATTTTGGACTCCTTGGTTTTGATGGGGATGTCCGGGATGTGGAGCATCGACAAAATCGAGATGTCTCCGCTGGTTGGTCCAGGAGCGCCGGCCTTGAGCCATTCCTCCACGAGCCTGATTTCAGTCTCCGTCGGTTGGGGCTCTTTTTTCGGGGGCATTTTGGGCTTTTCGCCGCGCATCACGCGTCCCAGAAGGGCGCCCTTGCCGTCTTTTTCGATGAGAGGGGAGCCGCTTTCGCCCCCTTTTTTCAGACTCGCGAAGGTTTCAACGGACAACTCGGCTTCGATTTCCTTGCCGGCGTGACAGCCAGCGCAGTAGTCGCGGAGGATCGGTGCGATGTCTCGGTGGAAGTCTGGGGTTGTTTGCTCCGCGCAGTTGCCGATGCCCAGGAACGAAAGCATTCCCAACGAGAAAAGAGCCGGCGGAGTGATGTGGCGTTGTTTGAAGGGACCCATGGAGTTCGAACTCAGTGTTGGAAGAGGAATTCTCGGCTTGTGAGCAGCGACCACATGACGTCCTCGATGCAGGCGCGTTTTTCAGTCTCTCCGGCCTCTTTTAGAATTTGAAGGTATCCCTGCGATTCCGCCTCAGTGGGGGGCCTGGAGAGGCAGGTGAGAAAGGCCGTGTCGATAATTTCCCGATCGGACAGTTTCGCCGAAAGCCAGTCGGCGACGGTGCCGTTTTTCGCGGCGAGCTTGTCGTTCACTGTGGGTCCGTTGGACAAGTGGAGCGCCTGCACCATGCTCGGTTGGTTGGATCGCTCGCAATCGCAGGTGATTTCACGCTGATTACGGCCGAAGGTTTTTAGAAAGTACGATTTCACCGCCGCATCGTAGACTTGGAGGGCGCGGAACCCTTTCGGGTAAAGCGACGTTTTCTCGCTGGAACCATCCTGCATCGCGATCGAATCGAACTGCTCGGGCACCCCTGTCACCGCACTGATTGCGTCGCTTAGGATTTCCGCCGTAAGCCTGCGCGGATAGTAGTGGGAGAAGTACCGTGTTTCATCCCGGTTCCCCGGAAGCGCTTCGCTGGAGCGCTGGTATGCCTCGCTGTTCATGATGAGGCGCATCAGAGATTTCAAGTTGTAGCGGTTTTCAACGAGGTATTCGCAGAGGGAGTGCATCAGCGCCTCGTTCGAGGCGGGGTTGGAAAGACGGAGGTCGTCGACCGGATTGATGATTCCCACACCGAAGAATGCAGACCAAACACGGTTTACGATGGACCGGGTGAAGTAAGGGTTTTTCGGTGAAGTCAGCCACTCTGCCAGGTACTCGCGTCGGTCGCGTTCGCTTTCGGCGGGGATCGGGGCGCCGTCCAGAGGGGCTGCGGGTTGGTGGCGGCCGGTTTTCGGTTGGAGCAGTTCGCCTGTCGAGACGGTGTAGAGGGTGCGCTTTCCGTCGCCGCTGCGCGCGTCGCCTCCCCAGCCCTTGGCGCGGACCCGTGCAAACAGATTTGCGAAGGCGTAATACTGGTTGTTGGTCCATTTTTCCAATGGATGATTGTGGCATTTCGCGCAGGCAATCGAGAGGCCCATGAATGCTTGGCTGACATTCTCCGCCATGCTTTCGGGGTCCTGGTGGACCGCGAAGAAGTTTGTCGCGCCGTTCTCAATGCTGTCCCCGCGCGCCGTTACAATTTTTCGGGCAAGTTCGTCCCACGGGGTGTTGGTGCGCACCTCTTCGCGCAGCCACAGAAAATATGCTTTCATCGGTTCGGGCCGAAGTTGGCGTCCGCTCACGAGGAAGACGTCGGCCCAGTAACTGGCCCAGCGGTCGGTGAACTCGGGCCTCTCGAGCAGGGTATCGACGAGGGCGGCGCGTTTCTGAGGGGATCGGTCGTTGAGAAACGATGACGTTTGTTTTGGGGTCGGGAGTACACCGATTGCATCCAAGAACGCGCGTCGCACAAACGTGGAGTCATCGGCGATCGGCGAACTGGGAAGATTCAGGACTCGAAGTTGTTCGTTGATTGACGCGTCGATTCGATTGTCCGGGTTATTCGCTTTTGCGGGCTCCACCCGCGTCGCTGTCGCGTTTGGGTAGGGCGAGGTGATGCGCGACATCACGATTCGGC
This sequence comes from Chthoniobacteraceae bacterium, assembly GCA_044375925.1. Lineage (GTDB taxonomy): Bacteria > Verrucomicrobiota > Verrucomicrobiia > Chthoniobacterales > Chthoniobacteraceae > Chth-196. Next base: position 18,948 of record JBILLT010000023.1, on the reverse strand, counting down.
TTGAGAACCAAGCGCTGATAGCTCCTTCTCCGGCGCCCACCACTTCGATTCCGCCGTTGGGGTCAGTCACCTTTGCGACGGTTTCATCGCTTGAAGCAAACTTAGTCCAGCGCGTGACATCTTCCACGGTGCCGTCTCCATAGTGGGCAAGAACCATCAGGCGGGCTGTTGCGCCCTTCTCTAACCGCCACTGCTGCGGGAGGATTTCGAGTTTTGAAATGGGTGCCTCGTCGGTCTTTGGAGAAGGGGTGCCATCGGCGATCCACTCGGCGAGCAAGCGGTAATCCGCAGAGCGCGTGTCCAGGCGACGCCCGCCTTTGTGCGGCGATGCCACCGTTGGTTTGGTGAGAAGGAGGCTTCTGAGCGGATCGCCCGGTTCAACGCGGCGTCCGCCAGCATCGCGCGTGATCGCCAGATGATCGGCGGCAGGGTCGTATCCAGCGAGGCTCAGCCTGAATCCACCTTTGCCTGCGAGAGCGCCGTGGCAGCCGCCGGAATTGCAGTTTGCTTTGGTGAGCGCGGGAAGCACGTGACGCGTGAAGCTTAATTCTGGGTTCTTTTGATAGTCTTTGACCTCAACTTTGACCCGCGCTGGTTGGTCCGCGGAAAGAACGAGGATTTGCGTGGAGCCGTTCCCTCTTGGAATGATCTCCCCCGAACTGGAAACTTCAACCACAGCCGGGTCCGCAGATTCAAAACGCAGGTTTTCAGCGAGTTTGAGCGCTTTCGAATCGCCTTCGATGACGCTCAGCAATGCTTGTCTCTGGTTGCTGCCCTGCAGGGAGACCGATTGGGGATACACCTGTAGTCGAGCCTCGGCGGCCGGCGTGAGCGCATTCTCTGCAGCGGGTGCCGATTGTGCCGCGATGACTGCGACGAGCAGGGGGGTGATGAGGCGTGAAAGGATTCTCATTTCTCCAGATTTTTTGCGGGTTGACGACCCTTTGCGCGGCGGAATCCGTCAGGCGAACAGTTCACGGATGGGATGGCACCCGAAGTCCACCAACGGAAACGGCCTGCCGGCAGGGCCGGGTAAATGGCCTTCATGATCCAAGCCGAGGCTGTGAAAAATCGTCGCCACTAGTTCCCCCGGCACCACAGGCCGCTCTGCTGGAAACCCGCCGATTGGGTCGCTCTTGCCGATTACCCGTCCGCCCTTTACCCCGCCCCCCGCGAAGGAAACGGTGAAGCATTGGGGCCAGTGGTCGCGGCCTCCTGCCGGATTGACTTTCGGGGTGCGCCCGAACTCGCTCAACGCCGCGACCATCGTGTTGGCGAGGAGTCCGCGTTGCTTGAGATCCTCGATCAATGCGGAGTATGCTTGGTCGTAGAGCGGGCAGACGACGTTCTTCATTCCGTCGATGGAGGTGAACGGTTTTGAACCGTGGATATCCCATGTGGTTTCTCCAAACACGGTGAGGAACGTGTTGACCGTCACAAAGCGCACCCCGTTTTCCACGAGGCGACGAGCAAGCAGGCACGATTGACCGAACCGGTTCATGCCGTACCGCTCCCGCACCGATTGGGGCTCCTGCTGCAAATCGAACGCAGCCCTGGCCTGTTCGCTCGTCATGAGCCGGAATGCAGAGTGAAAATTCTCATCCATCAATCGCGCGTCTTCGCTTGCCTCGAAACTTTTAACAGTTTGATCAACAAGTTCCCGCATGCGTTGTCGTCTCTCCATTCTCAATGCAGCGATTTGGTCCGGCGGGAGCAGATCAGGCACCTTGAAGTTTGGTCTCGAAGGATCAGCCATCAGAGCGAAAGGATCGTGCGCTTTGCCGAGAAAGCCGCCCGATTGCCCGTTGGGGAGATTACCGCCTCCGCGTCCCATCAACTCGGGAAGCACCACGAAGGGCGGCAGATCCGTTTTGCGCCCCATCAGATGGCTCACGACCGAGCCTGCGTGCGGCGTTTGCACCCCGCCGGTAAAGCGGCGGCCCGTCTGCATAATCTGCCAGCCCGCGTCATGCACTGCCGCCCCATCGTGGTGGCAGGATCGGACCAGTGAAAATTCATCCGCGATTTTTGCGTGCAGGGGCAGCACTTCGGAAATGTCGATGTCCGCGGATTTGGTGCGTATCGGTTTGAAGGGGCCGCGGACTTCGGCCGCAGCATCCGGCTTCATGTCCCACAAATCGACGTGGCTTGGCCCGCCGAGGTTGAAGAGCAGAATGCAAGCCCGCTCGTCGTTCCCGGGTTTGACCGCGCCAGCCTGCTTTGCCGCGAGGTATTGGGGAAGCGAGAGGCCGATGGCCGACAGGGAGCCTACCTGCAAAAATTCACGCCTTTTGAGGTGACTGCCGCCACAAAGGCCGGGGAGTTGGCTGGAGAGGAAATCGAGCATGGGGCGAGTTGTTTTTGACCGCGTGGGTTCCGGCGCGGCTGTACTATCCTAGCTTGCCGGAACGCGCGCTTGGTTGCTTGGAAGGCCGCTGCCATTTTTTGTATTTTAGCCGCATCCGAGTTTCGTGTTGAATCTGTTTTACAAGCGGGTGATTTCCAAGATCGCACGGTTCAGAATGCGCCCAATCCGGTTTTTGGTCGCAAGTTCTCAGGTTTTTGTTCACCGCTGCTGAAGGGGCGGTGCGGTTGCGTCTCGCGGAAACAGAACGCTCCCGGATCTGATTCTGTTCAGAAGATTCACTGAGAGTTGTCGAGCGGGGGCCTTCCGAAGGCGTGAATGAATCACGGATTGGACCGCGAGTGTGGGAATAAAAAAGCGGGCAGCGTTTTCCGCTGCCCGCTTTCTTGGATTGATCTGGTAGTTCCTTGCGTTGTTTTGAAGCTCCGGGTGAGTCCGATGATTTACTGGCAGGATTCGCAAGTGCCGCCGGTGCGCATCGCTTCCAGCGAGCAGGCGGCCGCCTTCTCGGGATCCACCTCTTTCGCCGGGCGCTTGTCGCGGCTGGCGCTGTCCAAAGTGCTCTTGTTGAGGGTGCGGAGATAGTAGGTGGTCTTGAGCCCGCGTTCCCAAGCCTCGCGGTACATGAAGCTTGCCGCGCGGGCGTCGGGTTCTGCGAGCCACAGATTCGTGCTCTGAGCTTGGTCGATCCACTTTTGGCGCACTGCCGCGCATTGAAGGATCCACGTGGGCTCGATCTCGAATGCGGTTTTGTACAGGCGCTTGAAGTCGTCCGGAACCCGGTCAATCAGCTGCACTGAGCCATCAAAGTATTTGAGTTCCGCCAGCATCTCGTCATCCCACAGGCCAAGACCTTGGAGGTCTCGTATCAGGATGTCGTTGGTCCTCACAAATTCGCCGGAAAGGTTCGATTTCGTGTGAATATGCTTGTAGCTCGGCTCGATGCAGGGCGTGCAGCCCAGAATGTTTGAGATCGTCGCAGTCGGCGCGATGGCAAGGCAGTTGGAATTGCGCATCCCATTCTTTTTGATTGTGAGCCGCAACTCGTCCCACGGCAGCCGCTGTTTGCGGTCTGTGAGCACCGGTACGCCGCGCTCCTGCTCGAGGAGTTCGAGTGTGTCGAGGGGAAGCAGGCCGCGGTCCCACTTTGATCCCTTGTAGGTCTGGTAGACGCCGCGCTCCGCCGCGAGGTTTGACGACGCGTTGTATGCGTAAAACGCGATCGCTTCCATGACTTCGTCGTTGAAATCAACCGCCTCGAGCGTGTCGAACGGAATGCGTTTGAGGTACAGCGCGTCTTGAAGGCCCATCACGCCCAGTCCGACGGGGCGGTGACGCATGTTGGCCGTCTCGGCAGCCGGAACTGGGTAGAAGTTGAGATCGATCACGTTGTCCAGCATGCGCATCAACATCTCGACTGTATTGCGAAGCTTCGCGTGATCCAGTGCGTGATCAGTGGTGAGATGCTCTGCGATGTTGACTGACGCCAGATTGCAAACAGCAACCTCATCGCTCGATGTGTTGAGCGTAATTTCCGTGCAGAGATTCGAATTGTGGATGACGCCCACGTGGTCTTGAGGCGAGCGAACATTGCATGGGTCTTTGAAAGTCAGCCACGGGTGGCCGGTTTCAAAAAGGGTTTCAAGCATCCGCTTCCAAAGCTGCAGCACGCGGATTTTCCGGGAGAAAATCTTGCCCTCTTCCGCGAGGCGCTCGTACTCGAGGTAGCGCATTTCGAACGCGGCGCCGTGCAATTCGGGGAGATCCTTGACTTCATTCGTGCGGAACAAGCTCCAGGTTGCGTCCTTGGGAAGACGCCCGTCGGAAATGTCCTTAAGGCGTTTCATGAACAGATCCGGGATCCACTGGGCGGTGTTCATGTTGTGGGTGCGCCGGCGGTCGTCGCCGGTCTCTTTCCGGAGATCGAGGAAATCCTCGATATCCATGTGCCACAACTCCAGATAACTGCATAGGGCGCCCGGGCGCTTTCCTCCTTGGTTCACCGCAATGGCGATGTCGTTGGAGACCTTCAGGAATGGAACGACCCCGCTGGATTCGCCGTTGGTGCCGTGGATGTGCGCGCCCGTTCCGCGCACTGCTGTCCAGGAGCAACCAAGTCCGCCCGCCCATTTCGAGAGGTGCGCAAAACGGTTCCATGTTTCCGTGATGTCCTCGATGGAGTCTCCGCAGTAGAGGAGGTAGCAGCTTGACAGCTGCGATTTGAGAGTGCCGGAGTTAAAGAGCGTCGGAGTCGAGGAACACGCGCGGCGTGTTTTGTAGAGCGTGTAGAAGTTGATCGCACTCGCTTCCTTGTCGGCTTCCTTTAGAGAGAGTCCCATGGCAACCCGCATCCAGAAAATTTGCGGCGCCTCCATCCGAACCTTTTTGTTATTCGTGTCGCGGGTATGGATAAGGTAACGGTCGTACAGCGTCTGGATTCCTAGGAAATCGAACTGGAGGTCAGCGAAGGGGTCGAGGGCATCGCTGAGTCGGCGCAAATCCATTTCAGCCATCCGAGGATCAAGGCGGCGGAGCTCGACTGCCCGCGGAACGTAGGCCATGAAAGCGCGCCTGTGGGCTTCCTTCAGCGCTTGCGGGCCGTCTGCAACGCGCCATTGCAGGGTTTCCTCGTAGATGTATGTCAGCAGGATTCGTCCCGCGACGAAGCGTGAGTCCGCATCGAGTTCAAGCAGGCTCTTCGCGTTGAGAATAATGGTTTCTCGCCGCTCATCCTCGGTGAGCGACATGGAGGTGGAGCGCAGCAGCCGACTCACCAGTTCGCTGTCGGGAATATTGAGCTTCAGACCGATGAGCGAAAAAGACACGCGCGCGCGGATGTCGTTGAGCTGCTCCCTCGTGGCCAGTTCCAGCTGCTCGGTTTCACCGGTGTAGGATTGCTGGTGGGTGAGTTCGCGAAGGGCAGCCCGCTTGGCTCGGTACTTTCCGTAGGACAACGCCACGCGGTGGTGGCCGAGATCCAGCAGGATTTCTTCGACCATGTCCTGAAGCTGTTCGATGTGGACAAACAACGGCCGTTCTTTGCGCACACGGAACTCGATTTCTGCGCGGACCTGGCGTCCGATCGCCTCGTCGGCCTGCACGGAAGCGCAGGCTGCGGAGACGGCGCGTTCAATTTTGTGCCCGAGCCAAGGAACGATGTGTGGTTTTTGCTGGAGAGACTGCGGGGTGTCCCGGCGGATGACTCTCGGGTATTCGTTGTTCTCCGAGAGAAGGCCGGATGATGATGAATCTGATTGAAGAGTGAAGGAGGAAGACATGCAGGCAGCGAAAGTGGGGTGTGGGAGCGGGCGGAAGTGGGTGAGTATAAACTAGGAATCTCCGCCGCCCTTGAGTGGCCGTTCTCAAGGACGCGGAGTGGGGTGAGGGGGGGCGGAGCGTTAGATCAAATCGTCTTCGTTTGAGTTTTTAACGCTTCCGCTGGTTTGGTATTCGGTGACTCTGGTCTCGAAAAAGTTCTTTTCTTTCTTGAGGAAAATAACTTCATCCAGCCATCCGAAAGGGTTTGTGCGGATTTTGGAGAGGGTGGGGAGCCCGAGGCCCGCGAGGCGCCTGTCCGCATTGTACTCAACGTAGTCCAAGAACTCCTGCTGACGCATGCCGATGATGTCTTCCGGCAGGCAGTCACGTACGAATTCTTTCTCGAGCTCGACGCCTTCCCTCATGAATTCGACCAATTCCGCGCGGAACGCCTCGGTCCAGATGTCGGGGTTTTCCTCAATCAGCTCACTGAGGATATAACGCCCAAGCGCGATGTGGTTCGATTCGTCACGAAGGGTGTACTGAAACATCTGGCCGATGCCAGTCATCTTGTTCTGGCGATGTAACGAGAGCACCATCGCAAACAGGGCGTAGAACTGCGTGCCTTCCATCACCTGCGTGATGGCAAACAAAGCCTTCGCGAACTTCTGCTTGTTCGCGGTTTGTGTCAGATCAATGCCCATCTTGAGCTGGGGCATGTGGCGGGTGATAAACTCGTTCTTTTTGCGGATTGATGGAATGTCCTGAAATTTCGCAGTAACCTCGTCCAAGTCGATATTCAGGCTCCCGATGATGTGCAGCAGGGAATCCATGTGGATTGACTCCTCGGCGATGTGGCGCAGGGAGGCGTGCTTGAGTTCCGCCGCCGAGAGATTGTCTTCAATCACGTGCAGCACTGAATCGCCAACAATGCCTTCGGCTGCCGAGAAGTAGCCGACTCCCATTTCAATGATCCAACGCTCCTTCGCTGACAGCGCGTCCGTATTCCACTGGTGCGCGTCCTTGGACATGTCGATAACGTCCGGCTCCCAGTGGTTGGCCTTCATCTGTTTGTAGATGCGGTAGGCCTCGTGGTATTTAAGGGGCAAAACATTCAGTTCCGCGGACCTGTGCCCGTTGATTACTTTTTTTCCTTCCAGTCGCTGGCGCGCCTTGCTTTTGTCCAGTCTGAAAGACTTGTTTCGGAACTGGTAAACAACGACGTCTCCATCCTCTTTTGCTGAGACATCCCCTTCGGCGCTGATGAAATTCAGGGGGTCGTTTTTCAGGGCATCTAATTCAGTTTGATCAACTAATGCTGAACTCATAGGTCTTGTTTGTGTGGTGTGGGCTCCCGCTTTCCCGGACGCACAAACTAGTCAGAATTGCTTTGAAACACCAAAATGACAGCCCGTCGCATTCCAGCGCGGGAAAGCAAGTTAGAGTGTAATGCAATCGGAATTGTTTGTGAGCGGTAGCAGGCTGTGGTGGGTGCTGGTGTGGGTGCTGGTGGGTTTTGGGTCTGCAGAAAAATGATCTAAGTAGAGGGCAGCGGGGGAGTTCTGCCGGCTTGTGTCTGTTTTCACGCGGCACCACTATTAGTAGTGGGTTACTCTGTGGGCAGGCACGACGCATGGTGTTATTTTTGCCGCAAAAGTCAAGAATCACGGGGTGCAAACAAACCGTTTTTTAACAAATTTTTTATCCAAAAATCTATAGCTTGGCATGCGGTTTGATATCGCGGTGTTTTTTACTCCCGGCCGCCGCCGTTTGTTTCTGGGGTTGGGATTTCGCCGCTCCCGCAGCCAGACGTCGGGAACCGGCTTTCGCCGGGCGCCCGGGCGGGGATCCTGCGGTGAGTGCGAGTCGAGTTGTTGCGGAACTCGATCGGATCGCTAAAGATAACGGTTCCCCGTATTTCCAATAAAGCACCCATGAATTGGTTAAGAAAGCTGTTTCAATATCGCGAAAGCACTCAAGGAGATGTGGTTAAGCCGTTTCTGGACCACTTGGAGGATCTGCGCTGGACTTTGGTGAAGATGGGATTGTCCCTGGTCTCGGCGATGGCGCTTTCGTTCCTCTTTGTGAAAGATATCTCCGAGATCGTCAGGCGCCCCCTCGAGGTGTTGCAGGGGAACGAACCGCTGATCACGCTCGGGGTAACCGATGCCTTCATGATTTCGCTGCAACTGGCGTTCTACTCTGGAATCGTGCTGAGTTTTCCGCTCCTTGTATTTTTTCTGGCAGAGTTTGTCCTTCCGGCCCTGACCACCAAGGAACGCAGGATTCTGTTGCCCGCGATTGCCGCAGGGTTCGTGCTTTTCGGGGCCGGCGCTGTGGTGAGCTACTACTACGTTTTGCCCTCCACATTGAGTTGGTTCCGGGCGTACGCCTCGAGCATGGGGATGGATCCGCGCTGGCAGGCTCGGGATTATTTCGGGTTCGTCACGCACCTCACAATCGCTTGCGGATTGCTCTGCGAATTGCCCGTCGGGGTTCTCGGGATGGCCGCGCTCGGTTTGGTCACGTTCCCCATGCTCTCAAGGTCCCGTCCGTATGCGATCACTGCGATTCTTGTGCTCGTAGCGGTGATTTCGCCGACGCCGGATCCGTTTACGTTCCTTGCATTGGCCGCGCCGGTAGTCGGGATTTACGAGGCCTGCATCTGGATTGTTTGGCTGATGGACCGACGGCGATTGAAGGCCCAGGCCGGCGAGATCCGGACCTTGGACTGAGTTTTCCCGTTGAACTCCGACGGCGCGCGTGCGGGAGGCGAAAGGTGTGCCGTGAGCGCTTGATCCCGCTTTGAAATTTTATCGGGGACTCGTTTGGCGGGTGAGAATGAGTGTTGCGGGAAATTGGTTTTTCAACGAGACTTCGTTAATTAATCAACAGTTGCCTCAAGCGCTTCCGGCAGCGAGATTATTCAAATTCTCCCATGCGCCATCCCCACGGTTTTATTCGACAACTTGTCCCACTGGTCGCCGCTTGTGCTATCGCTTTTCCAGTTTCAGCGCAGAATCCGGCTCAGAATGCGGCCCAAGGGGAGATGGTCACTCTTCGTTTTCCCAATGCTGATGTCCGCGATGTGCTTTCCCAGTACGAAATCCTAGTCGGTAAACGTTTGGTTTACGACAATCAGGTCCAGGGGCAGGTGAACATCAACGTGCCCGAGGTCACCAAGGAAGAGGCGATACGTATCATCGAAATCACGCTGATGATGAACGGGTATCATCTCGTTCCTGTGGATAGTGATCCGAATTTGATCAAAGTTACGGGCTTGGCGCGCTCCCCCAGGCAGGTGGCGGTGCCGGTGTACTCCGATCCGGAGCCCATACCGGACAACGAACAGGTAGTGATGTATCTCGTGAAGTTAACCTACGCAGATCCCACTGAGCTCGCGCAGATTCTTCAACAGGCAATGCCGCCATCACGTCCCGAATACGCTCCGAACATTGTTGCCCTGCCGAAATCCCAACTGCTGGTGCTTACGGAAAATACCGCGGTGATCCGCGCGATGAAGCGTTTGATTCGGGCGGCGGATTTGGAGCCGACGCGCGTCGAGGGTGAGTTTTTTACGCTGGTCCGCGCTTCGGCAAAAGATGTGGTGCAGATGCTGGAAAAACTTTTTGAGAAGCCGCAGCAAACAGGAGCTCCGGCGCGGCCTGCCGCAGTGCCCAAGCCGCCAGATGCCGGCGCTCCTGGAGCGGGGGCGCCGCAGGCGCCGCAAGGATCGCCTTTGACTACGGTCGAGATCGGCGGGATGACCGAGGACTCCATGCTTGCCGGCAAAGTGCGTCTGACCGCGGACGAGAGAACCAACCGGATTTACGTGGTGACGCGCCCGGTAAATATTCCTGTGATCAAGAAATTGATCATGGAGTTCGATCAGGACGTTCCGTTCAACGAGCCTTTCGTGCGTGAGCTCAAGTATGTGTCCGCGGGCGACATTCTCGAGGCATTGGTTCGTGCCGTTTCCGACCCGGGAGCGAAAGAAACCGGAGCAACAGGGGCGAGCACGCCGACAGGTCGCACTGCTAGCCCCTCGGCTACGCCTCAGCAAGGTAACCCGTTTGGCTCCAGCAGCTCATTGACAGGTAGGGGAGGGGGCGCTGGTTCGTCCTCAGTTCAGTCCCTGAGTTTGCAGAGTGAGCCTCATGAAGTTATCCCCCAGACAGTCGTTGTGGGGAATTCAAGAATCATGGCCGACAAACGGCGCAATGCCATCATCATCATCGGAAGTACTGACATCAAAGACAAGGTGAACAACTTGATTGACCGTCTAGACGTGCGCACCCCGCAGGTCATGTTGACGACGATCATTGGGGAGTTGTCTTTGGGTGAGGGGCAACAATTGGGGCTGACTTATTTGTTGGGCAAAAATGGTAATTTGGCGAATTTGACGAGCGTAACTGGCGGATCTTCGGTGGCGGGCTCCGTTGTTGGAATCAAAGACAACGCGATCAATATTGATCTGCAGAGAGCGCTCAGTAACGCGAGTATCACCCGAGTTCTTGGAGGCGGAGTTGGCGGCATACAAGGTTTTGTGGCGGCCTCCGACAACATCGGGTCCCTCGTTACTGCGCTCGAAAACACCAGCAAATTCAAAGTCACGTCGCGGCCCACTTTATTCGCGAGTAACAACAAGAAAGCTTCCTTAATTAGCGGCGAACGGATTGCTGTGATCACAGGTGTGCAGTCTGGAGTGGGTGGTACGGTGAACGGCAATCTGGTGCAAAACAGTCAGGTGCAGTATATTGATGTCAATCTTAGCTTGGAGGTTGTTCCACTCATCAATTCTGATCGCGAAGTCCACTTAGACATCGTGCAGAATATCGCCGAACGCACTGGTGAATCTGTGATTGACAATAATAAGTACCCGATCATTTCCAATCGCCAGTTGCAGACTGCAGTGACCGTTCCGAATGAGGGTACGTTGGTTCTGGGCGGCTTGATCAAGCAAGCTCAGAATAAATCCACGTCAGGGGTCCCTTTTCTGAGCAGAGCTCCGCTCATTGGCCCATTGTTTCGGAGTACCAGTACCGATATCAAGAGAACTGAATTAGTTATTTTGATACGTCCCTCCGTATCAGTGGGTAACTCCGACGCCGTGGAGGTGCGGGATCGAAACATGCAAATGCTTGAAATCCCTGTTAACCTAGAGGACAGCTTGGGCTCGCGGAGTGGGAGTGTCAAATCCAGCCAGAGTCAGAAGGCCAATTTCCGCGCGAATCCAGTCGGAGTCGGGCCTTCTTATGGCGGCAGTCCTACCCCACCTCCTACGCCTCCTCCAATGGTTATCCCCGTGGTCGTTGATCCAGCGTCAAAGAATTACATTCAGCCACCCTCGGGGAATCCGCCTGCGGGTGGTAGGAATGCTCCGACTTTACGTCGATGACTCACAGTGAATGTCCAGAATTCTAGCGGATATCAACGATGAGTGCACGCAAGGCCTTAGTTAACATTCTCCAGGCCAGCGGTGCTGATTCTCTGGAAACTGCGCGAGAAATCGCAAGTCTTGCCCCCGCTGCCGGTGGCAGCTGGATCATCGCCGCGCTCGATTCTGGCAAAATTGACGAGGTTCGGCTGGCGCAGGAATTGGCAAGCTGGTCCCGGTCACCATATCTGGCCGTAGAGTCCGCGCGTGTTGAGAGATCGGTTTTGGAGTTGATCCCAAGCCGTCTGGTTTTTAAGCACCACATCTTGCCGGTTCAGGCGGACGACAAGGTGGTGATGATCGCGACGTACGACATTTTTAACACAGCGGCGCGTCGCTTGGCGGAGCAGACTCTGAAGGGGCGGCCAATCGAGTGGGTGGTGTGCGCGCGTGGGCCTCTGCTCCGCACCATTAAGTCCCTCTACGGGGTCGGTGCCGAGACACTTGAAGAACTGTTGCAGTCTACGCGTTACGACACGCAGGAGGAGTCAGAGAAAGCCCATGATCTTGCCAACGATGATCCCGAGGCGAGCGTTGTAAAGTTCGTGAACCAAGTCATCCGGGAGGCGATTCACGAGCGTGCAACGGACATCCACGTGGAACCGCTTGAGAACGATCTGCGGATCCGTTGCCGCATCGATGGAATTCTGCACGAGGTGGCCGTACCGCCGCAACTACGCCGTCTTCAAAACGCGATTATTTCGCGATTGAAGGTGATGGCTCACATGGATATCGCCGAGCGCCGTCTTCCTCAGGACGGTAGGATAAATCTTCAAACAGCAGGCGGTGCGATCGATGTTCGTGTTTCCACCATACCGACTGTGAATGGCGAGAGCATTTCGCTTCGTCTTCTGAGTCGCAGCGAGACGCTCCAGTTTGGAATGGATCGCCTCGATATGACTCCCGAGCAGCAGCGCATCATTCAGGCACTTCTCGTGCAGCCCAACGGGATCATCCTAGTGACCGGTCCGACTGGGTCCGGTAAATCCACCACGCTTTATTCGTTTCTAACCTCCATCAATTCGGTGGTGCGCCGCATCATCACCATCGAGGAACCCGTTGAGTACCGTTTACCGGGGGTTTCTCAAATCGACGTCAAGCCGGAGATCAATCTCACGTTTGCGAACGGATTGCGCGCGATTCTGCGGCAGGATCCCAATGTGGTCATGGTGGGGGAAATCCGCGACTTCGAAACCGCGGAGATCGCAATTCGCGCGGCGATGACGGGTCACGTTGTTTTTTCAACGCTGCACACGAACGACGCGGTCGGTGGAATCACCCGCTTGCTGGACATGGGTATTGAGCCGTTCCTGCTTGCGAGCGTGGTCCGGGCCTTTTTGGCGCAGCGGTTGGTCCGCACGATCTGCAGCCAGTGCAAGGAACCCGCATCTTACGAACCGGACTACCTAAAGGAACTCGGGTTTCCGTGGACTCCTGAGGCTGTGCTGTATCGGGGGAAAGGCTGCGAACACTGCCGCCAGACGGGCTACCGTGGTCGTGTTGCGATCTACGAACTCTGTGTGCTCACTGAGCACCTACGCCGCTTGGTTGTCAAGAAGGCCACAGGCACGGAGATGAAAGCCCGCGCGGTTCAGGATGGTATGGGAACACTCCGTGGCGATGGATGGCGTCGTGTCCTCGCGGGGCAGACTACCGTTGAGGAAGTGCTCCGAGTCACACAGGCAGATGATTTATTGGAAGATTGAACTCAGGGTTGGGAACCGATTCCGAGATTCGCTGGGCCGTTGAGGTGGAGTGTAACCGTGCGCGCAAATCTATCTAGTCGGCATGGCATTTTAGGCGGGACTGCATGCATGGAAGCCTGGCTACTCTCATTCAGTCAAAGCAACGCCACGACGCGCTCCTTTTGAATGCGGGCCTTCCACGCTCGCGGTGTGATCAGCATCTGTGGCGATCACTCGTTGGGGGTTGGCAGCACCGATCTGAAGATATTCTTTCACGCAAATTGCATTGCGTTTGCATATCTCCTCCACTGCGACCAAGTGCATCCCGGCCTGCTAGCTTCCGGCGCGCAGCCAGTTCCTTCATCGAGCTTTTTATTTCAGTCGTCCTACGAACTCCTCGCACCGGGCTTCAGTCGTCCTACGAACTCCTCGCACCGGGCTTCAGTCGTCCTACGAACTCCTCGCACCGGGCGCTTGAGGCAGGCAAAAATGTCTTCACTGTTGGTATCATGACTTCTAAGCAAGGTAGCGGATATTCCGTCTCGACCGGACGCCGCCAATGTGGAGGTAGCTGCCCGGTCGCCGCGTCGACGCCGATGCAGAGTACGGCAGCCCGGGAATGGGAAAGCAATGCCGGCGTTATTCCACGAACATCAGCTCGTTTGTGAGCAGAAGGACCTGCGTGTAGCGCTCCCAGACGTCCAGCGACTTGTTGGCTTGCGAGGTCTTGCGCACCGTCTTCGCCGCATCGGTTTCAGGTGAACCCGCGATAGGGGACACCAGGGCGTTGGTCTCGACTGCGGCGGAAGGGTCGCTGTTGATGAACTTGCGCGCCGCCTCGAGTTCATCCGCCGTTGGTGGACGTTGCATGGTGAGGCGGAAAAGGAAGCGCACCTTGTCGTCAAGCGAAGCCGTTTTCGGCATGTCGCCGCGCTGCAAAATGCCGCGGACTTGCTCTGCAATGAACGGGCTGTTCATCATGAAAAGAGCCTGCTGGGGGACCGTGGTCAGCACGCGTTCGCCGGTGGAGATGTCAGGATTCGCAAAATCGAATGTGTTGAACATCTCTGGCAGCCCGGCTCGGTCGACCATCGCATAGACGGAGCGCTTGGTTTCGCTGGTCTTTAAGGAATCGGTATTCGCGCCGTAACGCTTTTTGGTCGAGGCGTCGCTGGCGGAGGCCCCGCTCAGTTTGAATGGTCTGCCTCCGGAGGAAGATTGGTCGAGGTGTCCGCTGAGCGTCAGCAGGGTATCGCGTACCTCTTCGAAATCGAGGCGCTGCACGTTGTAACGCCACAAACATTGATTGGTGGGGTCGGCTTCCATCCCCTTTTTCGTCGGCTTGCTGTCCTGCTGATATGTCGCAGACATGACGATGAGTTTGTTGAGCTGTTTGAGGGACCAGTTGTGGTCCATGAGCCAGGCCGCCATCCAGTTCAAGAGTTCCGGGTGCGAGGGCGCTTCTGAACGCGTTCCAAAATCGCTGACACTACGCACGATTCCCTGCCCAAAATGCCACTGCCAAATACGGTTCACAATCACACGGGCGGTCAAGGGATTCTCTTTGCTTGCGATGGATTGTGCGAGTTCAAGGCGACCGCTGCCCTTTTGGAAGGGCTTGCTATCCTCGCCAGCGAACATGGTCAAAAAACGGCGCGGAACCACCGGTCCGCGGTTTGTCGCCTCGCCGCGGATCAGCACGGCGGAGTCCTTCGGTTTTGCCTTGTCGAGAAGCGCCATGGCGCGGATCGGGGCGCCGGGATGGGATAGATCCAGCGCGGCGAACTTTGCTTTGATGACGGCAAGCGGGGTGGAGTACTGGACGCCGAAGGTTTTTGCGACCACGCGCTCATCAGGGTGCATGCAAGAGGTGGCGCCGAAAATGTCTTTGCGAAGAATCTCGAGGTTCTCGTCGCTCATCGGGGTTTGAGTGATGTCAAATGCGCCGGCCTTTGCGGTTTTGCCGGTCGTGAAAGTCGGGAGATTCAGGCTTTTGTGCAACTGCTCGAAGCAAGTGGTGTACACGGAGGCGACTTCCGTAAGCGAAGTCGGATTCTTTGCGGTAAGCGCTGCAACGATGCCGGGGTTCAGATCGCTGTTCGTAGAAAGCCCTGCGATTACTTCAGGCGCTTTCTGCGCGAATTCAGCTTCCGGGATTGCAGCGAAAGTGATCCATGGGCTCAGGATCGGGTCGGGTTTTTTCTTTTGAGCCGCTTCGGCGACCTTGAGCTGGTCCTGCCACACGGCTGCCACCTCAGCCTTCAGGCCTTTGTCGCGCGCCAGATTGCGGAAGTTCGACTGGGACTTCCCGGAGGTCTGCACGGCCATCAGGTAGTCGCCTGCGCGCTCCATCATTCCAGCGGTGAGGCGGCCGGCTTGCGAGCTCTCGAAGTCGGAAATCTCCTTCTGAATTTTGGCCACCTCGGCGAGATACTGTTTGTGTTCCTCCTCCGATGCAGCTTCGGAAATCAGGGGGAGCGTTGCAGGCTCCTCGCTGCTCGCGAATACGCCGTGCAGCGAATAATAATCCTTGGTCGGAACCGGATCAAATTTGTGGTCGTGACAGCGCGCGCAGGCGCCGGTCAGCCCCATGAGACCTTTGGTCACCACATCGATGCGATCATCGATGATGTCGTTTTCATTCCCCATGAACCGCTTTCCAAGCGTGAGAAAACCGAGCGCGGCAAGTGTCGCCGGATTCTCCTTGGTCTCGGGAAGATGGTCTGCAGCGATCTGTTCAACGATGAACCGGTCGTACGGCAAGTCGTTGTTGAACGCGTTGATCACATAATCGCGGTAGGTCCACGCGTACGAATAAATCGGCGCCCGCAGCTTTCCGACGGTGCGGTCTCCCGTGGTGTCCGCATAGCGCGCGATGTCGAGCCAATGGCGCGCCCAGCGCTCTCCGTACTGCGGGGATGCGATGAGACGGTCTACAAGCTTCTCGTAAGCGGCGGGGGAGTTGTCCGACACAAACGCCTCCACTTCCGAGGGAGAGGGTGGGAGCCCCGTCAAATCGTACGTCACGCGACGGATCAGCGTGTGTTTGTCGGCCTTTTGGGAGAGTTGCAGCTTGTTTTTCGCGAGGGTTTCGAGGACGAAATGGTCGATCGGATTCTGCGCGAGATTTTTCTGGATCGCGGGGACGGGGATTGCAGGAGCCGAAACCTTTTTGAACGCCCAGTGCTCCGCGGCTTTCGCCGGGTCGAAGGCGGTCCTCACCGTCGGTCCTCCGGTGCGGGGATCCGGAGCGCCCATTGTGACCCACTGCTCAAAATCAGCGATTACTGCGTCCGAGAGCTTTTCCTTCTTGGGAGGCATTGCCATGTCGGGGTCTTTGTCCTCGTGGCGAATGCCGGTAATCAGCAGGCTTTTCTTCGGGTTCCCCACGACGATCGCGGGACCGCTGTCGCCGCCCTTCAACACGCCTTCGCGTGAGTCCAGCAAAAGGCCGCCGCGGATGTTCTTGCTGGTTGCGCTATGGCACTCGTAGCAGCTCTCGACCAGCACAGGGCGGATCTTTTTCTCAAAGAAATCAAGTTCGGCGAGGCTGGAGGGAGCTGCGGCACGAATGTCATCGGCAGCCATCGAAGCGAGCGCAAGCACGCCCGATGTCAGGCGAGGGAGAGTGCGGTGGAGCATAGTGGGGTGGTGTTGATCTGGTGCGCGCAGGTTTTCAGCGCTCGCATGTGGTGCGCGATTTCGCGCCTCGATTCGCGGGTCGGTTGATGCGATCAGGCGAGCAGTCCCTTGACGACGTTTCCGTAAACGTCGGTGAGACGGAAATCGCGCCCGTTATAGCGGTACGTGAATTTCTCGTGATCAAAACCGAGGGTGTGAAGCATGGTGGCGTGCAGGTCGTGGATGTGGACTTTGTTTTCCGCTACGTCGTATCCGAATTCGTCGGTGGCACCGTAAACCTGCCCGCCCTTGACTCCGCCGCCCGCCATCCAGGCGCAGAACGCTTTGCTGTGGTGATCGCGCCCGGGTTCGCCCCGTGCGCCCCTGTCGTGGCGAGGGGTGCGGCCGAATTCGCCGCCCCAGACCACCAGAGTGTCCTTGAGCATGTCTCTCTGCTTGAGATCTTTCAGGAGCGCGCCGATCGGCTGGTCGATGTTTTCGGCCTGCTTGACGAGGTTTCCTTTGACGTCGGTGTGGTGATCCCAGCTGCCGGCCCAAACCTGGACGAAACGCACGCCGTTTTCAACCAAGCGCCGCGCGATGAGCATGCGGCGGGCAATCTCGCTGTCGCCGTACATCTCGCGGATATTCGCCGGTTCCTTGTTGACATCAAACACGTCGGTCGCCTCCGTCTGCATTTTGAATGCAAGTTCGAAAGACTGGATGCGTGCCTCCAGAATAGCGTCGTTCCTGAGCTCCTGCGCATGCTTCTCATTGAGCGTTTTCAGAAGATCAAGCTGCTTGCGCTGGTCTTCCATCGAAGCGTGGTAGCTTTTGATGTTCGCGATGATTTTCTCCGCAGGCGCACTCACGTTGCTCACCAGCGTTCCTTGGTACGCACCCGGCAGAAACGCCGCACGCCAGTTGTTGGCGCCCCCGAGCCCTCCGCCTAGTGCGATGAAGCCGGGAAGATTCTGGTTCTCGGATCCGAGTCCGTACAGCGCCCACGAGCCTACCGACGGTTTCACGAGCCGGCCCGAGCCGGTATTCATCATGATGGTCGCGATATCGTGCGCCGGAATATCGGTGTTCATCGAGCGGATGACCGCGATGTCGTCGATGCACTCGCCGATTTTCGGGAAGATCTCGCTGACCTCGATCCCGCTTTGCCCCTTCTTCTCAAATTTGAACTGCGTGGGCAGGGGCATGCCTCCGATCTTCTCCACTTCCTTGCCGGCGTATTTTGCGAGCTCGGGTTTTGGATCCCACGTGTCGACGTGCGAGGGGCCGCCCTGGCTGAAAATATGGATCACGCGCTTTGCGGTGCCGGGAAAATGACCGGGCTTGGCTGCAAGCGGGGACTGGGAACCGACCGCGCTGGCGGTGGACTGGCCTGCGCCCAGGAGGCTGGAGAGGCTGAGCGCCCCGAACCCCATTCCGAAGCGGTTCAGGAACTGGCGGCGGGTGGTGAAGAAGTCGGCAGGGCGGGGGAGATGCTGTCTGATGTCCATAATGGGATGGGTGGGGGCGTTGGTTCATTGAGTTCAACACCAAAAACCAAAGAAGGTTAGGCGAAAGTGTGAAGTTTTTTGCGGGGTAACGGGCGGGAGTCGGCGCAAGGGCTGCAGGGAATCTGTAAAATGCTGGTTTGCAATTAATTATGAAATATAAATATTGCTTTCGACGTAACCTGCCGCCGATTTGTGCCTTTTGTCTGCTGGAATGAGACTGCCGGCGAAGCATCCGTAGCAGCGCCGCGCTGGGAAATGGCGGGAAATGGCGCCCCCCTGCGCGCGTCTGTGACCGGGCCCGCCCGCCGGCGGAACCCTCAATTCTGCCCCGGTTTTGGCTTCCGAGCGGGCTTGGGCTTTGTTTCGAGGCTGCCCGTCGAACCATGGTCGGCGAGCGTCTGGAGCAGCCTGGGCACGTAATTGGAGTACCGGGGATTCGGCGGATTGACGGGACCCTGGACCGACCGGAGGGAGTCGCGCACAGGTTCGGCGACCGGGCCGAGTCCCTCCAGGACGTTTAGCGCGAGTAAAGCGGGAAAGAAGCCGCCCGCGGTTCCGTCGGCCTTGGAAGCCAAGAATGACAGCGCCCTTTGTTGTTGTTCCTTGATGGAGTGCTTTGCGAGCGATTCCGCGGCGGTGATGGCAACGATGGCTGATGGGTCATCCAGTGCTTTAGCGAGGTGTTCGCGGGCCGAATCTGCAGCAGCTTTTCCGCGCATCAGGATTCCCATTGCCCCCCAGTAACGCACGGCGCTGTCCGGGGCGGATAGGTTTTCAATCAGCTCTTTGATGCCGTCGGGCTTTCCATTCGAGGCTAGTTCGGCTGCGGCAAGCACCTGTTTGAGCGGATACCGGGTTTCATCATGGCCAAGATCGTACGGAGTGGTGCCGCTGCAACGCTCGAAACGCTCGCCTTCCGGGATGAATCCAACGTCGCGGATGCGCAGCGCCAAATCGCGCTGCGCTGCCCGGAGTCTTGCAAGGGTTTCAAAGTGTTTCGAATCCGCGGCGAGGTTTCGGACTTCGTCCGGATCGGTTTGAAGGTCGTAGAGCTCTTCGGAGGGTTTGGGC
>JBILLT010000154.1:0-2987 GCA_044375925.1 Chthoniobacteraceae bacterium | reverse complement strand
ACACGAGCGATTGCTGGTTTACACCCGGCGTTTCCTGCACTGCGCCGTGGATGATGAGCGCTGGATCTTTCCGTGAGTCCAGCCTCCAATTCGCAGCCTGCAGACCTGCGCAGCAGACGAGCGTTAGGAGGATTTTGAGGGCGTGTTTCATCATTGGAGCCAAATCAGAGTGCTACTTGCCGCTGGAGCCGTGGTTCATCCCGAGTTTGCTTTTGACGAGGTTCTTCAGCGCAGAGTCTTTGCTGATGAGTTTCCCGACCTTCAAGTCTTCCTCGCGAAACCTAGCGAATAGAATCTCCGCCGCACCGGTACGCTCACGATCATAGTGGACGTAAATGTCCCCATCCGGAGCCTGCGCGATATCGGGGTAGGAAACGTTTTCGCGTTCGTCAAGGAGCAGCCTTCCGGACCACGTCTTGCCCTCGTCGGTGGAAAGAAATGCGGTGAGTTCCTGTCGCTTGGGCGTGGCTTTCGCAATGTCCTGGCCGTGGCGGATCACGAGCATATGTCCGGACTGCAGGCGGCGGACGACGGCCTTGCTGTTCACATGCGGAAAGGCGGTGGACTGCGGCTGCCACGTTTCGCCGCCATCCTCCGAGAAGCTCTGGAAGGTTGCTTTCATGCCGCGCGATAGCATCCAGAGTCGACCGTCGTTCAATTCGGCGACGGTGTGCTCGTTGAAGCAACTGTCTTTGAAAATGATTCCGCCCCGGTGGCGCCAGCGGCCGCCTTCGTCGTCGGAAACAAAGACATTCGAACCGCGCACGGCGTCGAGTTCGCGGTAGCAATCCGCAAAGGGCTTGTCGATGTGCCAGCGTTCCCACAACGAAACGGGCAAGATCCACTCGCCGTTTTTACGCACGATGGGTTTGTTCAGCGACGCGCCGAAACCGATGTGTGTGGGCTGCGTCCATGCAGGCTTCTCAGCATCGGGATTGTCGCAGCGCACAAACCAGTTGCTGCAACTGCCGTCGAACATGCCCACCGATTGATGGAAGAAAAGCCAGAGCCGCCCCTTTGGGTCGCACCAAAAGGCACCCAGGCGCGTGCCCATCTTCAAACCGTGCGCCTGCGGATCGATGACGAATACCGGATCACGCCACGACTTGCCCTGATCGTCGCTGTAGCTCGCGAGAAGATAGGCATTCGGCCCGTCCTGTCCGCCAGCCCAGCAAGTCCAGAGTCGCCCCTTGCTTGTTGACTCCATGCTCGCCGCCATCGCGAAGGGCAAATACTTTTGCCCGTAAGCGGGCATCGGATCGAAGATGATCTTCGGCGTGATGTGGATGCTGTTGAGAAGCTCCTGCGTGACTTTGATGGTTGGTTTGTTGAGCTTGTTCACCACCTGTCTCAGACTCACAACGCCGGAGGCGCTCGTGCCTGCGGCGACGTCTTCTTCCTTGAACTTCGCAAGCAAGATCTCCCCTGCCCCGCCGCGATCGCGATCATAGGTGATCCAGATAAGGCCGTCCTTGTCCTGCACGCCGTCGGGATAAGAAACTCCGCTGCGCTCATCGAGCAGCAAGCCATCATTCCACGTGACGCCATCGTCGGTGGAGAGTTGCGCGGTGAGATGGCTGCGACCGGTGAACTTGTAATGATTCACCAGCAGCAGATTCCCCGATGACAGGCGCCGGATGAAGAAGCGCGAGTGCGGCGTGGCGATGCTACTGGGTTTGCCTTCCGTCCACGTACGGCCTTTGTCGGAGGAATAGCTCTCCCACAACACCTTCTCGGTGCGGATGAGCATCCACAGACGGCCATCCTTCAACTCCACAATCATATTCTCGAGTCCCGCCTTCGCCGTCTTGACCGCTCCTTGGAGCTTCCAATTCCTGCCTTCGTCGGTGGAAATTGCGGCGCCGAAGACTTGTTTCGGATCAAATCCCGCCCACCCCGACAAGGGTTCCAATGCGTGCACCACCGGCAGCACCCACTCCCCGCTCGATAGCACGACCGGCTTGTTCATTCGGAAGCTGAACGGAGCGTCAAAGCCGACGCGGAACTCCGCGCCCCACACCGGCGGCGACGCATCCGGGGCATCGCAGATGCGTGCATAGACGCCGTGCCGGGCGCTGTCCTTGATGCTGCGGTTGAAAAGATACCACAACCGCCCTTTCGGGTCGATCCACAGGCACGGGTCGTAGCAGCGTGTGCCATCGTTCAGCGGCAAACCCATGGCCTGTGGGGAAGTGAAGGTCTTGCCACCGTCGTCGCTTTGCGAGAGGACGACCGTGTTCTCAGGCTCGGGCTCTTTTGTTCCTCCTGTAAACCAAGAGACAAACACGCGACCCTTGGCCGTGCGTTCGAGGCCTGGAATACCCTGCCAAGTCCGCTTGGCGAGGTCGACGGTGACAGGTTCAGCAGCGTGCAGCGCAGCCAGCGGTGCGAGCAATATGGCGGTGATGAGTGAGAGCGTGGGCTTCATGCCTAGTTTTTGAGGGTGAGCTTCCCAAAGCGAATTGAGCGGCGACCCCGCTTTTCGTCACCGCTGTCCCATACCGCGCGGAACTCGCCGGGTGCTGTTTCGATCAGCGTGGGATAGGAGTTGTGGATGCCAGCGTCGAAAAACGTGCACTCGTCGCTCCATGCGCCGCTCGCGGGCTTTGCTTTGTATCGCAGCGCCATGCGGCTCCATGCGGGGCCGTCGTTGTAAACGTAGAGTTGTGTTCCGGTGTGCGACTGTCCGAACCAGCCTTTCGATACAGTGTTCCAAAGTTCCGGTTCCTCCTCGGCAGTGCTCCATGTCTTGCCGCCATCGGTGCTGGCGCTGGACCAGGCGCGTGGAGGATTGAGCGCGCCGCCCTCCGCGCGGCCCTCGGCGGTGCGCATCACCATCTTGAGGTGCTGCTGCTCGTTGAGCACGGCGATCTGGCCCTCGTGCAGGAAGATTTTCCCCGGCTCCGGCTGCGGCACATAACCACCGAGGCTCCAATCCAAGAGGCTGGTGCTGCGCAGCACAAACTGCTGGCGCTGGCCGAGCGGAT
>JBILLT010000190.1:0-2990 GCA_044375925.1 Chthoniobacteraceae bacterium | reverse complement strand
GCGTCGCGCCCAGCTGGGGCTGGCGATGCCGCTCGCCGACCGTCGGGGCGCGGCCATCGGGCAGGAAGATCGCCTTGGACGCCGGGTTACCCGACAGCTTCGCCGCGGCGCTGGCCCAGTCATGGCCGACGCGCGGCGAGATCACATAGCCCTCTTCGGCATGGGCGGCGGCGGCGGCGAGGTTCTCGGCCAGGGTCTTGCGGCCGTGGTCGCGCACCAGCCTGTCCCACGCCTCGACCGCGCCAGGCACGGTCACCGCATGCGGCGAGGTCAGGGGGATGTCCTTGAGGCCGGCGGCACGGAAGACCTCCGGGGTCAGTCCGGCCGGGGCGCGGCCGGAGCCGTTATAGCCGATCACCTCGCCGGTGCCGCCCTTGCAGTAGAGCGCGAAGACGTCGCCACCGATGCCGGTGGAACCGGGCTCGACCACGGCCAGGACCGCCGCCGCCGCGACCGCCGCATCGACCGCGGTGCCGCCCGCCCGCAGGATGTCGATCGCCGCCAGCGTCGCCGCGGGATGGGACGTCGCCGCCGCCCCATTGACGCCATGGACCGTCGACCGTCCGGGAAGATGAAAACTGCGCATGACCTGAGCCTTTCCTGATCCGCCGGCCGCCGCGATCGGCGCCGCCCCAGACCTAGGGTTTTGCCTCAGGTGGAGACGGGAGGCTAGCCCGGCGCGTATCGCGACCCGGCTGCCAGTTGTGCATGGTCTCATCCTTTGGGTGGACGCGGTGGGGCGGAATCGGTGGTCATATCGATCTTCAGGCGGGGGGATCGCGATTGAAGCGGGGCTCCCGAACGGGTAGCTTCAACCCTTGCTATACGGGCTTTGACGTGGACGCAGGTGACGGTTGGGTGTCGCTGATCGGATCGGGACTCTTCGGGTTCGAGGCCGCAGTCATGGCCGCACCGGAGGGGACCGTTCCGGTCGGACCAGTCTCGCACGCGTTCATGTCCTTCCTTCTTTCAGCATGACGGTGATCCCATGAGTGACACGACCCTGGCCCTCGGCTCCTCCTCGGATCATGCGCACCGCGCAACCGCCACGGCGAACCCCGCCTCCGGGCCTGGAGCGCAGGATCTCGACCTGCTGTTCGATTCGTCAGCCGAGTCGATCGCGGTCCGCCGCGGGTTCCAGGCCGGGATCCTTCTCGACGCGGTCTTCGTGGAGGCCGAGGAAGGCGCCTGCGCGGCGCGCTTCGCAGAGGGCGCCGATCGCGTGCGCCGGATCGAGCTTCCAGCCGATCCGACGGCGCGGCAGGCCTTTTTCGCGTCCTGGTCGGCCCAGAACGCGGTCGCCCGCCGCGGCGCGGCGATAAGCCTTCTGCTTCTTCCGCTGGCCGCCTGCGGCGGCGGCGGTAGCTCCGGCACCGTGGCGCTGCCGCCGGGCCCGCCCTCGACGACGGGTTTCGTCATCGACGGTTATGTCCGTAACGCGACCGTGTTCCGCGACGCCAATGGCAACCGCCAACTCGATGGTGGCGAGACCTCGACCACGACCGACGCCAGCGGCCGCTTCACCCTCGCCGGTGATCTGACCCAGACCATCGTCGCGACGGGTGGCATCGATGTCTCGACCGGGTCCGCCTTCACGGGCGTCCTGGTTGCGCCGGCTGGCGCGACGGTCGTCACGCCTCTCACGACGTTGCTCAGCACCGGGGCGGTGACGCAGGCGCAGATCCGCTCGGCGCTGGGCCTCGCCAATGTCGACATCCTGACGGTCGATCCGATCGCGACGAACAACGTCGCGCTGACGCGCGCGGGCGTCCAGGTCGCCAACATCATGTCGGCGGTCGGCGGCGGTGCCGCGGGCAGCGCGGTCGCGGCGAAGCTCGCGGAGGCGATCGCCGGTCTCGGGGCGAACCAGACGCTCGATCTGAGCTCGGCGACGGTCATTCGCGACGCCATCTCAGCGGCCGCGGCCGAGAATCCCGGCCTGACGACGCTGTCTGGTGCCGAGGCGGCGATCGAGCGCGCGGCGGCCCAGAACGACGCCCTCAAGACTGCGGCCACGGTCGCGGCGCTGAACACGGCGCAGCAATTCTCCGCGAGCGTGCAGGACGAGGTCCTGACGATCCGCGGCGGCGGCACGGAAGAGGTGATCGTCGACCTTGTGGCCAACACGGTCACGCGTGGCGCCACGGCGGTGACCGTGACCGGTATCGCGACAGTCGTCGATGTGACCGCCACTTATGTGGGCGGCGTCGTCGTGACCGGCACGCTCGCGGACCTCACCGAGATCGGCACGCGCGGCAATGCGCAGGATCGCGCGATCTCCGTGCGCGTGACGGACGTCGCGGGAGCGCCGGTGACGGGCGCGGCGCTCGCGGATCTCGATGACCGCGTCACGGGCGTGGTGACGTTCGTGAACGCGGTCCAGCTGACAGGGACCGCGGCGCAGCTCGCCGCGCTGGGCGACGCGACCCGCGTGGTCGCCGCCACGGCGACGATCACGGTGACCGATCCGGCGCAGACCGCGGTCGCGGCGACGGTCCTGAGCGGGATCGGCGGCGCGACCAGCGGCGCGGTGACGGTTTCCAACGCGATCGCGATCACAGGCACGACGGCGCAGGTTACCGCGGCGCTCGTCACCGACGCGACGCGCGTGGTGGCGCCGACGGCGACGGTGACGATCTCCGACGCGGCCGCGTCGGCGCTGGCGGCGACGGCGCTGAGCGCGATCGGCGGCACGACCAGCGGCGCGGTGACGGTGTCGAACGCGGTGGCGATCACCGGCTCGGCGACGGAACTGACCGCGGCGCTGGTGACCGACGCGACGCGGGTGGTCGCGGCGACGGCAACCGTGACGGTGAACGATGCGGCGGCGACGGCGCTGACGGCGACGGCGTTGAGCGCGATCGGCGGGGCGACCTCCGGCACGGTGACGGTGTCGAACGCGGTGGCGATCACCGGTTCGACGACGGAATTGACCGCGGCGTTGGTGACGGACGCGACGCGTGTGGTCGCGGCGACAGCGACGGTGACGG
>JBILLT010000153.1:0-3012 GCA_044375925.1 Chthoniobacteraceae bacterium | reverse complement strand
GGAGATCTTTAAAGATCTGCTCGAACTTCGGCACAATGAAGGTGAGCAAGAACACGAGGATCAGCATTGCAATGCCGAGAACGATCACGGGATACGTCATCGCGGAAACGACCTTGTTTTTGAGCTTTTGGGCTTTTTCTTGGAATTCTGCGAGACGATTCAAAACAACTTCAAGCACCCCGCCCAATTCCCCCGCCTTCACCATGTTCACAAACAGCCTGGAAAAAATCTTGGGGTGCTGACCAAGCGACTCCGAGAAGGTACTCCCGCCTTGGACGGCCTCCGAGAGGTTTGAAATAATCCGGCGCAGCACCTCGTCTTTTTCCTGTTTCCCCAGCACTTCCAAGCCTTTCAACAAGGGCAGTCCTGCATCGATGAGGGTTGCGAGCTGGCGCGTGAAAATCATGATCAGCTTGCTGTCGACACTCGTCTTCGCAAAAAGCTTCAAACCGCCCTTTCTCTTCGAACCCGTTTTTGCCGCGGCCCCGCCCTTCGCCGCAGCGGCAGGCGCCGCACCCGAAGACTTGCCCGAGGCGGTCACGCTGGTGGCAAACAGTCCGTTCTTGCGGAGCGCCGCGGAAGCTTCGCCCGGGGAACCGGCGTCGATCGAGCCCCGGGTTTCCTGACCACGTGAATCGAGTGCTACGTAATCAAACTTTGCCATAAGTCTAGGAGTGTCTGGGAATATTCTGGTCCCTGAATTTCAATGCAACGCGGAGCAAACTCTTAACGGCCTTCAGCCCAACCTGTTTAAGGGGCGCCGCAAGCCTTGGTCAGGTATATTTGAGAACTTCCTCAATGGAAGTCTCTCCTTCGAAAATACACCGCAATCCGTCCTCCCTCAAGGTGGACATCCCGAGCTCTATTGCTTTCTGCTTTAAAACCACCCCGGGCGCGCGCTGGTTGATGAGTTCACGGATGGGCTCGGTGACATCCAGCAGTTCGTAAATGCCCTTGCGGCCACGGTATCCCGTGTTATTGCATGCGGGGCAGCCAGATCCGTAGTAGAACGACTTGTCCCCGATTTCGTGCGGAGACAGCCCAAGCTGCTTGAGGACGGCCTCGGTCGGCTCGTAGGGCGTGGAGCACTGTTTGCACACCTTCCGGATCAGACGCTGCCCGAGGACGCCCTCCAGCGACGCCGAGATCATGAACGGTTCGACTCCCATGTCGATCAAGCGGGTTACTGCCCCGGGCGCGTCATTGGTGTGCAGGGTGGTCAGGACCAAATGACCGGTAAGCGAAGCTTGAATCGCAATCTGGGCCGTCTCCATGTCACGGGTTTCCCCGACCATGATGCGGTCCGGATCCTGACGGAGGAATGCCTTGAGGACTTTCGCGAAGGAGAGACCGATCGCCTCGTGGACGGGGACTTGAACGATCCCATCGATGTCGAATTCCACCGGATCCTCGGCCGTGAGCACTTTGGCGTCGACGGTGTTCATCTTGTCGAGACAGGCGTACAGGGTGGTGGTTTTTCCCGAACCTGTGGGGCCCGTGACGATGAAAATGCCATTGGGCAAGTCAATGGTCTTCATCAGGTAGTCGTAGATCTTCGCAGGCATCCCGAGCGCCTCGAGACTGAGGTTGACGCTCGAGCGATCCAGCACGCGGAGCACTACGCTCTCCCCGAACTGGGTTGGAAGCGTCGAAACACGCATGTCCACCTGGCGTCCCGCGACCTCCCGCTGAATCCTCCCATCCTGCGGCAGACGCCGCTCCGCGATGTTCAGGTTGGACATGACCTTCACGCGCGAAATCACCGGCGAAGCCAGATGCCGCGGGGGCGGAGCCATTTCATACAAAGCGCCATCCACCCGGTAGCGGATTTTAAAGTCATGTTCGAAGGGCTCGAAATGGATGTCGGAAGCACGGTCTTGAATCGCCTGCTTCATCACCAGATCCACGTACTTGATGATCGGGGCGGAGGCTGCCGCCGCTTCCGCAGACATCTCGGCCGCTTCCGCGTCCAGTTCCAACTCGTGCAGGACGTTCTTCATCTCGCCCGCCCCGCGGCTGTAGTGCTTGCGGAGAAAATCGTAAACCTGATCCACCGGCGCGATCACCAAGCGCGTCTCCGTCCCGATTGCAAAACGAATGTCCTCGATCGCCTGATGCTGGAAAGGATCCTCCAATGCGACCTTCAGCGACATTCCATCCCACTCCACGGGGACCGCCCGATGCGCGGTCGCGATATTCGCCGGCAGCATTTCCAAAAGCGAATCAGGCGGCTCGAATCCGTCCAAATTCACGGTCTCCACGCCAAACATGCTTGCGATTGTTTCGTAAAACTGAGCCTCCGGCATCACGCCCTGCTTTTCGAGAACCTTCGCCAGAGGGAGCCCGGATTGGGTCACCTCAGCCACCGCATCGTCGACGACATCGTCGGCGATCACCCCATGCTCTACCAGCAGATCAAGGACTTGAGTGTGATTCATGGTCGGTTACGTGCAGGCTTATTCTTTGTCCCCCATTGTGACGCCGATGACTTCCTCGGCCGTGGTCATCCCGGAAAGCACCTTGCGGATCCCGTCCTCGCGCATCGTTCTCATGCCCATCTCACGGGCACGCTTGCGCAGCTGGAGAGTGGTTCCGCCCTCGTTAATCATGTGGCGGATCTCGTCGTCCACCATGAAGAATTCGAAGATCCCCGCGCGGCCCTTGTAGCCTCCGTTCCGGCAGGCCTCGCATCCCTTGCCCTTGGATATGTGGGCGTGAGCGAGCTGGACAGCATCCACGCCGAGAGACCGCATGTCGGAGGGCAGAAGTTCCGCGGGTTCCTTGCACTTCGCGCAGATCCGCCGGATCAAGCGCTGGGCCAAGACGGCGCGCACTGCGGAAGAAACCAGGAAAGGCTGCACCCCGATGTCCACCAGACGCGCGACAGCACCGGGCGCGTCATTGGTGTGCAGGGTCGAGAAAACCAGATGCCCCGTGAGCGACGCGTTGATCGCGATATTGGCGGTGTCGGCGTCGCGAATTTCCCCGATCATGATGATGTTTGGCGCCTGA
>JBILLT010000180.1:0-3030 GCA_044375925.1 Chthoniobacteraceae bacterium | reverse complement strand
CGCTCCCGGGTCAGTCGCTGCCACCGTGGGTGACGCTTGATTCGAAGGGCACGCTGACGTTGAACCCCGACGGCGCCACTGCCTCGAGCAGCGTGTACCTGCAGGTCGCCGGCCGCAATTCGGAGGGATATTCCGAAAAGCGTTTGGTGAAGATCGGCCTCACGCCCGTCACTGCGGCGAATTCGATGACGGTCTTTATGGACGGCCCGATGCAGGTGGGCGCCAAGATGGTGGACGCGAACCCGCTGGTGCAGGGTGATTCGCGCTTCGCCACTTCGCGTTCGTGGAGATTGCTGGACGGTCAGGATTCGGGCGCCATCTCCGGTATCTCGATCACGGATTCGGGCACCCTAAGTCTGGAGAGTTGGATTTCCCGCAACTGGGTGCGCGACGTGTTTCTGGAAGTCCGCAACACGCAGGGTGCGTCTGCTGTCGCGAAGGTGACCATCAACAGCGTGGATCCGTTGGAGCGCGCCGTGAACGCGTTGATCGGGCAGAATACGCCGAATTTCGATGTGATCGATTCGAGCGTCACCATCTTTGATACGGGCGGCGTGCGCACCGTGGAGAAGTCACCCGGATCCCCTCAATGGCCTGCGGGCGTTGAGTTGAGCGCCGGCGGGACGCTGAGTTTCCCGCCTGCGACGGAGGCTGCGGCCGGGGTGAATCCGCTTTACCTCGATATCACCTCGACAGGGCTCGATGGAACGATCGCCGTGCGCACCGTGCGGGTGAACTGGAACGTGGTGCATTTCATCTCCTCGTCCGCGGTGGATTTCGGGTTGGTGTCGCGTTTCGCTGCTGATTTGAGCCTCGCGGTTCCCGGCGGGCTTGGTTTGCGCGGACCGTTGGCGTGGAGTTTCGATCCGGCGCACAGGGCCGATTATCGCAGTGATTGGGGGCTCTCGACCGATGGTCTGTTGACCTTGTCCCACTGGCGTCGCCCAGGCACGCTGGTGGCGCGGGTCACCGACGCGTCTCTCGGCGCGCCCCGCACGATTTTTGGCGCGGTGGAGGTGCTGTTGGGGAGTGAAATGAACCCGCAGGGCGACGGGAACATGAGCGCTGTGGCGGGTCAAGCGACCCCGAGTACGGTGAACATGCGCAATTGGTGGAATGACACTTCAAGGAGCAACAATTGGAGCGTGATCGGGGCTTCGGGATTGAATCCCGCGTGGTTCTCGGTGGACGAAGATAATTTCCTCAATGCGGTGCTGCCCGACTCGGCGCCCAAAAACCAGTCGCTGGTTTACCTCAAGCAGCGCTACGCGGATTTGCCGCCGGCTGAGGCGCCCGCCGGCTACGTGCCCAGAACATGGGAACGCACACTGAGGATGTACGTGAGCGTCAGCGGCAGCAGTTCGGCGGCCAGCCTGCAGTACTCTTCCATCACGGAAGGCAGCACGGCGGTGTACGCCGGCAACGTCACTGGGCTTGCGGTCGGGATGAATGTGAGCGGAGCGGGGATTCGCCCGGGAACACGCATTGCGGAGATGTCCGGCAACACGCTCACACTCACCATGCCTGCGCTTTTCACCTCGAACAACGTGCTCCTGACTGCCACCCCTTATGTGGCGCCGAATCTGTCTGCGGATTTCACGGGCAGTCTTTTGGTGGAGGTTGGTGCCACCCAGCCTGCGTCTCTTGATTTGAACGCGCTCTTGGGCGGCAGCAGCGCCTTGACGGGTGCCAGGACTTGGTCGTTGTCTCCGGGACAGGCGATCCCATGGTGGATTGGAATCACGCCGTCCGGAACTCTGAGCGCGCAGGCGCCGGGGAAGGAATTCAGCTCCGTGTTGCCCGTGGGGATTCAGGTAACCGATGCGAGTGGCTCCAAGCAGTCCGGCAAAGTTGCACTCCAGCTGTTCAAGCCGAGCGTGGACAGGATTCTCCCGATCGTTATCGGGGGCTCCGCGGATCTGGTGCAGGACTTGAATGCGATCCTGCCCGAAAGCGCCAAATCATCCTCCGGCGCGTGGTCTTTCGCTGGGAATACCCCATCGTGGATGACGTTGTCCAATGCGGGGACAATCAACGTCCAGCTGCCTGCGGGCGTCGAGCCCGGCGTTTATCCGGTTTACGCCACGTTTGCGGGTTCGTACGGGAGCACGGATGTCCGTTTGAGCGTCGCGGCGGTGCAGTTCCTCAGCGCGTTGAACACTGACCGCACGAAGTCCGCCGCCGTCACAGCCGACTTGAACACGATGGTGCCCGCAGCGGCGGGTCTTTCGGGTGCAGCTTCGTGGACGATGCCTCTGGCGAAGTCGGGGCCGACATCGCCGAATTTCCGGCTGAGCGCTTCGGGTCGCCAGCTCTCGATTAAGCTGCTCGGCGAGTACTTCGGGGGCCAATCCTTCACGCAGTTGCTGATGACCCGCGAGGATTCGCAGATCAACTTTAACTGGGAGGGCGGCTCGCCTGATCCGCGGGTTCCCAGCGACGATTTCTGCGTGCGCTGGACTGGGTTGATCACCCCGCAGTACTCGGAGAGCTATCAATTCCTGACGGAGAACGACGATGAGGTGAAGGTCTGGCTCGATGGCAAAGTCATCATCAACAACGGCGGATGGAGTAATCCCGTTGCGTTGGTTGCCGGGAACACATATCCGCTCACTTTCGAGTATCACGAGCGCTGGGGCGGTGCTTCCTGCAAATTCTACTGGCAAAGCGCCTCGCAGAGCCGGCAGATCATTCCGACATCCGGCTTCGCCCCGATGTCCGCGGTTGAACTGACCCAGTCTGGCACGATCGGAATCAACAACTTCACGCCCTGGGAGGCGACGGTGCTGGTGCAGGGAACAGACGCTTCCAACCGGACGGTGCTGGGTGCCGTCGACCTGCAGTCGATCTATGTCGACGGCTCCGCTTCCCTCACCGTGGTCGCAGGACAGGCGGGTGGCGCGCAGTTTGATTTGAACTCGCTGCCGGGCATGCCCCTGCTATCGCCCTCGCAAGTGCTCTCAAGCAACGGGTCCAATGCGTTCTCCTTGGATCTTGATCTGGGGCAGAACTGGACGTTCGAGGCGGAGT
>JBILLT010000081.1:0-12523 GCA_044375925.1 Chthoniobacteraceae bacterium | reverse complement strand
GCGGATGCCGACGAGCTCGGCGAATTCATCAAAGGCGCCCGGGAACTCGGCGTTCCGGTCACCCTGCGCGGAGCTGGAACTTCTCTCTCAGGCGGTCCGGTCGCCGCACAAGGCGGCGTGATCGTTCACACGTCGGCTCTCACACGGATCCGCGAGATCAACGCAGAAGGGTTTTGGTGCGAAGTGGAGTGCGGCGTAACCCTTAACGATTTAGACGCCGCGCTCAAGCCGCACGGCGTTTTTTACCCGCCGGATCCCTCCAGCGGCCCGGTCTGCACGCTCGGCGGAAACGTCGCTTCGAACGCAGGCGGCGCACACTGCTTCCGTTACGGCGTGACCAGCAACTACGTGCTCGGCGTCGAAGTGATGCTGCTGGATGGCACTCAGCATCGGTTTGGAGGACCTGCAGGCGGGCGGGGTCCTTGGCGCGAAGACTGGAAGCGATTCATGATCGGCTCCGAAGGGACCCTTGGAGCGTTCACCCGCTTCTGGCTTCGACTGCTCCCGCTTCCCGAGAAAGTCTGGACCCTTCGCGCAACCTATCCCGACCTGCGCTCCATTGAGGGCGCAATCCACTCACTGGTTGCGCACTCCTCTTATCCCGCGGCGATCGAAATGCTGGATCCCCGCGCCGTAGGCATGGTCGAGAGCAGCCAGATGGCCGTGGGCCTCCCGAAGGGTTCATTCATGCTCCTGCTAGAAGTCGACGGCCCAGCCGCGCTGGTTGATTCGCGCGTCGCGGGTGTCGCCGAAATTTTGCGCGGCGCGGGCTCGCATGACGTCGTCTTCAGCGACGACCACGAGATGCGTCAAAAGCTGTGGAAGGCGCGCAAAGCCGCAGGCGGTTTGCTCGGGCAACTCAGCCCCGATTACGTCGTGCAGGATGCGGTGATTCCCAAAAGCGCGCTCGCCGACGTCCTGCAGCTTGTCTACGACGAAGCGGATGCTGCGGGCATCCGTGCGGTCAACGTCTTTCATGCCGGGGATGGCAACCTGCACCCGAATTTTCTTTTTGATTCAAGAGTTCCCGGCGAACTCGAGAAGGTTGAAAGAATCAGCAGCCGCCTGATGCAGTGCGTCATCAATGTGGGCGGCACGCTAAGCGGCGAGCACGGTATCGGCAATGACAAGGCCGCGTACATGCCCCTTGTATTTGGTCCCGATTCGATGCGCCTTCAATGGGCAGTTCCTGCTGCGTTTAACCCAACACACCAGCTTAATCCGCTGAAGGTTTTCGAGGATCGGCGGTTCATTGCATGAAGACCGTGGATCCAGTGCGGCAAGAGCGTCTCTTCGCCCCTTTCCTTGATTCTGTGGACGGCACGCTTTGCCTTGCCGCAAGCTCGACGGCTGCACAGATCAACGAAATGACAGCGCAGCGGCGCGTTCGATTTCCGCTCATTCTCGATGCTGCAGCGACACTTGAAGAGCAGACCAATTCTGCAACGCATGCTCCCGCATCCTGCCGCTTTGGACCGTACTGCGACAACATTCTTGGCATGAACTGGCGACTCCCTAGCGGCCGCGTCGCGCGCATCGGGGAACGTGTGGTCAAAACAACCACCGGCTACGACTGGCTGCGTTTTCTTATGCACAGCGGAAGACGCTACGGTGAACCTCTCGACTACGTCATCCGCCTCCGTCCCGACTGCGGGTTCCAATTCGGCGCATATTTTGAGGGCGCAATGCATCCGCTCCAAAGCTGCGTTCGCCGGCTTCTTCACAGCGGGTGGATGCACTGGTGGGATTCCGTCGATTTTGTCTGCGGACACGGGTCTGCATCAGTACGGGTTGCAGTCCATTGCCCGCGTCACGAGTCTCAGATTTTTGAGGATGAACTCTTGCGGGTAGCGAAAGAGTTTGGGGCCCGACTGCGCGTGGAAGAGGCGGTGCAACCCGCATCCGATGGTCTTCCCGACGTGACCGCGAAGACCACGCCCGACCGCGCGATCAGCTTGGCGCTTGCGCT
Organism: Chthoniobacteraceae bacterium; assembly: GCA_044375925.1. Lineage (GTDB taxonomy): Bacteria > Verrucomicrobiota > Verrucomicrobiia > Chthoniobacterales > Chthoniobacteraceae > Chth-196. The sequence goes on along the minus strand of JBILLT010000081.1, from coordinate 10,554 downwards.
GGGCGGCGAGGCCGAGCGTTGCATCGCGCTTTGTTACAACGGGGTCGTGCATGTCCGTCTGGCGGAGGGCAGCGACATCGCTGAGCGCGCCCACGCGCTCATGCAGCCGCATCTTGCAGAACTTCACGCGCTTGGCGGCGACTGGCATTCGCGCTGGCTTCCGGCGATGCCTCCAACCATCACTGAATCGCGGTGGATTGAAACCCTGGAGCAAACCATTCATGCATCCTGAAAAACCGCCGCAAGACTACTTTTCGAACTGCACGCACTGCGGGTTCTGTCTGGCGGCGTGCCCGACTTACAAGCTATCCGGCGACGAAAACAACTCACCTCGGGGCCGTCTGCGCATCTGGAGCGAGGAAGCCGCCGGCCGCCTCCCGCGCGACGAGTGGACCGATTTCTACACCGACGAATGCGTCGGATGCCTCGCATGTGAAACAGCCTGCCCCGCGCAGGTGCCTTACGGCTCTTTGTTCGAGCGAATCCGGCACGACCACGTATCGACTGGGCGCTCCCGTCCATCACTCGCACTTCGGCTCGCCGCCAAAGCAGTCACGAAGCCATTCTGGTTCAATTTCGCCATGCTGCCTGCGCGTCTGCTGCGGCGCCTCGGACTGCCGGTGCACCGGTTCCTTTTCAAGGGCGAGCCAAGCCTGCTTGAAAGCACCGCGACTTACGCGAGAAAATTGATGCAGCTTCACCAGCCGACAGGGCCGCGCGTTGCATTGCTCACGGGTTGCTTGATGGAGGCGGCTTTCCGCGAAATTAATTTCGCCACGGTCCGCGTGCTTATTGAAAACAACGTGCAGGTCCTCATTCCTGAAACACAAACCTGCTGCGGTGCATTTCAAGAGCACACCGGAATCGACGGCGCACACGCCTTGCAGAATCAGAACCGCGCCGCCTTTGGTGCATTAAACGTCGACGCGGTGCTCAGCAACTCCTCGGGATGCGGTTACGCGCTCGGAAAGTCCCTGGCACCCCAGCGCGCCGTGCGCGACGTTCTCACCTTCCTCGGTGAACTCGCCCCGGTCCGACGGGTGCGCACGGATACGGAAGCGCGCCTCTACGTCGACCTGCCTTGCCATCTGGTTCACGGCCAAAAGGCGCCAGGCATCCCGAAAAACGTGCTGGACGCGACGGGCTACCGCTGGGAACTGGCTCCAAACGCACGGGACTGTTGCGGCTCGGGCGGCGTGTATAACGTGCAGAAGCCCTCGAACGCCCGCGCCATTCTCGCGGGAAAGGCGGCGTTTCTGAACGAGGCGGAGGGAGAGCCGGTGATTCTGGGCACCTCCAACCATGTTTGCATGATGCAATGGCATTCCGCAGGCGCCACGGGGCTTGTGCGGAAGCCTTTTATAACAAGGCACATCATTCAGCTTCTGGATCCCGGAGACGCTTTCGGGATCCGGGGGAAATCTGAACACTCAGAGAGAAACTAAGGAATTCCCAAACCGGGGGTCTACTGGTATGACCTCTCTTCCCGCGAAACACCCTATGAATCAAATCGACCTCAAAGGCCGCGTCGCGATTGTCACGGGCGGCGCACGCGGCATCGGCCTCGCCATCGCGCAGCGCTTTCTCGCCTCCGGCGCCAGTGTCTCGCTGTGGGATGTGAATGCGGAAACGCTGGAAAGCGCGTCACGGACTCTGGCCGATGCGGGCGCGGTGCACACCGCACAGGTGGATCTAACGAACCTCGCCTCGGTACAATCCGCGGCAGCCTCGACCGCCGCTGCGCTCGGCAAACTCGACATTCTGGTCAACAACGCAGGCATCACAGGCGGCAATGCAAAAACATGGGAGCTCAACCCCGAAGACTGGCAGCGCGTGATGGAAGTGAATCTCAACGGCCCGTTCTACTGCTGCCACGCCGTCGTGCCGCACTTTCTGCGGAACGGCTACGGACGCATCGTGAACATTGCTTCCATCGCGGGCAAGGAGGGCAACCCCAACGCAGCCCATTACAGCGCTTCAAAAGCAGGCGTGATCGCGCTCACAAAATCGCTCGGCAAAGAACTCGCGAATTCGAACATTCTTGTGAATGCAGTCGCGCCGGCGGTTATCGCAACGGAAATGCTGGATCAAATGACTCAGGCGCACATCGATTACATGCTTTCGAAAATTCCGATGAGCCGCTTTGGTAAAAAGGAAGAGGTCTCGGCGCTCGTCGCGTGGCTTTGTTCCGAAGAATGCTCGTTCTCGACTGGGGCGGTCTTCGACATCTCCGGCGGCCGAGCCACGTATTGATCCCGGCAAATCCATCTGAACCACTCATGAACATCACCACCATCCAACGTCCCGCGTCCCTCGTTGAGGGAGTCTGCCAGCAGCTGGCGGAGCTCATCCGGGGAGGCGCCGCTGAGGAGGAACGCTGGCTCCCCGCCGAGCGGTCCCTTGCAGAGAAACTTGGAGTAAGCCGCACAGTCGTGCGCGAGGCCACCAAACGACTCGAACAACAGGGACTGCTCGAAATCCAGCACGGCAACGGCATCAAAGTGGTGGACAAGCTGCACCGTCCGCTCAACGAGTCGCTCTCCCTGCTGATTCCCGATGTCGCTGAACGTCTCAAACAACTCAATGAGACGCGCCTCTCCATCGAACCCGATGCGGCCGCATTCGCAGCCGAACGCGCCAGCAAAAAACAGATTCTCACCCTGCGCCGCATCCATGGCCAGCTCGAGTCTGCTTGGGACAACACTGCGGCCATCGAAGCCGATATCGCCGCACACCACGCGATCGCAGATGCAAGCGGCAATCTGATCTACAGGCTCATTCTAGATTCACTCGCCGAATTGAGCGTCGCGAGCCGCCTTCGCACCATTGGAAGGATCGGCAAGAAAACCGCGGTCGCACACCATGCGCGGATTCTCGAAGCGATCGAACGACACGATCCCAATGAAGCGCGGGAGGCAATGCGCGAGCACATCAATGCGGCAGGCGAAGACATGGACCTCGCTTCGCTCAAGTCCCGCAACTCCAAATAGCCGATGAAACTGCTCCCCCCACTCCTCGCCTGCATCGCTCTCTCGATTCCGGTTGCGGCCGAGATTCGTGTAGAGACAAAGCCGGTGCCCATGCGTGACGGCATCAAGCTGGCCACAGACGTATATCGCGACGATTCAGTCGCCACTGCGCCTGTAGTGCTCATGCGTACTCCTTACGACCGCACGAAAGCCAAGGGAAGCGCGGAGCGTTTTGCAAAAGCCGGTTACGTCGCAGTCATTCAGGATTGCCGTGGCACAAGGGCCTCGGAGGGCGTCATGGCTCCGTACAACAATGAAGGTCAGGACGGCTACGACACCCTTGAATGGATCACCCGGCAGCCGTGGTGCAGCGGCCGAGTCGGCATGATGGGAGGCTCTTACGTGGGGGCGGTCCAGTGGCAGGCGGCCGTAGAGCATCCGCCGGGACTTTCAGCGATCGCGCCTCAGGCGACTTGGAGCAGTTTCTACAGGAATATTCATCTGGGCGGCGCGGTGCGCCTCTCGCTCATCGCAGGATGGATTGCAGGGAACACCGCGAAACCCGAGGGCGCAAAGCCGGCGGACATGAACGTGGCTCTCATGCACCTTCCTCTCAGCGGCGTCGATGAAGCCATCGGATGGCCCATGCCGTGGCTTGACGCTTTTCTCACACATCCCGAACCGAACGGATTTTGGACCCGGCTCGACCTCACATCGCATCTCCCTGAATTAACACTCCCCGCCCTCCATGTCGTCGGGTACTACGATTTCTTTTCGCGCGAATCCGTGGGGAACTTCATGATCATGCGGAACCAGGCGCGGGATCATGCGACTCGGAGCCAGCAGCGACTGATTCTCGGCCCGTGGGATCACGGCACCGTCGGAAAAACGAAGGTCGCCGAAGTCGAATTTGGTCCCGAGGCGTCCGTCGATACTGCGGCGCTGCAGATGGACTGGTTTGACCGGCACTTGAAACAGGACGCCGCTGCGCGTTCAAAGGCGTTCCCGCCGGTGCGCTTTTTCTCCATGGGCGACAACGTGTGGCATGAGTCCCAATCGTGGCCGCCGGAAGGGTTCAGCGAGACATCTTTCTATCTTCACTCCGATGGGAAGGCGAACACCCGACAAGGCGGCGGGCGCCTCAGCCGCGAGGCTCCCACGCGGGAGGAGCCGGCGGACCACTTCCGGGCGGACCCTGCCAACCCCGTGCCGGCATGTCCCATCACCGAAACGCGGCCGATCAAGGCCGCGGTTTGGGGCCCTGTGGATCAAACCCAGAACGAAAACCGCGATGATGTGCTTGTCTATACCAGCGACGAGCTGAAGGAGCCGCTTTCCTTCGCAGGCAATCTTGAGGCGAAGCTGCACGTCTCCGCCGACACTCCGGACGCGGATTGGGCCGTGAAGATTGTAGACGTTCGTCCAGACGGCTTCGCCCAGAACCTCGCCGCGGGCATCCTTCGAGGCCGTTACCGGGATTCACTGCTCGCACCCAAACCTCTCAAGTCCGGCGAAGTGGTCGAAATCACCGTCGACCTCGGTCCGTGCGCCGCGACTCTTGCCCAGGGACACCGCCTTCGGGTCGATGTCTGCGGTTCGCTGTTCCCTCTCTACGATCGAAATCCAAATACCGGAGAAGGCCCCTTCGGTAGTCGCACAGCGGTCTCGACGGAAAGCGTGCACCACAAGCCCGGCGCGCTTTCGCGCATCGTGCTTCCCTGCCGGCGGCCCTGATATTTGCCCATGAAACGCTGGCTTTTGCTAACCACCTTGGGACTCGTCGCCGCTCTGCAGGCAGCCGACGACGACACCGCATTCTTCGAAGCCAAGGTTCTGCCAGTCCTTCAAAAGCGTTGTTTTGAGTGCCATTCGCACGAGAATAAAATCAAAGGGGGCCTCGCCCTCGACTCCCGCAGCGGGTGGCAGCAAGGCGGAGACAACGGCCCCGCCGTGATCCCGGGCGATTTGGAAAAAAGTCTCATGATCAAAGCGGTCCGATACGCGGACGCAGACTTTGAAATGCCCCCCAAAGGCAAGCTGCCCGCTGAGGAAATTGCGGTGCTTGAAGCCTGGGTAAAACAGGGCGCTGCGGATCCGCGCGTGACAAAGACGTCGACAAACCGCAAGGGCATCGATGTGAATGCCGGCAGGAAATTCTGGGCTTTCCAGCCGGTATCCGATCCTGCGCCTCCGGAGGTGAAAGACAAATCATGGCCGTTGGATCCGATGGACAGGTTTGTGCGCGCAAAACAGGAGCAGTCCGCTGTGAGCCCGGTGGGCGACGCCGACCGTTACAGCTGGCTCAGGCGGGTGTCACTCGACTTGACCGGGATTCCCCCGACACCGGAGGAGATTTCGGAGTTTGTAAACGACAACGCCCTGAACGCTTGCGAGAAGGTCGTCGACCGCTTACTCGGTTCCCGGGCGTACGGCGAACGCTGGGCGCGCCACTGGCTGGACCTCACGGGTTACGCCGACATGATGGGGACGTCCAATAATGTCTTCGCAGAGCACGCTTGGCGTTACCGCGACTACGTCATTGCTGCGTTCCATTCCGACAAGCCGTTCGACGAATTCGTGCGCGAACAAATCGCGGGGGATCTGATGCCTGCGAAATCAACCGAAGATCATGCGGAGAACATCATCGCCACCGGGTTCCTGATGATCGGCGACGTCGAAATCGTTAATCCCGACAAAGCGAAGATGGAAGCGGACCACATCGACTCGCAAGTCATCAAAATCGGCCAGACTTTTCTCGGCATGACCCTTGGCTGCGTTCGCTGCCATGATCACAAATTCGATCCGGTCGGCTTGGAAGATTATTACGGCATCGCAGGGATGCTTCGCAGCTCGCCTTCCACCCACAAGATGCCCGACATGGGCGTTTGGAGCACCCTCAATGCAACCGTGCTTCCCGAAACTCCAGAGCAAATCGCCGCGCGCGAAAAGCTCGAGGAGGAAACCGCTCAGCGAATCGCGAAGCTCAGCACCGATCAAAAAACACTCACCGCTGAGAAGGCGGATCTCGCGAAACAACTCGCCGCCATCCCGAACGCGGCACCCACCGCACCGCAGGCAACACAAGCCGGCCAGGTGAATCCGGTGTCGGGTTCCGCCGGCAACGCGCCGAAAGAAGCCGCCAATGAACCGCAAGACCCAACCGCGACAGCCAAGGATGCCCTGACAAATCGCCGGAATGAAATCGACACGCAGCTCAAAAAGATTGCCGAAGAAATCAGGCATGCGGAATTCTTCCGGGACAAAAGACCGAAGGCATTCGCCATGAGCGACGGTCCCGCCCCCGCAGACATGCCGGTGTATGTCCGCGGCAACCCATACGCGCCGGCAGCCGGACTGGTACCGCGGGGAGCCGTGCGAGTGGCGTCCTGGGAGCCGTTCCCATCCATTCCAAAGGGCCAGAGCGGGCGCGCGCAGCTGGCAAACTGGCTTGCGGACAGGCGCAATCCGCTGACAGCCCGCGTCACGGTGAATCGAATCTGGCAGAAGCTTTTTGGCGAGGGGCTCGTCCGGAGCGTCGACTACTTTGGTGTCCGAGGTGAAGCACCGACGCACCCGGAACTGCTGGATCACCTCGCAACGCGCTTTATGAGCGCGGGCTGGTCGCAGAAGTCGCTTCTTCGGTCCTTGGTCTTGAGCCGTACTTACAGACTAAGCGGCGCCAACGATGCGGCTTCATTAAAAATTGATCCCGAGAACAAGCTCTTCTGGCGCATGAACCGGCAACGCCTCGATGCGGAAGCCTTGCGCGACTCGATGCTTGCAATCAGCGGCGAACTGACGCGTGAAAGCAGCGGCCCAGCGTTGGTCCTCGAAAATCCCGAAAACTGCGGCGCGCTCGCGCTAAAAGGGGTTAATCCTCCAACCTACACCCACAAAGTACCGCGCGCCGGCCAAGAATTCGTGCGGACTGTCTACCTCCCGGTTCTGCGCAACAATTTCGCCGGACCGGACCGGGTGCGAAACTTTTTCGACTTCGTGAATCCCGCACAAATTTCGGGTCAACGCCCGCAGACAGTCGTGCCGACACAGGCTCTGTTTCTGCTCAACAACGATCTGCTGCGCAAACGTTCCGCGACGCTTGCCAAGGGCGTGACCGAAACCACCCGTGACCGGAACGCCTGCATCGAGGAAGTCTGGCTGCGCACATTGGGTCGCCCTGTCACACAGGAAGAGCGCACAGAAGCCGCCGCGTTTTTGGAAAAAGTCGGCGCCGCCTCGACTCCCTCGCCCGCCAAAGACTTTGCAGCGTTCACAGAGCTCTGCCACGGCCTTCTCGCTTCCAATCAATTCATATTCCGACTCTGATCCAACGCGTTTCCGAACCATGAAAACACTGAACCAGTTCACGCGCCGCGAATGGCTCCGCAACTCGGCGTGCGGTTTTGGCGCGCTCGCGCTGCAGGATGTCCTCCACGCGGCCACAAATCCGCTTGCGGCGCGCATACCCGGCATGACGCCAAGAGCGAAGCGGGTCATCTTCCTCTTTATGGGGGGCGGCCCATCGCAGCATGACTTGTTTGATCCTAAGCCCTTCATCACGGGCAAGCACGGACAGAACATCGATTCACCGCTGCGTAAAGAAGTCACACAGGTGGGAACTGAAAAGTATCTTGCGCTCGGTCCTGTTGCGCCCGTGCAGCCGCGAGGCCAGTCCGGCATGATCGTCTCGGATCTGATGCCGCATCTTGCCAGTGTCGCCGACGATATCTGCTTGCTCCGGGGCATGAACGCAGACAACCCACAACATGCGGGAGCCACTCTGCAATTCCATACAGGCACTTTTGCGGAAGTGCGCCCCTCAATGGGCGCGTGGATCAGCTACGGTCTCGGCACCGAAAACCGCGACCTTCCAAGTTTCGTTTCCATCCAACCCGGCGGCGTGAGGGAATACGGCTCTGCATTTCTTCCGGCCATCCACCAGGGCACGGCGCTCACTGTCCCGCTCAACGAAAATGCGGTTGCGATCGAGAACCTTCGGAACACTGCGCCCACCCAAAACGTGCAGCGCGAACGGATTAATTTCATCCAGAGCCTGAACAACCGGCTCCTTGGAGAGATCAAGGGCGACGCAAATATGGAAGGCATGATTCAAAATCTTGAACTCGCTTTCCGCATGCAGACCACCACGCCCCAGATCGTCGATATCTCAAACGAAACGGAGGCCACCCGACAGCTATACGGGGTCGGCGGGAAGGATACGGATAAGAACGCGCGTGCGTGTCTATTGGCGCGCAAGCTGAGCGAATCCGGCGTCCGATTTGTGCAGGTCACAATGGGCGGATGGGATCATCACGGCGACATACGCGGCAATCTCCCAAAACTATGCGCACAAACAGATCAGCCGGTCGCGGGTCTGCTCAAGGACCTCAAGTCACGGGGACTACTGGAAGACACGCTCGTTTTATGGAGCGGCGAATTTGGACGGACGCCATGGAGCCAGGACCTCAGCGGAACCGCTCCCATTGAAAAACACGGCCGCGAACACCAGCCTGAAAGCTTCTGCGCTTGGATGGCTGGAGGCGGAATCAAAGGCGGCCTCACCTTCGGCAGCACCGACGACATGGGATACCGCGTGATCTCCGGAAAAATCCACATCCACGACCTGCACGCGACAATCCTGCACCAACTCGGAATCGACCACCTGAAACTTACTTCGCGGCATCTTGGCCGTGATTTCCGCCTTACTGATGTTTACGGCGAAGTGGTGAAGAAGATCCTTGCCTGATAAAGAACCCGCAAACCGATCGTACGCCGGTCCCCGTTCATCCAGCGCTCAAAAAACTGGCGGCAGTTTCCCTTTTGGGAAAACAAACCTCATTTGCGCGGTCCTGATTGCAACAACGCTGTTTCACGCAACAGCAGTACAAGTTGTGTGAACTCCAACCACCCCCCGTGAAAATCCAAACACCCCGCAAGAGCCTTCAATCGGCCTGCCAAATTTTATCCTGGATGGTGTCGTTCGGCTTTTGCGCCATGCCCATCAGCGCGGACGCCGCTTCCGCGCCTCCGCCACCGGATCAACGGAGGCTCGGTGAATTCGAAACATTAGTGCATGAGGAAACGTGGGTGGAAAAAAGACAGAACGCCGCGGGTCAGATCGAGACGGTTACCGTCACGGCCAAGATTTGGACGCCGGCGATGCAGGCCATGCTGGACACCCAAGGCTCGCTTTACATACCCGCGCAGCAACAACCCTACTATCTGGATGGACCATTGGTATTGCGCTCGGGCCAAAAGCTTGTCGCCGATAAAGACGCGGAAATCCGACTGAAACCAGGCTGCAACACTTGTTTGGTGCGGAACGCAAACAGCGTCTCCTTCACGGATCGCCCCGTCCCACAGGAGACCAATCCCGACGCAGACATCAGCATTGAGGGCGGCATTTGGAGCACGCTTGCCGTTTCAAAGACCGAATCCAACGGAAATGCGCGCGGACACTCTGCCAAAGAAAATCATGCATTTGGAACACACGGCGTGATTCTTCTGCAAAACGTCCGCCGTGTGCGCGTGGCCAACGTGACAGTCCGCCAAAGCAAGCCGTTCGCGGTACACCTCTCGAACATTCAAAAATTTGAAGTGGAGAACATCACCTTGGATGATCATATGCGCGATGGCGTGCATGTGAACGGTCCGGCATGTGATGGTCTTATTCGCAACGTGGGCGGTGTCTCCCACGACGACACCGTGGCGCTCAATGCTTGGGACTGGAAAAACTACGCACCATCCTACGGGCCGATCGAACGCGTGCTGATCGAAGGCGTCCGCGGTGGCCCTGCTGGCGTCCCTTCCGCCAACGCAATCCGTCTCCTGCCGGGCGTGAAACAATTCGACGATGGCACACTCCTCGACTGCCACCTGTCTGACGTCACCATCCGCAAAGTCACGGACATCGATTACTTCAAAATCTACGACCAGCCGAATCTCGAGCTCGGAAGGAACACGGATTTCAGCGCCGGCATAGGCACGGTCAACAATCTCCGCATGGAATCCCTCGTTTTTTCCAGGCCCAGCCGGATCGAACTGCACGCGAACACCAACGGTATCTCCATTCAAGGGGTACGATTAATGCACCCCATCCCTCCGGAGTGGCGGCTCCTGTTCATTGGACCGAAGTCGCAGACCTACAAGACGCCGAACCCCGATCGGTGGACCGAGATTTTTTCGCCGGATCTGGACTGCACGGTTCGAAACGTTTCCATCACGGGAGTCCGTCATTCCGGTTCCACCACCGACCTGCCGGTGGAACGGGTTCTGGCAGTGATCGAGCAGCAGTTGAATTCAGACTACCCTAGAACCACACCGAAGGGTGGAACAGGAAAGGGAATCTGGATTCGTTGACGGATTCGGAATGCTTGTTTGATTGCGCGCTCTGAGTCTGACGGTATTCCATTTTATATGAAGGCACGGTTCATTGCTCTCTCGCTACAGCTGACTTCCCTCGACTCTTTTTCTCCGGCGACTTTCGCAACTTTTCCGAGCCTGCTCCGGTTTATTCGTGCGGCCCCGTTTCTGCTTCAATCAATCTAATCCAAATCCGACATTCATGAACACCCCCTCCAGATTC
>JBILLT010000080.1:0-12528 GCA_044375925.1 Chthoniobacteraceae bacterium | reverse complement strand
AAACAGCAGCCTTTCACGCTCCCTAATTCGATCAGGTGTGCCCCCAGACGCTCGTACAAAGTCCAGTGCTGACCCTCGGAGAAGAGGTGCGAGTCAAAGCTGCTTAAGAGCCGCCCGAACCGATAGGGATCGTCGTTTCTCGCCGAGTGTCCGCCGGGAAAGGTCACTTCCAGTTGATAGCGCGGGGGTTCCTGCCGGCCTGGGAGGATCAGCTCGAAAAGACCCGATTCGTGGGTTTTGGAAAACGATTGCACCGCATGGTGCTCATCAGCCTCAATCAGGCGGATGGACTCGGCGAACGGGTGAAAAACGCGGATCACGTAGCCGTCCCCAAGCCGATGGGGGCCGAGAATCGAAAATGGATCTCCGTGCGAGGCGGAAATCAGGGCGTCCAATTGATCGGATTTAAGTGTCGTCTTTTCCGGGCAGAGTACGTTCATCACGGAGTGAGCTTATTTTGAGAGCTGTAAGAGAGGGGCGAGGTGTTTCTGGTAGATTTGTTCCCAGCGGTATTCTGCGGCAACCAATCTTCGGGCTTTAATCGAGTCTCGACTCAGAACATGCCGCATAATCCATTCCGCTAGTTGTTTCGGATCGAGCAAAGGATCGTAGAGCAAGGTCCCGGGAAGTGTGTTGAGCGGGTCGATGTCGGCACAGACCGCGGGTGTTCCGAACATTGCTGCTTCAAGAATCGGCAGCCCAAACCCTTCCTGCAAGCTTGGAAAAAACAGGGCGTCCGCCAAGAGGTAGAGATTTTGCAGCTCGATCGGCCCCACTTCGAGGAAGTCGGATACGAAAATGAACTGGCCCGCCAGATCAAGGCCGTCCGCCAGCGCCCGGATCTCGGATTCATACTCGAGGGAGGGCTTGTGGTGTGGGTCTCTCGCCGCGGTGAGCAAGTATTTAGCTGCGACTCCAAGGTCCCGGAGTTCCTTTGTCACCTGCACGCCGGTTTGGATTCCTTTGCGCGCGACCATTCGAGCGGGGTGGAAAAGGACGAGGTCCGAATCCCAGATTTCGTGCATGTTCGCGAAACTTTCGACGTTAGGTTGAAGCTGCAGGATTTCCGCAGGAGAGATTCCGTTGGGGACGCGCATGCAATCCACTCCCAAGTGCGCGCGCACTTGGTTTGATCGAAATTCGGACACGGCAACGTACTCCCAGTGCTCGCAGCGGGTTGTCATCAGGCAGTGGATCTCCGCAGTGGCAAACGGCATGTAAGCCGTGTTGGCGCATGCCAGGTCGTGCACCCAGCATATCCACTTGGCATGCGGAATGCGGGCCGCGAGCTCGCGCAGGGTGGCCGTCAGTTCGACTGCGAACGGCATTGTGCCAACATTGTGCATGAGCACCACGTCCGAGTCGGAGAGCGCCGCGTTCAAATACTTGAAGAGAGCACTCCGGTCCGCCTCGCGCGAGAGCGGCACGAGGCAGTCCGCTTTGCAGTCATGGCCGCCCTCAAAGCACGCGAGCGTGACGCAATGCCCGGCATTTTTAAATAGACTGATTTGCTCTCGGATCACGCGCTCGACGCCGCCGATCACAGGTGGTGCTGTGAAGTGAATGATTGCAATCTTCACGAGTTATTCATCGGGTGGGCAAGGTGTCTGATTCCGCGACCCTCCGCCGAGTGGGAAGCAGCGTGGATCACAGCTAAATACTTGACCAACCCGGAGCTCAAAAAGCGAACCCGAAGGAAAGGTTTGTCGCGCCCCACGCCTCGTAAGGGCGTGGATTCGGATTGATCCCGACGTCCAAGCGGATGGGGCCCACCGGAAGCGCATAACGCAAGCCCAGGCCGATCCCGCTCCGGAAGTCCGAGGTTGGAATGTTTAGTCCGTCCGGTGAGAGGCTCCCCGAGTCGAAGAAAACAGTGCCCCGCACCTTGTTCCAGAGCGGAAAGTCAGCCTCCAGATTGACGAGACTGTAGGCGGATCCGCCCGTTGGCGCCGGTTTGCCTGGGGCGAGGCCGAGCTCGCGCTGCTGGAAGCTCCTCACCGTCGTCGAGCCTCCCAGGAAGAATCTTTCATCGATGGGCACCGCGCTTTTCTGCGACAGCAAGCCGAAGCGCGCGCTTGCCGAGAATCGGATTCTGGCGGGCAAGGGATAATGCCAGCTCACTCGTCCGGAGGTGCGCGCAAAGGTGTGGCCGTCGTCGAGCGTATTCGAGTCGACGTTGAAGGCCGCGATCCATCCCGAGTTGGGATTAAGCACGCTGTCGCGCCGGTCGTAGGTCGCTGACAACCCCACTGTGCCGATCTGGTAGGCTGTTCTGCCAAGATCCGTATCATCCAGATCCGCATTGCTGATTTCGACGGTGCGAACCGTTCCGAACGCAGCGAGTTGAAGGTCTTGCACGATCTTTCTGGATAATTGCCCGCGCAGACCTGCTTCCCTTTTCTCATACCCAAGCTCTATTCGATTGCGCAAAAACAGTCGCGTAATCAGCTCCGTTCGGGTTTTAAAAAGCCACGGGTCCGCCAGCGAGGCCTCGAGCGCGATGGCCCTCTGAGAGACCGCAAGCTCGATGCTGCCGGGCAGTGCACGCCCAAAGGTGTTCCTGTCTGAAATCCGCACGCTGCCCAAAAACCCCTCGTAGTTGCCGTATCCCATGGAAAATCCGAGTTCCCGCGCCTTCGCCTCGGTTGCCTCAATTCTGAGTTTGATGGTTTGGTCGGGCTGCCGAACCGCGGTGACTGTAAGTGTCTCAAACAGTCCGGATGCTAAGAGCTCCTGTTGCTTTGCAGCGAGTGCGTCGGGATCAAAAGCTGCGTTTTGAAGGGGTTTGAGCCGGTTTTGAATCCACGATGGTTTGAGCCGGTTCAGCCCTGTGATCTCGAGTCCGGAGATTTGGTACGTCGGGCCCGCCTCGATCTGTATGCTGGTGGGTATCTTTCCATCCGCGTCGGCTTTTTTTGGATCTGCCTCCACTGTTACCTGCACGTCAAAGTGTGCGCGGCCTCCGTAGAACTTTATGAGCGCTGCGCCCAGAGCGTTCTCTCGAGCCACCGTGTAGGGTTTTGAGAGAATGGGTGCTAGGACCTGGGTGAGTTGGTCCCGCGAGTACCGGAGATCGCCGTGGAATGTGGGCTCGGCAAACCGGTAACGCGGCCCCTCTGAGATTTTAACCAGCACCTGCGCCGAGCCTCCATCCGCGGAAAAAGTTGCTTCTGGCGAAGACACTTCAACGTCAAGGAATCCCTCGTTTCGGTACCATTCTGCAATGCGGTTAGCCCCCACGTCGAGGTCTGCACGCACGAAGGGGAGCTGCGAGGTTGGCACCTTGAGTCGGTCAACGGAGGCGCTTGTTAGTAGCGGCAAAAGGGTGGTTGCGCTGGCACTCGGGTTGCCTTCGACGCTTGTGGATCTGAGCCGCACCAACGGTCCCTCGTTGATTTGTAGAACAAGGGTGTCCTGCTTGATCTCCCATTCGACGGAGGCGTTTGCATATCCCTTCTGGTGATAAAAGACCGCCGTGTAATACGCGGCGTCATCTGCGTTCGGTCGCGATAAACCTTCGAGCCGGATCCGCTCGAGTTGCTCCGCGATTCCATAGCGGAGCGTGCTCTCGCTGAAAGCGTGCCTTCCCAACCACTGAACTCTGACTTTTTCACCGAGAAACAACTGCTTCCGGCCGGGCGCCTCCTGGTGCCATGGCAGCCACCGGGCGGCTTTGTTGATCAGGGATCCCTCCTCCCGACAGGCTCCCAAGGCCATGAAGAAGCTCAGAATGATTTTTAGAAAGTGGTCGCGCCGGATGGGGGACGGGTCGGCGGATATTCGCTTTTGATGCGAGTGACGTGACACACGAGTCGGGGGCTAAAGGCTTCTGAGATTCTTGCAGACCGGCATGCGTGGTGGGTTTAGTAAAACCGGAATGCGTAGCGAAGCCTGGTGGCAAAGTCGCCGTTCGCCCCGATTTCACCGATGATGAATACATTGTCCTGCAATCGATAGGTCAACCTTGTTTCCTGATTCCCGGTCCTGCTGTTGACCGCGCCGACGTCGAGGCTGAAACGCCGAAGTGCTGAAAAACGTTCGCTCCCGCCGTCTTTCAGCAGGACTTTGTCAGAAAACTCCTGCATCAAAAGCGCCGCCGCCCGAGAAGACACTGCCTGGGATGATTCCGACGCGAAGTCACCCGGCAAGACTCCCGCAGTCAACAAGGTCAATGCATCACGTTCGGCGAGCGGTGGGTCACTGCTAACGCTGATCTGCGGGTTTTCAGGCGGTCCATGCAGATACATTCTGATCCTATGGTTGCGGATCTCGGACTCCGCAGTGAACTCGATTTGCGGCAGAAAAGGTGCGCCGGCAGAGTACCAGACCCTGCCTCTTGAAACCTCGACGCGCGCAAATGGTAACAGCGCGATCACGTCATCGGAAATGTAACTGCCTTCCAGTGTTGGAGCCGCACCCGTTCCAAGCAAGCGGAGATCGAGAGTCGCAGAGCCCCGCAATCGGTTCCCGCGGATCAGCACGGGGTCCCCCGGCTTTGTCGCCAACCGCACGTCGAGTTTCCAATCGGAAAACGGTTCGCGAGGGAACATAAACCAAGGCTTTCCTGGAGGACGCTTGTATGCGCTTCCGCCGGCTTGCATGGAACTGATCGGCAGCAGATCAATATCCCGCCGGACCATGCTCTTCACGGCGTAGAGCTTTCCCTTTACAGCGGCCGCATCCCATCGCCCCTCGATCCGCAAGTCGCCATCCAACCGAAGTGCCAGCTGCTGGCTGCGCTGAACCAGCACTTGATGAGCTTTGATATCAACGCTCAGCCCCGGATTCTTCGGTTCAAGAAAGGATGCAAGACCGTTTACTGCAAGAGATCCGCCCCCGAGATCAGCGCGCATGCGATCGATATGAAGGTGCTCCCGGTCAAGGCGGATAGACGCATGAAGATCGGTGATTGCTGGGATTCGATCCGTCTGAAAGTGAACGGTTTCACAGTCCAGTTTTAGAGTGCCTTCGAAGATTGGGTTGACGAGAGAACCTTGCATCCGCGCCTGAACGGATCCCGTGCCTTTAATGTCGCGAAGTTGGGGTAAAAGCGCCGGCAGCAGTTGCAGTTTTGCTTGATCGGTTCGGACCGAAATTTGGAGTGGCAGTTCGGCCCAGTTGATTTTTCCGGCTACTAAATCATCGAATGTGAAACATGCCTGTGCGTCCATGCGCAGGGGTGTTCCAAGTGGACCGCGCATGAGGACGTCGCAGTGCAACAGCCCGTTTTCGTGCTTCGCATGTAAATCGAAGTCGCACCCGGCGATTCGGGGGTAATGCCTCACCGTTATGGTCTTGCCGTGCGCGGTAAGCTCAACCAGTGCGGCGGCTGGTGTGCCGGAAAGGCTGAGTGAGAAAGTTGCTGAGCCGTTGACCGGAGGCTGACCGTCCGTTCCCTGTAACACGGATCCGAATTCAATGCGTGAGCCGCTGAGCACCCCGCTCAACCGCCCGTCCCTGACCCAGTGGAAACCGGTTGTGGCGGCCCATGTGAGCGGCATGTTCAAGTTGCCGGTTAAAACTTCCCGCCCTTTTTGTTGAAGGTTGATTTTTGAGAACGAGAGCGTGTTGTTCGACCACGATGCTTCCGTGCTAAAGCGGGTGTCATGGGTGGCGATTTGCAGTTTCTCGATCCGCATCAACCCCGGTTCATAGGAGGCTGCGAGGTCTGCGGATTGAATTTTGAGATTCCTCCAGCGGAGCCCCATACCGCGAAGTTTGCACTCACCAACTCCGATTGAACCGCTTAGTGCGCCCGCGCCGTGCCATGAACCTTCCAATTGTCCTGAAAACGGTGCGGTGAATCCGGCCTGCGCGACAAGCAACTGGGTGCGATCAAGTTTCGGAAGGTGCACTCTAGCCTCCAGATTGTAAGAAAAAGGCGGCGCGACTTCCGTCCTGCCCGATAATTGGATGGTTTCTTCATTCCCTAAAGAAGTCAGGAACTCATCAATGACAAAACGCTTTCCATCGCCGGCAGCGTTCAGTCTTACGAGGGGAATACTGGAGCTGCCCCATCGCATGTTTGATCCAAGAACTTGGATATTCCCATCGAGTCTTCCCGTATCAAATTGAGCATTCAGCGACGCTTGAATGGAGCCGGTAAAAACATGCCCGGCGATGTGCAGCATCTCGCCGCGGATGAGCGGGCATCGTGCCTGAAGGTCGGCTCTGATAGCGTCTATCGAGCTCAGAGTCGCGCCGGGAGCACGAAATTGCATGGCGCCTGAAACTTGGTTGCTACCGGAGGTGACCAACAGGTTTGTAATGCTGACGTTGCCATCCAAAAGCGCCACAGAACAGGAGGCGGCATCCGTGCTGATTTCGAAGGCCGGTCCCCCGAGTTTGGTCTCTGCAGCCGTCACGGTGAAAGCATTTGGGGGAGCGGTCCCTCCACGAGGCGGTTTCGGTATCGCCTGCCGATTCGCGACTTCGAGAAGTTCTTCGAGAGGAAGTTGCAGGTCGCCCTCGGCACAAAGAGCTTTTGAGCGAAGCCAATGGTTTCCAAACGATGCATCCATTCCGCTGCCAACAATCCGTGGCCGCAGGTTGAGAATGCCGCCTTGAAGTGCAGCGTGGGCCTCTACGTGCGCCTGTCCTCGCAGGCGAATCGCCGAATCCGGGAACCATTCGGAAAGATCCTCAAGAGTGGCATTGAGTGAAACTTCAGCGAACATGGTTGAGGCTGAAATCGCGGCCGCATCGTTGCGAAGTCTCCCGTGGAAAACAGCATTGGTTGATTCTGAAAAAACACGACCTGCCAAAATATTCAGCTCCCCAGCGGCTAACTCGGCATTGATTTCGGAAAGAATTTCAACGTCCTGCAGGCTTTTGTGCGCCATTTGGATTGAAGCGGTGCCTCTCCAACTTCTGGCGTCCCACGGAGTGCCAGTAACATCAACCTCGAGAGATCGGCAGTCTGGGAACCTTTGCGAGTTCATTCCAAAAGTTCTCATTAGCGACGATATGGAGAAATCTTTTCCGCTAACGATGGCATGCCAAGTAGAGCCTTGATCTACCAATGATAGGCGGAGAGTTCCAGTCGTAGACGCTAGAAGGATCGTGGCTGCTTTTTTGTCCCCGGTTTTTGCGGTTCCGAAGCTTAAGGCTCGGATCTCAATGTCAGGCGTGATCTTCAGGGGCCCTAAAGTAGTCTGCCGCTCTTCTGAGGTTAAAGGTGCGGCGATTGCGCCCAGTTCCTCACCGCTGGCTAGGGTGACTTTTTCGATTTTGAGACTGCCGGGACGGTCCCGATGAAGCGCTAGTGTCAAATTAGAAAGAGAACTCAGGGGGAAATTGCCCTCAAATTCGACAGAGACGTTCTGAAGATCAACGTCTGCGGTGAAGCTTGCCGGTATTTGCAGCGCGGATCTCAGAGCGGCATCGATCCGCCTTCCGGAGGAAGCCACGGGGGCGGTTTTTGACCGGTTCGGCAGGTTGTGTAGATGAAACTTCGCGCCTTGCACCTTGATTCCGGTTAAGACTTGCGAGATTCCAGAACTGCTGAATTTGCGGAGATCATACTGTAAGGTTATCGCCTTAATCTCTGCAGATCTAAGAAACGGGTGTGTAACGGAGCGGGGGGCGACTCGTACGTCACCCAGTCGTATTTCTGAAAAAAGGTCACCCTGGACTGTCGCCTGAATTTTAAATCCCAAGATGGCTGCGCCGGCGCTTAAGGCTGTTTGTGTAGCGAAATGTGCGAGCGGCGGAAGCGAGGCGCCGCCCAAAACCGCAAAGAGGAGAATCCAAACCCAGAGGGGCTGAGCGCCCCAGTGCAAACGTCGCCATCCTCTCTTGTCATCGAGCTTAGAGGAATCAGGCATCGACGGTAGATTTAACCAGAAATATCGCCGCGGGCAAGTTGAGGGAGAGAGGCGGCGCGATCTGAAGCCCGACTGCGCGTGAGCTTAAAGCTTCCGCGCAACTGAATGTGGGCACTCTGCGACTGCGTGTCCCCTTCGGGAATCGGGAGATTTGCGCTTAAGCATCAGCGGGATTCGGGCGCATCCGTTGCGTGCGCTGGTTTGGCGCCATGGACAGGAGAACTATCCGCTATACGGGCTCGCCAATCAAATCATACACTTGCGTACCTGTGATCTTCACGTCGATGAATTCTCCGACCGGTGCTGGTTTGGTCAGAAGGATTCGCCCGTCGATATCCGGTGCGTCTGCATGGCTCCTTGCGACGGTAGGCAGGTCCACAAGGGCACGAACGATCTTGCCGATTTGCGCCTCGGAGATCTGCTTTGCGATGCGCTGCTGCAGTTTCATCGCTTTTCTGTAGCGGGCCTGCTTTACCTTGGTCGGAACCTGGCCGCTCATTTTTGCAGCTTTAGAGCCCTCCTCCTGCGAGTAGGTGAAGACTCCGAGCCGCTCGAATCGGGTACGACCAATGAAATCGAGGAGATACTCGAATTCTTCATCGGTCTCGCCGGGAAAACCGACGATAAAAGTCGTGCGGATATTTATCCCTTCGATTCCTTTTCTGATGTTTGTGATGAGGTTTTCAATGTGTTCGCTGCTGGTTTCCCGTTGCATCAACTTGAGCATCCGCGGATGGATATGTTGCAGTGGAATGTCGATGTACCGGGCCACCTTCTCGCATTGATTGATGCAATGGATGAGCTCCTCGCTCCAGTGAGCAGGGTGGGTGTAGAGCAGACGGATCCAAAAGTCGCCCTCGATACCATTAAGCTCCTTCAGAAGGGAAGTGAGCGACGTTCCGCGGGATGAGTCTACCGGCTGCCTCGGGCCAGCCTTCTGTTCCCATGAATCCATCCCGTAGTAGGTGGTGTCCTGTGAAATCAGGCTGATTTCCTTTACTCCCTCTTTCACGAGTTGGCGGACTTCGGAGACCACCGAATCAACGGACCGGGAGCGGTGCCGACCGCGCATTTGCGGGATCACGCAGAACGAGCATGGGTGGTTGCAGCCTTCGGCGATTTTTGTGAAAGCAGTATGGGCAGGAGTCAGTCGCACGCGCGGCGTATCCCAGTCAGGAATATAGACTGGTTTGCGTGAGACTAGATTCATGGGTTCCCATGATTCGTCTGTCAGAGCTTTTGTTGCCTTTGTGGATCGTGGCGAAACTCCGCGAAGCGCGGGCGCAACAGGTCGAGCCAGCACTTCTCTAATAATTTTTCCAGCGTCAGCAACCTGGTCCAGGCCAAGGAATGCGTCGACTTCGCTCATCTCGGATGAAAGCTCGTTCGAAAAGCGTTGGGACATGCAACCGGTTACAATGAGTCGTTGTCCGGCTCTCTTTTTGAGCCCTCGGTTCTCATGTGACTCCAGGATCGCCTCGATGGATTCCTCTTTGGCGGAGTCGATGAAAGCGCAAGTATTGACCACCAACACGTCCGCGGTGTCGGCATCGTTGGTGATCTCCATGCCCTGCGCTACGATGTCCCCCAGCATGATCTCGGCATCCACAAGATTTTTTGCGCAGCCAAGACTGATCATTCCGACTTTGGTTTTATTCGATTTGCTCATTGGCTGAAGGTTCGGGAGTCTCGTGTGCGTGCGATTGGGCGGAAGTTTACCGCAATGCGGGGGCTAAGAGCACGGGTTCATTTGAATCACCCTGCCGCCGAAGCTGTAACCCTGCCCCCCGGCTGCGCAGCATCGCGAACACGCACGGCACGAAAAACAGGGTAGCGATGGTCGCCAGAAAAAGACCCCCGATGACGGCCCGGGCGAGGGGCGCGTTCTGTTCTCCAGCTTCCTGAAGACTGAGGGCCATTGGCACCATTCCGATCATCATCGCAAGGGCAGTCATGATCACCGCCCTTAAGCGGGTCACGCCCGCCTCGACGGCTGCATCCACCGGGGGCATGCCTTCCCGGACACGGTCTCTTGCAAAACTGACGATGAGAACCGAGTTCGCAGTGGCCACCCCAAGGCTCATAATCGCTCCCATCAGTGCAGGGACGCTCATGGGGGTCTGGGTGAGATGCAGGGCCCAAATCACTCCAGCAACCGCCCCGGGAAGCGCGCTAATGATAATGAATGGATCAAGCCAACTTTGGAAGTTCACCACGAGAAGCAGGTAGATCAGCACGACTGCGCCGGCGAGTCCAAGCATGAGTCCCCTGAAGCTTTTGTGCATCGTATCAACCTGGCCGCGCAGTTCGATGAACGATCCTCTTGGAAGTTCCTTTCGAAAACTTGAAAGGATCGGTTCAACTTCGCTTAGGACGCTGCCCAAATCGCGGCCTGAAACCCCTGCAAACACGTTGATTACGGGTAGAATGTTAAAGTGGGAAACCAACGGAGCCGTTTGAGTGCGCCTGATATTCACGAGATTCGAAAGAATTTGGCCGTTACCAAGCCCGGGAGCATTTCGAGTGACGGGCACTTCGTCCAACGCCGCGAGGGAATTCATCACCGACTCGGGTGCCCTGAAGTTTACGAGGTACTGCACACCGATCAACGGATTGAGCCAGAAAATCGGCTGAACCTGCCCGCTGCCGCTCAAGCTTAGCAAGAGCGCATTCGCAACGTCCCGTTCCGTCAGTCCCATGAGTGCGGCTTTTTCGCGGTCAACGTCGACGCTGAGCCGGGGCAGGTCCGCCGGCTGCTGGATGCGAACGTCCACCAAGCCGGCTATTTTCCCGAGTTCGTCCGCAAGGCGCGCTGCAATCTGCCGATTTCCCGTTTGGTCCCCGCCGCGGATTTGAATATCGAAGGGCGCTGGGATTCCAAAATTCAAGGTCTGACTTACGATGTCGGCCGGCAGAAAATAAAACAGAACTCCGGGGAACTGATGCGCGACTGCAGACCGGATGGCTTTTTCGTAATCCGCTGTGGGCGCGTGTCCCCGCTTTAGAGAAACCAGGATGTCTGCGTCACCTGTGCCGAGCAGCCCGTTGTTCGAGTAACTTAGGCTGATTCCAGAGTTCGGAATCCCGATGTTGTCAAGAATGCCGTCCAGTTCGCGTGTGGGAATGATCCGGCGGATACTTTGGTCGACTTTTTCCACAAGCTGCGCGGTTTCCTCAATGCGTGTTCCCGACCGCGCCCTCAGATGGAGCCTGATGTGTCCGGTGTCGACTTTTGGAAAGAAGTCCCGCCCCAAAAGCGGCATGATCAGCGCTGAACCTGCGCACAGAGCCAGGAAAAACAGGGTGAACACTCGCCGCCTGTCCATGCAGGATTCAAGGGCCGAGCGGTATGCTCTCCGAAAATGGCTGAACCCCAGTTCGAAAGCGCCTTGCACGAATTTGGCAGGCGCCGTCCACCTGCTGCTCTGTGGATTCTGCTGTCCTCCTGAGGTTCCGCAATGCGAGCTGTCTTTGTAAAACCATTGGACCATCGATGGCACAAGGGTTCTCGAGAGTGCGTAGCTCGCCAGCATCGCAAAGACCACCGCCTTTGCCAGCGGTACAAAAAGATATTGCGCGACTCCCTTAAGAAAAAACATGGGTACGAAAACAATGCAAACGCACAGGGTCGAGACAAAGGCGGGGAGCGCGATTTCCTGAGCGCCATCCAGGATCGCTTGGGTGAGCGGTTTGCCGCTGTCCATCTGTCGGTGCACGTTCTCGATCTCGACGGTCGCATCGTCTACAAGAATCCCAATTGCAAGCGCAAGGCCGCCTAAAGTCATGAGGTTGATGGTTTCGCCAACGGCGCTAAGGATGGCAATCGACGAAAGCACAGCGAGCGGTATCGATGTGGCGATGATGATCGTGCTGCGCCAAGAACCGATGAATAGCAGGATCATCAATGCGGTAAGGGCTGCGGCGATGACCCCTTCTTTTAAAACTCCGTGGATTGCGGTTCGCACGAATATCGATTCGTCGGAAAATTCCTCGACCGAGATTTCCGGGGAGACCGTCGACATCGCCTTCGGCAGGAGTGTGCGGATACCTTTGACCACATCCAGCGTCGATATGAGGCCGTTTTTGAGAATAGTAAGCAGCACGCCCCGCACTCCATTGTGTCTTACGACATTGATCTGTGGTTGAGACCCATCCCGTACCTGGCCGACTTCTTTTAGGCGGATGATCGTGTTCCCCACCGTCTTGATGGGAACCTCGGCCAGTTCCTCAAGCGCGCGCGGACTCGCATTTACCTCAATGTCATATTCCGTTCCGCCGATTTTTGTAGTTCCTGTAGGCGTGATCAGTGCTTGGGAGTTGACTGCGTCAACGACCTCTTGGGTCGAGAGACCGCGGGCTTTTAAAGCTACGAGATCCAGATCGATGGAGACCACTCGGGAGCGCCCCCCGTAAGGCCATGGAATTTGCGCGCCCGGGACAGTGGCGAGTGTGGTGCGGATTTTATTGAGTGTTGTGTCGTAGATTTCTCCCTCCGACAACGTGGAGCTTGTCAGCGAGTACTGCATGACGGGGACTGTTCCCGCGTTGTAGCGCAGAATCAGGGGTGGAGTCTGCCCCGGTGGCATTAAACGGGTTACCGTTTGCGCGATGGCAGTGAGTTGCGCGACTGCACCGTCAACGGAAGCGCCTTCCTGAAGGAAAACCTTGATGATGCCAACGCCGTTGAAGGCGTTCGATTCGA
>JBILLT010000152.1:0-3042 GCA_044375925.1 Chthoniobacteraceae bacterium | reverse complement strand
AGGACGCGCCGGAGGTAAAAGTGATGAGGGTGGACAAGTTCGACTTTGAACCGGAGATCGTGACACCGAAAATCGCGAAATGCTTCGACGCGTCGCCTGCGGCTGTGGAAAGCCGGCTGAAAGGGTCGATTCTTGCAACGCTGAGTCAGGAGCTCTCTTCCACAAAGCTCCTTTCTCTGGCCGTGAGGGATGATTCGCTCAGACGTTTGGCTAAGGAATGGAAGGTGAGCGAGGAGTTGGGCAGTGGTAAGAGCGAGGACGCGGCGACAGGACCATCGGTAGATGATGCGAGCTATCTCGCGTATGCGAAGGTGGAGGACTTGGTCGCTGTTTTGAGAACCGAAAGCAAGACGGTGGGCGGCAGGGTTTATTCCGTGGGTGAATGGAAGATTGGCGCGGCTATTTCTTTGGAGGTAACGACCCGGAAGACGGGCACCAAGAAAGTGTTGAAGGAGGAATTTGAGGTGTCGGGCAACGGCAGTAATTTTGGGGTTGATGCTCAAAATCAAAAGCGTCTTGAAAACAACGTTCAGGCGTTTGATGCGGCGATTGTCAGGAAATTTGTGGACGGCATATCCAAAAAACTCGGGATGCGTGTCCTGGATGTTTTCTGCCCGACGAGAATCATCAATGTGCGGGGAAACATGTTTATCGTCGATCGAGGCCGGGCAGCCGGAATGAAGGAAGGACAGATCGTCGAATTAACCGAGCGTGGGGACGACGAGTTCGGAACAGATGCAGGCTTTCCGCTGGGAAAAGCCCGCGTGAAGAGTGTGAAGGAGGAAACCAGCGTGCTTGAACTCGTTTCAACCGAGGGTGCCGCTGAACTGGCGGGCGACAAAACAAAGCTTACCATCACGCGCCCGCTGGAGCCGAAAGCCGAGCAACGCGAGCCCGCATCTTCATCCAAGGCGGGTTCTTCGAAGAAGTCCAAATAACCGACTGTCAGAATGAAAGCTGCCCTTGTTCAATCCGTTCATCCCAAGAGAATCATGGCCGGCCTTGGCATGGCCGCAACTGTGAGCTTCCTGTTCACTGCTTGTGGCACAAGCGCCGGATTGAAGTCGGCCCAGGCCCAGTATCGGGCGGGGAACGTGCAGAAGGCGCTTTCCACCATCCGGTCGACTGCAGCGAAGCAGCGGGAGGACGGAAAGGATGCACCGGTCATCCGCCTTGAACACGCATCCATTGCATTGACAGCTGGTGAGGTGAAAGAAGCGGCCGATGCCTTCCGTCTGGCGGATCAGGCGATCGAGTACCGGGACCAGAAACCCGTGGTGCAACTGGGGCGGGAAGCGTCGGCCATGCTCACCAACCTCAACGCGATGCCGTACAACACGAGCCCGGCGGAACGGGTGATGGGCGCATCACTCATGGCGGTTTCTTTTGCGGCCAATGGGGAACTCGACAAGGCGCGGTCCGCCATCAAGCTCGCGAAGAACAGGCAGAAGGATAATTTTGAAAAATTCGCCACGCAGATTGACCGTGAGCGAAACAGCATGAAGCAGGCCTTGGAGGCGGATCCCAGGTTGCGCATCGACTTAAGGCCGCAAAAAGTCGACGACACGGTGCGACAGCTCAACGATTCGGCATCGCAGTTCCAGCCCTACGCGAACTTTACTGTCCCCTATGCCGAGTTGCTCGCCGGCATCATGCTCGGCGCGGGGCCCAATCCCGACGCGGGGCGAAGCCGCGAGAGTTTCTCGAACGCCATCGCGGTGAATCCCTCCAACTCTCAGCTCAGGAAAGCAGCCGGTGGTGCGGTCAGCGGAGTCACGCACGTCATCATCGAGGAGGGTGCGGCGCCATCGCTTGGCGCTTTTCGCGTCGACCTCCCGTTGTTTATCAACGGCAATATTGTGATGTTTTCCGCGGCCCTCCCCAAGCTTCAGCCAACAGCTCCCGAGCGCTTTCAAGCGTCGCTGAGGGCGGGTGGACAGCACATCGAAACGGAACCTGTTTGCGATTTCGACCGCATTGTCGCTGCGGAGTACAGGCGGAAAATGCCCGCAACCGTCGCCCGCACTGTCGCTGCATCGGCGCTCAAAAGTGTGATTTCCTACGTGGGACAGCAGGCTTTGAAAAAAAACGGGAAGGATGATGGGATGGCTGGATTGTTCGCTCTCGCCTCGGGAATTTACAATGTGGCGAGTGCTCAGGCGGACGAACGCATCTGGGCGACGCTGCCCAAGACTGTCCGGTACGCGGTGATTCCGACCCCTTCGAGCGGTGAAGTGGAAGTGAACGGGCAAAAAGTGAAGCTCGCGAAAGATGGGTCCACCAAGCTCGTCATCGCCCGTTGTGTGAACGGCAGTGTGAACGCGCAGTCGATCGGTTTGTAACGCAGCGCAGGTAACCGCAAGAGCCTCCAATGATTCTTCGCTTACTCCTCCTGGCGTTCACGGTTGCCGGAGCAGCCTGCTCAAGCACGCTCACCCGCCGGGTCGGGGCCGATGGCCAGCTTCCCCCGATGGTTGTCAGCGTGCGGCACTTGCCGGGCTCTCCGGTAAAGGTGCCGCGCGATTTTCAAGTGTACGGGCGCATGAATTCGCAGGGGCTTGTGGATATCCAACTGCCCGTTGCGAATCGCGGGAGCCGCTCGGTCAGGTTCCGCTACAGTTGGCAGTGGATCGGGCCGGACGGATTCAGCACGACGGATCCCGCGCGGGAGGTTTGGCGGACCGGATTTCTTGAGGGCCGCGACGCGACACGGATCGGCAGCACATCGACGGTGGCGGCGCCGTCTGGAGTAGTGCTGAGGCTTTCCAATTCCCCATAATCTATGAAAATTCGATACGAGTATGCCCTTCTTGCGGCTCTTTCTCTGTGTTTTGCCTCCTGCGGGAGCGCCCCTACACGCGTGTCCACTTCGCAACTTCGATCCACCATGGGCTTCGATCCCAAGGATGTCGCGGACGTGTCTGCCCAAATGGCGGAGTCACTTTTGTCTGCGAACATTCTTCGAAACAAGGGTCCGGATGGACGATCGATTGTGGCGATTTCCACCTTCAGAAATAACACCGCGCTCTACGATTTTGATCC
>JBILLT010000151.1:0-3045 GCA_044375925.1 Chthoniobacteraceae bacterium | reverse complement strand
GACACATCTGGCTTTCCGCTGGATCTCACGGAACTGATGGCGCGTGAGTCGGGGTTGAGTGTCGACACCGCGGGCTTTGACCGATTGATGGAGGAGCAGAGAACGCGGGCGCGCGCGGCGCAGAAAAAGCAGGTGATCGAGCTTTCGCAAATCGAGACGATGCAGCCCACGCGTTTCGTGGGGTACGAAATCCTGCAGACGCAGGCGCGCGTGCTGGAGGTGGTGGAACTCAAGGACAGGACGGCCGTGGTTCTCGACAATTCCGCGGCATATGCGGAGTTGGGCGGACAGGTCGGGGATACGGGTGAACTCAGTTCCGGGCCGAACATCTGGCGAATCAACAACACGACTAAAAGCGGTGTGACATGGCTGCACTTCATCGAGTGCGGCTCCGATGATGCCGCGCCCGAAGTGGGGGCCGAGGTGCAAATCACCGTCGACTTCTCCAGGCGGCGCGCGATTGAACGGCATCACACGGTGACCCATCTTTTGCACTGGGCGTTGCACAAAATCGTGTCCCGCGATGCGACGCAGAAGGGTTCGTTTGTCGGGCCCGACAAGCTGACATTCGACTTTTCAAGCGCGCCGCTCGCGCCGGATCAGGTGCAGGAAGTGGAGCGGTTGGTGAACGAGAAGATCGTGGAAAACGCCCGGGTGAGTTGGAGTGAAGTTCCGTACGCGGACGTGAAGCCGCGTCAGGACATCCTGCAGTTTTTCGGCGACAAGTACGGAGACACAGTGCGGGTGGTACAGGTGGGTGGCGAGCGCGGCGCACTCAACGGGTATTCGATGGAGTTGTGCGGCGGCACGCACACGCGGAGCACGGGAGAGATCGGGTTGTTCCGCATCGTGACCGAGGGCGCCATCGCTGCGGGGGTGCGGCGGATTGAAGCGGTCGCAGGTTTGGCTGCCTACCAGCTTGCCAGCGGCGAGGCGGCTCGCTTGAAGGCGCTGGCCGGCCGTGTGGGCGCGCCGGCGGGTGAACTGGAGCGCAAGGTGGATGCGTTGCTCGCGCAGAACCGCGAGTTGGAAAAATCGCTGCACGCCGCCCATCAGCGCGAAGCCTCGCAGCGCGCGGCGCAACTCTTGGCTGGTGTGGAGACGATTTCGGGCACGCCGGCCATTGTGTGCGAGCTCAAGGAGTTGTCGGGCGATGATCTCCAGGCGGTGGCGGAGGCGCTCAAGGGCAGGTTCGAGGGCGTTGTGTTTCTGGTGAGCGCGGTTGCCGGCCAGGTGTCGCTTGTGGCGTCGAGCAGCGCAGCGTTCGCGGGCAGATTTGCCGCTGGAAAAATCATCCAGACGATCGCGCCGATGCTTGGAGGCAAGGGCGGCGGCAGGCCTGACATGGCTCGCGGTGCGGGGAAGGATGCGGCGAAAATCAACGATGCGCTCGCCCAGGTGCGCCAATTGATACAGTCCTGATGAGTGCTTTGATCACGGGTGGACGCGTTCAAGCAGAGTTGGGTCTTTCATGAATCCGCTTGAGGAAAGGTTGCAGTATAAATTCCGCAACTCGCTTTTGCTTGCGGAGGCGCTGACGCATCCGAGTTTGGGATACGAAACACAGAGGCATCATTTCGACAATCAACGGCTCGAGTTTTTGGGCGACGCAGTGTTGCAGTTGGTGTTCACGGAGTACTTGTTCGACACGTACCCCGACCTGCCCGAGGGCCAGCTCACCAAGCTGCGCGCGCGCTTGGTTTCGCGCGAGGGATTGCGTCTGAGCGCCGAGGCGCTGGATCTCGGCCGTTACCTGATGATGGGGCGCGGCGAAGAGGCGACGGGCGGCCGGACGCGGTCTTCCGCGTTGGCGGACGCATACGAGGCGCTCATCGGCGCGCTGTATCTGGACTCGGACTATGTCACGGTGCGGCGCGTGGTGCTCGCCGAGGCGCGCGAGCACCTTGAGAATTTGGATTTGGAGGATCCCAGCGCCAATCCGAAGGGGCGGCTGCAGGAGTTGCTTCAGGCGATTGCGCCGCAGAGTCCCTCGTACGAAGTGGTGGACCAGTCCGGCCCGGAACACTTGAAGCATTTTGTATCGCGAATTGTTTGGTTGGGCAGGGAGCTGGGCCGCGGCGACGGGCGGAGCAAGAAGGAGGCTGAAGTTCAGGCGGCGCGCAAAGCGCTGGAGCTCCGGATTTGGGAGACCAACGAAGGGTAGTGAGGCGTGGTGGGCGCGCGTGGGCGCATTGGGAATCACGGCCTTTTTGGGGGCGGCGCGCTCCGGGCGCTTTGTCCCAGAGGGGCGGGCTGAAAAACTCCCGAGCCGGTCCATCAAATCACGCTTGCCCGATCTGGAAACGCCCCGTAACGTCACGCTCCCTCACGGGAAACGGGTAGATACCGAAGTGGCCAAACGGGGCGGACTGTAAATCCGCTGGCTTACGCCTTCGCTGGTTCGAATCCAGCTCTGCCCACCATTCTGATCGCAAAAAACTTTCAACAACTATGTTGCTTGTTTGTTGGCGCCAAAAATGGCCTCCAACGATCGATGCCGCGCTGTGTGGAACTCGAAGCCAATCCAAACATCTTTTACGGTATGCTCGCAAACGGAGCGAAGCGTGCGAAGGCGCTTGCCTCGCTCTTGATTGAGTGCGTGAAGCGGGTGGCCGGGCTGCGCTGAGTTGAGCTTGGGGGAAGCCGGCTCAACTCAGGGTGCGAAGGTGAGGTCGAGTTGCAACGGTTGGCCAAGGCTCGGGCCGATGCACTGTCCCGTATGTTCTCCAGTAATGTGGAGAGTACATTCCTGCGCTTTAAGGTGGACCCCGAAAATCGGGCCAGAGGTTAAGCTATCGAAATGATTTGGTGGGGGGAGTAATAAACCCAACTGAAAAACCACCAATGATGAAAGCCAAACGTCGCCGCCACAGTCCCGAGTTCAAAGCCAAAGTAGGCATGGAAGCTTTGAAGGGAGTCAAAACTATTCAGCAACTTGCCGAAGAGTTCGAGGTGCATCCGGTTCAGGTCTCGGACTGGAAGAAAGTGATCGTTGAGAACTTGGCCGGCGTGTTTGAGAAGGGAGCAGGCAACTCTAGCGCGGAG
>JBILLT010000022.1:0-43722 GCA_044375925.1 Chthoniobacteraceae bacterium | reverse complement strand
GCCGCTGATTGCATAAACTCAGGCAGCTTCGTCATGGCACGCACCTCCGTGCCATCGTCGGAAACGATCCGCACCTGATTGTCGCCGGAAGACGCGACAAGCTGGTTCGTTGCCCCCATGTACTGCAATGCGGTGACTTCCTTGCTCCAGCCGGTGATCTTCTTTTTGCGTTCGCCCGATTCCATGTCCCAGACGTTCACGACGCCGTCCGCCCCGGAGCTCGCGAGAGCCTTGTCATCGGCTCTGAAGGAGACGCCCATTACGTGGTGCGTGTGAGCCTCGAGCGCGTACAGCTGTCTGCCCGTGGCGATCTCCGTCACCTTCGCGAGCCGGTCCGCGCTGCCGCTCGCAAGCCATTTGCCGTCGGACGAAAAATCCAGCGATAGCACGGCGTCCTTGTGCCGTTCACGCCACACTTTCGATAAACGGCCGGAGGCTACATCCCACAAGTGCACATCGCCGCTTCGCGAAAATTCACCGCTGCCGACAGCCAGTGTTTTGCCATCCGGACTGAAGCGCACAGCGCAGACGCGCTCCGCGATGGATTCATCTCCGCCGGGCTTTCCGATTGTCCGCTCCAGCACCCAACGTTGAGGCTGCGAAGTGCAAACGAGCGTGCGTTCCCCCGTGATGCATTCGAACCTGCCTGCCGAAGTGAATTGCAATTCGGCACCCACAACCGGTTGGCCTGCAAACACGCTCTCGACGGCAGCTCCCGTCGCCGTGGACCAAACCTCGATGGATCCTGAACTCATTGCGGAAGCGACCAAACTTCCGTCTCCGGAGAATTTCACCGCAACACAAGCCGCAGCTGGATTCGCCTGCAGTTTCTTGAGTTCCTCGATCTTTGCCGCCGCCGCTGTTTGCGACGCTTTGCTTGATTCTGTCGCTTTATTGGACGCCGCCACCGAAGCGGTGTTGCGCGCTTTTCCTTCCTCGCTCCGCTTCAGGTTTTCATCCCCGTCTCGGATCGCGTTTTCAACCGCTGCCAACGCCGCTGTTGCGGACTTCTCGGCTGTCATCGCGGCGTCGAGTTTGGCGCCCGCCTCTTTGCGCTTCGCGGCAAGCGCTGTCGTTGCTTTTGCATCGGAAGCGTCTGCTTCAGCCCCTTGCGCTTCTTCGTTTGCCTTTCTTGCGGCTGCCGTAGCTTCCGCTGCAGTCGCAAGAGCCTTGGTTTTTTCAAGCAATGCTTTTTTTGCTGCGGCAACAGCGTCTCCCGTTTTTTTAGCGTGGTTCTCGAGGTCTTTGACCTCCGTCTCGAGCCTCGCCAAGACGCCTTTGTGAAACGCAATGTCGAGCGCGGCGCGGTTGCTCTCCCAGTCGAGCGCCGCCAGTTTCGCGGCGGTGTCCGCGGTGCCGCGGAACTCGTGGAGTTGCTTTGCAGATTCTACATCGAACACCCGAACCGTCCCGTCGCCGGATCCCACAGCGATTCGTTTCGCATCGGCTGAGGGAGCCACACAGGTGACGCTGCCCGACTTGAATTCTTGCAGCGATTTCTGCTGTGGAATCGACCAGAGCAACAGCTTTTCAGCTGAATGCACCAAGAGCGTCTCTTTGGTTGGTCCGCCGTGCACGGACTTGATGGGCGCCCCGCCTTCCATCTGAAGAGTCCGTGCGCTTACTCCGGCTCCGGCGGCCGCGGCGGCGACGTCAAAAATCTGGACGGTCCGCGCTGCGGTCACGCCGTACAGCAATTTTCCATCCTGGCTGAAGCTTGCCGCTGTCAAAGGCGGGATTGGCTCGGGAAAAGAGATTTGGCTCCCGCCATTGAGCGACCACATCCCGCCGCCGGTGGTCTCCGAAGCCGCGAGAAGCAGCGATGAATCCGGCGAAATGCTCACGACGATCGGATCCGAGGGCAGCTGGGTTGGAAAACTTCGCGCCAGTTTTCCAGAGGTCGCCTCGAGCACCTCGACGTTCCCGGTCGGAAC
This sequence comes from Chthoniobacteraceae bacterium, assembly GCA_044375925.1. Lineage (GTDB taxonomy): Bacteria > Verrucomicrobiota > Verrucomicrobiia > Chthoniobacterales > Chthoniobacteraceae > Chth-196. The sequence goes on along the minus strand of JBILLT010000022.1, from coordinate 41,788 downwards.
GAGATGCACCAGCCATTTTCCATCGGGTGTCAGGTAGGTTTTTTGGCCGGGCTGTGTCTGCGGCAGAGGGAGCGCGCGCACGTTCCCTGCAGTCGCTTCGCGTCTCCAGATTTTCACCTCGCGGAACCCACCCGTTGCAAGGCGGGTACCGTCCGGGTTGAATGCGACCGATTGAACCACGGACTGATGCGCGACCGTCTCTTTCCCCGCCACTTTCGGATCTGCGAGTTGGCCGGCAAATTTTTGGGTCTCGAGGTTGTACAAAAACACGCGGCTGTCGCGCGCGCACGCCGCGAGCTTTCCATCCTTCGTCAGCGCGACCGAATAAATCGGGCTGACGCCTGCCGGCAGCGGCTTCCACACCACCGTTGTGCTTTCTTTCACGGAAATTTTCGCACCCTGATCGATCCATCTGGAGAGTTTTTCAAGCTCGCCCGCACTGAGATCGACAGCGCCGGACTTGTTGTTCTTTGGCGGCATTGCCGTTTCCGTTTGGTGGGCAGCTGACTTCACCACGAGGCTCTCCTCACCCTTTCCCGGAATGATTGCAGGTCCGGAGTCGCCGCCTTTGAGGATGGATTCCGGGCTTTCAAGATTCAAACCAGCCTTGGCGCTGGTCTTGTTGTGGCAAGAAACGCAGTTCGATTTGAGCGCCGGAAAAACGTCCTTGTAGAAATCGAGGTCCTCCGTCCGCGCGTCCGCCGCGCAAAAAAACGAGGCGCATATCCAAGCCGCGATGGCTGGGCGCCTGCTTTTACGGGGACTGGAGCCTCGGCGTTGCATTACTTCACGGGGGCGGGTTTGATTCGGACCCGGATGGGTTCTGAGAAAACAATGTCCACAATGTCTTTCGGCGCCTCGGCCGCGGGGGCTGGTGCGGCTGGTGTGGCGGTTTTTCCCTGATTCGCGTCCTTCGGGGCATCCTTGGAGGCATCCGTGTTTTTTGCGGCCGCGTTTGTCGCGAGTTCCACCGGCTTTTGCGGAACTGCAACGGATGGATATTTCGAAACATAACCGCCGTGCACGGCGAACGTGTAATCGCCGGGCGGAATTTTTAGCGACGAAGATTCGATCACTACCTCGGTTTGCGCCGCTTTCGCTGCGACGTCGAAGGGCTTGATGGCCGCAAAGTCCAAGCCGAGTGGCTTCAGCTTGATGGCGCCCCCGTAGAAATCACCCCGCCAAACGAGCTGAAGAGGGATGCTGAGCTTTTCACCTTCGGCGGCTTCCCAAATTCTGTCTTCGACGGGACGGATGCTAAGCGGCGTGAGTTCATCCCCTCCGACTGAAACAGGAGTGTCCGCCATCAGTCTGGGGCTCGGCGTTTCCTGACTTGCATCCCGTACTGGCCAAACGGTCGAAGCAGTCGGGCAGTCGCGCGTCACAGTGGTCCCGTTCAGAGTCGCGTGGCCGTAGATTTTTCCGAGTGACAGTCCGCGGGGAGCGTCGTCATCGGCCGTGATGAGAATCGTACCGACGTTTTTTCCGGGGGGAATCCGCAGGCCGGTTGCTCGGACTCCTTTCGGGAGGCCCTCCATGCTGAGAGTGATCTCACCATCGAATCCGTCCCTGCGCACTGCAACAACTTCAAACCCCATGGTGACGCCCTTCCGGAGGGCGATCGGCTTCGACACCGCATTTCGATCGCCGTTGCGCAATTCCATGTGGAGCGCCCACGCGGCCAGGGCGAAATCCGGCGCTGCTTTTCTCACGATCAATTTGTAAGTGTGAGTTGGCTCGGCTCGCGTGGCGCCGAATAAATCCCGGATGTGAATCCTGTGGGCGCCGTCCTCCTTGATCTCCAACTTACCGAGCGCGTCTGCTGAACCGATATCGTACACCGGCCCGTCGTACGCGTAACCATTCGAGGAAAGTTTCACCGGACTAATGATGTCGTTGAACTCAACGAGATCTTTGATTTTGTCCGCGCCGCTTTCGTCCTTGCTCACGTGTTGTACCAGAACGAAAGGATCCGTGGGGCGGCCAAGCCGTTCAGAAACGGCTTCCACCCACCAGACTTCGCCTTTCTTTGCCTCAAACTCGTAGGTGTCCACGTCGCCCGCCGTTGCGAACGCGCCTTCAATCGTGCAGGGCGGCGTGATTTTTTGCGCTTGGTTCACGGCGTTGTTCGGGTCGGCCTCACGGATCTGCAGCGGAGGCGTGTGCTCGGGTCTCGGAAGGGACGCGGTCGACACGGCCCTCGTGCGCGGGTGATACGTCACGGGATCGTTTGACCCCAATTCCTGCAGCACGAGCCGGTAGAAGTTTTCCGCGCCCCCTTGGAATGTGAGGCCGTGCACCTTGATGAGGTATGTTGCGTCTGCGGGCGCGGTGAAGTCGATGAAGCCCGTGCGGCGGTTCACCGAAAGATCGCGCCCGGAGGCATCCGCAACGATCAAGACGGGAGTGAGTTTTGAGTCGATGCCGGAGGTCGCACACTCGATTGCATAGCGGTGACCCTTGGCCGCCTGAAGCGAGTAATAGTCGACTGCCTTCGTTGTGGCTGTCGCGTTGCAGATGCTGTTCGCTTTGACCGGCATGGCCGTCTGCACTGTTGTGTTCGGCTTTACACGCACCACTTCGTCGAGCGTGTGAATGGTGAATGCGCGTGCGGATGAAATGCCGTGTCTTGTCATGAGACGGGCTTCGCAGATTTCAGGAACAGCGTCCGCCGTGGCGGTCACCAAAAACTTGTTTGGAACCACCGATCCGTCCTGGTTTTTCAGCGGAACGGCCGAAAGTTTAGGTGAGGAGAAAAGCAGTTCGGCTTCCTCGGTGTTTTCTCCCGTGATGGTGATTTCGACGGTTGATCCGGCTTTCACCCCCATCGGCATCGTGGTGAGGAGGCGCGGAGCGGGGAGAATCACCAGTTGCGCGTCGGTGTTTGCCACGGAGACGAGTCCCAGCGTCAACGCTGTGAGTGCGGAGTGAAGGGTCCGAGTGTTCATGAATTAGGGGAAGCGTTCAGTGGTTGTAGAGAAACTCTTTCGTATTGCACAAAGCCCAGATGAGGTCCTCGTAGCCGATTTTTTTATTGGCGAGCGGATCCAGTGGCGCGCCTTCGGCGCTGGTTCGCTGGATGCCAAGATGCGCCAGCGCGGCGGAGAGTTCCGCCTCCTTCGGCTCGCGGCAGAAGGTGAGCATGTACAATTCCCTGACTTTCTCCTCGTCCTGTTTGGGTGCCTTCGCAAGCTGATCGGCGCGGCCGCTGGTTTTGTTGAGCTTTGTCTTGATGTCCGCTGCGTTCATGAGGTGAAGGCTCTGGGAAAGATTCGGTGCCTGGACCCGTTCGCATTCGCAGACGCTGTCGCCCTCCGGCCTCCCGAACACCGTTAGGAAGTAGGAGGCCTTGTTGTAGCTGTTGTCGGGAAGCGCGATAGCTCGCGTACCCGAGGGCAGGTCCGAAAAATCCGTGGTGGTGTCCGCAATGCGGTCAATGCTGTCGAGGAGCACTTCCGCGTTCAGACGGCGCGGATAGTAGTGCGAAAAATTCTGCCTGTCCGCCGCGTTCTGCGGAGTCGCCGCGGAGCTGAGCCGGTATGCATGGGAGCGCGTGATCGCGAAGATCAGGCTTTTGAAATCGTAACCGCTCTCGATGAAATGACGGGCCAGCGCGTCCAGTAGGTCCGGATTCGAAGGCGGGTTGGACTCGCGCATGTCGTCTTCGGGCTCCACCAGTCCCCGGTTGAAAAAGTGTTTCCAATACCGGTTCGCGAGTGACTTCGCGAAAAACGGATTCGTCTTCGAACTCATCCAATCCGCAAGCTGGATGCGTGGATCCTCGTCCGGTGAAATTTCTTTCGGTTCCGCACCGAGCCCAACGGGCCTAACCTGCTCCTTGGTTTTCTTGTGCTCGGCCTGTGCGACGCCGCGCTTGTGAAAAATCAGAGATTGTCCCGCGGTGGCGGTGGGCCTGCGGCCGATCTGGCTGAAGAACGCCGCAAGTCCCGAATAGTCCCGCTGGCTCCAGCGCTCGAACGGATGATGGTGGCACTGGGCGCATGTCATCCGCACGCCAAGAAAGAGCTGCGAGACATCCTCCAGTTGCTGCTCCGGTGTTTTCACCTGGTTGTACCAAGCCACGGGCGGGTTCGACACCGGATCTCCGGTGGCGGCCAGCAACTCGCGCACCATCTGGTCATACGGCTTGTTTGCGAGCATTCCGTCGCGCACCCACGAATGGAACGCGAAGCTCGCCTTCGTTCCTTTGTCGATGCGCTTGTTCCGGAGGATCGCAGCCCATTTGTTGGCGAAAAAATCCGCGTACTCAGGTGTGTCGAGCAGCGACCGGATGAGCGTGTCCTGCTTGTCGGGAGCTGTGCTTTCGATGAATGCGCGGGCCTCTTCCTGCGTCGGGAGGCGGCCTGTGATGTCCAAAGTGACGCGGCGCACGAACGTGGAATCGTCCGCGAGGTCGGACGGTGGAATGCCAAGGCGCTTGAGATTTGCAAACACAAGCTCATCCACGAAGTTGCGCGCGGTCGGGAGCTGCGTGACAGGCGCGCCCAGCGGCACGGATGCAGCGTGCACGGAAACCAGATTTTGATAGCGCACCATGACCGACACGTTGCCCGGCAGGTCCGAAAAGCGGATCGCCCCGGTCTCGCTCGCGGTGGCCATGCTTCTGTCGTTGGGCTCGTAAATGGCGAGCGAAGTGACATCCCGGCTTTTGCCGTCGGAAAAATGCGCCAGCACCTTGAGCTGCTCGGTGGAGTGCATCGGCTTGGTCGAGGACGCGGGAGAAACTTCCAGGCGGGTGAGCTTCGGATCGGACTCCTTGCCGTAAACCATCCCTTGCGAAATCCACTCCGCGATGAGCCGGTATCCCGTGCTCCCTTGAGGAAGCTTGTTTCCACCGCCGTGCGGCGTGGCGTTGCTCGCCTTCAGCAGCAGGAGGCTTTGTTCGGGTGCGTTTGGGAAAATGCGGCGGCCGTGCCCTTCCTTCACAATGTGCTCGTAGTCCTCCTCCGGTTCGTAACCGAAGAGGGAGAGGCGGAACCCGTTTTGTCCGTTTCCGGCCTTCGCATGGCAGGCGCCGGCGTTGCAGCCCGCTTTAGTGAGGATGGGCGCGACATCGTTGACGAAGGTGAGGGGATGCGCGGAATCCGCCGAAACTGGGGCGGCGGCGAGCAAAACGAGGCTCAATGCGGGGAACAGACGCATGGTAACCAAAGTATACCGAATGCACGGGCCCCGCTTAGGGGTGTTTTTTAACAAACTTGAACGGGCGTGCAACTTGCCTGCTGCGCTACAGGATTGTCCCCCGACGGGATCATTGCAACTGCTAGGTCGTGACGGATATCCGCGTCCGACCGGGTGCGGCGCCCGGCGGCTTTGGTTGTTGATGCGGCGGCTGCGAACAGGTATAGCAACCGCGGTTCATTTCGGTCGAATCTTAAACAGACAATTGTTATGTTAATATTATTAGCTTCCGCCTCGCCCGCCGAGGGTGAAATGGCTCTGTCCGCAACCCGGGTTTTGATGGCCGCCGGGTTGGCCGTCGCGGCGATGGTTTCCGTGGTGATCGGCGCATGGCTGGGCCTGACCTTCAGGGCGAGTGAAAAGCTCATCGCCAACATCCTCGCCTTTGGGTCGGGAGCTTTGGTGAACGCCCTCGCCATCGATCTCGCCTACGGAACCACCGAGCATCTGGTGCACGCGGGCATCTCCAACCTACAGTCCTGGGGGATTGTCGCCGGCGGATTCCTCGCAGGCGGTCTGGTGTATTTCAGTTGCAACCGGCTTGTCGCGAGCCACGGGGGCGCAGCGCGTCACAAGACAACGGCCCGCCAATTCGCACTGGATCTCAAGCGCGAGGAAAGCGCCGGCCTGCTCCAGCGCCTCGGTCAGAACGCGCTGCTGCGCTCGTTGCCTCCTTCGGAAATCGACGGATTGCTTCCGTACATCCGCGACTTCCACCTGGACCAAGGCAAGTACCTCTTCAAACAGGGAGATCCCGGCGACGCGATGTATTTGGTGGAGGACGGCAAGCTCGGCGTTTTTATCCGCAACGACGCGACGGCCGACAGTGACGGAAAGAGGATCGCGGAAATCAAGAGCGGCGACATCGTCGGGGAAATGGCCCTCCTTGGCACCGGTGTCCGCAACGCCACGGTGCTTGCCGAGGCGCCTGTGGACGCGATGCGGATCGAGAAGGAGGATTTCGACCATCTGCTTCAGGTGTCACCGCAGATGAAAGCGGCGGTCAAGGACCTTGCCGAGCACCGCACCATGGACAGCATCAAGCAACAGGCGGGAATGCTGGACAGCGCCACGTGGGCGAAGATGGCGACCGCGAGCATCCGCCAGTTGAGCGCGGGCGAAGTCGAGGCGGCTCTCGCCGAGCACGGCGGCGGCAACCCGATGGCGATCTGGATCGGGAACATTCTCGATGCGATCCCGGGTTCGCTTGTGATCGGAGCGACTTTCGTGGGGTTCGCGAAATTCAATCCGACGCTGTTGATCGCGATTTTCCTCGCCAACCTTCCTGAAGCGATGGCCAGTGCGCACACCATGCGCCAGGCTGGGTACAGCAACCTGAAAATTTACACGCTTTGGGGATCGCTTTTGTTCATCTCAGCGGGTTGCGCGGCCGCGGGAAATCTCCTGCTCCCGGTCATGCCGCTGCAAGTGCTCGGGTTGTTTGAGGCGATTGCCGGCGGCGCGATTCTGGCGCTTGTTGCGCAAGTGATGTTGCCGCACGCCTACGAGGAGGGCGGCGACGTGGTGTCGATTTCGACCATCGGCGGTTTCATCGCGGCGTTTTTCCTGACCGCGATGGAGTTGAAGCACTGATCCCTTTCCCCGAACGTTGCAGCGCGGCACGGGGCCTCCCGCCAGGGGGGCGCGTGCTTTCTTCAGCGAAGCGCCTCCGCGATGAGCTTTGCGACGTCCCTGTGATGGCGCGCATCAACGGTTTCGAGAGCGCGGTTTGAAGCGATCAACACCGGCCCGTTCTCCGGCAAAAGCGGCGCAAGCCCGTGGCTGCCTTTCACCAACCGAGGATCCAGCGGGCAGGGCGCAAGCACATACCGAAGGCCGAGTTTTTTCCGCAACAGCGCTTTCGCCGCCCTCCACTTTCCGCCGTTGGGATCAAAGAACAGTTCGCGCGGATCGTAGCCGGGTTTTTTATGGATCTCGACGGCTTGAGCGAAGTCGGGTTTGAGCGCGTCCTGCAGCCAGTAATCGAACGCGAACCACCAACCTTGGCTGGCGGTGAGAATCAGTTCGCCGCTGCGCGCATGGTCGAGGCCGAGTTCACCGCGGTCCGCGCCGGCGTACACGCGTTCAATGCCGCGCAGGCTTTGCAAACACTCGCGTGTCCGCGCGATGTCCGCTGGATTTCTGACGTAAACGTGCGCGAGTTGATGGTCGCACACCGCGAACGCTTTTGACATGCCGGGGTCGATCAACTCCCCGGCCGCGTTCGTCGAAACGGAAAGCAGACCCGCCTCGCGCAAGGCGCGGTTGGGGAACGCCGCGTCTTGAACCGGGGCAATGCCATACTCGCTGACGACCATCACCTGCGCGCCCCGAGACTGCGCATGCTCGATGATCCGGCCTGCGCAGGCGTCGATTTCCGCAAGGTTCTCCGCAAGGTGCGCGCCCTCCGGACCGTGGCGCTGCAGGTCGTAGTCCAGATGCGGGAGATAGCACAGTCCGAGGTCAGGTTTTTGATGTTCCCATGCGGTGATGAAACTTTGGGCAATCCAGCGGGTGCTTTCCGGGCCCGCGGTCGGACCCCAGAAATTGAACAGCGGGAAAGTGCCGTGTGTTTGGAGGAGCGTTTGTCTGAGCTCTGGGGGCCACGCGTAGAAGTCGGGGGACTTGCTGCCGTCGTGATGATACACGGGACGCGGGGTGACCATCGCGTCGGTGCTGGCGTTCATCGCGTACCACCAGAAATGCTTGAGAACCTTCCAAGGTCGTCCCTCCCACACGTGCGGGGCTTGGACGAGCTTCTCGCTTTGGCGCCAGAGCAGGATCTCATTCAAATCCCTGAAGTACCAGCCGTTGGCGACAATGCCGTGCCGGTCGGGATCGACGCCCGTGAGCATCGAAGTCTGGGCGGTGGTCGTGACTGCCGGCAAGGCCGGGGCGAGCGGACGGCTGAAACCCTCTTTCGCAAGCCGCGTCAAATGCGGGGTGTCCGGACCCAAATGCCGCGGGGTAAGACCGACGCAATTCAAAAGCACGAGTGGTTGCATGGAAGGGGATGGATGTGAAAAGACGGGGTTCCGGTTGACCGGATGCATTTGATCCAGAAAACAGATATTCCAGAGTTGCTTAAAGACGTTAAACAGAAAAGAAATAGGGATTATGAGCGAACAGGAACCAACATCCGCCCCCCCTGCTTCCAATGCCGCCCTCGACCCCTTGATTTCGAGCGTTGAAAATTACGCGAGGAAAGAACCCACCAAAGCGGTGAGTGCCGCTTTCGGCGCAGGTCTGATTCTCACGCTGCTTCCGGTTGGCGGCATCGTGCGGCTGCTCTTCATTGCGCTGCGTCCTCTCTTGTTGATTCTGGGCTTTATCAAGTTGTACGAGGAAATCGAGAGTCGCCGCCAGCGCCCCGCTGATCCTCAGGAGCCCGAGGCAGACCCGCAAGCCTAGCTGGAGCATCGCCCGCCAAAGCGGCAGTCAAAGGGTGGTTTTGCCGGAAAGTAGTTTCGAGAAATGACGGGACGGTTTTAGCGAACTGAAATTTCTCTTCCGGGGGCTTTGGTCCGGGTGAAAACGAGCCATCTGCCATCCGCATGGATGGTGTTCAGCGGCCCTCAGCACATGGCGGCGGGCTGGCCTGTCGACTCGAGCACGCTGCGCCACAAGTCCCCTGCCGAGTCCACGCGATTGCAACCCTGCGCAACCAAGTCGACCGGCAGGTGCACAAAACGGTTGTGCCAGCTGGCCACAACGACGCCTGTCTTTCCGCACATCGCTGCGTGCACCGCGTTACGTGCGAGTTGCAGGCAAAAGACCCGGTCTTCCGGCGTCGCCACCACGCCCCGCACGAGGTAAGCGGGATCGATGTAGCGGAGATTCGCGGCGATTTTTTTTCCGGCGAAATGCCGGGTGATTTCCGCATGCAAAAATCTTCCGATGTCGCCGTGCTTTACGTTGCCGGAGGCATCGAGCCTGCGTTCCAAATCGCCCATCAAATGCTGTCCGGCACCTTCTGCCACCACGATCAACGCGTGGTTGCGCGCGGCAAGCCGCCGCTCAAGGCAGCGGAGCAGACCCTTGTCTCCGCTCAATTCGAAAGGAACTTCCGGAATCAGCACAAAATTCGCCTCCGCGCTCGCGATGGCCGCCGAACAGGCGATGAATCCGGAATCGCGCCCCATCAAACGCACCAGGCCGACTCCGTTCCTCACCCCGCGCGCCTCGGCGTGCGCCACGGATACGGCGCGGAACGCCTCGCTGAACGCCGTCAGATAACCGAAGCTCCGGTCCATGTAGCGGAGGTCGTTGTCGATCGTTTTGGGAATCCCGACGACCGCCAACTTGAATCCACGCCGCGCGGCCTCCAGATGGATCTCCCGCGCGCCGCGCTGCGAGCCGTCACCGCCAACCACGAAAAGAGCGTTCACACCGAGCTGCTCCAGCCTGCTTACCATCACCGCCGGATCCTGCTCTCCGCGGGACGAGCCCAGCACGGACCCGCCAAGATGCTGGATCTTGCTCACCCGCTCCGGTGTGAGGGCGACCTGCGCGTGGCCGCATGCAGGATTCAATCCTGCGTACCCGTAGGGAATCCCGACGAAGTCTGAAACGCCGTAGCAATAGTGGGCATGCATCACCAAGCCGCGGATCACATCGTTGATCCCGGGACAAAGCCCGCCGCACGTCACCACCGCGAATTTGCAGCGAGCGGGGGAAAAATAAATTTCGCGCCGAGGACCCGCCAGCTCGACGGCATGCACGCTGCCTTCAGGCGCGGGGATTTCATCGTGCAGCAGGATGCGCGAGTCATCGGGGATCCAGCTCTTTTCCGCACGGCCCCACTCGCGCTCCAGTCCCGGCGAGATGATGGCGCACCGGCCGAGGTTTGGGATGCACAGTTCAGTGGATGGCGAGTTCGACATGTAGCGTCGAACCCAAATCGGATCGCGAAAGCGCGCTGGCTGGAATACTCATGCGCGGCCGGACCACCGCACAGTCCGTTCGCTTACTCGCCCAAACACCAAAGGGTGGAGTCGGTGCGAACATAAATCCGGCTTCCCGCCAGCGCCGGCGTGCAAAGCGTCAGTTCTTTGGTCGCCTCTTGGAGTGGGAGCTGGAGCTGGCCGATCAGCGCCCCCTCCGGAGCGGTGCTGTCAACGATCTGCACAAGCGCCTTCTCGTTGACGAGCGCGATCCGGTCGCCGGCTCCGACTGGCGAACCGCTGAACGGTCCGGTGAGGCGCAGCTTCCACTTCACGTCGCCCGAGGTGGTTTCCGCCATCGTGAGGATGCCCGCGCCGTTGACGCTGAAAATTTTCTGGTTCAGCAAAAGCGGGCTAATGGTCGACGGGTTGATCTGCCGCGAATTCCACAGCGTTTGGGGCTCTCTTGCGCCTTCCGGTGCGGAAAGCGCCGTGATTCCCGAAACCGTCGCGTACACGACCTCCCCAGCCGCAATGCTGGAGCTCATCGTCGATGCGTCAGATTCGTGCTGCCAAAGTTTTTCCCCGGTGGCTGCGTTGACCGCAACCAGCCCTTTTTTCGACTGCAGCAACACCGCATGGGGCACGCCGCTCTTTGCCGGCAACGGCACGGGGCTGCTCCAATTTGCGGCCTTTGGGCGTTCCAATTTCCAAAGATTCTTGCCCGTCGCCGCGTCGATGCCGAGTGAATAGCTTTCGCTGTCGTTTTCTATCACCACCACCACCGTCCGGCCGACTACGACCGGCGAGGAGGCCATGCCGAGACTGTTGCTGGCATTGCTGTAGTCGGCGGTGAGGCCACGCAACCACGCAAGATTTCCATCCAGATCGAAGCCCGCCAGATCATTGGAACTCCAAAGCGCGAAAACATGTTTCCCATCACTGCAGGGAGTGTTTGCCGCGACCGAAGTTTTCGCGTGCGTCATCGTGCGCCCTGTGGCCTGAAGCTGTCGGGTCCAGAGCGGCGCGCCTGTCTGGGCGTTGAAACACAACACCTGCAGTTGCTGTTGTTCCGGTCCCACCGAGGCGGTGACAAAGACTTTTTCACCCACGACGATCGGGCTTGAAAGGCCGCGTCCGGGAAGGCTTGCGCTCCACGTGATCTTCGGCTGCTTGGGAATTGTGGCGTCGGCGGAAGCGCCCGAGGATGCGGGCCCGCGAAAGTGCGGCCAGTCTGAGGCGATCAGTGCCGGCGAGCCTGTTTGAAGCGCTGCGAGCGCGGAGATCGTGAAGAGAGCCGAGAACGCGGCGGAGCGTCCGCTGGATAGGAAGGTCGGGTTGGAGCGCATGGCTGGAGTTGGTTGCGTTGGAGGTGGGCGAAACGAAGCGGCGTGGATGCGAGCGTAGGGAGCTTTCAGCGGCTGGCGTTGGGATCGGATTTCGCGGAGAGGATGGCGGTCCCGCCGCTGTCGCAGACGCGGAGTTGGAACTCCCATTCGACGGTCCACGACTCGGTCTGCTCGTTCTGGCAGCATTTCACGAGGATCTCGTTGCTCCCTTTTCGAAGGTGGCATTTGAGTTTGTACTGATCCATGCGTTGTCCGCGGTGGTATTCATCGCGGGCAAAAAGCAGTTTGCCGTTGAGCCACACTTTCCAGGCGTTCTTGCATCCTAGGCGCAGTTCCGCCTCGCGCTCGGAAGCTGAATCAAAAGTGGTGTAGGCGTAGGCGGTGGATTGTTTGAGCGCCGTGAGCGGCTTGTTGAAATCGAGCTTGCCATAGTCGTCAGTGCTTTCAAACGGCTGCCATTTAACCTGCTTTTCTTTGCCGTCGTAGGTTTTTGACAGGACGATCTCGGTTTCCGGAGGATACACTTTTTCGAAGCCCGCACGGTCCGTGTTATCGAAAGGTCCGATGACATTCCATTGCGTGAGGAAACCAAAATGCCTCGGCAGGTTCACGTCGGAGCCGAGTTTCTTGAGTTCATCCGCGACGATCTTCGTTTGATCTTCGTCACGCACCGCGTCGAGTGCGGACAAGTACGCTTTCTTTGCGGCGTCCCCCTTCAAAGCCGCCGCCGTTGTGATGAGATGCGCCACGGCACCCCGTCTGAGAGGTTGCACCGGATCGTTTACAAGCGTGCGCTGCAAGGTCTCGGCGCGGCTAGAATCAGCCTGACGCAGCAGGTCAAACGCAAGAATTCGCGCGGCCTCGCTGTTCGATGTTTTCTTCACGAAGCCCTCCAGATCGGCCAGCGGCAGGGACTTTCCCGATTTGAGCGACTGGTCCACGATCGCGTTGCCTGCGAGCCGCAGCCAGTTGTCGGCTACCGGGCTGCCAGTGCCTGTCTGGGAGAGCACCGCACTGATCGCACCGGGCCCGAGCGCTACCGCGGCCTTCCACGCCGCGCTTGCACGCTCGTTTCCTTCGCCTTCGCGTCCAACGCTGGCGAGTGTCTTGATGAGAGCCTCGGCGCTGTCCGCCGCGCACAGCGGTAGGACAGCGAGGCTGAGTGTCGCGAGAAAGACGGGCAGTTTCATAGGGGTGTGGCGCGATTGAAGAACGTGCGGGCACGGATTGCCATCCCAATATCGGGCCTGGCCGCGTTGCGGCGGATTACCATTGTGTCGCGGCTCCTGGAGCGAATACCTTGCCCGCTCAAGTGCTCAGGAAAGCGCTTTCGTTTGTTCACCCCATGAATACGCCCACCCGAATATTCCTCTGTCTTGCGATTTCCGCGGCCTGGCTGCCCGCCGCGGAGCCCGCCGCGAAAACCGGCTCCGCCGAGGCTGCCGGCGCGAGCGATCCCGAGAAGCTTAAATACGAGTTGCCGTTGAAACCGCATGAGAACGTGGCCTACGGGCCGCACCGCATGCAGGTGATTTATTTCTGGCGCGCAAAGTCGGATAAGCCGACGCCCCTCCTGTTCTACATCCACGGCGGCGGCTGGAACGGGGGAGACCGCTCGGTCGTGCGGAGCATGCTGAACGAGGCTCTGGAAGCTGGCATTTCCGTTGCCTCCGTCGAGTACCGGACGATCCGCGACTCGACGGCCGATGGCTTGGTGCCGCCGGTGAAGGGGCCGATGCTCGACTGCGCGCGTGCCCTTCAGTTCTGCCGCAGCAAGGCGGCGGAATGGAATCTCGACAAGACCAAAATTGCGGCGGCCGGGGGTTCAGCGGGCGCCTGCACCAGTTTGTGGCTGGCTTTCCACAAGGACCTTTCGGACCCCAACTCCTCCGACCCGGTCGCGCGCGAGTCCACCCGGGTTACATGTGCGGCGGTTTCCGGTGCGCAGACGACCCTCGATCCCCACCAGATGCGGGAGTGGACGCCCAACAGCAAGTACGGCGCCCATGCTTTTGGGATTCTCGGGGACGTGAAGGAAAAGATTTCTTCGTTCCAAATGTTTTACGATTCGCGCGACAAGATTCTCGATTGGATCAAGGAGTATTCACCTTACGCGCTTGTGAGCTCCGATGATCCGCCGGTCGGGCTTTATTACACGACACCTCCGAATCTCGGGCAGGAGGAGAAGGATCCCACCCATACGTCGAACTTTGGAGTAAAGCTCAAGGAACATTGCGACGCGAACCGCGTCGCTTGCGAGCTGGTTTATCCCGGTGCGCCAAACGTCACGCACGCCACCATCAACGACTACGTCAGGTCGCACCTCAAGCCTGAGGGCAAGTGAACGGCGGCATTTTGTTTTGAGGCGTGGGTTTGCCGCTGGTTCTGCGGACTCGGTGTCACCGATCCCGTTGCCAAAACATTCGCAATGTCGACGGGCCGATCAACAGAGCGATGGTCCCTGCTGGAATGCCAAGCCACAGCAGGGACTTGGGATCACCGTGCTCAACCGATCCTGCAATGATCAGGAAAATTAGAAAGGCAGAGGGTATCGAAGCGGCTACCGACACCCGCGTGAGGGGCGTGCGTGGCAGCAGTGCCATGCAAATTCCGGCGGCAAGCGCGATGATGCCGGTGCGTCCGACGAATTTGGAGACGGGCTCTTTTCCCAATCCGACCAGCCCGACGGCGGTCACCTGAAGCAGGCAATAACTCGCAACTCCAAACCCAACCGCGGATTTGACCGCTTCAATCCAGGACTGCTTCATGCGATCAAGTCCTTGATCACGGTGCCGCCGAACTGGCTGAGCTGTTTGAATCGGCCGGCGTGGTAGAACGTGAGCTTGTTGTCATCCAAACCGAGAAGGCGCAGGAGAGTGACGTGAAAATCGCGCAGGTGCGCTTTGCCCGCGACGGCCGTCATGCCAAGTTCATCCGTGGCGCCGATGGTGTGCCCCGCATTGCAGCCCCCGCCTGCAAGCCAGATGGTCATGGCATTTGGATTGTGATCGCGGCCGTAGGCGGTTCCTCCGCGCACTCCATTGTCGGGCGTGCGCCCGAATTCACCGCACCAAACGATGAGCGTGCTCTCGAGCAATCCGCGCCGCTTGAGGTCGGTGATCAGCGCAGCAATGGGCTGGTCCACGCCGCGCACCAGATTGCCGTGCGCGCGCTCGATGTAGTCGTGGCTGTCCCAAGAGCCGTTGTAGAGCTGAACAAAGCGCACGCCTTTCTCGATGAGCTTGCGGGCCAGCAGGCATTTGCGTCCGAACGAATCGGTCGCGTCGTTGCCGATGCCGTACAGCTCCTTGGTGCTTGCTTCTTCCGTAGAGAGGTCGAGTGTTTCGGGAACCTGCGTCTGCATTCGGAAAGCCAGCTCATAGTTCTGCATGCGCGCGGTGAGCTCATCATGCCCGGGATGTTCCGCGGCGTGTCCGGCGTTGAGTGTTGCGATCAAGTCGAGGTTACGCCTCTGGCGCGCTTCGCTCACGCCCTCGGGAGGCGTGAGGTCGAGAATCGGCGATCCTTTTGCACGAAGCGGAGTACCCTGAAAGCTTGCAGGCAGGTAACCGTTACTCCAGTTTGCAGCGCCTCCCTGCGGGTAGCTGACCTCGGGCAGAACGATGAAGCCGGGAAGGTCCCGATTCAGCGTGCCAAGCCCGTAGTTCACCCAAGCGCCGATTCCGGGATCCCCTCCAAAGCGGTTGCCGCAGTTCATCTGGTACATCGCGGTGGGATGGTTGACGCTGTCCACTGTGCAGCCGCGGAAGAAGCACAAGTCATCGGCCAATTTCGCAAGGTGCGTCCAGTTCTCAGCCATGTCGGCGCCGCTCTGTCCGTGTTTCTCAAACTTGAACGGGCTTTGCACGTAGTAGCGCTTGCCGCCTTGCATTGCCGAAAAATCTTTCCTCTCGCGCACGAACTCTTTGAGGTGCATCTCTGCGAGCAGGGGTTTTGGATCGAAGGTGTCGATATGGGATGGACCGCCCTCCATCATCAAAAAGATCAAGTTTTTCGCCTTTGTATTGGCAAAGTGGGCCTGCCGCTGCGCTGGGGATTGGCCGTTCGGCTCTTCTGCCAGGAGTGAACTAAATGCCACGCTCCCGAGGCTTGCGCCAAGGCCGTAGATGAAATCGCGACGGGTCGGGGCGTGCAACACCCGTCCGCCAGCGCAGGAGAAGAAACGGGAGGTGTTCATAAAAACGCTTTGCGGTTGGCGGTGTGATGCGTGGATTCCAACGTCAATGGTCGCGACATCACATTCGATGCACGGCTTCCCAAGTGTAGCGAAACCGCATGGCCGGGATGCCAGGCCTTCACTGGCGGGATTTCAGTAAACATAAGCAAATTCGTTGGAATTCAAAATCGCGAGGCACACATCGGCGAGAGCGCGGGTGCGGAGTGGCACATCGCTGGGCTGCAGGTCCGGAACGAACTCTGCGTAAGCGTGCAGTTTTTCGTGAAAAGAGAAGCGTTCGCCCGTGTTTTCCTCGACGGCTTCGCGGCGGACTTCGAGCAGCGGACTTTGACGCGCGGGAACCTGCCCTCCAATCATCGCCGCGATGCTACTCCAGTGGTCGAGGCAGCCTTTCAATTCCTCTTTCCGTGGAGCCCGGGAGAACGCCAGCATGAAAACGCGCGTGATGGCTTCGTCATCGCTCTTTGTTTCTTTTACCGCCCGATCCGCGAATGCAAGAGCGCGTGTTTGCGTACCGCGCCCGTTGAAGAGGCTGAATACCTGCGGAGTTACCGTCGAAGCTTCACGCCGCTCGCAGGAAAAATCTGGCGTCGGCGCATTGAATACATCCTGCATCGGATCCGGTAGACCCCGGATCTTCAATGCATAGAGCGAGCGCCGGTGGCGTTGTTGGGGCAGCGGGTTTGGCGTCCATGCGGACGCGAACGTGCCCATCACCTGGCGCGGCTGCATGGCGGCTTCGAGATTCATCTCGGGCCTGTTGGGAATCCCGCCCAATTCGGCGTTCAGCTCGCCCGTATCAGCGAGCATCGCATCGCGAAGTTCCTCAGCCGTGAGGCGGCGCGGCTTGAATACGGCGTAACTGGTGCCCGAGGGATCCCTCTCCGCCAGGCTTTTCAAGTCCGGATGCTTTGAGCTGCGTCGGTATGTTTCAGAATTCATGATGAGTCGGTGAATCGCTTTGAAGCTCCAGCCCTTTTCAACAAACGTCGCCGCAAGCCAGTCCAGAAGCTCCGGATGCGTCGGCTTTTTCCCGGTACTCCCGAAGTTGTTCGGATTCCCCGCGATTGCTTGGCCAAAATGCCAAAGCCAGATGCGGTTCACGATTGCGCGTGTGGTGAGGGGGTTTGCCGGACTGGCCACCCAGTCGGCGAACGCTGCTCGGCGTCCCTCAATCCCGTCGGAGATGGACGTTTTCTGTGCCGATGCAAGGACGCTGAGCACGCCCGGCGCGACCCTCTTGCCCGACCCGAACGGATCGCCGCCTGTGAGCACGCAGGTTTCCTCGAGTTCGCCCGCGGTCATCCGGTTGCCGGGCATTCGGAAGGGGGAAACAATCGTGACTACCTGCGGCGTGCGTCCGTCGTAGACCGATAGCGCCACGGGCTCGTACCGGTCCAGCTCCCACTGGAGACGTTCCAGACCTTTGCGGGCAACCCTCTCGAGGCCGAACTGCTCCGGTGTGAGCCCCACAAGTTTCGGCGGAAATTCATCCTCCGGCACGTTTTGTTTGCGGAGAGTGTCCCTCGCTTTGGAGAATACATCCGCGAAGCCTTTCTTGTTGGCGGGCAGTTTGCGGGCCGCTTCTACAGCCTCGTTCCATGCCGCAGGATTTTTTCCTTTCTTCAAAAACCAATTCGATGCATTGGAGAGGAGAAGATCATCGAGTGTCGCGAGCTGCGCCAGATGCTCTTCGCGGCGCATCTCCACGAACTTTTTTTCTTCAAAACCGCGGGTGTTTTCAACCGGCACGAAGGGCGCCGGACGTTCCGTGATCTGCGTCGTCGCGAATACGGCCTGGATCGAATAATAATCCGCAGTGGGAATCGGATCGAACTTATGATCATGGCAGCGGGCGCATTGAAGCGAGTGCGCGAGAAACGTCTCGCCGACGCTGTTGGTCACATCATCCAAAAAACGCTGGCGCGCAATCTTCGCGACCTCCATGCCTGTCAGCTCCCAAGGGCCCATCCTCAGGAATCCCGTTGCGACCAGCATTTCGGGGTCTGCAGGGTCTATTTCATCGCCGGCGATCTGCTCGCGCACGAACCGGTCGTACCGCTTGTCCGCGTTAAAGGAGCGGACGACGTAGTCCCGATATCGCCACGCGTTGCCGCGCTCGAAGTCGTTCGCGAATCCGGATGAATCCGCGTAACGGGTGACGTCGAGCCAATGCTGCGCCATCCGCTCGCCGTAGTGGGGCGAACGCAGGAGCCTTTCCACCACTGTCGCGAACGCGTCCGCGTCCGGTTGCGGGTCATGGATGAAGGCTTGTGTCTCATCCGGAGTTGGCGGGAGTCCGGTCAGATCAAATGTCGCGCGCCGGAGCAGCGTGACGCGATCCGCCGCCGGGGCGTGAGCGAGCCCCGCAGGAATTTTCGCCGAGACCAGAAGGTCGACTGGATTTTTCCCGCCGGGCGGGAGCTGGGGCTTTTTCACCGGTTGGTAGGCCCACAATCCATCGGGTTTGTATTTCCGATTTGTCCATTCAGCTGATAGCCCGCCGGCGGTTCGCACGGTGACGCCGTCTTCTGCGGACCACCGCGCGTCATTGGCTTGTGCGATTGCACGGACCCGCGCCGGGTCCGGCCAGGGCGCTCCGCCGGCAATCCATTCCTTTATCCAGCCGACTTGCTCTTGGTTCAGCTTGTCCGCGTCCTTCGGCGGCATGGGCTCCCAGTCGTGATGCTGCCGGGTCACCGCCAGATAAAGCGGACTTTGTTCAGGACGGCCTGCAACCAGTGCCGGTTTGCTGCTCTCCCCGCCTTTGAGCGAAGAAGCAAGGGTCCTCATGTCGAGGCCACCCTTTATCTTGGCCTCGTCGTTTCCGTGACAAGCCATGCACTTTTCCCCCAGCAAGGGCGCGATGCGGCGCACAAACAGATCCTCCGCTTGATCCGCGGCAGACGGAACCGCATTTGCGAGCAAAAGCGCCAGCGGCATGACGACGGATGTTTTCATGATTAGAGGCGAAGGATGCCAGCGGGAATGACCGCCTCCGGTTTTTCTTTTTCAAACATCGAGTGAATTTGGGAGGCGCTTGGCGCAATGTAGTAAATCACAGGCTCGCCGATTTCTTAGTCGACCGTGCGGATGGAGAAGGGAGGGCGTTGCGGGTTCGCGAAGATCCGGACCAGCCCCAGTGAAATGAGTTGAAGCGCTGAATGCGATGGAGTAACGCGTCCTCTGATACCCCGGTTGTGCTTTTAAAGTTATGACTCACCTATCCACTAAGGATCCCCGATTAAAAGCGAAAACACTCGGCGGCTTGATTTCTCTAACTTTCGCGTGCTGCGGAATCGCCGTTGAAACGGGCCGGTTCATTGAGGTGAGTCCTGTTGTGGCAGCCGTGGAGCGTCAGGGCATCACCGGCGCTGGGAGGGCTGTCTCGACGGGCTCACGGGGATCAGGAAGGATTGTGCTTTGCTATCCCAACCATCCGGATGATTTCGGCGCTTCCGCAGGGACTGGGGCCGCTCTTTCCTTTGACAATGGCCGCACGTGGTCGGCCGAAAAGGATGACTGGCCCCTCCCCGGAATGGCGGACCTCTGGATCGACCGTCTTCGCGACGGGACACTCATTGCGATGGGAATCCGCTGGCTTCCGGATCCGAAGCGGCGGGGGGAAATCACCTCAGCTGAAGTACCCGGTGATGCTTGGAAGATCGCCGCGTCGGATGATGGCAAAAGCTGGAATGTCGCGGATTGCACCGTGGACTGTCCCCGGGAATACGGAGTGATCGCCCGACCGTTGCCCGGCATTTTCGAGGGGTCAGACGGCGCGCTTTACATGCCCGCTTACGCGTGGTCAAAGACGGGCAACCGGTCTCTTTTGCTTCGTTCTGCGGACCATGGCAGAAGTTGGGTCGTTCGATCGGTCATCGCCTCGACCTCTGATATGTTGAAAGCGGGCGCCCCGGTGACAACGCCTTGGCTTGAAACGACCGTTTCTCCGACAACCGACGGCTCATGGATTGCAGTGATACGCACCGGGAGCAACGAGACGGCCGCGCTGGTGACAGCCCGGTCTTCGGATGAAGGACTGAGTTGGTCGTTGGTTGGAAAGGTTCTTGCCGGGCCGGCTCAAGATCCAGTCACAGGAAAGCTGCCGGGGTTGCTACTGATGCCCGGCGGCCCTCTGGTTCTTCTGACTGCGCACACGAAACGCGGCTGTTTTTTGCATCTGTCGATCGACGGCACCGGCAGGGAGTGGACCGAAGGCCAGCTCGTGACGCGTGCCTCCGGAGGCAACACATCGATGCTTTCTCTCGAGGGCGACCGTCTTCTGGTTTTCACTCCGGCCAACGGGCGGATCAACTGTTGGACCGTAAGACTCCTACCGCATGAACCACGGCCCTGAGGTCGTGCCGGGCGGTCCAGTTGGTCCCGCGGGATCGCGTTTGGCGCGCCCGCGCGCGTGCGGCAAACGCATGAGAATGCACCGCAAAAACGGGTCGCCTCTCAAAGTCTGTGCGCTTTCCGCGGCAAATGGTTCCCTCTTTAAAAACGGCGTTGCATGGTGTTCACTTGGCCTTCCACCGGTTCCGATGAAAACCACTCCCCCACTCTCGCGTTCCTTCCGGATCACGCTTTGGTTATTGGCAAACGTTTTCGGCTTTGAGGCAAGCTCCCGGGCGGAGGTCGAATTCAACCGGGATGTCCGCCCAATCCTCGCCCAGCACTGCTTCAAATGCCACGGCATGGATGAGCACGGGCGAAAGGGAGGCTTGAGGCTGGACGTGCGCGAAAAGGCGCTCGGCAAGGGCAAGTCAGGAAACGTTGCAATCGTCGCTGGAAACGCTGCGGGGAGCGAACTGGTCAAGCGCATCGAGAGTTCCGATGAAGATGAAGTCATGCCTCCGCCCCACACGAAGTCGGTTTTGCCGGAGTCAGCCAAAGCTGTATTGAAGGCTTGGATCGCCTCAGGGGCGAAGTACCAGGAACACTGGGCTTATCTTCCGTTAAAAACGCCGCCCATTCCTCCCGAGCCGTCCGCGCTTTCGGCGCCATCAGGGCCCGCACCTCAGTCGCACCCTGTGGACGCATTCATTCGTTCAAATCTCGGGAAGCTCGGGATCCAGCACGCACCGGAGGCCGACAAACACACCCTCGTGCGCCGCGTTTATCTCGATCTCATTGGAATCCCACCGACTCCTGCGGAGGCCGATGCATTCGTGAACGACCACTCGCCGGGCGCGTACGGGGCGCTGGTGGACCGACTGCTCTCCTCGCCGCATTACGGCGAACGTTGGGCACGGCGCTGGCTCGACCTCGCGCGGTACGCAGACACCAACGGGTATGAAAAGGACAGGCCCCGCAATATCTGGCCTTACCGCGACTGGGTCATCCGTGCGCTGAATCAGGACATGCCGTTTGACGAATTCAGCATCAAGCAGCTCGCCGGAGACATGCTCCCAAACCCGACACCGGACGATTTGATTGCCACCGGTTTTCACCGCAACACGATGCTCAACGAGGAGGGCGGCATCGATCCGCTCGAGTACCGCTATTACGCGATGACGGACCGCGTCGGCGTGACGGGCACGACGTGGCTCGGGCTCACGTTGAATTGCTGCCAGTGCCACACGCACAAATACGACCCGATCCAGCACCGCGACTATTTCGGCGTGATGGCACTGCTGAACAACGCAGAGGAACCCGTGTATCAGATTGAGACAGCGGACTTGGCGGCGCAGCGTGCGGCGCAGGCTCAAAAAATCGAACGCCTTGAGTCGGAGCTGCCCGCGAAGTTTCCCGGAGGCGAAGCGGCCATGCGAGGCAGGTTGCTTGAATGGATTTCCAATACCAAACAAAGCATTTCCAACTGGACGGTATTAAAACCGCACACGATCCAGACAAACCTGCCTCATCTCGAAGCGCAGCCAAACGGGTTTATTCTCGGCAGCGGCGACATCACCAAAAGTGATTCCTACGAGCTGACTTTAAAGGCTCCCATCAGGGACGCCCGCGCGCTGCGGATCGAGGTTGCGTCGCACCCAAGTCTTCCAAATGAAGGTCCCGGCATGACCTACTACGAGGGCCCGACCGGCGGCTTTTTCCTCAGTGAAATCCAGGCGGACCGCGGCGGAGCCCGGGTCGGTATCGCCAGCGCTGCGGCAACCAATGACGTGTGGGATGAACAGGCCGCGGGCACGCAAAAACCGAAGAAGAACACGCCGGCATCTTCGAAGTCCAAAAACAACGCGGTTTACGCGCTGGACGGCGACATGTCCTCCGGCTGGCAGGTGCTCGGAGGCGAAAATGTCAGGCATGCCGCGGTGTTTTATTTTGAGGAACCGGTCGATTTGACCGATGGGTTGCGGATTCGGATGCTGTTTGAAAAGCATTTCGCATGCTCTCTCGGGCACTTCAGGTTGTCCGTGAGCAGCAATGCCGAGGCTCAGCCCGCGGTTTATCCGGAGCGGGTGGAAGAACTGCTCAAAAAGGAGGCGGACCCGGCGAACCGGATGCTCGTTCAATATTTCTTGGAGACCGCCCCCGAAATGCGTGAAGCGGCTGCTCCGCTCCTCGCGGCTAAAAAAAGCATGCCGAGAGGACAAGCCACCCTCGTGATGCGCGAGCGTGCGGCAAACAACCCGAGGCAAACGCATCTTCATCATCGGGGTGAATATCTGCAGCCAAGGGAGCTCGTTTCTCCCGCGGTGCCAGCATTCCTGCCGCAGCTACCGAAACATTCGCCCGCAAACCGCCTCACATTTGCGCGGTGGCTCTTTTCATCGGAGAATCCGCTGACCGCGCGCGTCACGGTGAACAGGCACTGGCAGGCGTTTTTCGGCCGAGGACTGGTGCAGTCGCTCGAGGATTTCGGATATCAAAGCGAGCCTCCTTCGAATCCGGAGCTGCTTGACTGGTTGGCGAGTGAATTGGTGAGTCGCAAGTGGTCTGTCAAACAGCTGCATCGCTTGATTGTGACGAGCGCCACGTACAAGCAGGCTTCAAAAATCACTCCGGACATGGCCAAGCGCGACCCGAAAAATATCCTGCTTGCGCGCGGATCGCGATTCCGCCTCGACGCCGAGGTGGTTCGCGATTCCGCATTGCGCGCGGCCGGGTTGCTTTCCACGAAGATGTACGGCCCCGGAGTGTATCCCCCTCAGCCTGCGAGCGTGACGACCGAGGGGACCTACGGAAAATTCGAATGGAAAACCAGCGAGGGTGAGGACCGATACAGGCGGACTCTTTACACGTTTACGAAACGCACCGCTCCTTTCGCGATGGCGACGACATTCGATGCGCCCACCGGTGAATCTTGTCTTGCCCGAAGGGATGTTTCAAACAGCCCGCTGCAGGCGCTCACACTGCTGAACGATTCAATGTTTATGGAGGCCGCACAGGCTCTGGCGAAGGCCTCGGCGCTTGAAGCGACGGATGCGGGCAAGCGGATCCAAAATATTTTCAGGCGCTGCGCCACACGTCCCGCGCAGGACGACGAAATCCTTGCCTTTCGCGCTTTCCTCGACAAGCAAACCAGCGGTGGATGCAGCGAGGAAACTGCATGGGCGGCGCTCGCCCGCGCGATCCTAAACCTTGACGAAGTCATCACACACCCATGAAGCCACATAACATTACTCGGAGACACTTTTTCGGGGACTGCGGAGTCGGAGTGGGTAAAATTGCGCTCGCAAGTCTCCTGGCCGGAAATAAAGCGCCCGCCCGCGCCGTGTCCGGCGCCCTTCCGCAGCCCCATCACAGGCCGAAAGCGCGGGCTGTGATACACCTGTTCATGGCTGGAGCGCCGTCGCAGCTGGAGCTCTTTGACCACAAGCCGACCCTAGCAAAGTACGAGGGCAAGCCGATCCCGCCATCGGTGATCGGCGGCCAGCGATACGCGTTCATCCGTCCCGATGCGGCGGTCCTCGGACCCCGCTTCGCGTTCGCCAAGCATGGCCGGTCCGGTGCCGAGATTTCGGAAATGCTGCCGCACCTTGCAACGGCGGTGGACGAGATCGCGATCATCAAATCGTGCAGGACCACCCAATTCAACCATGCGCCCGCGCAGATTTTCATGAACACGGGTTTCTCCCAGCCCGGTCGTCCCAGCATGGGCTCGTGGATTACGTACGGCCTCGGCTCCGAGACCAAGGATCTCCCGTCGTTCGTGGTGATGAGCACAGGAAGCGGCATCAGCGGCGGCGCTGCATGTTGGAGCAGCGGCTTTCTGCCCAGCGTGCACACGGGAACGCGGTTCCGAAACACCGGCGACCCCATCCTGAACGTGAGTACGCCGGACGGGATCTCCGCGCCCACGCAGCGCGACACGGTCGCGCTCATCAATGCGATGAACCATCGGAGGCTTGCACTCGATGGTGACGGCGAGACCGCGACACGCATCGCCAATTATGAAATGGCGTACCGCCTTCAGAGTTCCGCTCCCGAGCTCATGGATTTATCCGCCGAAAGCAAGCAGACCTTGGAGTTGTACGGGTGCGATCCAAAGACGCCTTCGTTTGCAAGGGCCTGTCTGCTTGCGCGCCGCATGGTCGAGAGGGGCGTGCGGTTTATCAACATCTATCACGAAGGCTGGGATGCCCACAGCGATGTGGCGGGCAATGTAAAACGCAACACGCAGGCGACGGATCAGGCGAGCGTTGCGCTTTTAAAGGACCTGAAGCAGCGTGGCATGCTCGACAGCACGCTGGTGGTCTGGGGCGGGGAATTCGGAAGAACACCCATGGTGGAGGCCAGCGTCTCGCTCGGACGCAGTATGGGGCGCGATCATCATCCGCAGGCGTTCACCATGTGGTTGGCCGGAGGGGGAATCAAACCGGGCATCACCGTCGGCGCGACTGATGAGATGGGGTTCAATGTTGTGGAAAATGAGGTCCACGTCCCGGACTTGCAGGCGACCATCCTGCATTGCCTGGGGATCGACCATGAACAGTTGACCTTCCGGTCTGCGGGACTCGACTTTAAGCTCACCGGCGTCGAGCCCTGCAAAGTGTTGAAGGATATTCTTTACTGATCAGGTGCCGCGGCTGAGCCGCAGGTTGTTTCAATCCCTTTTTTGATCGGTGCTTGTTACTGCGGCCATCGAGGATCGATGGACCTCGAATATCGCACGGATTTCGAGACTTCAGATCCGCAGGAATATTTTCCGCTTGTAAAGCCAGAAGCAAAACGTCCAGAGCGCCGCCAATACCAGCACACTTTGATTCAGTGCCCCGTAGGTTCCTTCAAAAATTTCCTTTCCAAGCCAGGTGCGCCCGATGGCGCGGATCCATCCCGCGGTGAGTTGGTACGCGAGGTATATGGCGATCGAGTTCCTGCCGACGACCGTAAGAAAAAACGCCCACGTCTTGTGGCCCCGGATATCGATGAGCCAGTAAAAACAGGCAAAAACCCACAGTACCACCGCGCCGCTGTAAAAGGCCCAGGACGGAGTCCAAAGCTTCTTGATCACAGGACAAATGGTTGTTCCCGCTGCAAGCGCGAGCATGAGGCAGACCGCGCCTGCCTTCAGGAACCAGTACAGTTTCTCGCGCGACTCCCGCGCGCTGCGAAGATTTTCGCCCGACATTAAGCCGAGAATCATCGTGATGAGCGACGGCACGAAGTTCAGTGTCTGGTATCCGCCACGGTTGAAAACAAAAGGCGTTTCGCATGGGAAAAGATTGAGAAACCACTGATCGAAGGATGCTGCAAAGTTGGTGTTCATGCTCCAGTGCGCCCAAAAACCGCCAAGGATCTGGCCGGGATCTGTTACTCCAAGTGCCTTGTAGTCTGTGGACGGGTCCGCGACGGGCGTCAAAGCGAATGCAGTCCATGTCGCGGCGGCGATCAGGGCAATCGCCACGGATTGGAGGATCGAACCGCGGCCTCTGAGCAGCGTGAGGAAGACATAACCGAGGCCGATCTGTGCAAGAACGTTGTGGAAGGCGAACACCGGTTGAGGTCCTGTTCCCGTGGTCAGAAACACACCGAGCGCAACGAGGACTAGGGAGCGCCAGAGTGCGTGAAGCAGCAGCTTCGAGCGGTCGTGGCCGTCGGCCAACCGGCGCGACGACGAAAAAGGCAAGGCCATGCCGACCATGAACATGAACGCAGGCTGAATCATGTCCCAAGCCCCGCCTCCGATCCACGGAACATGTGAAGTGTTGTACCTCAGGATTTCCCAGAAAAGGGAGTCCGGATGGGCCTTCGCGATCTGCGGGATTCCAAAACCGGACGATGCCATGAAGAGCATGGTTAGCCCGCGGTAGGCGTCGAGTGATACGAGCCGCTCTGGAACAGAAGGGGAGCCGGAGAGGTTACTCATGGGTGCGTGAGTGGAGGGAAGAGGTGCTGAGGCGGGCCGCTGCGTCCGGATGTTAAAGCTCTCGCAGAGTGATGTCATCTACCACTTCATGTTCCTTGGAAAAGCAGATCGAGTGGTCGGGAGCCGGTACAGACGCATCATTCCTTGCAAAAGGAGACTTTCGGGGCAGGTCTATCACGGCGATTTTCCAACAAACGCAAAATCCGACTGGTCTTGAAAATCCGACGACACACAGGCGCTGAAACATAGTAAGTCCGCGTTGGATCCGTGTGAGGCTAGCCTGGGAGTCATCGTAAATGTGCGTCGAATCACAGAGCGGCGGCTTTCCACAGGGCGCTTTTTCAAATTATAATCAGTCACCCCCATGAAAAAGCACACCCCTCCCCGCTGGAACCGGCCGCTTCTCGCGGCGCTGTTGATGGTCCAGATGCCTGTTCTCCAAGCCGCGTCCCCGCGCACACCGGCGCCTGCCAAAGATGCCCGGATTTCAGGAACGCTGCGTACGATCCATGGCCAACCCAGCTTCGTTCTCGCGAACAAAGAAGTTGAAATGGCGGTCACGCGAATCGGCGCGCACATGGCGCCGGTCACCTTTTTTCGCGACACACCGCACCCGGTGAGCCCCTACCACATCAGCCCGTGGCAGGATGAACCGCATGCCGCGATGCCTGCGCCGGTACTGGTTCCTTTGCGCGGCGACTTCTTTTGCCTCCCTTTTGGCGGCAACGCCGATCCGTTTGAAGGCGAGAAGCATCCACCACACGGTGGGATTGTCGGCGAGCCATGGAACTTTGTCGGCCAGCAGATCTCCGGCGATGTCGCGACACTCACGCTTTCTTTCTCGCTGAAAGCGCGCAAAGCAAAAGTCACGAAGGAGCTCTCGCTCGTTGCTGGACACAACGTGATCTACTCGAGCCATACCGTCGAAGGTTTCGAGGGACGCGCGCCGCTCGGCCATCACGCAACGCTCGCAATGCCCGAGAAAGAGGGATCCGTTCGCATCTCAACAAGCCCTTTGATTTTCGGCATGACCTGCCCCGGCCTTTTCAGCGATCCGCGCCAGCGCGAATATCAGGCTCTCCTTCCGGGCGCCCGGTGGACCGACTTGTCGAAGGTTCCTGTGGCGTGGAAAAACGCGCCCGACGCGGATCTCACGCGGATGCCTGCCAAACAGGGCTTCGCGGATCTCGTCCAAATAAACCACCAGACATGGGATAAATCCGGCGGCCCCGGATGGACCACCGCGACCTACGGTGACGCGGGCTACCTTTGGTTTTCGCTCAAGGATCAGGACGTGCTCCACAGCACTGTGTTCTGGATGGAAAACCGCGGGCGCCACGGTCACCCTTGGAATGGTCGCAACAACTGCCTTGGCCTTGAGGATGTCACGGCGCATTTTGCGGACGGCATCGCGCCCTCCGCTCAAGAGAATGTTCTCACCCGCGAGGGCGTTCCCACCGCATTGGAACTCACCGCCGCGATGCCAACCACAGTGAATTACATCCAAGGAGTAGTCCGCATTCCTGCCGGCTTCGAGAACGTGCAGCACCTCGAGTTTACCCCGGGCGAAGTCACCTTTGTCTCCGTCACAGGAAAACGCGTGACGTGCGCCGTGCGGCATGAGTTTCTGAAAAGCGGAAAACTCTAACCACCTTCACCCGTTTGCCATTCCTCCCGTGAAAAACTTCTTTCTCGCAACCACCCTGTGCATCGCCGCGCTCATCCTTGGAGGCTGCGATCAACGTTCTGAATCTGGGCCGCAGCAGTCCACCGCTCGATCCATTAAAGGAACCATCGGCGTCTCCCTGCTCACGCTCGACAATCCCTTTTTCAAGACCATCGGCGATAGCATTGCGGCCGAGGGGCAAAAGCACGACTATGCGACGGTGGTCGTGAGCGGGGACAAGGACGTCGCCAAGCAGGGCAACCAGATCAAGGATTTCATTGTGAAGAAGGTCAGCGCAATCGTGCTGAGCCCGTGCGATTCAAAGTCGATTGTGCCTGTCATTCAGGAGGCCAACGCTGCCGGAATCCCGGTGTTCACCGTTGACGTGCCCTGCAATGAGCCCGGTGTCAAAATCGCCACGCAGATCGCCACGGACAATTTCGGCGGCGGCAAGGAGGCGGGCGGCGCGATGATCGAGGCGCTCGGCGAGGCGGGCGGCAAGGTTGCGGTGCTGCACTTCAAGCAGGTTGAGTCCTGCCAACTCCGCGTCCGCGGTTTTAAGGAGGTGATCGCCGCGCACAACGCCTCGGGGAAGGCAAGGATCGACATCGTCGCGGAATTGGAAAGCGGCGGCGCAAAAGATGCTGGATTTAAAGCGGCGGAAGACATTCTCCAGGCTCACCCGGACATCCGCGGCATTTTTGCAATCAACGATCCGGCGGCTCTCGGCGCACGCGCGGCCCTTGAGAAGGCGGGAAAAACCCAGCAGGTGCTCATCGTGGGATTCGACGGACAGCCCGAGGGCAAGCAAGCGATCAAGGACGGAAAGATCTACGCAGACCCGATTCAGTTCCCGGACAAAATGGGGGTGCAGATCGTTGATTGTATTCTCCGCCACTCGAAGGGCGAATCGTTGCCTCCGCAGATCCTGATCCCCACCAGTCTCTACAAAAAGGCGGACGCCGAAACAGATGCTTCCCTCCGGTAAACGCCGTCATGAGCAACGCAAATTTTCTTCCCACACTTGTCGGGTCGATGTCGCAAGGTGCCGCGGGAAATCCCACGGTCGCCATGGTGGAGGCGGCGTTTGCGCATCACGGCCTCCATTGGCGTTATATCAACATGGAGGTTGCTCCGGATGACCTCTGCGCCGCGGTGCGCGGGGCGAGGGCCATGGGTTTCCGCGGATTCAACTGCAGTCTTCCTCACAAGGTCGCCGTCATCCCGCATCTGGACGGTCTTGGTGAATCCGCCGCCGTCATGGGCGCGGTCAATTGCGTGGTGCGCCGCGGCGAGAAGCTCATCGGTGAAAATACCGACGGAAAGGGCTTCCTGCGCTCGCTTCAATCGGTTGAGGATCCCCGTGGAAAGTCTGTGGTTCTTTTCGGCGCGGGGGGCGCGGCGCGCGCCATAGCCGTTGAGCTCGCCCTCGCCGGCGCCGGCAGGATCACGGTGGTCAACCGTTCCGAGGGTCGTGGCGCAGAGCTTGCAGGGCTTCTGCGGAATACACTCGGTGCCGACGCAGAGTATGTCCCGTGGCGCGCGGACGAAGGAGAATACGCTGTCCCCAGCGATGCCGACATTGTGATCAATGGAACCTCCATCGGGCTCTACGCGCCTGATGCGAGACTCAGGCTGGACACCGGTTCTCTTCGCACAGGAATGGTTGTCGCCGATGTCGTGTTCAATCCGGTGCGCACCTGTCTTCTGTTGGACGCAGCCGCGCGCGGCTGTCGCTGTATCGACGGACTCGGCATGCTGGTGAACCAAGGAGTGATTGGAGTCCACTACTGGACTGGAATCGAACTGGACGAGGTTGTGATGCGCGCGGCGCTTGAGGCTGCAATGGGCGTATGACAGGCACCGCCCCCCTTCTTCAGATGCGGGGCATTGTGAAGTCTTTCCCGGGCGTCAGGGCTTTGCGCGGAGTCGACCTTGAGCTTCATGCCGGCGAGGTGCTCGCGCTTCTCGGTGAAAACGGGGCTGGCAAAAGCACGCTCATGCGTATTTTGGCTGGAGCCCAACAAGCCGACGAGGGCGTCATCCTGATGAACGGGAGCGAAACGCCGTTTCGCTTTCCGCAGGATTCGCGCGCAGCAGGAATCGCGGTCATTTATCAGGAATTCAACCTCGTCCCGGGGCTCAACGCAGTGGAGAACATTTTCCTCGGACGTGAAACCACGCTCGGCGGCCTGCTGGACCAGCGCGGTGAACGCGAGCGAGCGGCGTTGATTTTCAGTCGTCTTGGCGCAGAGATCGACCTCGATATACCCTGCCGAAAGCTCACGACCGCGCAACAGCAGCTTGTGGAAATCGCCAAAGCCCTTGCCTTCGATGCGCGGATCATTGTCATGGACGAACCCAGCGCGGCCCTCACAAATCACGAGGTTCAGCGTCTATTTGAAATCATCCGAGAGCTCAAAAAGCAGGGCATCAGCATCATCTATATCAGCCACCGCCTTGATGAGGTGTTTGAAATTACGGATCGCGTCACGGTCCTGCGCGACGGAGTCAATGTCGGGGCGCGTTCTACTGCTGAGATCACGCGGGCTGGCATGATCCAACTCATGGTAGGCCGTGAATTGACCGACGAGTTTCCGAAACGCAACACTGTTCCGGGTTCGGTGCGCCTCGAGGTCTGCGGACTGCGTCGAAGCCGTGCGGTCCGCGATGTTTCTTTCACCGTCAAGCGCGGTGAGATTCTTGCTTTTACCGGACTGGTGGGCGCGGGACGCACGGAAGTCATGCGTCTTCTTTTTGGAGCAGACCGGCGCGAGGCGGGTGACATACGACTCGATGGCAGGACCGTCAATATCGCTTCACCCGCCGATGCGATCAGAGCGGGCATCGGACTTCTTCCCGAGGACCGCAAAACGCAGGGGCTGGTTCTTGCCCACGCGGTTCGTGAAAACTTCGGATTGCCCAATCTCGACCGCCTTTCGAAGCACGGATTTGTGCAAAGGCGCGCGGAAAGTGACGAGTTCGCTGGGTACGTCGAACAATTGCGCATCAAAATACCCGGACATGAGACGCCTGCCGGCAAGCTCTCCGGCGGGAATCAGCAGAAAGTCGTGCTTGCGAAGTGGCTGGCTAGAAACTGTGAGATTCTGATCTTTGACGAACCCACCAGGGGCGTCGACGTAGGTGCCAAATTTGAAATTTACGTTCTCATGAACGAGTTGGTTGCCGCCGGAAGATCAATCATCATGGTGAGTTCTGAACTGCCTGAAGTTCTGGGCATTGCAGACAGAATCATTGTCATGCACGGGGGCCGCATCACGGGTGAGGTTGAGGATGTCCGCGCCGCCACACAGGAGCAGTTGATGCGTCTGGCGATCGCATGACTCCTTGGCTCCCAGAAACCATCGCAAACGGTCTTTTATGAAACTATCCAGTCTTTTAGCCGATCGGGGCATGGCGCTCGTGCTGGCCTTGCTGTGCGTGCTGTTTAGTTTGCTGACCATGAGCGACCAATCGCCCGCGGGTGAGGCGGCTGCAAGTCAGGTTGCCGATATGCTCCGAACACAGTTCGGCAAGAGTCCGCGCATCTTGATCGCGATACGCGACCAGCCGGACGATATCATTTATGCGAGTGCCCTGCAGCGTTTCCTCGCTGAATCAGATCCAAGCTCGCAGCCTCCCACCGTGGTGCGCGGTGAACCGAAGGACGCCAGAGAAGCGCTCGAGCGCGTCGCGGCGTCTGGACAACATCTGGATGCAATCGTCTGCACGCAGGTCACCGGGGCATGGTTGGTTTTCAACAGCCTCAAGAACGATTTCCCCGCCCTGGGTGGGACCCGTGTGGTGATGCCGCGCAGCTACCGGTGGCCGAATTTTTTGAAGTCCGAAAACCTGCTGAATATCGCGAATCAAATCGCGGTGATCGCAATCGTCGCGATCGGCATGTCCATGGTCATCATCACGGGCGGCATTGACCTGTCCGTGGGCAGTTTGCTGGCGCTTTCATCTGTGTGTGCTTCCCGGTTGATTCGTGACGTTGCAGGCGGCACCAGCGCGTCGGCATTCGGGATGCTCGTTGCTTGTCTTGCTGCGATTGCGTTGTGTGGAATCATTGGAGCTTTTTCGGGCGCAATGATCACGAGGTTCTCAATCCCGCCGTTTATTGTGACACTGGCGATGATGCTTGTCGGCAGCGGATTCGCCTACATTCTGGCCAAGGGCCAGTCGATTTACCAGATTCCGGAGTCATTCATCTGGCTTGGAAGAGGCGCCGATTTTTTGAGTGTTCCAAACGCCGTCTTGCTGATGCTCGTGCTGTATGCGATCGCCCACATCGTGATGAGTCGGATGAAACTTGGGCGCCACCTGTACGCGGTGGGCGGCAACACCGAGGCGGCCCGCCTGTCGGGCGTGCCCGTGACACGCGTACTCATGTTTGCGTACATTGCGAGCGCGGCTCTCGCGGGGTTAGGCGGCGTCATTATGGCCTCACAACTCAAGAGCGGGTCCCCCACCTACGGCGGGATGTATGAACTATACGTGATTGCGGCGGTTGTGGTGGGAGGCACCAGCCTGAGCGGAGGGGAGGGCAGGATGTTCGGCACGCTCACCGGAGCTTTTACCATCGCAGTGATTCAGAACGGAATGAACCTCACGAATGTGGAAAGCTACACGCAGAAGGTCGTTCTGGGTCTTGTGATTCTTGGCGCCGTGCTGGTTGACAAGATGCGGAGCGCCCGTGGATCGTGAAGCTTGTGCGCAGAGAGCATTTTTGCTGGCATTTTTGAGATGCTGTTTGATGTGGCCATAATCCGAAACCGGGAAATGGTCGGCCAGAAGGTTTTCGGTAAAATACTTACAGTAAGCTGCATGTAGACGACATCGATCCATAACGGGACTCGCCCTCCGAGTGAATGCAGAAACACGCTTGTGGCGGCTTAAGCTTAAAGCCGGCGTAGATTCCCGGAGGCCGGTATTACGCGGAGTGGGATACGGGTGCACCAGTAACCCGTGAAGGGCAGTTGATCTTTTTGTTTCAGGTTTTGCAAACCAGGGGACGGTGGAAAAAGTTTTTTGCGCAATGCACTTTAAAATACGGTGGCAACCGAGGAAGTGGAGCAGCCACGGTCTTTGGGACGGTTCTTGCAGACTTGCTCATTTTACACCCGCGCTACGAGCACATCAATGCTGTGCGGGGTGGTAGCGTGAATCCAGGGATGCTTGGGATTGATCGAGCTGTGAGTGAGGGCGTTGTTCGTCAAGCGATGATGCGCATGAATGAAACGCAGGGATTGGAGTGGTTGAATCAACAAGTTGTTCCAAGTATCGCACACGCATTAATGTTGCCGTGGATTTCCGACATTAATGTCACCGTCAAACCACTTTATTGGAATCGGTAGAGTGCTGTACGGCGGGGTCCTCCTTGCCTTTCAACTGCTGGCCCCAGCCCAAAACCCGGGCCTTTGCACCAGCCGCCTCCGCCTCGGGAATCTGGCCGTTGCGCACGTAAAACAAAGAAAGACTCGACCACGCGAGCTGGTCTTTCGGCCTGAGTCCAACGGCCTTCAATCCCGCCTGAATCGCCTCAGCGTATCTGCCGAGTTTCATATGAGACATGCCCAGCGCATGCCATCCCTCGAAGAAGGCGGGGTCCAACTCCACGCACCGCTGGTATTTCCGGGAAGCCGCTTCCAGTTCACCCAGCGCAAGATCTCCGCTCGCGTCGTCAAACAACTCTTCAATTTCCTGACTGGATTCAGACATGGTTGGACTCTCTTTCCGGCGAGGGTAGCGCCCGGGGTTTACGGTTCCTCACTCTGCGGGGCGCCCCCACATCGGGCACTCAAAACCCGCGCCCTTCTTTGGATCTCTCATGAGTCTTTACTGCGTTTTCCAACCGCACGGAACCAGGGCAGACCGTCCGCGTGCGCATGAAACCCGCCCGCACCGCCCGCAAGCCGGCTGCCGCCAGCGGCTATTGCGGCGCGGCCCCGCGGCTTTGCATGGCGATCTGCAGTCCGGAAGAAGCGCGCTGGCGGTCGATCCATTCCACGAGCAGCCCGTCCACGCGGGCGGTCTCCAGCATCGGCATCAGACCCGTCTTCTGCTTTTCGAAATCTTCCTCGTTGATCGGCAGTTTCTTCGCGAGAAACACGATGATGGACCCGTCCTTCCCGTCCAACGGCGTGCTCATCTGACCTTCTTTCAGCTCGAACGCGCTGTTCTGTATCACGGAGGCGTCGTCCAATTTTAACGACGAATCCGAGCGCGCGAATGGTTCGGGCGTCTCCACCTTCAACCCGGCCGCCTCGGCCGCGCCCTTGAACTCTTTGCCCGCCTTCACCGCTTCGTCGATTTTGTTGCGCGCCTCGGTGGCCTTCAGGGAAAGCGCCTCGCGCGTGCGCTCGGATTTGAGGGTTTCCTCCAGCTGCGCTTTGGCCTCTTCGAAAGTCAAAGGACGCGCCTCCTCGACCTCCAAAAGCTTCACCACGAAGTACCCCTGCTGGGTTCCGACGATGTCAGAAACCGGCTTCTCTTTCGTCGCCTGAAAGGCCGCGTTGACGACACGCGGCTGGTTTGAAAACTCCGCCAACCGCTCGCCCACGGCGAACATGGGGCTTGTTTTAAGTTCCACCTCGAACTTCTTCGCAAGCTCCCCGAGCTTCGAGGCGTCTTCCATCGCAGCCGCCGCAAAATCCGCCGCTCGATCCACGACTTTTTGCATGGCCTCGGCCGTGGGGCGCTCGCCTTCCTTCTCGGCTTTCGGCAGCTCGAAGTGCACGTACTCGACCTTCCGCTTTTCATCGGTCTTCAACCCGTCCTTGCGCGAATCATAGGCGGCCTGCAGATCCTCGGCGGAAAGGGACACCGTCTTGGCGATTTCCTCCTTTGAAATCCGGGCGATTGCAGCCTCCACCTTCTGATACTGCTGCTTGTAGGACTGCTCGAGCTCGTCGCGGGCGGGGGCGCTGCTCGCGGCGAAAACGTTCCGCAGCGCCTGCAAACGCAGCGCGTCGCGCACAAGCTCCTCCAAGTGCATGGCATTCATCCCGCGCGGCGCCAGCAAGCTTTGCAGCGCCA
This sequence comes from Chthoniobacteraceae bacterium, assembly GCA_044375925.1. Classification (GTDB taxonomy): domain Bacteria; phylum Verrucomicrobiota; class Verrucomicrobiia; order Chthoniobacterales; family Chthoniobacteraceae; genus Chth-196. The sequence continues at coordinate 7,173 of JBILLT010000022.1, read as the reverse complement.
TCAAATAGCGGGAGTGATCATACTGCCCGCTCGACTTGAAAGCGGACATCGCCTTGATGGTGTCGGTGATTTCGGTTTCGGTGGGAATGATCCCCAGCTTCCGGGCCTGCTGCCGGAGAACCAGGGTATTCCACACGTAGTTGTCGACCGCTTCCTGCATCGTCCGCGCGTTGCCGGAAAGGGGGATGATGACATCGAACATTCCCAGTGCGCGGCAGATCTCGAACTGCCTGCCGATCGCGCCATACTCCACCGAAGGCACGTTGCGCCCGTAGATGGTTCCAATGCTGTCGGACCCCAGCCGGTCCAGACGCGTGCCCGGTCCGCCGTACAGGATGACAAACGCGATGATTACGAACACGGTAAGCGTGATCAAGAGGGGCTGCTGAAAACGGCGGAGGATGTTGATCATGACTAGGGGTTGAAAGCGGGGTTGAAAATGGGTGGCTACGGAACACGGCAAGCCGGCCCACCCTTGCGGGAAGACAGGCGGGATTTCCTGCGCAATCACGCGGGGAATCAGGGGTTTGGTCACCTTACACCCAAAACGCGAAAATGCAAAACGCGAGAGTACGAGCCAGCGCCCGACCCGCAACCTGTTTTATTGAGCGCCCCCTGCAGCCGCTCGCCCGCTCACCCGCCCAGCCCCGCAGCGCCGGCAGCCTCCCGGGACCCGCCAGTCAAGGCCGGCCCAAAAGCACGGCGGCGTTGTGCCCGCCCATGCCCGACGCCACCTTCAAGATGCGGCTTCCTGCCTCCGGAGTCCACGCGCGCGTGGCTAGGTTGAAGCCGGGCGGCGCGCTCAAATGCCCCGCCGCCCGGGGGATTCCGCCGGCCCGAAGCGCCCCGGCAAGAAGCGCCACGTCCAACAGACCGCTTGCGCCAAGAGTGTGTCCCGTCAGCGGCTTGAGCGGGAGAAGCGGTATCCCGCCGTGCGCAGCAAACGCCTCGCGGATCCCGTTTAATTCCGAAACCGCGTGCACCCGCGTTCCCGTAGTGTGCGTGCAAATCAACGCCGGCGCCTTTCCGCCGGCAGCAGACTGCAGAAGCCGCCCGAGCGCGCGGCCGTCCGCGGGCGTCGCCAGCGAATCGTAAGCGTCGCTGTTTGCGCCGTACCGCTCCACGCTGCAGAGAGCGCGCGCCAGACCGGGCTGCGCCTCAAGCGTCACCGCCACGCCTGCTTCCCCCGGCAAAAAACCGGTGGTTGCCTCCGAGAAGGGATCGTTCAACCCGTCCCTCGCCAGAAGACCCGCAGCCGCAAAATCCCGCAGCAGCTCGGGCACCAAAGGCAGCTCGGAAGCCACCACGAGCGCGCGCGGCGCCTGGCCTGATCCCACCGCCATCGCCGCCAGACCCAACGCGTCCAGCCCGGAAGCGCATCCATTCGAGAGAAGCTGCCACGGTCCCTGCACCCCCAGCTCGATGCTTACCGCGGCGGCGATCTCGCTGTGGATGGAATTACTCGCCCGCAGCCGGCGCATCGGCCGTCTCCATGCATTTGCGCCGAGCAGTTCACCCGCATTGCCGCGGCTGCTCGCGGCGAAAATCCACGCCTCGGCCAGCGCCGCCCCGGTCCATCCTGCTGATTCCGCCGCACGCCGCGCCACGTGCACCGCAAGATTCGACGCAGCCCCGTACCGCCTGCCTTTCAAAAACCCGCGTTCCGCAATCGACCCGACCGGCAGATGTTCGAACCCCGCCAAAGCATGCCCCTTCGACAGGCCTGGACCGCCCTGCGCCCATTTTCCCAAACACTGCTCGAGATCATTCCCCAGTCCGCAAACGGCCTCCGCCCCCGTGATGAATACGGGCCCCACCATCAGCCCTCCGAAGGCGCGCGGTGCACCACGCGCTCGATGTGCATGGCGCGCCCGCTGGTTTCATCGATGTCCACCAGCGCGCCGTGCAAAACCACCGGTCCCTTGGCGATCGGGTAAGTCACCGGACGGCTGATGAGAAACCGCTGGATGATCGATTCCGCTTCGCGCCCCAGCACCCCGTCCACGGGGCCGCACATGCCCGCGTCGCACAGAAAAGCGGTGCCTCCCGGAAAGATCTGTTCATCGGCCGTCTGCGTGTGGGTGTGCGTCCCGACCACGGCGGACACCCGCCCGTCAAGAAAGCGGCCCATTGCGATTTTTTCACTGGTCGTTTCGGCATGAATATCCACGAAGATCACCGGTGTCTGCTCACGGATGCGCGCCACCTCGGCGTCCATCGCGAGGAATGGATTTTCCAGAGGCGGCTGCATGAAGGTGCGCCCCTGCACGTTGATGACGCCAACCTTTCCTTTCGCGGTGTCCAAGACCACCGAGCCGTATCCGACGGTCCCGGGCGGATAATTCAGCGGCCGAAGCAAACGCGGCTCGGTCGGCATGTATGGGATGACGTCTTTCTGATCCCACACATGGTCTCCCGTGGTGATCACCGCCACACCGGCTCGCAGAAGGTCGACGCTGATTTTCGGACTGATGCCACGGCCGCCCGCGGAGTTCTCGCCGTTGGCGACGATGAAATCCACGCCCCGCTCTTTTTTAAACCAGGGCAGGGCCTCGATCACCGCCTTCCGGCCGGGTTCTCCGACGATATCACCCAAAAAAAGAAGCCTCAGCATGCCCTCTTGTTAAAACCAACGCAGTCGTCTGGCGAACCGTTTCCTAGCCAAACCGCCAAGTTTCCTTCGGGCGAAGGCGCACCCCGGCGTGACGGCAGGCCTTCCATGCGATAGTGTCCGGCATGCCACGCCCCCAGACAGAGGAAGCCGCAGGCCCGGCTCCGCGGTCCGCATATTCCGCCCGCAAAGCGGGACTGCATCCGGCTTTTTGGGTCCGCCTCGTTTTGGCCGGCTTGTGTTTCGCCCCCCTCACGGATATCGCCGCGCAAAAGGTCAGTCCGCTGGCAAAAGCTCCCGACTGGGAATGGCTGGACTCCTGCGCCGGGACGTTCACGCGCTCAGAATTCCTGCGGCTCCTCCACGAGCACTACGCACCGGGAGACGCCGCGGCGGCGCAGATCCGGGTGACGGACGCCGCCGCGCACATCCGCACCGGTCCGGACCAATGGAAGGAAGTGCCGTTCGCAGCGGAAGGCGTGCAAACCCATCCGGGGCCGGAGCGTTTCTGGCGAAAGGCGTCGGAACTCCCGGCGGCGCCCGCTTCGAAGCCTTTGAAAGACCTCCATATCGCGGTCGATCCCGGGCATCTGGGCGGCGAATGGGCCCAGATGGAGGCGCGCTATTTTCAAATCGGCGAAACCCGCCCAGTCATGGAGGGAGATCTGACCTTGGAGGTCGCGCGCAAATTGAAACCGCTGCTCGAGGCGAAGGGCGCCCGCGTTTCGCTGCTGCGCTCCAGCGACGAACCGGTCACCCACGACCGTCCAAAAAGCCTGCGCGCGGCGGCGGCGGCGGATCTGTCGGGCAATTCAAGCGTGCCAATTGCGTCAAATGCGGAGCGGATCCGCCTGCACAGCGAGCTGTTTTTCTACCGGATCAGCGAGATCCGTTCGCGAGCGACGCTGGTGAACGAGCGTCTCAAGCCCGACCTTGTGGTATGCCTGCATTTCAACGCGGAAGAATGGGGTAATCCGGAGGACCCGCAGCTTATCCCGCGAAATCATCTGCACGCACTCGTCAACGGTTGTTACGGTGCGCGCGAGTTGGAGTGGGATGACGTTCGCGCGGAGATGCTGGGGCATTTGTTCACGCGGACGGTGGAAGAGGCGCTTCCGCTGAACGAGACGCTGGCCGATGCGCTTGCGGAAGTGAGCGGCCTCCCGCCGTTCACATACTTTTCAAACAACGCGAAGCGAGTGGGCGAGGGTCCGTACGTGTACGCCCGCAATCTGCTTGCGAACCGCCTGTACAAGGCGCCCGTGGTATTTCTCGAACCTTACGTGATGAACAGCAACCCGGTATGGAAGCGGGTGCAGCTGGGCGATTACCGGGGAATGAAAAGCGTCGGGGGCGCCAGCGTGCCTAGCCTGGCGTCGGAATACGCGTCGGGCGTCGCCGAGGGATTGGGCCGTTACTATGGCCAGCAGAGGAAAGCGATGGAGTAAGGCCCCAAAATAAAGAAAGCGCCAACGGTCACCCATTGGCGCTCTCAAGAGAAATCTGCTATCAAACGGTCTACGTTAAAAACTAAAAGCCGATGGTGATGCCTGCAGTGATCTGGTGATTTATGTACTGGCTCGCGGAGAACTTCGCAGCAACGTTCCCGCCGGATGGCAAGTTTGCCGTCACATTGAGAAGGTCACCGCCGCCGACAAACTGCGCACGGTAACCTACAACAAAAGATACCGCCTCCGCGACGTCGACCGTAAGTCCAGCTTTCAGCTGACCCGCGAACGCCGTATTCGAAAAATGATTGGAGAGTTCGTTAATATCAACACTCAGATTAACCCCTCCCAGACCCGCGCCGATGCTGCCCGAAAGGCTTTCAGCAAACTTATGACCCAGCACCAAATTCGCAAAACCAGACCACTGGTGCAAATCAAGCCCTGAAGTCCCGAAACCCCCTACGGTATCAATTTGGTTTGTCTGGTACCCGCCCTCTATTTCAAGAGCGATAGTTTCATTGAAACGGTAGCCCCAAAGCCCGTTGATCCCAAAACCTGCGTTGCATTTCACGCTGGTTGAAGACTGCCCCGCTTCATTAAGGGCCCCGAGGCCAAGGTCCCCAGCCGCATCATTAACGGTGCCCGAAAATTTCAGCTTAGCACCCGAAATGAAAGAAACGCCCGGCTCCAGCTTTGCGTACGGGCCCGGATCCGCTGCTTGTAAATTTGAAAGACTGATGACAGTCGCGCCAATTACTACCGCTAATTTTGATACGATTTGCTGCTTCATAGTTATGTTGTTTGAGGATTTCTGTGCACGGCTAGCCGTGATCCTTCAAAGTATCATGCAACTCATCGGCCGGTGTTACGTTTCGGTAAATTGATACAGATGAGGTTGCTAAACACACGACGCCAGTAAGCGCACTCTTCACTCACACCATGTCGCCCAGCCCCGCAACATGGCCGCTACGCGAAATCAAACAGCAGCGCCGCAACCCCGCCGCAGGCTCTTGCCGAGAATCCGCCCGCCTGCTCGCTGCTGACCGCGTCACCGGGTTCCAAACGACCGGCTGAAGTTTCCACCGTCCCTTGGATCAGCTGGAACCACAGCCCGTGACCCGCCGCCAGCTCGTGTGCCAACTCCTCCCCGTCCGCCAGCCGCACCAGGTACACCCGCACATCCTGCTCGATACTTGCCGACCCTTTGCTTCCATCCGGTGAGATCACCAACGTCTTCCCCTCGCGCTCCGTTTGCGGCGAAGGCACCCACTCCGTGTACGCCGGGGGCAATCCCTTCTTTCTCGGCTCGATCCAAATCTGCAATAGGTGCACCCGCTCCGTCGGCGAAGGATTGAATTCCGAATGCGTCACGCCGGCACCCGCACGCATCAACTGGATCTGACCCGGAGTGAGCTGGCGGCGGTTGCCCATGCTGTCCCGGTGCTCCAGCACCCCCGAAACCACGTAGCTGAAAATCTCCATGTCCCGGTGCGGATGCGTCGGAAAACCCGCGCCGGGCTCGATGTAATCCTCGTTGATCACGCGCAGGCTGCGGAACCCCATGTGGGCCGGATCGTAGTAATCCGCGAAACTGAACGTGTGTCTGCTGTCGAGCCAACCGTGGTCGGCGTGGCCGCGTTCGTCTGATTTTCGAATGGTCAACTCCATGAATCGTTCCCCGGCTTAAATCCCCAACTCCCTGCGCAAAACGCCCATCGTCGACTGCTGCGCTTTAAGAACCGCGTCCCGTCCGCGGGCCGCCTTCGCTTTCGCAGCAGCAGGATCCTTTGCAATCGCCAGCACCGCCGGCGCCACCCGCTGCAGTTCGTCATCATTGTCCAAAGTGAACAGCCAGTCCTCCAATCCAATATCGCGCCACATGAAACCCTTGCTTGTCTGCTCCGCCCAACGGCACACGACGGCTGGAACACCGCTCCCGATGCACATGATCGGAGAATGCATCTCCGCACCGAACAATCCCGCGCTGCGCACGTACACACTCAGCGCTTCGCCCGTCAACCAGTAGGTGGAGCGCCACACCACCCGCGCCTTCACGTCGTCCGGCAGTTTCTCGTACAAATTCACGCGGTTGACTTCCATCTGGCTCGAGTCCTCGGGACACAGCAGCACCTTCATCGAGGTGCCGCGGACGACCTCCACAATCGCCGCCCGCAAGGGCGCCAGGTCGTGCTCTTTCATCTCTTCATTCCGGGCTTGCTTGAATGCATCAACCGCCAAACCAGGCTTCATTTTCCAATACTCCGAGTAACGCAGTCGCGCGATGCAGCACATAAACTTTCCCTCCTCGAGGCCGTGCTCCTTCAAAAAAGCGACGGCACGCCGGTCGTCACGCAAATCCGTCGCAAAAGCTCCGTCCGGCGCAAACCCCATCACGGGTGATGTGCAGCCCTTCTGCTTCGCCAATTCCAAAGAGACGCCGTCGCGGAAGAAGGCAAACCGCGCGCCGCCCAACACGCCGATGGTCTTTTCAAAAACGCTGTCCGGCGCCGGCTTCGTTGCTGTCGACCCCTGCTGCGGCAGCGTGATTCCATAAACCCCGTACGGTTTGCCCGTTGTCTCAGCCCACTTCACCACATCTTTTTCCGCAACCAGCGACGGCCCGGAGCCGTGCAGCAGAAAATCGCATTCATCGAACGCTGCTTTTAACGCATCAGGCTTCGAGACAATCGTGAGCTTCGGAAACCGGGCCATGAGCATTTCCTCGACGCCATCCGTGACTTTGCTGGGCCACAGGCGCACCTCCGCCTCCGGGATGTGCTTTTCCAACAGCGCCAGAACACCGGGCGTGTGCGCGATGTCGCCGATGTTCACCGTCTGCCACGAAGACCGCAAAAGAATGCGCGGCCGCTTCCCATTCGCTGGACTCGCAGAAAAACCACGCGCCCCGAGCGCGGCCATGACACCGGTTCCCAAAAAAGTACGTCTATTCATAAATTTGCATCAATCGGAGTCCAAGACCGGCATGACGAAGCCGCGACCGCGCCTGTCATGCACCGTTTCACTTCAATCCGGAAAGATAATCCAGCAGATCCACGGCCTCCTGCGCCGTGAGGCTCTGAAGCAGGCCCTCCGGCATGACAGATGCCCGTGATT
>JBILLT010000150.1:0-3071 GCA_044375925.1 Chthoniobacteraceae bacterium | reverse complement strand
CTCCGGCCAAAATGGGCGAACCGCCGGTGCCATGAACCGGTTTGTATTTCACCTCGGACTGCGCCCAAACGATCCGCCCATCCAACTCCAGTGCAGCGGATCCCATGTGCCCGAAGTGGACGTACAACTTCCCACCCGCAACGATCGGCGTGGGGCTCGCAGCGGTGTTTTTGCGGTGCATCACCTTCGATTCAGCAGGGTCCGGATGAAACACCTCCGTGTTCCACAACAGCCGACCCGTTTCGGCATCGAAGCAAATGGCGTTGAGCGTCACATCAGAGCCGTCATTTGCAACCGCGCTTGTGAAGTAAATCCGTCCGTCGTGAATGACCGGGGAAGACCAACCCTTGCCCGCGATTTCAACGGTCCAAGCGCAACCGCTTGCGCCGCTCCATTCAACCGGCACATTTTTCGCTGCAGAAACTCCATCTCCGTTCGGGCCGCGGAACTGCGGCCATTCTGTGAACGCGGCAGCACAAATGCCCGGAATAAGCGCAAAAGCGCTCAAAAAAACTTTTCTGCAATGGGGGGATGGTTTCATTCCCGGAAATCCTCCGCACGAACGATGATGGTGTCCAGAAGCAACTCCTTGATACGGCCGCTGCGTCCTTCAAGAACCGAGCGCACGACCATAGATGGCTGATGAAGTTGGAGCGGGCCATGACACTCTGCTCCCCGCAAGGCGACTCAGCAACGAGCGTGAGCGCAAAGACGGCGAAGGTTATTCCGCCACGCTGCACAACTTCGGGAGGCTATCAAAGCGGCGCGCCCGTTTAAGCCGGCCCGTCTTGAGTCAGGACACGAGTCAGGACACGAAGCCGCGCCGGGCTTGGCACGCTGACTGGGACGAGGGATCCCGTAATGTTGCAAAGGTAAAGTCAGTGCCTAACATGCGAGCCTTCACGGGATTTGCTTGGATGCGGAAAACTGCATGACGGGGCCGTTCAAGAGCAGGCTGAAGGCGCGGCGGGCGCTTGAATGACCCAAGCCGATGCAACTTGACCCGCTGCCGGTATACCGTATATTCCGACGTCCTCATTTCCCTCTCACCGTCCTCCCGCAATCATGAGATTCCCGCGCGTTCCACACGCTTTTGCGAGACTGACTCGAAGCGCCTCGCTTTGCGCCGCCCTCGTTGCGGCACCGCAAAACACACAGGCGGCAATCGCAAACCCAGCACCCGGCAGCCCCGGCCGCCCCCTGACTTTCGAGCGGGATGTGCGCCCCATTCTCAAGCAGCACTGCGTCCACTGCCATGGCGAAGGCGAAACCCTGAAAGCAGGGTTGGACGTGCGGTTGCGCCGTTTTTTGGTGTCGCCGCGAGGAAAATCGCAAGATGTCGCGGTGGTTCCTGGAGACCCGAAACAGAGCATGTTGCTGGACATGGTCAAATCCGGAGAGATGCCCGAGAAAGGGAAAAAGCTCACCGCCCCGGAGGTGCAAATCCTGGAGCAATGGATCGCCCAAGGGGCGCTCACCGCGCGCGCTGAACCCGACAAAGTGCCGAAGGTCTGGATCACGGAGGAGGACCGGGAATTCTGGGCATTTCAACCCATCACTCATCCCGTGCCGCCAAAGCCGGAGAGCTCCCCGAATTTATCCAACCCGATCGACCGCTTTATCGTGGCGAAGCTGGAGTCGAAAAATTTGTCGTTAAACCCCGAGGCTCCCAAGTCGGTTCTCTTGCGGCGCGTGGCGCTCGATCTCACGGGCCTGCCCCCGACTCCGGAGGAGACGCAGATGTTTCTAGCCGACACGGCAGCGGGCGCCTACGAACGAATGGTGGAGCGCTATCTGGCGTCACCGCACTACGGCGAGCGATGGGCGAGGCACTGGCTGGATCTTGCCGGATATGCCGACAGCGACGGATACAACGACGCGGATCCCGTGCGTCCCTGGGCTTACCAGTACCGCGACTACGTCATCCGCGCCCTCAACGCAGACAAGCCGCTCGACCGCTTCGTCCATGAGCAACTCGCCGGCGACGAGCTCAACGACGCGCCCCTCAAAGACATGGCGCCCGAAACCATCGATAAAATCGCGGCGACAGGTTTTTTGAGAATGGTGCCGGATGGCACCGCGGGCGCGGCCGGCGCCGAGCAGGTGACAGCGCGGAATGCGGTGGTTGCGGAAACCATCAAGGTGGTCAGCACCTCGCTCCTGGGATTGAGCGTGGGATGCGCGCAGTGTCACGATCACAAGCATGATCCTGTTCCCCAGCAGGATTACTATCAGCTTCGCGCCATCTTCGAACCCGGCTTCGATTTGGAACATTGGCGGGTGCCGAACAGCAGGCTGGTTTCGCTCATGACAACGCAGGAGCGCAAGGTTGCCGAATCCGTAGAGGCTGAGGCAAAGGAAGTCGACGCGCAGCGCAAGAAGCGCGAGGACGAGCTCATCGAACTGGTGCTGGGCTGGGAGCTTCAAAAGCGACCCGAAGAGATCCGTGAGACACTCAGGACGGCGTACCGTACGGACGTAAAAAAACGCACTCCTGAACAACTCAAACTGTTGAAAGAACACCCGACCATCAACCAGCTTTCGCCGGGTTCGCTTTATCTGTACGACCGCACGTACAACACCAAACATGAGGCGGAACTAAAGGTGTTCGCCGACAGAGCGGCGGCGATCCGGAAACGGAAACCTGCGGAACCTTTCCTGCCCTTCTTCAACGAACTGCCGGAGGCTGCGAAGACGCCTCCCAAAACACTGATCTTCCACCGGGGAGATCCGATGAACCCTAAGGAGGAAGTCGAACCGAAAGAGCTCACGATTCTCGCCAGCCTGTGCAGCGAGGCATTCGGCAAAACCCCGAACCCCGCAAAGCTTAATCCGTCCACAAGCGGCCGGAGGCTGGAGTTCGCGCAACACATCACCAGCGGCAAGCATCCGCTGCTCACGCGGGTGCTGGTGAACAGGGTTTGGCACCATCATTTTGGCCGCGGCATCGTCGGGACTCCCTCCGACTTCGGGCGTCTTGGTGAACGGCCATCGCATCCAGAGCTGCTCGATTGGCTGGCAACGGAACTCGTTTCGCGGGGCTGGAGCCTCAAAGAAATGCACCGTCTCAT
>JBILLT010000079.1:0-12772 GCA_044375925.1 Chthoniobacteraceae bacterium | reverse complement strand
ATGGTTGCGTTCGCGAGTTGGGAACACGAGGACTACGGCACCATCCTGGAGCCGCTTGAATCACACTGGCTTTTCTCGAACCCGCTTCTGGGCGCCCACTCCATTGAATTACTGAGGTCGCTGCTGAACGAAAACCCCGACGGCATCGGGGATGCGCTGTTGGTGCTGAGCGGACTGGAGATGGGCACGCCGCTTCTGAATTCGGTGGTGAAAGCCTTCAACCGCACGCACACCATCCGCCACCTGCGCTCCACCATCTTCAGGAGCGCATCCCTTGCCGGCGGGCCCGACGGGTTCCTCTCAAGGCGTTCGCCGAAATTCCGGAACAACCTGCGCCGCGCAATCCGCCTCTCGCGCGAGCGGGGCGTCCAATTCGAACAGGCGCGCCCGATGTCGATGCCCGAAGCAGACCGCGCTTTCGACCGGATGCTCCGCATCGAAGAGCAAAGCTGGAAGGGCATCGAAAAATGCGGAATGGCGGAATCCCCGAGCAAAGAATTCTACCGGCTCCTCTTCCGCCGTCTCGCCAGCGGAGGACTGGCCCGGGCGATTTTCGCAACAGCCGACGGCAAAGATGTCGGCTTTGTGATGGGCGGCATTGACGGCACGCACTACCGGGGACAGCAGTTCAGCTTCGTGCATGATTGGGGCCGCGAATCCATCGGGAACCTGCTGCAGTGGGAGCAAATTCAAAGCCTCTGCCACGAGGGAATCGAACGCTACGATATGGGTTCCGTCCTCGAATACAAAGTGCGATGGACCGAGATTGAGATCCAAACCGAAAGCATCGTGCTCCATCCCAGAATACGAAGACCGCGGGAGCCACGCGCGTGAAGCGCCTGCATGCAGCACGGCCCCAATCGCGGGATCCCTTGCGGCGGATCAAGCGGTGGGCGTTGAAGCTCAACGCCCCTGCGTTTCCTTCAACTCGGCGCGCCGCTGGAGTTCTTCCTGAAAAGAGGCCAGCAGCAGCAAACCAACAGAAACACAGATGCAGCTGTCAGCCACGTTGAAGGCTGGCCACGGATTGAACGGCGGGAAACCGAAATCGAACAAAAGAAAATCCACGACGTACCCGTGCAACAAACGGTCGGTGACGTTCCCGAAAATTCCCGACAGCAGAAGAATCAACGCAGTGAAGTTCAGTTTTCCCGGAAACAGGTTCCGCTTTAGAAACACAACGATCGCGACCGCCGCTACAGTCGAGAGACCGATGAAAAACCGGTTGCTGTCCTGCATGATCCCGAATGCGGCGCCGGTGTTGCTGAAGTGCACCCACTCAAACCAATTCCCAAAAACGGCCTTGCGCTGGCCAAGATCAAAGTTGCGGACCGTCCAAAGTTTTGTCGCCTGGTCGAGCGCGTACAGCACCACCAACACGAAAGCTCCCAACCAGCCCATGCCGGAACAACAGGAACCGCTGCGCGCCTCCGCCACGCCCGCCGAATCGTTTGGCTGAGGGGATTGATCCTGTTCTTGCGTGTTCATCCGAGTGTGGCGATGACCTTCTCGCAGCGTTCGCACAGCTCCGGATGTGCTTTTGACGCGCCCACCGAAGCCTTGTGCCGCCAGCACCGTCCGCAACGCGCGTTCGGATTCCGCTTCACGGATGCGACCGTCTGAGTCCCCTTCCGAATCCGCACCTGGCTGAGGATGAGTGCTTCCTCGACCTCCGTTTCGGCACCTTCGACGCTGGAGAGCAACGCATCATCCGAAACCTCGATCTCGACCTCGGCCTCCAGCGCGTTCCCAACCAGCTTTTGCTGCCGAGCCGGTTCCACCGCCTGCGCCACCACGGAACGCAGCTCCAACCAATTTGCGAAGCGCGCCTCCAGTTCAGGATTCAGCAAAGCGGCGTCCACCTCCGGAAAAACCTCAAGATGCACCGAACCGGCGCGCCCGGAATGTTCCCACGCCTCGTCGGTCGTGTAGGCGAGGATCGGCGCAAGCAGCCTGCAGACGGAGTCGAAAACGCGCGACATCACAGCCTGTGTGGCGCGCCTGCGCGGTGCACCCGCCGCGTCGCAGTACAACCGGTCTTTGGTGATATCAACGTAAAGCGCGGACAGATCCACCGTGCAAAACTGGTTCAACGTTTGAAAGACACGCCGGAAATCATACTCCGCGTAAGCTTCGCGGCAGATTTTGATCACGCCCTGCAGCTTGCTGAGCATCCACAAATCCACCGTGGTCGCCCCCTCTAAAGAAGCGCCCGACGCCGGCATGTCATGCAGGTTCGCGAGCAGAATCCGCAGCACGTTCCTAAACTGCCGGTAGGCGTCCGTCAGCACCGCGAATGATTCCTCGGAAAACGGCACCTCGTGCGTGAACTCCACGCTGGACGCCCACAACCGCACAATGTCGGCGCCGTATTTGCCCACGAAGTGCTCCGCATCCATCGGTTTCACATACGAGCCTTGCGCAGACTTGGAGACTTTTTTGCGCGTGTCTTTGTCGACGACGAAGCCATGGGTGAGGACCGTTTTGTACGGAGCCTCTCCGCGCAGTGCGACCGATGTCATCAGCGAGGATTGAAACCAGCCGCGGTGCTGGTCGGTCGCCTCGATGTAGGCGTCGGCTGGAAAACGCAGCTCGCTGCGGCGGCGCAGAACGGCTTCATGCGAGACTCCGGAGTCGATCCACACGTCGAGCGTGTCATTGCGCCGCGTCGTTCCGGCAGGCAATCCAAGCTTGTCGCTCCACCAAGCGTCATCCCGCTCAAACCAAACATTGGTGCCTTCGGTCTCCACGATGTCCGCCACTTTCCGGGCACGGTCTGCGTCCAGGATGAGCTCGCCCGCGGCGGTGTAAAACACGGGCAGCGGAACGCCCCACGAGCGCTGCCGCGAGATACACCAGTCCGGGCGCGACTCAACGGTCCCCGCGATCCGGTTGCGTCCCCAGTGCGGGATCCATTGCACCTTGTCGATCGCGGAAAGCGCGTTTGCGCGGATGTCGTCCACGCGGATGAAGAGTTGCTCGACGGCGCGGAAAACAATCGGCGTCTTGGAACGCCAGCAGTGGGGATAACTGTGCTGGTAAACCTGTTCGCCGATCAAAAGCCCCCTGGCCTTCAGCAGCTCAATCACGTCCCGGTTGGCCTCAAACACATTGCGCCCTTCCCAGTCCGCAACACCAACCTCCACGGTGAACCGTCCGTTGTCATCGACGGGCGAAAGGATCGGCAACCCGTTTTGCATCCCGGCGATGTAGTCGTCCGAACCGTGTCCGGGAGCGATATGCACCTGCCCCGTGCCGCTGTCGGTAGTCACAAATTCAGCGGTGATGAGTTTGGATTTGCGAGGCAGGAACGGATGCTGCGCTTCGCTTCCCGCGAGCTGCTCACCGGTAAAGCTCGCCACCTCGAGAGGCAGTCCCTCTTCAAGCACCGCGCCCGTGGCCTGCACAAACGCTTCAAGCAGCTTCTCCGCGACCAGCAGCACACGCTTCGCCCCCGCAACGGAAAACGACCTGACCATATAGCGCTCCCTTGGATGCATCGCGATCGCGACGTTTGCGGGAAGCGTCCACGGCGTCGTGGTCCAGATCACCATGCTCGCGGCCCCCGCGAGCGGCCCAGCCGTGAGCGGGAACTCCACGAAAATCGCGGGATCCTCGCGGTCGGCGTATTCCACCTCGGCCTCGGCGAGGGCGGTTTGCGCACCAATGCTCCAGTACACGGGCTTCTTGCTTTGATAAACCAGCCCCTTGTCCACCAACCCCGCAAACGCGCGCAGGATATCGGCCTCATACGCCGGATCCATCGTCAGGTACGGATTTTCCCAATCGCCAAGCACGCCGAGACGTTTGAACTGCTTGCGTTGAATATCGACGTACTTGAGAGCGTACTCGGCTGAACGCTTGCGGATCTCCGCAGCGGACAAGCCGCGGGACTCCTTCACCACCTTGAATTCAATCGGCAACCCGTGGCAGTCCCAACCGGGAATGTAAGGCGCGGAAAATCCTGCCATGCTCCGCGACTTGACGATGAGGTCTTTGAGCACCTTGTTGAGGGCTGTCCCCATGTGGACGTCGCCATTCGCAAACGGAGGACCGTCATGCAGCACGAAAAGAGGCGCGCCGCTCCGCGCGCTCTGAATGCGCTGGTACAAACCGGATTCCTCCCACTTTGCGAGCCGCTCGGGCTCGCGCTTCACCAGATCCCCTTTCATCGGGAAATCGGTTTTGGGAAGAAGGAGACTGTCCTTGTAATTCTGACTCATGGCGTGGCTTTTAGAACGAAAGCGGGAAAGCCTACCCGCGCCTGCTGGCTGGGTCAACGCAAGCCATCACACGGGCCCGAGCGCAGGCGCACCGCATCGATCGGAAGCAGGGCTCACCCCACGGCGGACCCGGCTACCGGCCGGCTGGAACCTTCGACGCGGCCTCGGAACGCTTGATCAAGCCCATGAGTTCAGAATCCGTCGAGAGCAGCAGACTGGTTTCTTTTGAGATCACCGCCTTGTAAGTCTCCATCGTCTTGAGAAACCGGTAAAATTCTGCGGCTTGCGGCGTCTTGCCGAACGCGTTCGCGTAAATCTCCGAGGCCTTCGCGTCAGCCTCCCCGCGGATTTGGTTGGCTTCGCGGTACGCAGCGGACTCGATTTCGCTGAGGTCGCGCTCCTTCTGACCGGCGATTCTTGCGGCGGCCCCCTCGCCCTCGGACCGGAATCGCTGAGCGATCTGCTGGCGTTCGCTCATCATGCGCTGGTAAATCCGCTCAAGCACATCGGGATTGTAATTCACCCGCTTGATCCGCACGTCCAGCAGCTCGATTCCGAATTCCGAAAGTTTCTTCGCAGCGTCCTTGGCGATCTCTTCCTCCACTTTCTTTCTTCCGACACTAATCGGCGGCAGAACCCCAATTTGACCCACGCCCTCGGTCTTGAGGGTGGCATCGCGGAGAGGCACGCGATTCTTGTCCGTGCGCACGATTTCGATGAGTTCATGCCGCGCAACCGCGTTGCGGGTTTCGCTCCCGAGAATATCCTCAAGCCGCGAAAGCGCGCTGCGCTCGTCGTGAAGCCGCACGAAGTACGTCTTCGCGTCCTGAATCCGCCACCGCGCAAACGTCTCGACGCGGATGTACGTCTTGTCCTTGGTGGGGATCGCCACCGGCGCGCCATCCCACTCCAAGAACCGCCTGTCGATGCGGTTGATCTCCTGGATAAACGGCAGCTTGAAATGGAGACCCGGTTCGGTGATGGGCTCGCCCACGGGCTTGCCAAACTGGGTGATGATCACCTGTTCGGCTTGGTTGATGGTGAAAGTCCCGCTCGAAAGCGCCAGGCCGCACACCACGATCAGCAACAACAACGGCAGGGTTAGCTTTCTCATTTGCGGATCTCCATGGGTTTGCCGTTTCCCGACTGCGAACCCATCTGCAGCGGCAGCACGGGCAGCAGGCTGCTCAGGGAATCGTCAATAATCATCTTGGACCCGGCCTTCGGAAGCACCTCCGCCATCGTTTCGAGATAAATACGCGTGCGCGTGATTTCCGGCGCCTTGAGATACTGCTCCAGCGTCTGTGCGAACGCAGCAACGTCGCCCTCCGCCTCGTTGATGCGCTTGAAGCGGTAGCCTTGAGCCGCGCTGAGCGTCTGTTCGGCCTGCCCTCTGGCGCGCGGCACCGCCTTGTTGTACTCGCCGTTGGCGATGTTGATCGCGTTTTCACGATCCTGCTGCGCGCGGTTCACCTCGTTAAACGATGCCTCCACCTGCCGGGGCGGATTCACATCCTTGAGCTGCACTCCGTCCACACGGATTCCAAGCTGATAAAGCTTCGAGAGTTCCTGCATGCGCGCGAGCGCAGCCACCTCAACCTCCTGCCGACCGATGGTGATCACCTCGTCGACCGTGCGGTCCCCCACCACCTCGCGCATCGACGACTCCGCGATGTCGCGCAATGTCAGGTCGGGATCGCGCACGTCGAACAGATATTCTTTCGCATTATCAATGCGGTACTGCACCACCCATTCGACCTGCGCCGCATTCAGATCGCCTGTGACCATCGACTTTTCGTCGATTGGCGATTTGCCAACCTGAAAGCGGTTGGTGAACCCTTGGGATGCAAATCCAAACTCCAGCTTCAGCTGGCGGCGCGTGGGGAGCACCACGACGTCGTCGACTCCCAGCGGTATTTTGAAGTGCAAACCGGGCTCGACGATCCGCACGAATTTTCCGAACCGCAAAAGCACCCCCTCGGATTCGGCCGCAACCGTGTAAAACGAGCCAAAAACCGTTGAGATCGCCAGCAACCCCAACAGGGCGCCGACAAACGCGTTCAAAGAGAAGAACTGCGGAAAACTCGGCATCGGCCTCATCGGGTTACCATAAACATCAGCCATAGGATCTATCCTTACTTCGCATCTGGCGCATGGCAAGCCACCGGATTTCCGCTGAACGGCGGTGCAAACCGCTACTCAGCGGCGGATCCCCGCAACAACTCGGGGCGCACCATCAACTCGACGACCCGCTCGACGTGTTTGGCCAGCATGTCGTACTCCAAATTCACCCGCTCGCCCACGGAGCGCTCGCGCAGGTTGGTCACCGCCCAAGTGTGCGGAATGATCCACAGGGTGAACTTGTCCGGTTCCAGATCGGAAACCGTCAGGCTGATCCCGTCCACTGCGATGGATCCCTTGCGCACGACATAACGCCTGCCCTCGGGAGGCAGCGCCACGTCCACGCGCCAATCGGCCCCCGAAGCCTCGATCCGCAAAATCTCCGCAGTACCGTCCACGTGTCCTTGGACGAAATGCCCCCCGAAACGCGTTCCCGCAGCCATCGCGCGCTCCAAGTTGACCGCCACACCCGGCTTGACGCCGCCCAGACTTGTCCGCGCCAACGTCTCTTGGAGGAGGTCGAAACGAGCCACCTCGTTTTCGATTGACGCAACCGTCAAACAGCAACCGTTGACCGCGATGCTGTCACCGATCGCGGACGCCGCGAAAATCTCGCTCTCTTGGAGGTACAAGCTGACGCCTCCGTTGGAGTTGTTACGAAGCTCAACGACTTCCCCCGTCTTCTCGACAAGTCCGGTAAACATCCCCTCAGGCTGCCGCGTCCGAGCCAAAAGGTCGAGCGTGCGGGGATCTACTTTTGCCGGGGATCCAGCGAGAGATCGCGGGCCATCATGTCCGCGAGGGTTTCCGGCCAGTCCGGGCGTTCCATAAAAGACGGGTTTGCGGACTGGAGGATTTTGTAGCGCCGGATGAATTCCCGGTTCACCGCGGTGTCGCGCACCCCCAGTTCGGGGTAGCGCGCGACCGCGCGTTTCTTGGATGCCTCAACCTGTTCGGCAAACTGAACCTGCGCCATGCCCTTGAGCGCCCTTCCGCGCTCGGGTTTGGGCGCGTCCTTTTCCTCGGGCTGGACGGCGGCCGTTTCGGGACCCGAGCCGGAAAAAAAGCCCGCGATTTTGCGCAACCCCAGCATCAGCCCGGCGCTCAGCAAAAAGCCGACCACCCCCGCGATCACGCACCCCCGCAGGGCTTCCTTGAACATCGCGCTTGCCACAGGCTCAGTTCAACAGCTTCGCCAAAAACGGCACCTCGAAAGGAATGTTTAAAAAACCCGCAACCCCGATCCCCATTCCGGCGGCGAGAAACACGAACGCCACCGCGCAAAGCGAACGCCTCTCCACCAACGCGGCCATGCCGCACAACGCAATCCCCACCGACATTGCGGCGTCCGCGAGATCAAACTGATCCCCCTGCCTGTCGAGTTCCTCGTACTTCTTTTCCAGCGCCTGAGTGTCCTGCTTGATCTTCTCCTTCTCCTCCTCGTACCGGGTGATTTTGGTGGCGTACGCGGCGATCTTCGACTCCATCTCACCGATCGCTTCGGGAACCGCGCTGGCGGAAAGCGTCTTCATCACCTTCAACTGCTCCATCGTGGCCTCGGCGAGATTCTGCTTGGTGCTTTTGGATTGAAAATACGCCCAGCCGTTGACCGTCTTCGCCTGGGTGTCCGCCATCGCCTGATTGATGTTGCCCTCCTTGACACTGCACAGGGCCATGAACGTCCCCGCCAGCGCGACAGCGATGGAGATGGCGGTGTTGAGGGAACCAGACGATGGATTCGAAGAGGCGGATTCAGTCGGGGTGCTCACGGTCAGTACGGGTTTAAATGTTCGCGCAACACTACCCTATCTTGCATGCTTGCATGCAGAAATTTTCAGGCCGTCCCCTCCAACTTGCCGGTTGAAAGGACCTCGGAGTCGACGCGTCCGTCCTTGAGGCGCGTCACCAACCGCGTGCCCGGCCGCACGTCCTCGATACTGCGCACCAGCGCTCCCGCTTCGGTGAATGCAATGCTGTATCCCCGCTCAAGCGTGCCCTCCGGGGAAAGCAGCACCAGCATCCTGCCCAACCGCTCCAAATCGGCCCGGTTCCGGCGCATTTGATCCGCACCCGACCTCTCAAGCCTCGCCGCGATTCCCTCGAGCTGCTGCCTGCGAAGCGCCAGCACCTGGTCCGGCCGGTGCTGCCGCACGGAAGCCGCCAACCGCTCCAGCACCGCACGACGCGACGCCACGGCGTCCCGCATCGCGCGCCCCAACGCCTCGGCCGCCCCGTCCAAATGCTGGGCGGCCTCGGCAAGCCGGTTGCGCGGCTCGCGGAACAGCGCGCTCTTCGCCAAAAAATCGAGTTTCTGCGACAGAGCGCGCACCGCGCGATACGCCGTATTCTCGATACGCTGCGCATGCGAGCGCACCTGGTTGCTCAAAGTCTGCCCGTCGGGCACGACCATCTCGGCCGCCACGCTCGGGGTCGCCGCCCGGTGATCCGCAACGAAATCCGAGATCGTGAAATCCGTCTCGTGGCCGACCGCCGACACCACCGGGATCACCGACGCGTAAAGCGCGCGCGCCACGATCTCCTCGTTGAAACACCACAAATCCTCGATGCTCCCGCCCCCGCGGCCGGAAATAATCACGTCAATCACCGGCAGGCTTTTTCCAGATTCCGCGTTCAAAAACGCGAGTCCCGCCGCGATTTCCTCCGCCGCCCCCTGTCCCTGCACCTTTGCGGGATACACCAACACGCGGACCCACGGCGCGCGGCGCCCGAGCACTTTCAACATGTCCTGCACCACCGAACCGGTCGGGGAGGTGAGCAACGCGACCGTCTGCGGAAACCGGGGAAGCGCGCGCTTGCGGCCCGAATCAAAAAGCCCCTCCTCCTGGAGACGCCTTTTGAGTGCTTCGAACTTCGCCTGCAAAAGCCCCGCGCCGGCAGCCTGCACCGACTGGACGCTGATTTGAAATTTGCCCTGCGCCTCGTAAACGGTCGGGGTTCCGCGGATCTGGACCGCCATACCGTCGCTCAGCGGGACGGCCCTGCCGGAAGCGCGCCCGGCGAACCACACGCAGGCCACCTGCGCCTTGGCATCTTTCAGGGTGAAATACTGGTGACCTGAGGGCTGCATTCTGTACCCGCTGATTTCCCCCTCCACGCAAACGGTCCCCAGCGAATTTTCCAGCATCCGTCTCACGGAGGCGGTGAGCTCGTAGACGGAGTAAACCTTCGGAGCACTCAATTGTTCGGCGGGCTCGGGCATTGGCAAAGGATGACCGAATCAAGGAAACTCGAAAGCAGGAACTGCAAGCGGAGGGGATGCTTGCCCTTCCTATGGGGTTTGCCTAATTTTAGCGGCTCTATGTTTGAAGGCACCTTTACCGCCCTGGTCACGCCGTTTCGCGATGACCGTCTGGATGAACAAGCTTTTTCCCAACTCATCGAGGAGCAGATTCAGAAGGGAATCACCGGCATTGTTCCCGTGGGCACCACCGGCGAGTCCCCCACCTTGGATCATTCTGAACACAGACGCGTGATTGAACTGGCGGTCAAAACCGCCGCGGGCAGGTGCAAAGTCATCGCGGGGACCGGCTCGAATTCAACCACGGAAGCGGTAGACCTGACGCAGGAGGCCGAGCGCCTCGGAGCGGACGCAGCCCTCTTGGTCGCGCCCTATTACAACCGCCCCACGCAGGAGGGACTTTTCCTGCACTACGCAAAAGTCGCCGCGTCCACCAAGCTGCCGCTGATGCTCTACAGCATCCCGGGACGTTGCGGCATTGAGATTTCGGTTGAAACCACCCAACGCCTCGCTTCGAGTTTCGCGAACGTGGTGGCGATCAAGGAAGCGGGCGGTTCGGTGGAACGCGTGAGCATGCTGAGGTCGGCGCTTCCGGCAAATTTCGAGATCCTCTCCGGCGACGACTCGCTGACCGTGCCTTTCATGAGCGTAGGCGCTGTGGGCGTTGTAAGCGTCGCCTCCAACCTCGTCCCCGACCGCGTTTCGCGGATGGTGCAGGCCGCGCTCCAAGGCGACTTTGCAGCGGCCCGAAAGATGCATTTCGAACTCTACCCACTCTTCAAGGACCTCTTCCTCGAGAGCAATCCCGCCCCCTCCAAAGCCGCGCTGGCAATGATGGGCCGGATGCTGCCCGACGTGCGCCTCCCGCTTTCGCCGCTTTCCGCCGCGAGCAGCGCAAAACTGCAGGCAACCCTCAAACTTTGCGGCCTTCTATGAGCAGTCCCAGTCCAATACATGTTCTCATCAACGGATCGCGGGGCCGCATGGGCCAGGCGCTCGTGCAATGCGCGAAAGATTTCGACGCACTCACCGTCGGCGCGGAAGTGGACGCGGGCGACGACTTCGCGGGCGCGCTTCAAAAGTGCGAGGCGGTCATCGACTTCAGCCACCACGCGATCATCGAAAGCGTGCTGGAAGCGTGCGTCACCTCGCGCAAGACGCTTGTGATCGGCACAACCGGCCATTCCGACGGGCAAATCGCGGCCATCCACGCGGCGGCGAAGCAAATCCCCGTCGTATTTGCCCCGAACTACAGCGTAGGGGTGAACACGCTCTTCTGGCTCACGCGCAAGGCGACGGAAATCCTCGGCACCTCCTTTGATTTGGAGGTTGTGGAAATGCATCACCGCATGAAGAAAGACTCGCCCAGCGGCACCGCCAAACGGCTCGCGGAAATCCTCGCGGAGGTGCGCGCGCTCTCGTACCAAAACGACACGCGGCACGGACGCCACGGCATCGTCGGTGAACGCACGCAGGACGAAATCGGCATGCACGCGGTGCGCGGCGGAGACGTGGTCGGAGATCACACGGTGATTTACGCCGCGATGGGCGAACGCTTGGAGCTCACCCACAAGGCCTCAAGCCGCGACACTTTCGCTCGGGGCGCGCTGAGAGCTTCCCTCTGGGCGCACGGTCGGGCGCCGGGCTTGTACGACATGCAGGACGTTCTGGGCCTCCACTAGCACGCCCCTGATCCAAACTCACAAACCAGCACCACCACGAATGCGCGCAGGGATCGCCCTCGGCTCAAACATCGGGGACCGCCTTGAAATGCTTGTCGAGGCGCGCCACCGCGTTTCGCACCTCGCGAACGCAAAGGGCCCGGTCCTCAGCTCGCGCCTTTATGAAACCGACCCGGTCGGCACGGATCCCGATGCGGAACCGTTTTTGAACGCCGTCATTGAAATCGATTTCGAGGGCCACCCCACGGCGCTGCTGCAGGACCTGCAGTCCATCGAAGCCGCCATGGGCCGCCCCTCGAAACGGCCCCGAAACGCGCCGCGGACCATCGATCTCGACATCCTCTACGCGGGAAATCTGGTGCTCTCCAACGCGCACATTGTGATCCCGCATCCCCGCCTGCACCAGCGGCGCTTCGTGCTCACCCCGCTGGCCGACATTCAACCCAACCTGCTCCTGCCGGGCCAGGAACGCACCGTCTCGCAGCTCCTCGCATCGCTCAAAGATCCCGCCGGAGTTGCCCTCGCAGCCCGGCAATGGGAGATTTCCCGTTGAACCTCCGTTCCCGAACACGCCGCGCTAAAACGCATGCCGATCATCAGGCGCTCCACGTTTTGACCGCACCCGGCCGTCAAAACCGTCCAGTCAGCGATTCAATCCGCAGCACCAGACATCCCCTCGATTGATTTCCGTGAGCAACGAAAGCCTCTCCCAAACCGCCGCCCGCCAGCGCAAAACTTCCGGTGAACCCATCGCGGTGCTCACGGCGTACGATTACCCGACGGCAAAGCTGCTCGAAGAGGCGGGCGTGGACTGGCTGTTGGTGGGCGATTCGCTCGGCATGGTGGTGCTCGGCCATCCGGACACGACCCGCGTCACGCTTGCGGACATGCTCCACCACACCGCGGCGGTCGCGCGCGGCGCCGTGCACACGCCGATTATCGCCGATCTGCCGTTTCACACGTACCAGTCCCCCGCCCAGGCACTCGAGTCTGCGCGCGCGCTCGTCGGCGCAGGGGCCCATGCGGTGAAACTCGAAGGCGGCGCGGAAATGAGCCCGCAAATCCGCGCGATCGCAGAGGCGGGGATCCCGATCATGGGCCACATCGGGATGCTGCCCCAGAGCGTGCTTCTGGAAGGCGGCTACAAAAAGAAAGGCACAACTCCGGACGCCGCCGCGCGGTTGGTTGAGGATGCACAGGCGATTGAGGCCGCCGGAGTTTTTGCTATGGTGCTGGAATTGGTCGTGCCGGAGGCCGCGAGCCGGATCCGCGGGGCTGTCCATGTGCCGACAATCGGGATCGGTTCCGGTCCGGACTGCGACGGCCAGGTGCTCGTCACCAGCGATCTGGTGGGAGGATTCCCGTGGTTCACCCCGAAGTTCGTCAAGCCGCTCGAAAACACCGGGGAACGCGTCCGGGATGCCGCCAGGCGATTCCGCGAATCGCTGAAAACCGTGAATCGCTGAAAAAATAGGCTCACGTCTTTT
>JBILLT010000078.1:0-12966 GCA_044375925.1 Chthoniobacteraceae bacterium | reverse complement strand
CAACGAATGGCGTGGCCGCCTTTTCATTCGAGTCCATCGGAAGTGCGGATTCCTCCTTTTGAGACTCTTGCAGTTTGTCGCTCTCAATGTCCCGCAGGACTGGGATTGTTTCGACGAGATGACTGGGCCCCGGCGAGCCCGCGTTGCCAGGCGATTCGGGGCCTTGCTCCGTCAACCGCCCGCCCGCGAAAAGAAAAACTCCGCTCACCAAAACCCAAACGCCAACACCCGCCATCCGCCGGAAAGCGTAACTGCATCCAGCGAAACCGGGAAACAAAACGCGAAGCAACCGCTCCGGGGCCTCAATTAAATTCCAAACGAAGCCCCTGAGCAAAGCCAAAGCCGCCCCCCCCGGCGAACCATCCTTTCCAACCTGCTCACTCTGAATGATCCGATGATGCATCATCTCTAACTCTTGAACTTTCACCGCGAGGCGGCGCTGAAGTTCGACCTCGTTTTCTTTCAAGACGCGCTCCTGCGCCTCGAGTTGAGCGATCTTTGAATTGAGAAGATCAGCCTCCCCACACCCATCGACACGACCGGTTGCAGCGCGCGCAGCCGCAAGCTCCTCTTTCTGGCGCTCGACCTGCAATCGCAAGGCCGCGCATTCATTCCCGGATTCCAAAACGTCACCCTCAAGCCGAGACAACTGTCCGGTCGCCAAGGCAATTTTGCTTTCAAAAACACCCGCTTGCTCACGCCAATACTTCTCACTCTCCGAAACCTTATCCAACCGCACTCGCAAAGCGGCGATTTCTTCCTGCATGCCTTCTCTCGAGGCGACCAGTTCGCGCATTTCTTCTAGTTGCAGACGCAGCCCGTTTGCAAACTCACCCGACGCACGAGTCTGTTTGGATGATTGCTCAACCTCTAAACGCAGCGCCGCAACTGCCTTTTGAAGGTCCTCTTTTTCTTTCTCAGCTGCCGCCAAACTCCCCAGAACCTTTATCTGGCTTGCATCAAGAGTTGCGACTTTAGCCTGAGCATTTGCGCGCTCAGCTTCCACCTGCGAAATGCGCAGCGCCAACACCTCCAACTTCTCCTTGTACGCCTGCGAGTCCTCGAGAGCTTTCTTCTTTTGATGCTCCACCTCCCGATTGGCGTCGCTCAAACTCACCGCCAGTTCCTCAGAAGTCTTCTCCAGCTCAAGGGTCCGTTTCGAAGCGCGCTCTAATTCAACCTGCATCGCCTCAAGCGATACGGAGAGCGCCCGTCGTTCTCCCTCGACAATTTCAAGCTTCGTATGCGCACTGAACTGATCCTCCCTCGCTTTTTTAAGTTCATCCGCGGTGATTGCACAATCCGCCTCCAAGCTTTCAATGCGCCGCGTTGAATTTTTCAACTGCTCTTCTTGAGCCTGAGATGCTGCCTCGTGCGTTTTCCGCTGACAATCGGACGCCTGTTTGAAATTTTCCAGATCCAATTTCAGCTTCTGCGTCAGTGCCTCTAATTCGTGCGAGCGCGTGCATGATTGCTCCAACCGAACTTTCAATTCTTCCAGAAACACGGAAAACGCATCCCTCTCCTTTTCGGCCGCCACAAGTTTTTCGAGAGCCTGTTTGTGATTTGATCTCTCGCACTCAATCTCCCGCATTTTTTCAACGCAGTTCTCCTCGAGAAGGTTGATGCGCGCTGAGGCATCTTTCACCTGCTTCTGCCAAATTGCCGATTCCCTCGCACTCTCCAGCTTTAAGACATTTGTGGCTTTATTTGCCTCGTCAAACTTCGATGTTAACTCGGCTGTCTGCTTTTGAAATTCGATCGCTTTGTTTGATGACTGCTCAAGACTTGAGCTTAATTCCCGCATCTTCTGGGCTAATGCGTCCCTCTCCTTCTCGGCGGAGACAAGCTTTTCTCGTAATTCGATCCCGTCAGTCCGTTCCTTCTCTGATCGTTCGGCAGTCTTCGTGGCATCCAACTCAAGCTGATTGACACGCTCAACAGCTTTTTTCCACCTCGACTCAAGATCGCCGAGCTTGCGCAACTCCCCGGTGAGTTCAACGATGCGCTCATCCGAACGCTTAGCCCTCTCCTCCGCCACCTCCAGCAACTTTTCACGTGCTTCAAACTCTTGGCGCAACGAATGCAGCAAACCGCCGGATTGCTCGAGATCCACTTCGAATTTACGAAGCATCGTTGCCTGAGTTCGCGATAGGTTTTGGAGGTCGTCGCGCTCAGCGAGTAGCCGGGTGCATTCTTCCTCTTTTAGAGAGACGCTTTTGCGGAGTTGATCTATTTGGTCCTCCAACTGCCGCCGTTCCATGGCAAGCGAAGTGGCTCCCTGTTCGGAGGCCGCCGATCCGCCTCCCGTAGCGCCCTCCAAGCTGTCCGACGGGTGGCCAGGCGCTGGAACAAAGAACAGCCCGCCACAGTTTTGACATGCGGATGTCTGTCCGTACATCTCGGGAGATGCATCGAACAATTGACTGCAGTGCGGGCACTGAAAGGAAAGCTGCATGTGGCGGTAGCCTAGAGGAGCTGCACACATCGAAGCAGACTCGGAGCGCTCTGTCATCTGCTGAACCGCCCGCCCAGCAATCCATCTGGAAGCCCGGCGCGCTCGGATCCGTTGCTTTCGGGTTGATGCAAGCCGGAATTCAGATCAGCTTGGCTAAGGAATGGAATTTGATTTAGGCCAAATCACAGAGGATGTTCTCTGCTCATACCGGACGGCGGGCGGGATGAATAACGTGGACGAGTCGAACCTCCCCTCAAAGCGAGCTGTTGCGTCAATCTGCGAGGATCTCTTGCAAATCGTGTTTCCGGGCTTCCACGACCAAGAGCCCATACACTCATCTCATTTGAACAGGGTGACGGCACACCGCTTGTTCTCGATTGCAGACAGGCTCCTTGCGGAGTTGCGAAAGAGCGTGCGCACCCGCGCCACAGACCAGCCTCTGTTGAATTGCGAAACCTTAATGATCGAATTCTTGGGTTCGATCCCGAAAGTGCGGGAGCTTCTGGCTTCCGACGTGCAGGCCGCTTTCGAGGGCGATCCGGCAGCTTCAGGGACTCAGGAGATCATCGTTGCATATCCGTTCATCGAAACTTTAGCCATCCAAAGACTCGCTCACATTTTTTACCTTCAAGGTATTCCTCTTATCCCAAGAATGATGACCGAATGGGCGCACTCAAGGTCAGGGATAGACATCCACCCGGGCGCACAGATCGGTTCACACTTCTTCATCGACCACGGTACGGGCGTCGTGATCGGAGAAACCGCCGTCATTGGCTCCCATGTGAAGTTGTATCAGGGGGTTTCATTGATCGCGCGGTCGCTGGCAGGCGGGCAGGCGCTGCGCGGTAAAAGGCGGCACCCTGCTTTGGAGGATGGGGTGACAATCTACGCCGGCGCCACAATCATGGGCGGAGATACAGTCGTGGGCGCGGGATCCACTGTTGCTGCAAGCGTATTTCTGACACACAGCGTGCCTCCCCGATCCCTTGTCTTCTACGAGGAACGCCAACTGCAGGTCCTGAACAAAGATCAACGCGGTAAGTCTTGGGATGACTGGGTCATTTGAAGGTGTCGCGTGACGCGGAGGATCTCTCAGGATTCACAGTAATTCCTGCCGCCACCCCCAGTCTCCCCCGGCACGCGGCTCTCTCCAGGTTCCCTCCAAAGCCCCTCCCAAGTAGTTGACGCTGAGGGGAGTGGCTAGGGCCGGAATCGAACCGGCGACACGAGGATTTTCAGTCCTCTGCTCTGCCAACTGAGCTACCTAGCCTTTCACCGCCAAAGAGGTGAAGTTACAAAGCTGAAACCAGCGCTGCAAGCTACGTTTCTGATTTTCTTCAAAATGGGCTGCTTTCCACTTTGCGCAAGGCCGTCTCCAGTATAAGGTCTCCGGCCCGCTGCGTCCTAGGCACTGAACGTTTCCAGTGCCCGCGGCGGGTAGAACCAGGGAAACCGTGGGTAGTTTTATCTGAAAAATGATCGACATGAAGGAATTGCTCGCGACGCATAAGCTTCGCGAATTCAAGGAGGGTAGCATCGTTAAAGGCCATGTACTCGAAGTGCGGCCGCGCGAGGTCCTCGTGGACATTGGATACAAAAGCGAGGGTGTCATTCCCATCTCAGAGTTTGAGGACATGGAAGACATCCAGGTGGGCGATGAGGTTGAAGTACTGCTTTGCCGTCTGGAGAACGATGAGGGCATGGTGCTGCTGTCCAAAGAGAGAGCGGCCTACCGCCAGAACTGGGAGAAAATTGTGAAGGTGTTTCACGACAGCGGCATCATCAAAGGAAAAGTACGCTCGGTTGTCAAAGGCGGCCTGACCGTGAACATTGGGGTGGAGGCATTCCTCCCCGGTTCACAGATCGATATTATCCCCCCGAAAGATCTGCAGCAATTTGTAGGCAACACGTACGAGTTCCGCATCGTGAAGATCAACGACGACCGCAAAAACGTCGTCCTCTCACGCCGTGAACTTATCGAACAAGAGCGCGCCGACAAACGGTCCCGCTTCTTGGATTCAACCAAGCCGGGCGATATCGTGCGCGGCGCGGTCAAGAACCTCACCGATTTCGGCGCCTTCATTGATCTCGATGGAATGGACGGACTGCTCCACATCACCGACATGACTTGGGGCCGATTGACTCACCCAAGCGAACTCCTGAAGGTCGGGCAAGAAGTCGAAGTGGTTGTCCTTGAGATCAACCGCGACAAAGAACGCGTTTCACTCGGCCTCAAGCAAACCCAGAAAAACCCGTGGGAAGAAACCGAAGGGCGATTCCCGGTCGGCACCAAGGTCAAGGGCAAGATCACCAACCTCGTACCCTACGGCGCTTTTGTCGAAATCGAAGAAGGCGTGGAAGGGCTGATCCACGTGTCAGAGCTGTCTTGGACCAAGCGGATTACCCGCCCCAGCGACGTACTCTCGCTCGGACAGGAAATCGAAGCGGTTGTTCTCGGAATCAACAAGGAGGAGCAGAAGATCAGCCTCGGCGTACGACAACTCGAGGCCAATCCTTGGGAAGAAATCGAACACCGTTATCCGATCGGAAAACAGGTGAAGGGCATCGTCCGCAACATGACTGCGTATGGAGCGTTCGTTGAGCTCGAAGAAGGCATCGACGGAATGATTCACGTCTCCGACATGAGCTGGACTCGAAAAGTCAACCACCCGACGGAAGTCATCAAGAAGGGCGACGAACTCGAAGCTGTCGTGATCGACATCGACAAAAATTCCCAGCGTATCAGCCTTGGAATTAAACAGCTCGAAGAAGACCCGTGGAAGACCATCGAGGCGCGCTACAAGATTGGTGACCTTGTGAAAGGCAAGATCAGTAAAATCGCAACGTTCGGCGCATTTGTTCAGCTGGATGGCGACATCGACGGCCTTGTCCACATCTCACAAATCAGCGAAGACCGCGTGGATAAAATCAAAGATCATCTCAAGATCGGCCAGGAAATCGAAGCGCGCGTCATCAAGGTGGACAAAGCCGAGCGCCGCATCGGTCTTTCCATCAAGGCTGCGGCTTACGATGAGGAAGAAATCAAGCGTGAAGCCGCCGCATTCGATTCGCTGCGGCCCGGCGAAGATATGGTCGGCCTCGAGCAGGCCTTCGCTGCTGCGGAGGAATATCGGCCAGGGGAGACCCGCCGCCGCTAAGTCGGGAGCAATACTCCGAGTGAAGTGGTAGAAGCCATTTCACTTCGAGTGTGCTATAAGTTTGGGCCGGCGGCAAAACCGCCGGCCTTTTCTGTTCAGCACACCCACCTTTCAACCGAAACAAACCACACCAAAATCATGGAAAAACCAACAGTAACGGCATGGCTGAAAACGCAGTGCGGCTGGAGCAACGGCGTGCGCGCCGTGCTCAGCAAGTACGCCATTTCGTACACAGAAAAAGACATCATCAAAAATCCGGCTTTTCGCTGGGAAATGGAACAGCGAAGCGGCCAACCCTTGAGCCCGTGCGTGGAAATCAATGGCGTCATGCTTCCGGACATTTCGGGCGAGGAGGTGGAGCGCTATATGCTCGAAAAAGGGCTGGTCTCTGAAAACGGGAACCAAACACACGTTCCGCTGAACGCACCGTGCTCCGACGAGCAGCACGAAGCGATGCGGCGCGGGCAGTCTGTTGAGTTCCGCGCCAACTGACAACCAACGATACGATCCGGAGCAACCCCGGAAGCAAATCAAGCAGCTCAGGCCGTTAAAGACGCCTGACTTCTCATAGAATCGCCGTGTTCCCTTCGGTGCGGAACGCGGCGATTTTTATGTTCTGCCATCAACCCTTCGGCGCTAAAGCCAACCCGATTCAAATGACACAGCTGCTCTCGGTATCCTACCGTCGGGGCATCCATGTTCCCGAAGCAGGATTGTGGCTGGATCCGCAGTTTTCCGCAGATTGCGCGTTCGTATCGCATGCGCACAGCGACCACTTCGCCAGACACC
The DNA here is from genome assembly GCA_044375925.1 of Chthoniobacteraceae bacterium. GTDB lineage: Bacteria > Verrucomicrobiota > Verrucomicrobiia > Chthoniobacterales > Chthoniobacteraceae > Chth-196. The sequence continues at coordinate 6,561 of JBILLT010000078.1, read as the reverse complement.
GCTTGACAATCTGTTCCGAGGTGACGCATGAAATTATGACTGCGCGCTATGGAAAACGCGCTGCAGGCGCATTTTTGCCAGTACCTTTAGGAGAGCCGCTCAGACGTGGAAACTGGAAGCTCCGCTTGTTGCCCGCCGGACATATCGCAGGCTCCTCGATGCTTCATTTAAGGCGAGAGGCCGACGGTGCCTCGTTGCTCTACACGGGCGACTACAAGCTGAGGTATTCACGCAGCTGCGAGCTCGCGCGTTTTGAACAAGCAGACACCCTTGTGATGGAAACGACGTTTGCACTCCCGCATTACCGCTTTCCGCCAAGAACTAAAGTCATCGAGGAGATTCACGAATTTTTAAAAAGTGCTTTTGAGAGCGGGGCAACACCCGTGTTTTATGCTTACTCGCTGGGTAAAGCTCAGGAGCTCCTTTGCACCCTGGCTGACACGGGGCACTGCTTTATGCTTCATAGATCGGTTTGGGAAATGACGCGTGCTTTGGCTCCGCATCTGAGTGCGCTTCCCGCTTGCGAATGTTTCGACCCCTCTAGAACTGAAGGAAAAGTCTTGGTGTTTCCTCCGGCTTCAAGAAAGTCTCAGGCGTTGCGAAAACTTAAAAAAACACGCACCGCGATGCTGACCGGATGGGCGCTTTCGGCCTCTGCAAAATACCGATACGATGTCGATGAAGTAATCCCTTTAAGCGATCATGCCGATTACGACGAACTTCTAGAGACGGTCGCCTTGGTAAATCCGAAAAGAGTCTTTCTGGTCCACGGTTATACACAGGAATTCGCCATAGATCTGCGAGCCCGCGGTTACGATGCGCGCGCACTTGGAAGGCATGACCAGATGGAACTGAATCTAGGTTTGTCGCGATCAGGCATCCCAAACGCCTAAATCTGCTCGCGCTGGCTCAATCGCGCGGTATTTCGTCAATAAATTCCAGCGAAAGACAAACAGCGCGTGGGAATCCGCACGAGAGGGCTTCTCTCCATTGTTAACTTCGGTTTTTACTGTTCCGCCCTTCATCAAATTCTAAGGTTGCGGACGTCATCATCGCGAAAAGTGTTATGAAAGACCCCGACGAAATCGATGGATCGCCCAAGAATCCGTTTTACAAGGCGGATCTTCCTGAGCGCCGTTTTCGGCGAAGGGACTTCCTCGAGCTTTCAGCTTTATCTTTTGGCTGGTCCATCGCACGAATCGCCGAGGCTGGCCCCGCGGACAAACAAAACGGCAAAGACAGAAACAAAGGCCCTGGCATGGGGCAAGGCAACGGTGGAAAGAAAGAAGGTAAGAATCGCGAGATTAACAAATACCGGCTTCCCGATCGGCTTTCTGATTTTGAAAGGCTTTCCATCGTGCTGGGTCGCGCGACCCATCATTCCATGACGGCCAGCGTTCTCGCGTCGGAGTCGATGGAAGGTTTTTTAGAGATCGGCAAAAACCGAGGAGAATACACCCGGAGGATCGGCCCGCTGAATTTTCAGAAAAACGAAGTGCTTGAGGTGCTCATCGATCAACTCAACGCCGACACCGAATACTTTTATCGCGTGCAATCTCGTCCCAAGGGCGGGAAAGGCGCTTTCACGACGCGATGCGAGTGCCGATTCTCAACCCAGCGCGCACCGGGAAGTTCTTTTGTATTCACTGTGCAGGGCGACTCGCACCCTGAACGTCCGCAGAGCAGCCATCCCGAGCTTTATGCAAGAACACTTGAGACCGCGGCTGCGGATCATCCCGATTTCCACATCTGCATTGGAGACGACTTCAGCGTTGAAAAGGTTCCGAACGTCACCCACGAAGCGCTCGCAGTACCCTATCTGGTGCAGCGGCCGTTTCTTGGGGTGATCGGAAGAAGCGCCCCTGTCTTCTTAATCAACGGCAACCACGATCAGGCATCTCTATACAATTACATGCAGTCCGATCAAAGGAGGGACGTGGCCGTCGGCGCGCAGTTGGCGAGAAATCGGATTTTTCCGACACCCGCTCCGGACGGATTCTATTCGGGAAATACAACCCCGCTAAGGGACATCGGTCTTTTGAAAGATTACTGTGTGTGGACTTGGGGTGACGCTCTTTTCATCCTGCTCGACAATTACTGGCACTCGCCAGCTTTGGTAGATAGCGGCTTCCGAGGAGAGGACGCAAATCCCGGCAAAAAGCCGCATGGCGATGAAAAGAAGAATCGCGACTGGTGGTCGATCACCCTGGGCGACCAGCAATACCAGTGGCTCAAGCGGACGCTTGAAGAATCAAAGTCGAAGTACAAATTTGTCTTCGCGCATCACGTGCTTGGATCCGGCCGGGGCGGGGTTGAAGAGTCAGGCCTTTACGAGTGGGGCGGCAGCGGCAAGAAGGGGGAACCCGGCTTTTCGCAGATGCGTCCAACATGGGATTTGCCGATCCACCAATTGATGGTGAAACACAAGGTGTCGGTGTTTTTTCAAGGACACGATCACCTGTATTGCCAGCAGGAGCGCGACGGAGTGGTGTATCAAGAATTGCCAATGCCTTCAGACCACGGGTACGTGGCGTACAACGAGGACCGGTACTTGGAAGGAAAGAAACTTCCGAGTTCCGGTTATCTTCGCGTGAGTGTAGGGCCGCGGGAGACAAAGGTGGAATACGTTCGCTCGTACCTGCCGAAAGACGAGACTGCAGCAAGGCGGCAAGGCGAGATAGCACACAGCTACAGCGTGAAACCAAGGACCGTATGACGCTGCCGACGGCGGGTTGGATGCTCAGTCAAACTTGTTGTGCAGCCACCTGTACGGGAAGTCGTTGCCCGGGCAATCGGTAGGCCATCTGGGCGGATTGATTTCCTTGTGGGCCTTTACAACAGCCCATTTACCGTCGGTTTTCCCAACCCGCTGCCGCAAATATCGGATTAACTCATCCAACGCCTCCAGTTGCTTGGCCGTGGGCTGTTCGTGGTTGAAATCGCCGACCAGGCAGATTCCGATGGCGATATTGTTGAGGTAATCGCTATGGACATGGCCTCCGTTGATCTGTTTCGCCCATCGGCTGCCAACCTCAACCTGCCCGTCCCCGGAGGACGTACCGTTTCCAATCACGAACTGATAAGCCAATCCGTTCTGCATCTTGCGCACTTGGCGATGATAGTACTCAAAAGCCTTGGCGTTGCCCTGCCGCGTCCCACTGTTGTGCACCACAATATAACGCCAACGCCCTTTTTGAACCGGAGCACGGTCAATCTCTTTTCGCACTCCGCTGCTCAGATATTTCCAACGACTAAACCATCCAAAAAATGACGGAGCCTGAGCACCTTCCTTCCGGTCAACACCTGACTTCTCGATCACAACCGGTGCATCTGAATCACTTTCAATTCTCGAAGGCGCCGATTTCGGCAGGGCGATCGGCGCCGGCGTTGGAGGGGTAACCGGTTTGCTTGATTCACCGGTCTGTTTGGACTGCACCTTTTGTGAAGACGAGCCGGATCCTGAAGCGGGGCCAAGCGGTTGGGGAAAAGCACTCGCCTCTGTGACAGGCGAGGCTTTTTGGGGCTCAATTGAAACAGGCTTTGGGACGACTTTTGGCACCGGCTTCGAAACAGGCGCCGGCTTCGGCACCGCCTTGGGACTGGACTTCGGAGCGGTCGATGAACCTTGGGAGGGTGCCTTGGATGGAGACGTTGTCTGGATGTTCTCCCGCGCCTTGAGAAAAAGACGCTTTTTCTCCTCCTCTGAAGGGGAGGAACCCTGCTGCGCTGTTCCGTTAAAAACAGGCAGAAGAATTACAGCCAAAAGGCTCAGATAGAAGACTACGCGGGGCGGCACAGAACGGTATCCTAACAAAGCCCAGTTCTGCTGCAAGAAACGGCGACAAAAAACGGCTGCCCATCCCGCCGTGAAAACCGGTCGTCGCGGCAGTCATCACGCTGATGATGCTGCAGCGGCCTGCACCACAGCCTCCATGAGGGCCCGCAACTGGATTTCACTGGTGAACGGATTCATCAACGCGGTTCGCAACCACACCTGTCCACCGAGCACCGTCTGAACCAGATAAAAACTCCCGTCAGCCAAAACGCTTGCCCGCAATTGCTTGTGCACCTCATCGCCGTTTTTCCCCTCCCACTCCCGGGCGCTCAACCTGAAGCATACAATGTTTGATTCAGGCTCCACCGCAACCTCGAATCTGGGGTCCTGTTCGAGCATGCGCCAGAATGCCTTCGCGTTTGCGTGAGTTCTACGGACGTTTTCCGCAAATAGCGCCAAGCCGTGACGCCGCCACACGCTCGCGATTTTGATGCTCATGCTTAGCTTGGTGCATTCAAAAGACCGCCTGCCTACATTGAACCATTCCGCCCCCGCTTCTGCACTCCAAAGGTATTCCGCCATTGGATGGAAAGCCGCCCAGGAACGTGCGTCGTCCCGGAAAATAAGCGCGGTTGCCAATGCCGGCGTCAAAAGCATCTTGTGAAAATCGATCATCACCGAATCCGCACGCTCCGCCCCGGCAAGTCGGTGCCGAAACTCCTCACAAAATGCCGCCGCTCCCCCATGGGCACCGTCGACATGAAACCAGAGTGAGTGCTTTTCACAAAAATCGGCAATCGCATGAAGATTGTCATAGGAGCCTGTTGACGTGCTGCAGGCACTTCCCACCACGGCGACAGGCTCCCGGCCAGAGCTCAACGCGCGCTGAAAAGCGTTCTCGAGCAAGTCCACTCGCATCTTGTAAAGACGATCCACCGGAATCCGTACGATCCCATCCTCCCCCCACCCCATCACCTGTGCCGCGCGTGACGCGCAATAGTGCGCTTCAGCAGATGCCAAAACCGCGAAGCGGCCCGGACCATTACCGTCGCCACCTGATTGCAAATGGGACCGGCTTCTTGCTGCCAAAAGCGCTGTAAGCATCGCAAGGGTTCCACCGGAGGTCAGAAAACCGGAGGGGTCTTTGAAACCGACTAATTTTCCGGTTTGCTCGACAACCCACCGCTCCAAAGCGGTTGCCGCCGGACCCATTTCATAAACAGCCATGCCATTGTTCAGCAACTCCGCCACCAACCCTGCAACGGCTGCACCCGGCGCGGGCGCGCCCACTTGATGCCCAACGTAACCGGGATGGTGCAGTTGAATGGAGCGAGCCACGAACCGATCAAGAAGCTCAAACTCATCTCCTCCCGCCTCATTCATGATCCCCGCCCAATAAGCAAACTCCTCGTCGGGACTTGTACTCAGACGCACACGTCCTTCACCCGCCAAATTTGAGTGCAACCGATCCGCAAGCAAGTCTACGACACGATGCCCAAGATCGCGGAAGGCCTCAGGATCAAAAGCAGCCCGCAAAAGATCGGAACGCGGCTCAGAAGAAAATTCATCCATACCAACACCCGTTTGCTCGCTCCATACCGCAATGCCGTCCTAAAACCAGCCCGAGTGCAATTCCAAAGGTCCGCGCTCGGATGATTTCAAGTCGAACTCCACGTGTAAGCCAGTAAGTCTGGAACCGAGGGTGTCAAAAGACCTGTCCGATGGGACACAAAGCATGCTTCGAAGAGTGCCTAATCCCCCTCATCTCAATCTTTAATCCGGCCGGTGCCACGCCCAAGCACACGACTCCGTTATTCAGGGCGGGGCGCAAATGACCTTGCGTGAACTGCCGGCGAAGAGGCATGATGTCCCCTTTGCTCCCACCTCATGGAAACCCCAGTTGGAATTGGACTAGCCGGCCTCGGAAACGTAGGTGCGGGTGTGTATAAGCACCTGACCAAGAACCGCGCCCTGCTCCGGGAACGGGTGGGACTCGACGCCGAACTGCGCAGGATTGCCGTTCAAAGCCCCGCCAAGCATGCGGCCGGCGGGTTTCCTGAGGGGCTGCTGACCGCCCGCTTCGAGGATTTGGTGGAGGACCCATCTATCCACATCATCGTTGAAGTCATGGGCCGAAAGAAGGAAAGCCTTCAACTCATTCTCTCCGCGATCGAGCATGGCAAAATTGTGGTCACAGCGAACAAGGCTTTGCTTGCGGAACACGGCAAACAAATTTTCGATGCGGCGACCAAGCATGGCGTTCCGGTTTTCTACGAGGCAGCAGTCGGCGGTGGAATTCCAATCATCAAGTGCCTCCGGGAAGCACTCATTGGAAACCACATCGTTTCCATCCACGGAATCATCAACGGCACTTCAAACTACATTCTGACCAGAATGAGCGAGGCCAGCCTGAGTTTTCAGGAGGCTCTTGCCGAGGCCCAGACTGCGGGCTACGCAGAACCGGACCCTTCTTTTGATGTGAATGGATGGGATGCCGCGCACAAGGCAATCATTCTCGCATCGCTGGCCTACGGATTCTGGGTGCCGGCCGACAAAATTTTTGTCGAAGGGATCGAGTCCATCACACCTTCAGACATCCGTTTCGCTTCCCAGTTGGGTTACAAAATTAAACTGCTTGGAATCATCAAAGCGGCGGCCAACACCGCGGGCGCAGACATCGAAGTCAGGGTGCATCCGACGCTTGTTCCTGAGTCTCATGTTCTGGCCTCCGTGAATGGCGTTTTCAATGCGCTCGCAGTGCGCGGGGACGTGGTGGGCGAGACGCT
>JBILLT010000149.1:0-3156 GCA_044375925.1 Chthoniobacteraceae bacterium | reverse complement strand
CGACCAAGACGGTTTCAACCGGTTGTTCAAGGGTTCACCCATCAAGCGGATCAAACGCCGGGGCTTTCTCAGAAACGTTTGCGTGGCCCTTGGAAACACCGGATCGGATGAGGATCTCCCCGCTTTGAAGCAAGCAGCGCGAGACCCGGAGCCACTGATTGCCGAGCACGCCCATTGGGCGGTTGAGAGAATTCGCAACAGGCACCGGAGCAGAGGCCTGATATGACGTTTTTCACAGCTTTAAGTAAAACGGCCCTAAGCCCATCTGGCACTGCCGGAATGTAGCAAACCGGGACGGTTTTCGCGTTGACTACTAACCGCTCTGGGTTCGTAATGGACCAAGAGCAATTGGTGAGGTGGCTGAGTGGTCGAAAGCAGCGCTTTGCTAAAGCGCCGTACTCCAAAAGGGTACCGAGGGTTCGAATCCCTCCCTCACCGCTCTGTTCTCGGAAGCATCCCCGCGTCTGATCGTCTTCCATCATTCGATCGCTGACGATCCTCCGCGATCGCAACAACCCAGCGTGCCAACCGGTGTTTCAATGGCGGTCATCCGCTGCCCGCCCTCCGTTGTCCCTATCCAACCCACCATGAGAACCCACCGCTTGCTTGTCATCCTCCTCGCCAGTCTATCGGCTGACGCAGCGCTTCCCACGACGACTCCCTCCGCACCGCCAACCCCCGCAGCAGAGAAGCCGAACATTGTATTCATTCTTGCGGACGACTTGGGCTTCGCGGAAATCGGATGCAACGGTTCGGACATCTACAAAACCCCGAACATTGATTCCCTCGCGAGGAGCGGCGCGCGGTTCAGCCGCTTTTATACCGCGCCACTCTGCGGGCCCTCGCGCGCACTCATTCTCACCGGACGTTATGGGTTTCGGACCGGAGCGGTGAGTCAAGACGCCTGCGGATCGATCCCGCGAACCAGCGAAAACGCTGAAATCATGATTCCCACCGTTTTAAAACGGGCGGGTTACACCACTGCGATGATTGGCAAGTGGGGCCAGATCTCGCCCTCCGGCGATCCTTCACAGTGGGGTTTTGATTGCGTGATGTCTTTTAAGGCGAGCGGCATCTACTGGAATCGCGAAAAAACCAAGATGCTGCTCGCATCGTATGCTCTCGATGGAGAAAAAGGCACCTCGGACGGGGTGAGGGCCGATCCGGGGCCGTACACCATTAACGGAAAAACCTTCAATTTGTCGGACACCGAATACCTGCCGGATTTGCTGCACAAGGAGGCGATTCGATTTATCGGAGAACGTGCGGAGAAAAATCAGCCGTTCTTCCTCTACTACTCGCTCTCACACGTGCACGGGCAGATTCTCCCGACCCCGGACAGCGGTCCATCCACCCCGGGAGACACGGCTGAAAAACGTCTCGCGAAGGTATACAAGGACAACGTCGCGTACATGGACAAGTTGGTCGGGAACTTGATTGCCGAGCTTGACCGTTTGAAAATAAGAGACAACACGATGGTGGTTTTCATGGGCGACAACGGCACCGCAAAAGCGCACGCCGATCATGCCACCATCGGCGGCCGCCGCCTTGTCGGACAGAAGGGCGAGATGACCGAAGGCGGCGGGTTGGTTCCCATGATCGTATGCTGGCCAGCACACATCGCTGCCGGAAAGCTCTGCGAACACCTTTCTGATGCAAGCGACCTCCTGCCGACCTTCGCGGAGGCCGCCGGTGCACCCCTCCCTGGGAGCCGCGTGCTTGATGGAAAAAGTCTCATCGCGCAGCTCAAAGGGGTCGGTGCACCGGCCCGCAATTGGATTTTCAATCAGCTTGGATCAGGCTGGTATGCGCGCGAAGCGGATTGGAAATTGAATGAGAAGAACGAACTTTTCGACATGCGAGAGGCCCCGTTCAAGGAAACGCTGGTCCCGGATTCAACAAGCGACGCTTCCGCGATCGCAGCGCGCAAACGTCTCTCAAACGCTTTGTCTGAATTGAACCCGGGAAGCGGGCTCAAAGGAGAGGGAAGTGGCCGAGGCGACAAATCAAAAAAAGAGGAAAAGAAAAAAGCCGCAAAAGCGCAGCCCGGCGTGTGAGAAACCGAGCTTTTTACTGATCCAAAAATCAAGGTCCGTCTCCGCACACCGGGAAAGCGACGTTCAACTGATGATTCGCCTGTGAATCACTCCCCTCTCATCCCAAACGTCAGGTTTCCAGTTTTTGAGACAGCGATCGGGATGTGCATCGGCTCAGAGTCACCGGAATTGAAATACTGGATCTGCAGTAGAGCAGAGCCTGGTCCGTATGCTTGCGCATGCTCCACCCGCACAAAATCGCTTTTCAAACTTGATCTTCCAGTGCCCGCAATTTTCAAGATGCGCTGCTGAACGTTCGGAAGCTCGGTCCATTTTCCTTTCCCATCCCGCAAGTACAAATGCGCGAAGCTGGTTTTTGTGGCTGGCTGCTCGTTCAGAGCCACCAGCCATCCTTCTTCAATCTCAAACGGCCTTTGGTCACCTGGATCCGTGGAGGGCCCGAGCAATCCTTTTTCCGATCCCAGCCTGAAAAACTGCCCGTTAGGAAAAACCACTCTGAGACCAGCATCCGTATGCACCACCTCCGCCTGTCTTCTGTCGCTTGCTGCAGCGCTCTCCCGCGGCACTGCCGCAACGGGAGGCATCTCCTCACCTTGTCTGGTCCCACCTCCAGAGCCAGCCGCAAGACCTTCACGGTCAGCAATCGCCTCCGCCTCCACATTGCCCGCCGCATGCCCGACCACCCGTGAGTTCAAGCCGTCCAGTTTCACCACAACCAGAGTTTCATACGGCTTTTGTTTCGGATTAGGGGGCTCCGACTTCATCCTGAAAATGATCGCGTGCGGAACGAACTGATTGCCCCTTCGAAATCCGCGCCACTGCACGACGTCATTCGCCTTCCACGGTCGGGCACCTTTGCACTGCTCAAAAGTGTCTCCTGAAAGATTAACTACCTGGCCGCCATACTGAAGATCGATCCAAGAACGATCATCCCCGATCGAATACAAGATCTTGTATCCCCCGAGACCCGGACAGACAGCCGTCCCCGAATTCTCGCCTTCGCTTACCACTCTATATTTTTTTGTATCCGTCGAGGTGAACTCCGAAGTCGGCTTGGAGGCTGCCAAGGCCTAGCCCACGCCAACCGCAGCAACCAACG
>JBILLT010000147.1:0-3179 GCA_044375925.1 Chthoniobacteraceae bacterium | reverse complement strand
GGCTGGCGAAATGCTCGTGAGCGAGCAGGGCGGCTTCGCGTGTACCGCGTGTCATGACCTTGGCAAGCGCAAGGCGACGGCTCCCTTCGAGGCGCCAGCTCTGAATTTGGCGAAGGCCAGCTCCCGCCTGCGTTTGACTTATTTTGAGCGCTGGCTGCTCCAGCCGCAGCGGCTTGATCCTGAAACCAAAATGCCGCGTTACTCGGATCCGGCGAAAAAGACTGGTATTAAGCACGTGATGGACGGCGACGCTGTGCAACAGTTTAATGCGATTCGCGGTTTCCTTTTAAGCGTAAAGGAGTAGGCCTCGCCGATGCGAGGATTGCCCGCCTGCATTGAGGAAGAAGCCGGAACTTAATTTTGTCCGGAATCGGCTGCGGCCGCTGCGCCATGCAGTGTATCAACGACGCCTTGTTCCGGTTCGGCAGGGGACGATTCCGGAGCAGCGGCAGAGGCTTCGGGAGCGGAATACTCGTTCCGATCGGACACATTGTCCGCTGCTCCCGCTGAGGACATGGGCACGGCGTCTGGCGTTGCGCCCGGCATGGCTTCCGAATCGGAGGATTCGGCAGGTTGCGTCGACTCTGCGCTCTCCTCCGCTTGCACTGGAGCGGCAAGCAAGTCGGCAACCTCCGCCTGCACTTCGGCTACTTGGCTGAGCTTTAATCCTGGATCCGGGATCACGAAAGCTTCGCCGCTTTTGCCGTGTTGGTAGATGCGGGTCAGCGAGCCGTCGTCGTTCTTGCGCACTTCGATCTCCTTGAGTTGCCGTTTGCGCTCAAGCATCAACGCAAGAATGTAGCGAACATTTGCAAGCCCCGGATTCGGATCAGCCATGTACTTGCGCAGCAGATCTTCAGCGGTTTGCTTGCCCAGCGCCTCGGGCGCCTTGGGCGGAGCGGGCTCAAATTTTGAACGCCAGTGTGAGAAGGGCTGAGGCGCGTCATCCGGGCGCTGTTTGTAGGATTCTTCGCTCAAATCCTCCCGTCGCAGGACGGTTTTGTCATCAAACAGAAGGGTGTGAAAATATTGCCCCGCTTCGAAAGGGGTTCCAGTGACGCTGCATGCGACACCCCGCGCTTGAATGCTCCATTCCTGATTCATCGTTTGCTTGTAAAAATGGTTGAGAGCTCCCGGTTGCCAGATCTGAGCCAAAGCAGGCAGATGCCGATAAACAAGAAGCTCAGCTGCGGGGCCCATGCGGCGGTCTCCGGTGTGACGCGTGCTCCCCGGCCGAGGGCAAGCAGCAGGTTGCGGCTCACCATCAGAATGAAGTAAAGGAAGATGGCGGTCGCGATTCCCTGCATGATGCCGCGGCGAGAGTAAACGATCGAAAGCGGGCCGGCGAAAATGCTCACAATCAGGCACGTCAACGGAAGTGCCAGCCGGTCGTTCAGTGCCGTTTGAAAAGGCGCGAGCTGGGGCTTCGAAAAATCGGAGTTTTTCGCGAGATACTCCTGAAGGTCGGGGACGGTGAGTTGGTTTGGATCAAGACGGGAGGAAGCGATCCGCCATGGAGTTTCAGGCCAGTTGTCCATGATGCGTTGTCCTTGGTCTTCAAAGTTGTCCATTTTGAGAACCTCGCCCTGTGCATTGACATCGACGATCAGTCCGCGCTGGAGGATCCATTGTTGTTTCGCAAAGTCATGAGTGGCTTTCTCGGCATAACATTTGCGAGTGGGATTGCCTTCTGGGTCCTGTTCGATGATCTGGACGCCCTCCATGACGGGGCTGCTGAGCTTGAGTTTTCTGACATACCAGGTGCGGTTGCTCATGCGGTCCTTGAAGAGGTGCCCTTTGACTTCATCGCTCGCAGCCGCGCCCTTTGCCTTGCGGATGTCATCCATCGCCATACGCTTGAGCGCTTCAGCCTGCGGTGCCATTTCATAGTTCAACCAAAGGCAGATGCCCGACAGGACCGCCGCGGCGGTGATCAGCGGGGAAAGAATGCGGATGAGGCTGCGACCTGCGAAGAGCATGGCAATGACCTCGTTTGAGCGGGACATCCGGCTGAGACTGAAAAGAAGCGCGAGCAGTACGGCGATCGGCAGGATGATCAGAACCACCTGGGGCATCTGGCAGCTGTAGTATTCAACTATCTGTTCAAAAGAAGCCGCCGACGAAAATTCTGCCCCATGACTGCTGAGGTCGAAGATGAGCCAGATGCCAACGAATGCGCCGCAGCATAGAACCAATGGTTCCAAAAAACTGCGGAATACGTAGCGGTCGAGTAAACTCATCGGGGAGGGGTGGGAATCTGCAATGCTCAACACATGGACGAGCGCGGGTTCTTATACTACGCTGCTTCGAGCGAACATTTCCAACTTTCAATCCGCCCCAATGATTTCTCTGAACGACCAAATCGGCCCCGGCTTTTCAGGTCGGGTGCATGAATTTTTTGGATCTTCGGGCGAATTGAGCAAAGTCCGCAACTTCGAGCTCAGGCAAGAACAGCAGCGGATGGCGGAGGCGGTGGCGGCGGCGCTCGAGAACCGCAGGCATCTGGTGGTTGAGGCCGGCACGGGAGTCGGCAAATCACTGGCGTATCTGGTGCCGGCTGTGCAATGGGCGGTGGAAAACAAGCGCAAGGCGGTGATCTCGACGTACACCATCAACCTGCAGGAGCAGCTGATATACAAGGATTTGCCGATTCTTCAAAAGATCCTGCCCGTCGAGTTTGACGCAATTCTTTGGAAGGGGCGCGGAAACTTCCTTTGCCCCATGCGCTTGCAGCGCGCGATTGCGCACGCCGACGGCCTCTTCACCACGCCCGAGCGGGCCGAGCTCGAAAGACTAAGGATCTGGGCGGAACGCACGGAGAACGGCTCCCTGTCGGATCTGCCGGTGGAGCCGGACCACCGAGTATGGTCAGAAGTGTGCTCGGAGGCGCACATCTGCACAACGAAAACCTGCGGCAGCAATCCCCGGTGCTTTTACCAGCAGGCCCGCAAGCGGCTCGCCTCTGCGGATGTTGTGGTGATGAATCACACGCTGTTTTTTCTCAACATGACAGGGCAGGGTGAGCCTGAGGCCGATTCGTCGGGGTATCTCTTTGGAAATGATTTTGTCGTCTTTGACGAAGCGCACACGGTTGAAAGCATCGCGGCGCGGCAGATCGGAATCGGTTTGTCCCAGTTCGGTTTGCGCCAGTCCTTGCAGCGTTTGTACAATCCTAAGAC
>JBILLT010000146.1:0-3207 GCA_044375925.1 Chthoniobacteraceae bacterium | reverse complement strand
CCGGCGGACACTCGGCGAGAAACGACGATCCCTATCGGTTCGGGCGGCTCTTAAGCAGCTTTGACTCGCACCTCTTCTCCGAGGGTCAGCACTGGACTTTGTACGAGCGTCTGGGGGCACACCTGAGCGAATTAGGGAGCGTGAAAGGCTGCTGTTTTAGGGTGTGGGCCCCCAATGCGCGCAGGGTGTCTGTTGTCGGTGAGTTCAATGGATGGGACGGCCGCGTTCATCCGATGCGGAAGCTTGTGGAATGCGGCATCTGGGAGTTGTTCATTCCCGGATTGGTTGAGGGAATTCACTATAAATTCGAGGTCCTGAACACTCACGGGATCCCGGTTTTAAAAAGCGATCCGTTTGCGTTTTTCTCACAGAACGGGCTGCAAACCGCGTCCCTTGTTTTCAACTTGGAGCGCTACTCGTGGAGTGACCAGGATTGGATGGAAGCACGGAAGCAAAAGGCCTGGCACAAGGAGCCCATCTCCATCTACGAGGTTCATCTTGGTTCTTGGCGCCGCAAACCCGAGGACCGGCTGCGCCCCCTCTCCTACCACGAGCTGGCCGACCAGTTGATCCCGTACGTGAAGGAAATGGGATACACCCACATCGAACTGCTTCCTGTCGCAGAGCACCCTTTCGAGGGTTCGTGGGGATACCAGATCACGGGCTATTTCTCGCCCACCAGCCGGCACGGCAATCCGGACGAATTCCGGCACTTTATCGACCGCGCCCATCAGGCGGGTATCGGCATCATTCTGGACTGGGTGCCAGGCCATTTCCCGAAGGACCTGCATGGGCTCGCCGAGTTTGACGGCACGGACCTTTACGAGCACGCCGATCCCCGGCAGGGAGAGCACAACGACTGGGGTACGCTTATTTTTAATTTCGGCAGGAACGAGGTCCGCAACTTCCTGATTTCAAATGCGCTCTTCTGGTTGGATCAATTCCATGTGGACGGGCTTCGGGTGGATGCGGTGGCATCCATGCTGTACCTCGACTATTCGCGCGCAGCCGGCGAATGGATTCCGAACAGTCACGGCGGCAGGGAAAATTTGGAGGCGATTTACTTTCTAAAACGCTTCAACGAGGTCTGCTATGAGCGCTATCCGGGCATCATGACGATCGCGGAAGAATCGACCGCTTGGCCGGGGGTCTCGCGGCCCACGCACCTCGGGGGACTCGGCTTCGGCTTTAAATGGAACATGGGATGGATGCATGACTTTCTCCACTACATGTCGCGCGAGCCGATTTTCCGGCGCTATCACCAGAACGAAATAACGTTCTCGCTACTTTACGCGTTCCAAGAGCAGTTCATGCTTGTGCTTAGTCATGATGAGGTTGTGCACGGAAAAGGATCGCTCATCAATAAAATGCCCGGTGATACCTGGCAGAAATTCGCCAACCTCCGGTTGCTCTACGCGTGGATGTACGGGCACCCCGGAAAGAAACTGCTCTTCATGGGAGGAGAGATCGGACAATGGAGCGAATGGAACCACAACCGGTCTATGGACTGGCACCTGCTTGAAGATCCGCTCAATGACGGTTTGCGGCGCTTGGTGCAGCACCTGAACTTCCTGTACACCCACGAACCGGCGCTCTACGAGCAGGATGATTCGTACAATGGCTTCCAATGGATCGACTTCCGCGACGCAGACCAGTCGGTCGTGGCTTTTGAGCGAATCGGCAAAAGCGGCTCAAAAATCGTGTTCGTGGTGAATGCCACCCCAGTTGTCAGGCAGGGATACCGGGTAGGCGTAAGCTCACACAGCTTCTACAGGGAAGTGCTCAATACTGATGCGCAAACCTACGGTGGATCCAATCAAGGAAATTACGGCGGTGTCTGGTCTGAGCCGCACGGTTGGCAGGGGCATGGGCATTCCATCGTGTTAACACTCCCGCCGCTGAGCGTTATTGCGTTCAAATCCGAATCGTAAAAGGTCCCGGTCCAGAACCCCATCCGCCCCCCCAACCCCAGCGCCAACCATCCGGGATAGTTGGCGGGTTCACAGCCGAGAGGTTCTATGAGACCTCTCTTCAACGTCGGACGCGCCTGCGAATTTACAGAAAATAAGTTGCGTGGCCGCGCACTCGCCAGCATTCACATGCCATGATTGTCTGCGAAGTAAGCGGGAAAGAAGCGGGAAAGTGTCTGTCACCTCCCTGTTCGCGCATCAGCTGCTGGCGCTGGTGTCAGACTGCGACATTTAGCCGATAGACTGCGGCATTTAGCCGGTAGACTGCGGCATTTAGCCGGTAGATCTTCATCCCTTTCTTACGTTTTCACAAAAGGATTCACCACCGTCACACTGCCGTACTGCTGCCCGTGATTCAGATCTTCGCTCAACACTTCATTACACCGGGCACCCTGAGCAGCCGCTAGAATTGCTGCATCCCAATACGACGTTCCGTACCGCGCCTTAATTTCAAGTGCATCGCGTAACACCGAGACCGTGTTATCTTGAATCCGAAATCTCATCCATTTCTGAATCAATCGCATTGCAAAATCATGCGTCAGCGCATCGGGACGTCGTGAGTGAGTAGCTTGCACATAAAACTCCTGAAGCACTTGCACCGAAAGGGCCAAATCAGCACTCAACAAAATCTTCCGAGCTATTCCTCCCCTCTCCGACTCCCCGGCCTCTAATTCCAAGGAGTATAGGCGGATATTGGTATCAACGAATCTCATGGCGGGAATACAGCTCTTCACGACTCAAATTATGCGCATCACTCAATCCGAGCCGTTGAGCACGCAATTCGTCACGGAGTTCTCGCTCTTCACGTTCGAGACGCTGGAATTCAGTTTCTCCAGTTCCGCCGCATGCAATTTGAAGGAGATAAGACCTCACAAGCGCAGAGACAGAGGTCGCACGTTCTGCCGCTCGAATTCGCGCCATCCGGTAGGTATCATCGTCCACGCTCACGGTGATGTTCTTCATGACCCGATCGTGCCACAGATTCACAGTTTCACAAGCAGTGCTTTCGCCCGAACTCCGAAATAGGACTTTAACCCGAGTTCGCGGACTGGAGAGGACAAAAGGATCTAACCACCTTATTTTGAGCAGTCGTTTTTAAAAGGTCGGCACTACACGTTTTTCAAATTCGAGTCTTTGTCCGGACTGTAAATTTTTGGAGGCACTTGCTCCGGGAGCGTCAACTTCAGGTGCTCCAATAACAGACACACCTCCCGCTCGGGTTGGGTGTAGCGGCTCA
>JBILLT010000212.1:0-3211 GCA_044375925.1 Chthoniobacteraceae bacterium | reverse complement strand
CTCAACGTCGCCGCGCTCGCCACCGTCAATGTCGTGTCTGCCCCCAGCGTCACATTCCCGCTTAAGGTCAGCGCACCGTTGCTGGCCGCGTCTCCCAACCCAAGCGTCCCGCTCAGCACAAACGCGTTCGCAAAAGTGCGTGCCGTCACCGAGTCGCTTGAGATCCGGCCGCCGCTAAAAGTCACTGTCCCGGTCCCAAGCGCCGCGTTGTCACCAGCCTGAATCGCCCCGTCGCTCAGTATCACCCCGCCGCTGAAGCTGTTCGAACCAGTCATCGTGAACACCGCGCTACCCGTCTTCACCAGGCTGCCCGCACCGCTCATCAACCCGCTGTAAGTCGTGTCCACTCCGCCGCTCACGCTCAACACGTTCGCCTGCAGGTCCACTGCGCCAGCTCCAGCAAGGCTCGCTATCTCCTCACTGCTCGCAAGCTTCAACGTACCGCCAGCCGACACCGTAACCGCCATGCTGTTGATGAGCGCACTGCCGCCGCTCAGCGTCAGGATACCCGCATCCACATTCGTCGGTCCGCTGAAAGTGTTCACTCGGCTCAAGGTCAGCTCGTCCACTCCCGCCTTCGTCAGACTGTACGCTCCGCTCACCACTCCGCTGATCGTCGCCGCGCTCGCCACCGTCAGCGTCGTCGCCGCTCCAAGCACCACGTTCCCGCTCAGGGTCAGCGTTCCGCTATTGGTCGCGTCACCCAAACCAAGCGTCCCGCTCATCGCAAACTCGTTCGCCAAACTCCGCGCCGTCGCAGAATTGCTCGAGATCCGGCCTGCGCTGAAAGTCACCGTCCCGGTCCCAAGCGCCGCGTTGTCGCCCACCTGGATCGCTCCTTCGCTCAAGGTCACCCCGCCGCTGAAGCTGTTCGAACCGGTCATCGTGAACACCGCGCTCCCCGTCTTCACCAGGCTGCCCGCACCGCTCATCAACCCGCTGTACGTCGTGTCCACCCCGCCGCTCACACTCAGCACATTCCCCTGCAGGTTCACTGCGCCAGCTCCAGCGAGGCTCGCGATCTCTTCGCTGCTCGCAAGCTTCAGCGTACCACCGGAGGACACCGTCACAGCCATGCTGTTGATCAGCGCGCTGCCGCCGCTCAGCGTCAGGATACCCGCATCCACATTCGTCGGTCCGCTGAACGTGTTCACTCCGCTCAAGGTCAACTCGTCCACCCCAGCCTTCGTCAGGCTGTACGCCCCGCTCACCACTCCGCTCAACGTCGCCGCGCTCGCCACAGTAAGCGTCGTTGCCGCTCCCAGCGCCACGTTCTCGCTCAAGGTCAGTGCCCCATTGTTGGTCGCGTCTCCCAAGCCCAGCGTTCCGCTCATCGCAAACCCGTTTGCCAAGCTGCGCGCCGTCGCAGAGTCGCTCGAGATCCAGCCAGCACTGAAGGTCACCGTCCCGGTCCCCAACGCCGCGTTGTCGCCCACTTGGATCGCTCCGTCACGCAAGGTCATTCCGCCGCTGAACGTGTTCGCTCCGCTCATCGTGAACACCGCGCTGCCGGTCTTTACAAGACTGCCCGCACCGCTCATCAACCCGCTGTACGTCGTGTCCACCCCGCCGCTCACGCTCAGCACATTCCCCTGCAGGTTCACGGCTCCTGCTCCAGCGAGGCTCGCGATCTCTTCGCTGCTCGCAAGCTTCAACGTTCCGCCCGCAGACACTGTCACCGCCATGCTGTTGATGAGCGCGCTGCCGCCACTCAGCGTCAGCACACCAGCATCCACATTCGTCGAGCCGCTGAAGGTGTTCACTCCGCTCAAGGTCAACTCGTCCACTCCCGCTTTCGTCAGGCTGTACGCTCCGCTTACCACTCCGCTGATCGTCGCCGCGCTTGCCACTGTCAGCGTCGTCGCAGCTCCAAGCACCACGTTCCCGCTCAAGGTCAGCACTCCGTTGTTCGTCGCGTCACCCAATCCCAGCGTTCCGCTCATCGCAAACTCGTTCGCCAGGCTGCGCGCCGTCGCGCTTTCGCTCGAAATACGCCCGCCGCTGAAGGTCACCGTCCCCGTCCCCAGCGCCGCATTGTCTCCCACCTGGATCGCTCCAGCGCTCAGCGTCACCCCGCCGCCGAATGTGTTCGCGCCAGTCATCGTGAACACCGCGCTGCCCATCTTCACCAGGCTGCCCGCCCCGCTCATGAGCCCGCTGTAGATCGTGTCCACCCCGCCGCTCACGCTCAGCACGTTCCCCTGCAGGTTCACGGCTCCCGCTCCCGCAAGCGACCCGATCTCTTCGCTGCTCGCCAGCTTCAACGTCCCGCCCGCAGACACCGTCACCGCCATGCTGTTGATCAATGCACTCCCGCCGCTCAGCGCCAGCACTCCCGCATGCACGTTCGTCGATCCGCTGAAGGTGTTCACCCCGCTCAAGGTCAACTCGTCCACTCCCGCCTTCGTCAGGCTGTACGCTCCGCTCACCACTCCGCTGATCGTCGCCGCGCTCGCCACCGTCAAAGTCGTGTCGCCTCCCAACGCCACATTCCCGCTCAAGGTCAGCGCTCCGTTGTTCGTCGCGTCGCCCAATCCCAGCGTTCCGCTCATCGCAAACTCGTTCGCCAGACTGCGCGCCGTCGCGCTGTCGCTCGAGATCCGACCGCCGCTGAAGGTCACCGTTCCAGTCCCAAGCGCCGCGTTGTCGCCCACTTGGATCGCTCCCTCGCTCAAGGTCACCCCGCCGCCGAAGGTGTTCGCACCGGTCATCGTGAACACCGCGCTGCCCGTCTTCATCAGGCTGCCTGCGCCGCTCATCAATCCGCTGTACGTCGTGTCCACCCCGCCGCTCACGCTCAACACGTTTGCCTGCAGGTCCACCGCGCCAGCTCCAGCGAGGCTCGCGATTGCTTCGCTGCTCGCGAGCTTCAACGTACCACCGGAGGACACCGTCACAGCCATGCTGTTGATCAGCGCACTGCCACCGCTCAGCGTCAGGATCCCGGCGTCCACATTCGTCGGGCCGCTGAACGTGTTCACTCCGCTCAAGGTCAGCTCGTCCACTCCCGCCTTCGTCAGGCTGTACGCTCCGCTCACCACTCCGCTGATCGTCGCCGCACTCGCCACCGTCAAAGTCGTGTCGCCGCCCAACGCCACGTTCCCGCTCAAAGTCAGCGCTCCGTTATTCGTCGCGTCTCCCAACTCAAGCGTCCCGCTCATCGCAAACTCGTTCGCCAAACTCCGCGCCGTCGCAGAATTGCTCGAGATCC
>JBILLT010000145.1:0-3241 GCA_044375925.1 Chthoniobacteraceae bacterium | reverse complement strand
CGGCCGGTCCGGAGGATTGTCGGCGGTGATGCGCGCGCCCATTTGCGAGAGCGGATCGATCACGCGCTTCATCGGGCGCTTGGAGAGGGACGCATCGCCGAAGAGGCACGATTCGAAGGGCTGGCCGGCTAGCAACCCGCTCAGCAGCCGCATGGTCGTTCCGGAATTGCCGCAGTCGATGTCCTTGTCAGGTTTTTTGAATTCACCGCCGGTGCCGTATATGATGAGTGTCGTTGCGTTGGGTTGCTCGAGCTCGACACCGAGCGTGCGCATCGCCTCCATGGTGGAGAGGCAGTCTTCGCCGGGAAGAAATCCCCGGATAACGCACGAGCCTCGGCTCAAGGCGGAGAGCATTACGGAGCGATGCGAGATGCTTTTGTCTCCAGGCACTTCCAACTCGCAGTTCAACGGCAGGGCTTTGTTTATTTTCCAGTCCATTCTTAAAAGGGTGGTTATCCGACGCGCAGGTTATCGCGGCAAGATTTCGCCGCGGCGAGAAAAGCGTGCAATTCATCGTGCCCGGATGCGCCCGGATGCGACGCGTTCGAATCCGCCGTCCCGGCACACTCGAGAGAGCGCGCGGCGCGCTCCAACTGCGCCGAGAGGGCGCGCAGTCCCTTGAGAACTTCAGCGCGGTTTTCCAGGAGGATTTCAGTCCACATCTGCGGGAGACCGCCCGCAACGCGCGTGGTGTCGCGAAATCCCGGACCGAAGAAATCAAAAGCCAGCGGCAATTCCGCGTTGACCGCGTTGACCAGCGCAGCCGCGGTGAGGTGCGGCAAATGGCTGATCAGCGCGCAAACGGCGTCGTGCTGCGTGGGCGACAAAAGACGCACGCGTCCGCCAAGCGACTCCCACAACTCGGTCGCCCTTGCAACGGCCTCGGGGCTGGTAACGCCCTCCTGCGGCGTCACGATACAGGTGGCGGCGTTGAACAAATCCGCCCGTGCATGGATCAATCCCGCTTTCTCGGAACCAGCCATCGGGTGGCTTCCCACGAAGAGTGCGCGGTTTTTGAAAATGGGGGAAAGCGCCTGCTCAACGGCCAGCTTGACGCTGCCGACATCGGTCACCAGTGCGCTTGGCTCGAGGAATGGAAGGAGCTGCGAGGCCACCGCGGGCATCGCTCCCACGGGCATGCAGAAAACAACCGTGTCCGCGTGCTTCACGACTTCCTCCAAATTGTCTGAAACCAGCGCGGCAACCGACATTTCCTTTGCCTCGCGAACGGCCTCCGCGCGCCTCGCCCAGAGCCTGACCTCCACATCCGGCTTGGGGCGGAGCGCCAGGGCAATCGAGCCGCCCAGCAGTCCGGGGCCGAGTATCGCAACGCGTTTCATGATCGGAGGGTCCGCTGATTGCCTCGGGCGCTTAGATGCAGCGGGCGCAGCCGCAACCCGCAGCGGAAACTATAAAACGGAGCGCGCGCGGAGCAGCGGCCCACCCGGGGCCGCACCGGAAATGCGACTCACCCGCGCCGCCCCAGTCAGGACCGGGGAACAAACCGGCGGCTGCCTGCGCTGGTGCATGGGAGTCGGGGTGAAGCAAAAACGGGAACCTCCGGATTAAGGGACCAGCATGATGCGGCCCGATTCGGGGTCTTTGACGGGCGTCCCGGGCGTGATTCCGGTGGCGTCGAGGACCTTTCCGTCATAGGGGCTGCGGATCCAACCGTTCTTACCCGCGACCTTGGTGGCGTACTGGGGTTCCTCGGTTTTGGGCGCAGGGGGCTGCGGGGGTGGTGGTGGCGGCGCCGGGGCCGGCGCCGGCTGCGGTTCCGTGGTCGAGTTTGGATTCACCGCAGAATAGCCGGGCTGCCCTCCGCCATCAACCGAGCCGTATCCGGGAGGTGCGTTCAGGGGGTCTACCGGGAACTGCTGTTCCTGAGAAACCGGTACGGACGGCGGCCGGAATCCAGGCCGGCGACGAGGCGCATAATCCTCGTCCATGGGGGTGCACCCAAGGAAGCCGAATACGACGACCGGAAGGGCGGCGAAGACACCAGATTTCTTGTTCATGACGGCGTATAGATTAGACCAATCTCATCCGGCAACAACTGCAAAGAAGCGTTCTAAAACAGGACCCCTTACCAGTCAGCGCCGCGCCACCGAGCAGTTTCCCAACCGGACCCCGGCGTCCCATCCCTCGCAGCGGCCGCTGATCTCCACAAAGGACCCGCGGGTCAGCTTGGCGGGGTTGGCGTCATTCCCTCCCTTGATGATCGAGTAGCTTGCGTTGCTCCCCTGCCGGAGCTCCAGGATGCGCTGATCCCCGGAAAAAGCGCAGTCGACAAACATTCCCTCCCCGCCGCCAAAAATGACGAGCACCGACGAGGCCGGGTCCCGCGGATCCGGGCGCATCCCGGCGAGCTTGCCCCGAACCACCAGATTGCGTCCCTTGTACATTTTATCGGCCCTGAGGCGGGATGACTGGAAGGTCTGGAACAGTTCCTCGGCTGAAACAACGGTGCCGTTGTCCACTTTCTCCGCGGGACTCACGATGTCCTGAAGGTCCGCGATGCTTCGCCGCACCTCGAGTGCTTCATCCAGGCGGCCGCTCACAGTGAGGGCTTTCTTCAATTCAAGAAACTTTGGCAGGGATTCTTGCACGATCTGGGTAAGCATTTCCTTCTGCTTTCCGATCAACTCCACCTGGATATCCCGAAGAAGACGCGGCTCCTGCACCAAGTTCTGCGCATCCAAGGCGACGTCCGCTCCGACCAGACGCCGCTCTTCGTCTCGGATGACCACCGAGTTCTCAAGATCACCCATTTTTTGGAAGGCGGCGCGCAATTCGCCGAGCTTCTTCTCGTAGCGGTTGCCGATCTCAACCCGCACTTCCTGGATGCGGCGCTCGGCCTTCGCGAGATCCTGCCGCCACGCATCGGAGGGCGGCGGCGCGGTTTGAGCAGGGATCCGCTCGGGAAACGTCAAAAAGATCGCCAGGCAAAGGACTAAAGGGCGCATGGGATGATCTTTGCCCGAGTGCTTACGCGCGTTCCAGTCCAATCAGCTTTGGAAAATCGGCCTCCAAACCCGGCGCCCCCGCGGGTTGGCAAAGGGAGTGACAAAAATTCCTGCTTCCAGTACGAACCCCTCGATCCAAGGTCCTCCTGAGGGGCGTCAACGGGCCCGCCGCGGCATCCCTCCGGATGAGGCCGCATGGCGCACCAGCCTTTCCCGCACCAGCCTTTACTCATGAACCCCCAGCACTACCTATGCGCCGATATCGGAGCGGAAAG
>JBILLT010000021.1:0-45779 GCA_044375925.1 Chthoniobacteraceae bacterium | reverse complement strand
CGGGTCTCACGCGGGTCTCACGCGGGTCTCACGCGGGTCTCACGCGGGTCTCACGCGGGTCTCACGCGGGTCTCACGCGGGTCTCACGCGGGTCTCACGCGGGTCTCACGCGGGTCTCACGCGGGGCTGGTGGGTCTTGGTAATTCTGTGTCTTCCGTGTATTCCGTGGGCTATCATCGTTCTGGGGTGAGGTGCTCGATTGTTGGTTCGGAACGGCGGGGCTGGGAGGTCGGCTTTGCTGTTAACGTTGCATGTCTCATCATCGAACCATCCGTCGGGCCCTTCGGGCGTCGGAATCAATCTTTCATCAAGCCCTCTATTTTAGACTGCATGGCGTTCGCCCATGTTTCGTATCCTTCCGCGCTTAGGTGGATGGCGTATGGCTTTTCGTCCTGAAACATCCGCATCAAAAGGGCGCCATCAGCATCGAGAAAATGCTCGCTCAAATTGAGCCAGAACACTTGCTTGTTGTCGGTGAGTTTTTGAATCTGCCGATTCACTGCGTCGTTGCGCTCCTTTTTGATAGCCTCGGCTCTGGGAAAAATCGCGAGCAGCAGAACCTTGGCCCCGGGAGCCTTCGCCGCCAACGTCTCAAGGATCGCACGGACGCCCTCTGCCGTATCCTCAGCCGTCTCGCTTCCATACCGATGCCCTGTGTTGTTGGTGCCGATCATCAGGATAAAAAGCTTCGGCTGGAAACCATCGAGTGTTCCGGGGAATCCGAGCCGCCACAGCACGTTCTCCGTTTTATCCGCAGCAATGCCCAGATTAAGGGTCCGGTAGGCGGGAAAGTGTTTGGCCCAAATCTCGCTGGGCGCGCCGCTCTGCCATCCGGCAGTGATCGAGTCGCCAATCAAGACCAGATCCCATCTGCCGGATTTTGCAGCTGCAGCTTGCTGCTCGACGATCTTCATCCATCCGGGATTCTCGGTTCGAGGCGTTGGGCTGGTGGAGAGCCTCTTGCCCGTGGTCTGCGAAGCTTGAGTCGGCGGAGTGGGTCCGGAGACGGCAGCAGGTTTCGTCGCAGATGCAGGGCTTGGAGTGGCAAAGGGAAAATCATCCGTGCGAAATGGCGGCGCCGGGAGACCTGCTTTGTTGTAAAGGTTGCATGTCGGGTTATCCGACCATCCGTAACGCACCGCTAACGGCGCGGGCACAAGCGCGGACGAGACAAGCACGGTGTCGCCGTCGATCTTTGCATCAGCCCAGATCCATTTTTTGTCCGCCCCGCAGATCGCGAACCCTTCAAGCTGGCTTTGAGGGCTATTCCGCACGAGCGGTGCGGTTTTGCCAGCCTTGCGCATCACTTCGTAGCTCGCCGGCACTTCGTGGGCAACGAGTCTCCCGCCCAGGCTATCAAAGCTGAGCGTGATGGCACTTCCCTCGATTTTCATCGACGCAAAAGTGGGGCCTGAATGAGGGATGGCTCGGCCATAGGTTTTTGCCAACGCAATTCGGGCGAGGCGTTCACCGGCGATTTCCTTGGTCTGGGGATGGATGTCCTCTGATTCACCGGTATCGATCAGCACGGCCATGCCGGTGTTGGACAAGGAGAGTGCTTCCGCCTGCGCCTCGCGCAATTCCGCCCACTGGCTCTCACCGGGTTGGTCTTTCTTCGGGAGATAGTTGGCGAGCTGGCAGAAATAGAAGGGAAGATCACCCTGCTGCCAATGCCTCCGCCAGTCCTGAATCAGTAACGGGAACGACGTGCGGTAGAGACTGGCGTTGAGCACGTTTGACTCGCCTTGATACCAGAGCACGCCCCGAATCGCATAGGGCTGGATCGGATGCACCATGCCGTTAAACAACCGCCCTGCCAACACGTGCTGGCCAGTAAGTGGGGGCACCGCCTGCTTCTCGGCGGGATCTAGGGGCGGAAACTCATACTCCGTCTTCGCCATCCAACCGCCAAGAATCTTTGTGCCGCTCACGCTTGGTGGCCAACTGAAGCCAGGCGGTTCGGCTGGAGCGAAGATGCGCACGGCAAGCTGGTTCAATCCCTCCTTCAGAAGCGCGGGCGGAATCAAGTAGTGACGCACGCTGGTGAGGCCGGTGAAGTTTTCCACGCTGCGCCCGCCGATGAGCGTGCCATTCCAATACACCTGCTCGAATTGCGCCGACGGACCGAACTGCAACACCTGCGCCGCACCCGTTTGCCGGGCGGTCAGCGAGAGCTCTTTGCGAAACCAAAAAGCGCCGAATTTCAGCGAATCAAACGCCGCCCCATGGTCCTTTACCGACACCCAGCCGTTTTCATTGGAAACCGGCCCTGTGATAAAGCGCATCACATCCGCGGATCGAGGATCCTCTCGTTGCGTTTGCTTCAACCATTCGAGAAACGCGCTTTTATTGCGCTCGCTCATCGCATCCATGTTTTTCGCGCCTGCGGACAACTCAGGCGAGCCCGCGAGTGATTCGGGGCTGATCCACGGCTCAACCCTCGAACCTCCCCAGCATACCTTGATGAGTCCAACTGGTGTCTTCAGCTCGCGCTGGAGGATTTTTGCAAAGTAATAGCCCGCAGCGATAAAATCCTCCGTCGTACCCGGTCGCGCTACCGTCCAGTAGCCTTGAACATCCTCCGCTGGAATCCTTGCTGCCGGATTCTTAAGCACATGAAACTGTCTCAGAGTCGGATTCGCTGATGCCTCGATCTCAGCGGTCGCGCTCGTGATGGCCTTCATGTCGAACTCCATGTTCGACTGGCCCCCGCCCGCCCAGACCTCCCCCACAATCACATCCGCGACCCTCACCCCGCGGTTTCGGGTCGCCGATTGCACAATCATCTCGCGAGGCACCGCGCTGGATTCGAGGGCATCGAGCCTCAATGTCCACTTGCCATCCGCATTTGCGTTGGTGCTTTTGCGTTGCCCAGCGAACTCCACAACAATCTGCTCACCAGGATCCGCCCAGCCCCACACGGGCACCGCTTTGGCGGATTGCAGGACCATATGATCCGAGAAAATGGATGGAAGTCTTAACTCGGCAGCGTTCAGAACCGCCGGAGAGGCGCACAGCAATGCCGTGAGAAAGCTAAGGCAGGGCTTCATGGCTCAAAAAAGGGTGGGATTTCGATGGCCGCTAGATCCGAAGCCACTCAGGATAGCTCACACAGCCGATGGCACCAGCCCATTCGCCAGCCCTCGCGTGCATCAACCGCACGCGGTGCCCGCCGGGACGCCATTCGTATTTGTCGAGATGGTTTTGCAGCGGCGCAAGAAGTGCATCACCCGCTCCTGCAGCGATGCCGCCCCCGAGAATGACCAGTTCGGGGTCGAGCACATTGATCAACGAAGCCACGGCTACCGCGAGACGCCGGACTGAGTCTTCCCATGTGGCGCGGGCTTCCAACTCACCGGCAAGAGCAGCTGCGACCAGCGCATCGGTGCTGTCGTAACGCCCGTCAGTGCGCTGAAGCAGAGTTTTATTACCGAGAAACGCATCGAGGCTTCCCGGCGTCTGAAAAGCATCCTGTTCGCCGTCTGCATGGATCGAAATGTGGCCCAGATGGCCACCACGCCCGATGTGGCCGCGGATGAGTTTGCCACCGCTGAGGATCGCTCCACCGACCGCGGTTCCCAGAGTCAGCATGATGACATCCTGACAGCCCTGTCCGCTGCCAACCCACACTTCTCCGAGCAAAGCGGCATGGGCGTCGTTCATCACGCTTACTTCACGTGCCAAAAAAGCGGACCAGTCGAATCTTTCCAAACCATGCATCCGTCCCGGCATCCAGTCGATCCAGCGGCCGTTGCGGTTTGCGAGTCCGGGAGCACACAGCCCAACCGCCAAAGATCCGCATCCCGCGAATAGCTCAAGTCCATACACAAGATCGCGGACGCGATGGGCGAACAAAGGCTCGGAGCCGATCCATTCGCCATCGCAAGTCTGTAAAGTGCGCGTCTGGACGACAGTTCCAGTGTCACGGTCCACGAGGGCCGCTTTGATGTGGGTGCCACCGACATCGACGCCGATGACTAGCGGTGATGCCGTGGTCATGGATCAAATCAAAATAGGGCTTTCAGACGGTGCGCGTGGCGTGATCGGCTCGCGGACGAGCACCAAGTAAAGCAACGCGGCGACAATACCGATGGCCGCGCCGGTGTGCAGGGCGGGCCCGAAGCTGGTGGTCTTTTGCACAATAAACCCCGTCAGCGCAGGCGCCAGCGTTCCGCCACAATAGCCACCGAAGTTTTGCACCGCACCGAGCGAGGCGGTGCTATTACCCGGTGCAGCCACCGGAGCCATGGCCCATGCGGCGCTGCTGGCGATGTAGAGAAGGAACATGGCGACGGCGATGAAGCTGATCGCTAGATTATCACCCCGCGTGATGGCGGCTAGCGCGGTGAAGGCTGAACCACCAATCAGCGCGACGACCATCGGCCCTTTGCGACTCATCATGGGCGACACACCGCGTCTCACGAGGTAGTCGCAGATGTGGCCGCCGCTCAGGCTGCCAAAGATTCCAAATACAAACGGGATCGCGGCCACCCACCCCGTCTTCGCGATCGTAAAGTGGCGCTCCATTTGCAGATAGCTCGGCAACCACGCGTTGTAAATCCACAGCAGATACACCGTGCCGGAGAACCCGAAAATCATCCCCCAGGTTGTGCGAAATCGGAAGAGATGCACCCATTCAGGCAGCGTGATGGGCCGGTGAAGCGTGGGCGTCTCGCCCTCCGCGAGGTAACGCTTCTCGTCCTCCGTGAGGTCGGTCTGCGCAGGATTGCGATACACGGCGTAAAATGTGGCCGCCACTACAAGTCCAGCCACGCCCATGATGATGAACATGGTCCGCCAGCCAAAGCTAAGCATCAGAAAGGTCAGCAGCGGCGCGGAGATGGCCGTGCCCAGCGTGGAAGAGGAGTTCCACACGCCGGTAGCGAAGCCGCGCTCGCCTTTGCCAAACCAATCACACACCACCCGCACGTTCGCAGGAAACTGGGGCGCCTCGCCGATGCCGAGCGCCGCACGCGTGGCGAAGAATTGCCCAAACCCGCGCACGAACCCACCCACCATCTGCGCCAGCGACCAGATCGCCAGACTGAGCGCGAGCACCAGACGCGGCCCAAAGCGATCCACGATCAGGCCGGCGGGCAACTGCGCGAGCGCATACGCGCCGAGAAAGGCGGACAGCAGCAGTCCCATGTCGGCCACGGAGAGACCGAGTTCCTCGCGGATCAGCGGATTGGCAATCGCGAGCGTGGCGCGATCTATGTAGTTGATCGCGCCGATGAGCACGAGCATTACCAGAGAAGCGATTTGCACCCGGCCAAGACGCTTCGACTTTGGCGGCGTCGTAGAAGTCTTATCAGACGGCATGGTTTTCACTGAGGTTGCAGCAGGACCTTGGTTTCTGTTTTGTTGATCACGCCCGCGAAAGCCTCCTCCCAACGACTGAGCGGCAGACGATTCGAGATCAGCGCCCGCAAATCGAAGACGCCATCTCCAAGAAGACGCAGCGTGGTGTCCCACGTCTGCCAGGAGTGGCAAATAGAGCCCTGAAAGTGCAGTTGTTTGAGGATGACCTTGTTCAAATCGAGCTCAAATGGCGAACCGAAAAGACCCACCTGCGTGTAGCGGCCCATCTTGCGCACAAGGTCAAGACACATCGCAGCGGAGGCTGGCGCGCCCGCGCACTCCAGAACCACATCCGCGCCGTATCCGTGCGTCAAGTCCTTCACCGTCTCGAGCGCGTGACCCTCCTCCACATTCACCGTGACGTCGGTACCAAGCGTTTTGCTCAACTCCATGCGCGACGCGTCCTTCGCCGTGCCGAGCAGCACCACCCGTGCTCCGTGCGCTTTCGCGAGCATCGCACACATCAAACCGATAGGGCCTGGACCTGATACTGCGACCACCTCCCCCGGACGGATGATCGTGAGCTCCAACACAGCCTGCACCGCGCAGGCGAAAGGTTCGCACAGCGCGCCCGTTTCAAAATCGAGGCTCTCTGGCAGCGGCAGCACAATCTCCTGACGCACTTTGAGATACTTCGCGAACCCGCCATCAATCCCGCTGCCCACCGCCGCGCGGTCAATGCACATGAAAGGCGCGCCAACCTGGCAGTAGCGGCATTTTCCGCAGAGCTGGCCCGCGGAAGGATTCACCGTGACGCGGTCGCCCACCTTCCAGCGCGTCACTCCGGCGCCGGTCTCGACGATGGTGCCGCACACCTCATGCCCGAGGATGACCGGCGGTTTGATGACGTACTCACTTTTGAAAATATGGATGTCTGTACCGCAAACGCCGGCGTTGCGAATCTCGATGACCACATGCCCGGGCGCGGCCTGCGGTTCGGGCATTTCAATGTATTCGACGTTGCCCGGTTCCGGGCGGGTTTTGACGACGGCTTTCATGGAGCTTAATTTTGGGTTGGATAGATTTTTAAGAGTCAACCATGCCGAAGCGGTCATCCAGCGAGCGGAAATGATCCGTACCCACCAACCTGGAGAATTCAGCGTAAGTCGCCATGCGTCCCGCCTCTGCGGGCGTGCAGCCATTGCCCCGCAGACTCTGCAAGATATCGCTCACCGCGCGGGTGGCCGCAAAGAGCGCCGAGAGCGGGTAGACCGCAATTGAGTAGCCGAGGCTCTTTAAGTCCTGCGGCAGCAAGCGGGTTGTTTCGTGGCCCTCGACGATGCTGATCATTAACGGCCCCGGCACTTCGCGGGCAACGGCCTCGGCATCCGCAATGGTCTTCATGGCATCGACAAAAACCAGATCCACTCCCGCCTCGCGATAGCACAATGCCCGGCGAATCGCCTCATCACGACCCATCGCCGCCAAAGCATCCGTTCGCCCGATGATCAGCATGTCCGCATCCCCCCTCGCCTCGATCGCCCCTTTCAGTCGACCCGTCATCTCCCGAGCCGAGACGAGCTTGACACCCGCCATGTGCCCGCAGCGTTTTGGTATTGCTTGATCCTCGATATGAATGGCCGCGACGCCCGACTGCAAATACTCGCGCACCGTGCGCTCGATGTTCGCGGGTCCTCCGTAGCCTGTGTCCGCATCAGCGATCACCGGCACTTTCACCGCGCGAACCATGTTCCGCGCATGAGTCGTCATCTCCGTCTGGGTCAAAATTCCGACATCAGGACATCCCGTCAGACACGCGGTCGCCCCGAAACCTGTCATATAAACTGCTGCAAAACGCGCACTTTCGACTAATCGAGCCGTGAGCGCATCCGCAGCGCCCGGAGCCAGTACAAGCGTGTCTGCGGCAAGCAGATTCTTCAAAGTTTGAGCGGCGTTCATATTTGGGGGCGGCAATGTCAATTTTCGGCGGCACTCACTTTTTGGGTTCAGGCGGCAGGGCTTTTACCCATGCGAGGTTGAAGACGTAATGATCCTTGCTTGTGATGAGTTGTATGCGCCCATCGCGCGTCTGCGTCATGGCGAGATAACCGTTGATGTCTGCTTGGATGACCCCGTCCTTGGCGACGAGGCGGCGGTCGGGCCAAGTTTTGCCCTCATCGTAGCTCACGGCGGCATAAAGGCCGATGCCTGTGTACTCGCCTCCGATGCATTTGAAACTCAGTCCGGCGCGGTCGGCTTTAGGCTTACGCGCCTCGTCGGTGAAGGAACAAAGGATAATGGGGCCTTCCTTCAGCCGCAGCATCGCGGGGCGCTGCGTGTTACTCACGATGGGAAACTCGCTGACTTCCCATTGCCATGTCTCTCCAAGGTCGCTGGAGTAGCTGACGGGCATCTTGAGCTCAAACCGCTTTTGCGCGGGTTCCTCCGCAGAGAGTCGCGCGTAGGCCATGAGACGCCCATCGGCGAGCTCGACGATGGGCGAATGAATCCCGGCAATAAATGGGCCTCTGCCTCCAGGACGCACGTCATCGGATCCCCGACGATCCCGCCCGGTTTCGATCCATGTCCTTCCGTTGTCACGACTGATTGAGAGTCCCGAAAAGTCGAACGGGATCGCGAGGACGCCTTTCGCTGTGCGGATGGGATTGCCGGCCGACTCTCCACGTGCGCGCATCACTTCGGCCTTTGACCATGTCACGCCGTTGTCCGTTGAGCGGCGGAGCAGGATGTCGCCATGCTGTCGTCCTTCGACAATGTGGAAGATCGTCTGGTTGCCGTCCCACCAGATTTTAGGCGCATGGTCGTTGACGTCCTGCGCATCCCAGAATGGCGACGCGGGCTCCCATTCGTTCGTTCCAAAGCGCAACCGCGAAGCGGCATTCGCGGTGGTGAGATCGGTTTCGCCCATGGTGGAGAACCAAACGGCAAGCAGATCGCCATTCGGGCATTCGGTGATGGCCGGGCTGTGGTTCTGACTGATGAACACCGGACCGAAAGCGTCATCCGGAATGCGCACATAGGGCTTCGGGCCTTCGTAGAAGGGCGCATTCTCCGATTGCGCCTTGTGGGCCGAAACAACCTGACTGACGTTCTGCGCGTTTAATGGCGGCGCGGCCACGGGCAAAAGCTTTCCATTTGGAAGCTGACCCAGCACCACGCGGAAGCCGATGCGTTCGCTTGCAGAGTTTGTTACCCACGAACCGCGATTTGCCGAGCGCAGGAAACGGATCATGGACGAGTGGAACCCACCCCGAAACACGCGGCAATCGCCATCGGCGCGCCCAAGAGGGTCCGTCTGTGTTCCGCCTTCATACGGCCCGTACCAGTCACTGCACCACTCGGCCACGTTGCCGTGCATGTCGTGCAGACCCCAGGCATTGGGCGTCTTTTGGGCAACGCGCAGAGCCCCCGCGCCACCGACTTTGGACTCGGCCTCCGGATGGTCGAGGCCAATGATTTGCCCTTGTTTCAACTTAGCAGCAGCCCCCCCGACATTCCGCCAGTCGTATTCACGCGGCATCGGTCCGGGCGGAAAATACACGCCGCGCAGGTTTTCCTCTCCGAACCATTTCTGATAACCGTCCGGCAGCGTATCCCCCGTGTGGAACAAGGTCTCCGTGCCCGCACGGCAAGCATACTCCCATTCCGCCTCCGTCGGCAAGCGATAGGTCTTACCCTCCTTCTTTGAGAGCCACTCACAAAATGCCACCGCTTTCTCCCAAGTCACGCCGCTCGCCGCATCATCATCCGCCCGCTTTGACTTGGGATCGTCCATTTTGAACTTGGGATCAAATTGCCGAAATTGCTCCACCGTAACCTCGGTGACGCCGATGAGGAACGGTTGTTTGATCGTGACCGTGTGCGCTGGTTTCTCATCGAAATCAATCCGGTCGATGTCTTTGTGCATCTCGCCAAACCGCTTCTGACGCAGGTAATCCTCCAACGGCGGACCGTCCTGACCCATGGTGAAGGTGCCGGGTTCGATGTGAACGAGTCTGATGCCAATGGAGTTAATAACGGGCTCCGAGGAATCGCTTGCCGAATGAGCAGGAGACAAAGACAGCAAGAAAAGAATGAAAGGAACGAGGGTGGTTTTCATGGCGTCATGGGGTTTATTTCGGAGCAGCGGTGCAGCCATTCAATCCCGCATCGGTATGACCCATGTCATCGACGAGGATGCCGATGATGTTGCGTCTGCTTATTTCAGCAGAGTGTAGTGTCGCCAGCGGTGCGAGGAGCAATGTCGCAAGGAGGGAGAGGGTGCGTTTCATTTGGGACCCTTGTTTTGATTCGCGATGATTCCCCACTCGCCGGCGGGAAGATTGAATACACTCTGCTCCTCTGGCTTGCCGTTGACGGCGATCATGGTGAAGTCGAGCAGTTTCACGGTGGCGGTGGTGTTCCAGGGCACTCGGGCTTTCAAGGTCACGGTTCCTTTCTTCTGCTCCCACCACGTCGCAATGTTCCCGAGGCGGCCGGAGTCCTTGAGCAGATGCTCAAACAGACCCGTCCATTCGGGTTTCATGTAGACGTCAAAAGGATAGACCCGCGCTCCTTGGATGCCTTCCGCCTGCATGGCTTCGAGGTCCTGCGTGATCTTCTCCCGGGTTGGAGGAATGTGCCAATACCAGTGCACAAACGGTTTCACAGCGGTGGGAGGCGAGGCGAAGGCATGCTCGAGAGAAATGGCGCCGATCGAGTCCGCATCCTTGCCGAATCCCCTCTCGGAAAGGAGCGCCGCCGTTAAAGCTATGAGTAAAGAGATGACGGTATTGGCCCCTGTTCCGTGGTTCTCTTTCATGGCGTAATCGGTAAGGCTTAGGCCCGCGCAAAATTGGAAGCGCAGGTTTTGTTGGCAACCATTCGGCACGGATTTGCGGATACCATGAGAGCCAGCAGGTTCACGCAATCAGTTCATGCACCACCTCGCCGAAAACATCGGTCAGGCGGAACTCGCGGCCGGCGTAACGGTAGGTCAAGGTTTCGTGATTGAACCCAAGCAAGTGCAGGATGGTCGCGTGGAGATCGTGCACATGGACTTTCCCAGCTGCCACTGAAAGCCCCAACTCATCCGTGGCGCCATGGATGTAGCCGGGCTTCGCACCGCCCCCGGCCATCCAGATGGTGAATCCGTCGTTGTGATGCTGTCGCCCGACCTTCGCGTCGATCGGTCCCTGCGCAGCCGGAGTCCGGCCGAACTCGCCGCCCCAGATCACCAGCGTGTCATTCAGCATGCCGCGGTTTTTTAGATCCTGAATAAGTGCTGCGATGGGTTGGTCGCATTCCGCAGCAAGGCGCGGGTGCTCTTTCTCGATGCTGAAATGGCTGTCCCACGGCTGGCCCGCACCGTGCCATACCTGGATGTAGCGGACACCGCGCTCCGCCAATCGGCGCGCCATCAGCATTTGGCGCCCCTGCAGGGTTTCGCCATACATTTCACGGATGTGCTGAGGTTCTTTGGAAACATCAAACGCATCAGTGGCCTCCGTCT
The DNA here is from genome assembly GCA_044375925.1 of Chthoniobacteraceae bacterium. Lineage (GTDB taxonomy): Bacteria > Verrucomicrobiota > Verrucomicrobiia > Chthoniobacterales > Chthoniobacteraceae > Chth-196. The sequence continues at coordinate 34,966 of JBILLT010000021.1, read as the reverse complement.
GCATGCGAAAGGCGAGTTCGAGCGATTGGATGCGGGCATCCAGTTGCGGATCGTTTCCGCGGGTCCGCAGGTGGAGTTCGTTGAGCTTTTGCACGTACCCCAACTGCCGCCGCTGGCGCTCGGGCACGATGGTTTCGTTGTGCAGATTTGCGATGAGCTGGTCGGGACGAGAGTCTTTGGTATTGATGTGCGTCCCCTGATAAATCCCCGGAAGGAACGCGCTGCGCCAGTTTGCGGCTCCCCCGACGGGCATTCCATCGGGGCACATCACGACAAACCCCGGCAGACTCTGATTCTCCGTTCCGAGGCCGTAAAGCGCCCACGAGCCGACGCATGGACGAGGGAGAATCAAGTTCCCATTGTTCATCATCGACAGCGACTGTTCGTGGCTTGGAAGGTCCGTGAACATCGAGCGCACCACGCACAAATCATCCGCGTGCTTCGCGACGTGAGGGAAAAGCTCGCTGATCTCGGTACCGCTCTGTCCATGCTTTTGGAATCCGAACTTTGAGCCGAGGGCAGGTCCCGCCAGAAGCTTGTCATTATTTGAGTCGCGTTTACCCGGGAGCGGCTTTCCGTGAAGCTCGATAAGCTTCGGCTTCGGGTCGAAGGTGTCGACCTGCGAGGGGCCGCCGTTCATGAAGAGGTGGATGACCCGTTTTGCGCGGCCCGGCGCCTGTGGCGCACGGGGTGCCAGCGAGGACACGTTGGCGGTGGCAGCTGCCAGGGCCGACGTCAGGCCCATGTCTGTAAACAGCCCCGCGAGCGCCAGCGTTCCAAAGCCGAGGCCCCCGCGCGAAAGCGCTTCACGACGTGAAATGGGGAGATTGGGATTCATTCGGTTCTAAGTTAGTTCAGGTGTGAGCCTCTCAATGCGACGTGAAATGCGACTGGGAAAAACCATCGGCAATAACGACACCCGGGCGGTGGGTTTAATCGACGAACATGAATTCATTGGTCATCAAAAGCGCCTGCGCCAGTTCCTCCAGCGGACTCAGCTTTGGCGGCGGCGGCGGCTTGAAATCAGCCTGCGAATCCCAAACCCCGAGCGGCTTCCCGTGCATTGCGTCCGGACCCGCACTGCGAACCACCAGCGACCAGCTGAATCCGTCGCCGGTTGGGTTCTCAAGGCAGTCCACGGTGAAGTCGAGAATTTCGCCGGCTCTCAGGGCGACTGTCTCAAGCGACGTCTCACAGGATGCCAGTTTCTGACGGTCCAAGATCCATTCTTTCATCAGACCTCCATTTGAAGAAATCACCCGGGCGCGCACCCCGTCCCCGCTTCCCTTCGGGTTCACCGCAACTTCGCCAGCGACCGTAAAATTGCCGTCGGACGGGGCGATCCACCGGCGGATCGCGGCAGATTTCAGATCCGCGCCAGGATGCCCGCCGCGCGCGCTCAAACTTACGTATCCATGCTCCCGATCCGGGAAAATCGGCGCGGCCTGGTACCTCTTCGAATCTCCGTCGAAATGGACAAGCGGCTTGAATGCGTTCAATCGCGGCACAGTCGGGTCGGCACTCCCGACGCCATACTGCCACAAGCCGACGCCAGATTCCCGGAGCGGAGCGGGTCCCTCGCGCATCAACTGCATCGCGAAACGTTCCTCCTCTTCCAGTGGCATCCGCTGATGCACCCTGCGGTAAAGCATCCGTATGGATTCGCGCATGAGCTCCCCCGCCGGCTTCATTGCCGGGTTGCCAGCGGCTCCCGCAGCCGTCGCTGCCTGTGACTGCCCCAGCGCCGCTGCGGCGAGAGCCCGCGCCTGCGAGATCATGAACGCATCGTTCAGCGCAAACAACGCCTGCTGCGGCACCAGCGTTTCAGTTCGCTCCGTGTTCGAGATATCGGGTGAAGGGAAGTCAAATGCCACGAACATCGGATCCACCCGGACACGGTCGATAAAGCCGTAGACCGTCCTGCGTCCCGTAAACGGCTCTGCGGAGAGGGGTACAGCCCGCCCCCCTATCTTCGGCTCCAACCGTCCGCTTGCGGTCAGAACGGCATCCCGCATCGACTCCAAATCCAAGCGGCGTCTGTTCCCGCGCCAAAGCCACACGTTATCGGCGTCAGACTGTTCCGCCGATCGATTTTCCAGGCTGGCCTGCTGGTAGGTGGCGCTCAGCACAATATCGCGCACCAGTTTTTTAGTCGACCAGTTGCGCTGAACCAGAGCCGATGCGAGCCAGTCCAAAAGCTGCGGATGCGTCGGGGGCTCGGATTGCAGCCCGAAATCGCCAGTCGCTTTTGTCAGCGGCCTGCCGATCAGGTGCCTCCACACTTGATTCGCCCAGACCCTCGGCGTAAGCGGGTTTTTGCTGCTTGCAATGTGCTCGGCCAGTTCCGCGCGCCCGCTTTGCGCCGCGGCAAACGGCTTCTTCGCCGGCGCCAGCACCTCGATGAACCGACGTTCAACCGCGTCGCCACGCTTGGATGGATCCCCGCGCACGAACACGGCGTGATTTTTGATGAGAGGATCCGCATCCTTCACCACCATCGCGCGGATCGGAGCACCCAAGTGAGTGCTCTCCGTTTCCGCCAACTCGCCGTACAGCTTTCGGTACTCCCCGCGCGCAGCGACGGTGTTGGGCGCTGTTTTTTCAATGTCCTTCATTTGAAAATCCAGCAAACCGCCGCTCTGCAGAAATGCGTCGCGCACCGAACTCCCGCCGGCCTCCTCACTCTTTTGCGCGAGCGCGAGTATCGCGCCATGAGCCCGAACCAACGCTTCCTCGCTGCCGGGGCTTTTCTCGCGAAGGACTCGTATCACCAAAGGGTGGATCTCCGATTCGGACCGGGGCAACCGGCCCGTCTTTATCATGGATTCAATCAAGGTCTCCTTCTCAGCGGCAGCAGCCGCCATGACCGCCGCGAGCGGCCCCAGAATGGCGGATTCGCATTTCAGCGCAGTTTTTTTGAAGGCAGCGAGCTGGTTTCCGAGCGGCGTCAGCACGCAGTTTGAGAGCTTCGTTGTGTTGAGAATCGAGTTGATCGGCTTTTTCCCGTACTCAACATCGCACACGGCGTCAAAATACGTCTCAGGCTTGCTGAGTGCCTCCGAGACAGCCTTCGCGCGCTCCCTCTCGGTAAGCTCGAGGATGCTCTTTTGCGTTCTGGCCTTTGCTGCGTCGTATTCCGCGCGCAGCGCAGGATCCTCGCCGACGCCGGGCATTTTGATGGACGGCAGTTCGTCAGGAATCACGGAGTTCTCAAAGATCGCGCGCAGCGCGTAAAAATCTGCGGTGGGGATCGGATCAAACTTGTGGTCATGGCAGCGGGCACACGCCACGGTAAGTCCCATCAACCCGCGCGTCACAACGTCGATTCGATCGTTGATCTGCTCCTCCTTGCTTCTCAGAAAACGCGGCCCGACGGTGAGAAATCCGAGGGCAGCGAGCGTGGAATCATTCGGCTTGAGGCCGATCAAATCTGCGGCGATTTGCTCGCGAATGAACTGATTGTAGGGTTTGTCGGCATTGAAGGCGCCGATGACGTAATCGCGGTAAGTCCAGGCAAACGGATAGCGCAAATCCTGTCCGGGAAAGAGATCCTGCGTATCCGCATAGCGGGCGATGTCCAGCCAGTAGCGTCCCCACCGCTCGCCAAAGTGCGGCGAAGCGAGCAGCTCGTCGACCTTGGCGATGATCGCCGCCACGGAATCGCGCGCGAAAGCTGCTTCAAACACATCCGCCTCTTCCGGGGCTGCTGGAATGCCAGTCAGATCGAAATGCAGTCTTCTGAGCAGCGTGCGCGCCTCTGCCCTCGGGGATCCCGCGACTCCCCTCTCTTTTCGCTTGGCCTCCACCAGGCTGTCGATGGCTGCGGCACCGTCTTGAAGCGATTCCGGACTGGCTTTTGCAACCGGTTGAAAAGACCAGTGCGCGGCAGCTTTCTTGAAGAACAGCTCCTGATTTCCCAGCGTCGAAATGGCCGCCTGACCTCCCGCTTTGGAGGTCCACTCCGCACCCTGATCAATCCAAGTTCTGACCATTGCGATGGCCGTTTCGGAGAGCTTTTCCTTCTTCGGCGGCATCTCCATCTCAGGTTCAAGATGCGCCATGAAAACCAGCATCGGACTCTCCGCACTATTGCCCGGAACGATTGCGGGTCCGTGCCCGGATCCGCCCATCAGTGCCATCTCGCGTGAGTCCAGACGCAGGCCGCCTTTCTGCTTGTCCGGGCCATGGCACGAAACGCAATGCTCCGCGAGGATGGGATGAATGTCTCCGAAGTACTTTACGGGCCGCGTCAGCGGTGCGGGAAGCTCCGCGGGATCGATCCGGGGACGCACCGGAGCCGCAGCCCGCGCGTCCTGCCGCAACATTCCAGACATCGCGAGTAAAACGCCCAAAACACGAGCAGAAGTCCGCTGGGCCATTTTGAAACTGCAAAGTGAAACGCTCATCGGGTGCTCAAGGACGTGCTCCGTGCTTCGGGCGCCCGGCGGGTGCACCCGCTGCATCAAGGGTGCGGATCGACGCACGGACGTCGTCCACGAAGTGCCCTGCAAAGCTCACTGAATCCGGCAACGCCGGTCCGCCGGTTTCCTCAGGGGGCTTGCGCAGCACGGATACTTTGAGCATCACAAACTCTGTTCCCGGCGGCAGCAGCAGTTGAGCGGAGGCCTGCTGCCATGTGGAGGTATCGCGATCAAGCGTGCCAAACCTGCCCAGGCTGAACGCGAGCGCATCGCGCCGCACGGTGTCCTCGGTTGCGCTCTGCAGATGAATGTCGCCAGCGAGGGCGTACACGGTGACCATCCCGTCGTAAATCTCCTCAGCCGGGCATGGGACGGCATTGAAGAGCGCGGAAAGCGTCACAACGGATTCCACTCCCTTAGAAGCGTTCACAAAGGGACGGACATCGATAATCCGCATCAAGTCACCCTGCCGGCTGGGCCGGGGAACCGTGCGTCCTTCGTGGTCCGAGCGCAGCAGGCGCACCATTTTTGATCCGTCTCTGGGTTTCAGCCCGTCGCCCTCGCCCACAACCTCGGAGTAATCCCCGCTCCACTGCGTGGCATCTTTCGGAACGCCAGCGACCAAGGGTGCGGGCCCAGACTCAAAACTGTCCTGCAGAATCGACATTGCTTTCCCAACGGACCGCGTCCCGATGCCGTACACCACAGAGGCGCTCAGCAATCCGATGGTCAGGCCGGCGGCAGCCGCCGTGAGGGGTCTCCACGTAAACCACCCCCTATTGGGAGATTTTTCAAGAACCTCGCTTCCCTCGCGATTCATGCGCTGCAGGACGACGTTGGAAAAATCCTCGGAAACAACATCGGCATCCCGAGGTTGCGCCAGACCGATAGCATCCTGAACATCCAGCCAGCGCGGCGGAGGCGACTGCACCGCTTTGAGCATTCCCAGCATGCGGATCTCGTCGATGCACTCCGAACGGAACGCTGAATCGTTTTCAAAACGCTGCAGCACGCGCTCGGACTCGGCAGCGGTGATATCGCCCCCTCCGCTCCAGGCTTGAAGAAATGTATTGAGGTCGGAATTCATGATGATGCCTCCTTGGTCATGCAGTCGCGCAGCAGTTGATTGGCTCGGTAGTGGAGTTGGTAAATCGCAGGGACCGTGGTTTGGAGTTCATCAGCCATCGCGGAGGGACGCGCCCCTTCCAGTCCAGCGTGCACAATGCGCCGGAGTTTCTCCGGTAGCTTTGAGATGCACCGCAGCAGCTTTTCCATATGCAACCCGTGGCTCGCGCAGGCCGCGGACTCCAGTTCGTCCTCCGCGATGCGCACGACCTCCGACTGGAACCTTTCGACTGCGCTGGCTCTGCGTTGGAGGCTCCGAAAGTGGACAAGCAGGCGGTTTCTTGCGATGCCGCGCAGCCAAGCGCCAAAATCCTCACCGATGCGGAATGTCCCGAGGCTGCGCCATGCCGTGATGAACACGTCTTGGGCGATATCATCGGCGTCGGCGACATTGTAGAGCTGGCCTGCGATATAACTGCGCAGGGCAAGTTCATGGCGCCTGACCACTTGCAGATACAAGTCCGTTTCACCCCGCTGAATGCGTTCGAGCCATTGCGCTAGTTCGGTTTCGTCGGCACTCATGGGGGTGGTTGACCTTACGATGTGCCGCAAGAGGCGCAGATCTCACAAAAATTTTGCGAAAAACACCGTCCTCGCTTGTGGGTTTATCCCTCAGGGATGTGCGCCCCCGCTTTGATCAAACCGGCGCGGATCCTTCTCGCATACAGACACTTCCGATCCAGAAGCGGCAGCATGAAATGCAAACCTCCTTAAACAAGCATGATAAGACATTTGATTCGGCGCCCATCACGAATCTCGAGCCGCGCCCCGGAGTAAGGCACTCCACGGGCTGTGTGTTCCGCACCTCTTTTCCAAGTCCACCCGCACCGCCGCGCCCCTGCCCACGGATGGCCCGAAATCGCCATGGCTCGACACATTGCATTCCAGTCTCCGGCCCTTCGGTGATGACCGGCGAACGCAAATTCCCAACCGCCGCCTAAGTTTCCCATGATGGGAGGATCAGAGTTCATTGACTCCGCAATTGATTTGTTCAGTAAGAATCCTGCTCAATCTGTCCACCTCAAGTTTCCACCCCCAACCCGCCCCCTGATGCCCGCTCTCCCTCGCCGACAATTCCTCCGCGGCACCGGTGCGATGATCGCCCTGCCCTTTCTCGAATCGCTTGGGTTTCGCGCTTTCGCCTCCGCCAAGCCAGCCCCTCCTCCCAAGCGGATGCTCTTCCTCGGTTTTGGCTGGGGAGTCACCAACGAAACTTGGTTTCCGGATCCGAAGAAAACCGGCGCCGCCTGGGAGCTTTCTGAAGGGCTGCGCCCCCTAGCGAAGCACCAGTCGGATCTGACCGTGGTGCAGGGATGCTCGAACAAATTCACCAACGAAGCGCACTGGGGCAGCACGTTTTGGCTGACGGGCGCAAACCGCTACGCCGAGCCCGGGCAAAGTTTTCACAACAGCGTCAGTGCGGACCAGGTGGCGGCGGCGCACCTCGGCAGAGAAACACGCTTCGCCTCGGTGCAACTAAACTCGCCCGATGTCACGAACTCCGGGCACGGCCCCGGTCTTTCACTTGCTTGGGACGCGCGGGGCAAACCTGTGGCAGGCCTCGAAAATCCCGTCGCCACCTTTCACAAACTTTTTTCCGATGAGCAAACCCCTCTCAGCGAGAGAAAGGCGATGCTCGGCCAGCGCCGGAGCGTGCTCGATGCGGCACGGACGGATGCAAAACGGATGCAGCGGGGCCTTTCAAAAGCCGATACGGACAAGCTGGAGGAGTATTTCCAGAGCATCCGGGACATCGAACTGCGCCTCGCAAAAGACGAGCAATGGCTGACGGTGCCGAAGGTAAAACCAACCGTCACCGAGCCAAAGCCGGGACTCGCAGGCAAGGAGGAGATCCGTGTCATGTATGACTTGATTGTTGCGGCACTGCAGACCGACAGCACGCGGGTCATCACTTACCGGCAGCCCGTGGGCACATTGCTGCAGAGCTTGGATCTGAAGGTCGCCCCGCACGACATGAGTCATTACTTGCCCGGAGAGCGGATGGAGGCCTCGAAGAAGCGGGATGCCGCGCAAAGCCAGCTGCTCTCCGGGCTGCTGGACAAGTTGAAAGCCGTTCAGGAATCCGACGGAAGCCGGCTCTTCGATCATACCTGCGTGGCCTACGGGAGTAACATCCGCTCAATTCATTTTTTGGACAACTGCCCGACGCTGCTCAGTGGCGGAGGAGCCTCGATCAAGCTTGGACAACATCTGGTGCTGCCCAAAGACACGCCCCTTGCGAACGTTTGGCTCACACTGCTGCAGGGCATTGGAATCGACGCGGAACGCCACGGCGACAGCACGGGGCCGGTCGGTGAACTGCGCGCATAGCTGATTCCACCAAGCCTCCGCGCGGCCCGTCCACGGGCAGCCGGGATTACGAGCAATCAACACCCGCTTCCACGCGCGAAAGCCGCGGCCACGCACTCAACGACACTTTTTGAAAAAGATGGATCGGATTCAATTCCTGATGATTTGGATTTCGCTGCTCTGCTGTTGCGGGATGCAATGCATGAGCGGACATCTGCAAGCAGCTGAGGTGCAGAAAGAGGCTCCGAAGGCGCACCTCGACGAAAGGCACCGGGAGTTTTTCCAATCGCACTGCGTGGAATGTCACGGCGTTGAAAAACAAAAGGGCAAACTACGTCTGGACAACATTTCGTTTGTGCTCGATTCGGTGGAGAACGCAGACCGCTGGCAGAAGATTCTCAACCAGATCAATTCGGGAGAGATGCCGCCGGAAGATTCCAAACAGCCGGAACGCGATGCGAAAACGCTTTTCCTTGGCGCGCTCTCGGAAACGCTTGTGTCGGCGCGCAAATCGATCGGGGATGCGGGCCGCACTGCGGTGCTGCGCCGGATCAATCGACGGGAACTGGGAAACACGCTGCGGGATCTGCTCGGCGTGGAAGCTGAAGTTCGCGCACTGCCCGACGACAGTCTGGCCATCGGGAACGCGGAGGGGGAGTTTGACACCTTCGGCGCCGCGCTGTTCGTGTCGAGCGACCAGTTTGAACAGTATCACGCCATCGGCAAGCAGGCCGCAGAGCGGGCGCTGGCGGCGTGGGATCGCACCGTGCGGCCCGGGCCGGAAAAAAAGTCGGTTCGCACCGAGCCCGAAATCGCGGCGCGCCGTCAGATTGCGGGCCTGCTAAACGGCTATTTCCTCGGCGGCTACCGGAAGGCGAAGGAGTGGGAGGCGGCGGGCGCAAAGCCGGAGAGAGCAAAGGATTTCGGATTTCCAGACGAGCACGAGGCGAAGTTCAGGATACGCACCTACTCGGAGATGGGCCCCTATCTGGGACAGTACCTCGCCCTGCCAAAGGGGGACGAAGGAGCGTGGCTGATGTTCTCGAGTTCGAATTTGCATGACACGGAAAAGGTGGTGGTGCCCGCGGAAGCACCCTCGGGACGGTACATTTTGCGGCTGATGGTTGGAGCCGCGGAAAAGGCTCCTTTCGCCCGGCGTTTTATGGAAATGGGCATCGCACCGGATGCGGAGAACTTCGAGGTTTTGCGCCTCTTCCAAATCACGGGCTCCATCCAGCGTCCGCAGTTGCTCGAAATTCCCGTGGAGATTGCACCCGGCGGCAACCGCACTTTCACATTCAGGGAAAAGCGGCATGCGGACCGTGCTGCGGAGACTTTCCGGAATTCGCTTGCAAAGGCGACCAACGGAGTGGGGCTGGACCCAGCATTGTGGGTGGATTGGTTTGAGTGGGAAGGCCCGCTCCCCGAGCCTGCTGAGCCAGAACGTTGGCGACGGCTTTTCGGCTTGGAAAGACCACCCGAGGACGCGCAACCGGAGACGCTCAGGAAAGCGCTGCACCATTTCACGGTCCGCGCGTTCCGGGGAGTCGAGCCGGAGCCCGCGTTTGTGGAGCGTTTGCTGGAGCTCCATGCCTTGGAGATGCGGGCTGGAAAATCGTGGGTTCAATCCCTCGCCGAGCCCATGGCGGTGGTGCTTGCCTCGCCGGGTTTTCTTTACCTCAACGAGCCGCCGAAAACCGAGTCCGCACAGCGGGTGCTCTCAGACCTCGAGGTTGCCTCGCGGCTGTCGTATTTCGTTTGGAGCAGCATGCCGGATGACGCGCTGCTGGAGGCGGCAAAAGCCGGACACTTGAAGGATCCGACGGTTCTCTCGGCGCAGCTCAAGCGGATGCTGGCGGATCCTCGGGCTTTTGCGTTCGCCTCGGGGTTCACGCACCAGTGGCTGGATCTGGAGCGGCTCGATTTCTTCCGCTTCAACCACCAGCTATTTCCGGAGTTTGACGAAAGCACGCGGGCGGCTGCGCGGGGCGAGGTGCATCACACCTTCCTGCATCTGCTCCGCGAAAACCTGGATGCACGGCTGCTGCTCAAGAGCGATTTCGTCGTCGTGAACCCGCTGCTGGCGGACTACTACGGGCTGCCACCGGTAAAGGGCGAGCATTTCCAAAAGGTCTACCTGCCTGAAAGCTCTCCGCGCGGGGGCCTGCCAGGCATGGCAGCGGTTTTGGCGATGGGCAGCAATGGAGAACGTACGAGTCCCGTGGAGCGCGGCGCATGGGTGCTTAGAAAACTGCTGCACTCGCCTCCCCCGCCTGCGCCGCCGAACGTGCCGCAACTCTCGCGCCTCGAGAAAAAGGCGATGCCGGTAAGGGAGCGCATCAAGGCGCACCAGGAGGAACCGCAATGCGCTCAATGCCACCGCAAAATCGACCCGATCGGTTTCGGGTTCGAAAACTTCGACGCCGCAGGCCGCTGGCGCACGGAGGAACCGCACTACAAGACGGGCTGGGTGGTCAAAGACGGACCGCACGGGAAAGTGGTTGAAAAAACTTTTCCGATCGACGCCGCAGGCGCCTTCCACGACGGCCCGCAATTCGACGGCTTTTTTCAACTCAGGGATTTAATCGCAGCGCGTGGCGACGATTTTCTGAGGGGACTCCTGGAGAATCTTTATGCATACGGACTTGGCCGAAAGGTGAGTTTCGCCGATGCCGAGACATTGGATCAGTTATTTCTTGAAAGCAAACGCAACGGGGCAGGGCTTGCGGATCTGCTGAGTCGGATAGTGCTTTCGGAAGAGTTTAGAGCCCGCTAACAGTCGCAACAAATGCGTTCCCGGACGCAGCCCCACCAGCCCGCTGCCCGTCCCTCGCATCTTCAGAGTGCACCATGAAACACCCCGCGATCGCCCGCAAAAGGGACATCCACGTTATTCTCTTGGACGACCAGCGCCGATGGGGCAAAGGATCACTTTTCCTTTCGATGTCCAACGATATCCGGTGAGCGTCCCTGTGGCAGGGTCAGCTGTGAGCGCCATCGTTCCGGTCCCAAGCCCGCTCCGGCGGCCGGTCACTTCGTAGATATGGGCACGCTCATCCGCAGGGCGAGAATCGCCGCCATGCGGCGTCGAAGTTGAGTCATAGACTTGAACCTCCCAGCTGTCTTCCGAGATTTGCTTCGGCAGACTCGCAATCACCACCGCATGTCCGGTGGCGCGCTCAGTTTTATAGTCCCACGACACCAAATCTCCCGGCAGCAGCTCTTTGACACTCCGAACCGCCTCCCAGCCAGGCTGCGGCGTCTCCCACAAACTCGCGAAAAACTTCTGGTAACTTGGCGGGCTCGGAACCCGGCCTTTGGCAAGGCCCCGCGCGCGACAAATCGACTCCCATGCGACGGGAGTCGCATGCCGGAGCGCATAGGAAACGAACTCCACGCAATCGTACTTGTAACTGCCAGTCTCCCGGTTCACCTCCGTCTTGTGCTGGTACAGGGTGGTCTTCATGTTCGTGAATTCGCTGAGCGCCTCGTGGTAGACGGGGCCCGCGGGAGAATCCTGTGCGAGACAAGAGAGCGATCCGCACAGCAACGAAATGAGCAAAACAAGGGGAGGTTTCATGACGCGTTCCGGATACGGTTGAAGCTACGCATAAACCCATCCATCCGGCTATTAGAATGGAATTTAACCGCTCGCCTACGCACCGAATCGCAACGGCTACACCCAGGATTCTCATGAAACAAAATTGCTCTCTCGGTGTTTGCCAACCCGACTGAGGCCCCGCCGACACACCCATCCATGCAAACCGTGAAACACTTCCTAAGCCACTTCCTTTTCGCCCTCGTTCTTTTCAGGCTGTCGCCAGACGCGAATTGCGCGGCCAATCTACCGAACATCCTTCTCATTTTATCGGACGACCACAGCTATCCCCACGTCGGCTGCTATGGCAATTCCGACATTAAAACGCCGAATCTCGACAAGTTTGCATCCCAAGGCATGCGCTTTGAACGCATGTACGTGATGGCTCCCCAATGCGTGCCCTCCCGCGCGACAATCTTCACCGGCCGTTCGCCCGTTGGGATCGCCATGTCCAGGTTCTCAGCACCGCTTCCCCGCGACGTAAAGACCTACCCCGAGATTTTGCGCGCAGCCGGATGGTACACGGGGGTCGCAGGCAGAACCTACCATATGGACGGCGCAGGCACCTCAGCGGAATCGAGGGAAATCATTGCCCGGCACCGGCTCGCGACTTTTTCAGACCGCTTGGATTACGTCAAAACCGCTGGGGAAAACCCGGCGTCCCTTGGCCAATTCAACGACTTCCTGAACGCAAACACGACCGGCAGACCGTTTTTTCTCCAACTCTGCTCCAACGACCCGCACCGTCCGCTCACCAACAAAGGCCCCGAATTGCATAATCCAGCGAAACTCAAGCTGCCGGCGCACTATCCCGACACGCTCCTTGTGCGCGAGGATTTCGCTGCATACTACGACGAAATCGCGCACTTTGACGTGTTCTTCGGCGAGGTCATGGCGGAGCTGGAAAAGCGAAACCTTGCAGACAATACGCTTGTCGCATTCATGGGCGACAACGGTTGCTCGCAGTTCCGAGGAAAAGGGACTTTATACGAATTTGGAATCCACGTGCCGCTCATCATCCGCTGGCCCGGCAAAGTGAAGCCCGGAGCTTCGAGTTCTGAATTGGTGAGCGGAGAAGACTTGGCGCCAACTTTTCTCGAGGCCGCGGGACAACCTGTACCAAAAGAGATGACCGGAAAAAGCTTCTTGAAACTTCTGAAGGGCGAGTCCTTTGAAGGCCGCGAGTTTGTCTTCGCAGAGAGGGGCGCACACGGCTCATCCTTGCCTGGAAGCAGCTCCGGGTTCGACCTCTCACGTGTCGTAATTAGTAAAACACACAAGCTCATCTACAACGCGATGGGGGAGCTTCTTTATGCTCCGGTGGACTTCGGAGGCGACCCTTTTTGGAAGGAAATCGTTCAGATGCACGAGGCAGGCAAGCTCGCACCGACACAGGCCGCGTTGTACTTTGCGGCCCGGCGGCCGATGTTCGAAGTATTCGACCTTCAGGCGGATCCATTCGAACTGACCAACCTCGCGGGCAAGCCTGAGAGCGCCGCAACCGAAAAGCAGCTCAAAGCTGCCTTGCAAGAGTGGATGCTCCTTGAGCGCGATTTTGTTCCCCTGCCCGTCGCGCCTGACGATAAACCCCGCAAAGGGAGAAGAGACCGATAGCCGGCCTCAGGTACGCCACTTCAAAACGGCCTCCCGTCCATGCAAGGCATGGGCCTTACCGGTATCAAACAAAGTAAGCCTGCAGCCGGACGGCCCGACCAAGGCCGAGGTCCAGCCGGTAGGCTGCTCGGTCGCAAAGCGATATGCGCATGCCGGGAGATTCACTAGGTGGAGGCCATCCATCTCGAACTTGGCGGCGACATGCGTATGCCCGAAAAACAGCGCCTTCACCTGACGGTTCTCCAACAGAACGGGAAGCAGAAGATCCGTGTCCGTGAGGCCGTTGGACTTTGCCGGAGAGATCGGGTGCGGATTGTGGTGCACCATCACGAGCGCAGGTCGCGTCGGGGCTGCCTTCAAAGCGCCGGCCAACCAAGCCACTTGAGCTTCCCCCACCCTGCCCGGCGTCTTGTTCGTGAATTCCAACGAATCCAGCAGATACCAATCGCAAAACCTCCCGCGGACACGCGAGGCCAGCTTGCCGTCCAAATTCGCGGAGTCAACGCCCGGAGCCGTGGATCCTTTCGCAAGACCGCTTCCAAAAACTTTCCCGAACCCGGCCTTTATGCGGTCGCGCTCGTCGTGGTTGCCGAGGGTCACATGCAGCGGCACCCCGCTCTCGAACAACGGTTCAACAAGAGCTCCCAGAGTCCTGTAATCCTCAATTTGACCATCAAGAAAAGCGCAGTCCCCGTTGATCAGTGCGCCAGCGAATGGACGCTGCTTGTGATGACCGAGCAACTCAGCCACAGCCTGCTTTAAATGATCCGCCATGTTGATACCACGCGCATTCGTGAGCGGATCAGCCGCAATGTGCGTGTCGGACAGGAGCGCCCAAGGTTCATAGTCGTCCTCCAGGGATTCCTGCGCGTTGAGCCGGGTTTCTTTTGCTAAAGACGCGACTCCCGCGGCGGAGGCGGCGCAGATCAAGGACGACAAAAACCGCCGCCTCGAGAGTTGTTTTGGAATGATGTGGAGCGGCATGGGGAGGAAATACGGTTGTGGTTGTGGATCTCTTTGGGATTTCGGGCCGTGGTATTTGAATGTGAATATGATATCTAAACCAACCGATCGCAGGCAATCGCGGGCATGCTCATCAGTGCGCCGGATTATGGGTCGATGGATTTCTGCGACCCGCGTCTTTGGATTTTCCGCCGAAGCACGGCACCGAGTTCCCGCATTTCGCCGACCTGAAGCAGTGCCGCAGCTCCAAAAAACACGAGCGCGGCGACTCCAATGAGGCAGGACAGTTTAAAAGCGCGCATCGGCAGCCCAAGCAACGCCCATTGATGCATGATCAGACTTCCGCCAAGCAGGCAAACACCCGCCATCAAGGCCCCCGCTATAACAATGCGCGCAAGCGCCGCAAACATGCTTGCCGATTCCAACCCGTTCAAATGCGCGCGCATCAGCAGGTAGAGAGCAGTAAAGTTTGCCACCGCAATACAACCGGTCGATAGCGCCAACCCGAGATGCCCCATCTGCAGGTGCAGTGTGAAATACCAGTTCAAAATCAAATTCACCCCGATCGCCCCAAAGCTCACCAGCATCGGAGTCTTGCGCCGGCCAACCGCGTAAAACGCGGGAGCAAGCACCTTGATTCCGGCGTACGCCGCCAATCCAATCGCGTAAAACCGCAAGGCTCCAGCAGTCTGAGCCGTCGAGGCCGCGTCAAAGCGGCCGCGCTCGTAAATGATCGAGATAATCGGATCAGCCAAGCAGGCGAGCCCGATGGACGAAGGCACCGTTAGCAGAAACCCAAGACGCAGCCCCTTGGAGAGTGCCGCCCTCAGAGCCGCGGTGTCCCCGAGCGCCGCGTGCCGTGAAACCAAGGGAAGCGTCACGGTTCCAATCGCAACACCAAAAACACCGAGCGGCAGCTGCATCAATCGGAAGGCATAGTCCAACCAACTCACAGGACCGTCTCCCGGAACCATGGAAGCGAAGTGACTATTCACCATTACATTCACCTGCACAGCACTTGCCGCAATCACCGCGGGCCCCATCAATCCGAGCACCTCCCGCACACCGGAATCACGCCATTGAAAGTCCAATCGAAAACGATATCCGACACGGTACAAGGCCGGCCACTGGGCCATCAACTGAGCCAGGCCGCCCAGCAGCGTGCCTATCGCCAACCCGACCAGCGAGCGCGGTCCAAACCCCGGGTCCAACCACCAAGCAAAACCTACACCGCCCAAAATGGATCCGATATTAAAGAAGCTGGACGCCATTGCGGGCGCTCCGAACACATTTTTGGCGTTCAACAATCCCATCGCCAACGCAGCGAGGGAAACCAGCAAAATGAACGGGAACATGATCCGCGTCAGCTGTGCGGTGAGCTCTGCCTTTTCTCCCGAAAAACCATGCGCGATGACACCCACCACCGCAGGAGAGAACACAACGCCCGCCAGCACCAAGACACCGATCACCACCGTTGCAAGACTAGCCACTTTGTTTGCCAGAGCCCAGGCCGCTTCGCTGCCCTCAGTGGCATCCTTCTTCGAGAAGGTCGTGACGAGCGCGGTCGATAGCGCACCCTCCGCGAACAAATCGCGCAGCAGGTTCGGGATGCGGAAGGCCACCTTGAAAGCGTCCATTGCAAGGCCAGCGCCAAAGAGATGCGCTAGGATCAACTCACGCCCCAACCCCAGAACGCGGCTGCACAAAACGGCGACGCCGACGACCCCTACCGAACGCGTGCTCAACTGCTTTGCTGGCCCGCTCATGGATTGAACGGCTTGAGAACAGGCTCGACTTTCAAAGGTTCAACCCTGAGAGGCTCCGCTCTTGGCGGATTCTGAGCGGGCGCGGCGGACTCTACTTTCCTCAGCGGGACGGCAGCCGGCTGAGCCCCCGCCGGGGCGGGCTCCACCTTGACGGGACGAACGACCGGTGGCGCAGACACGGGACTGGAAACAGGAATTGGCTGCGGCGGAGCGTCGCGGAACGCCATTGCAGGATACCGCTGCTCGGAGGCCGCATTGATGACTTCAATCCATACAGGCAGCGCCATGGTCGCGCCGTAACCCTGCGCGACAGTGCGCTGCGGACGATCAAATCCAACCCAAACGCCCGCCGTGAGACTGCTCGTGAATCCCACAAACCATGCGTCCTTGTAATCATCAGTCGTCCCCGTTTTTCCTCCCGCGGGTTTCTTGAATCCTTTCTCGCGAGCCGCGGCGGCCGTCCCGCGATCCAACACTTTCACAAGCGCGTTGGTAACCAGGGCACAAGCTGACGGATGCAGGATCGATCGGGAAGATGAGGGTGCGCGATACAAAGTGGAGCCGCCTGCGTCATCGACGCGCTCAATCAAAAATGCGTCGCGCAAACGCCCTTGATTCGGAAAAACTGTGTAGGCTTTCGTCACCCGCATCAGCGTCGACTCAAACGCTCCAAGGTATGCGGAGGGCTTCTGGGGCATTTTATCAAACCCGACCACACCCGCGACCTTTGCAACCTCCGCCAGACCCGCCCGCTCCCCTGCTCGAACCGTCACCGTGTTCCTTGACTGAATCAGCCCGTCCTCTGCCGACATCATTCCCTTGAAGGTGCCGTCGGAGTTGGCAGGAGACCATGCGCCTGCTCCTTTGACTTCCCCCCTCTGCAATGGATCGTCGCTGAGCATTGCGCCCGGACTGAGACCACGGCCGAACGCCGCGAGATAGACAAACGATTTGAAGGTGGATCCAATCGGACGCTCCGAGAGAATGGCGCGGTTGTACCGGCTGTCAGCGTACTCTCTGCCGCCGACGAGAGCGCGAATGCCGCCGGTCCGGTTGTCAATCACAACCACGGACCCCTGCAAATAAGCGGGCTCGACCTCGGCCTCCCGGGCCTCGCGGGTGAACTCCGCTTTTTTGGGATGCGCATACCCCGGCTTGGCCTCGATTTTCGTGAGGTGCGCGTCCAGCGCGACCTGCGCGGTGTCCTGCAGGACTGGATCGAGCGAGGTGTAGATGCGCAGGCCGCTCTCACCCAATTGTTCGTCGCTCAAGACACGCCCCAATTCGCGCACCACCGCGTCCATCACGTAGTTTTCCTGGATGGTCAGTTTGCGCTTCGATGAAACAACGATTTCAGCGGTTCGCGCCGCCTCCGCGGCCTCCAGCTTCACCGAATTCAGCTTTACCAGACGCTCCAGAACCGTGTCCCGCTCCCTGATCGCCGCCTTCAAATTCGAAAGCGGCGAAAACCGCGAGGGTCCGCGGATGATGCCAGCCATCATGGCAGCCTCACCCAAAGTCAATTCGGAAGCGCGCTTGTTGAAGTACGCCTGACTCGCCGTTTCGATTCCGTACACGCCCGCCCCGAAGTAAATCCGGTTCATGTAGTGCTCAAGGATCTCTTTCTTCGTATAATGTTTCTCGATGCGGAACGCCACGAACGCCTCGAGAATTTTTCGATGGATGTTTTTTCCACCGAGCGGAAACGAATTGCGCGCGAGTTGCTGCGTCAACGTGCTTGCCCCTTGCGCCGCTGAATTCGACATCACGT
The DNA here is from genome assembly GCA_044375925.1 of Chthoniobacteraceae bacterium. Classification (GTDB taxonomy): domain Bacteria; phylum Verrucomicrobiota; class Verrucomicrobiia; order Chthoniobacterales; family Chthoniobacteraceae; genus Chth-196. The sequence continues at coordinate 17,398 of JBILLT010000021.1, read as the reverse complement.
TGCGCAGGATGGCGCGCGCGATGCCGATGGGGTCCACCCCCAGGTGATCGTAAAAACGGGAATCTTCCCGAGCGAGAAGCGCCTTGATAAAAAAGGGAGAAACCTTCTCAAGAGGCACCACCAGGCGGTTTTCACCCGCCAACCGCCCGTACGGCTTGCCATCGCGGTCAAACACGGTCGAACGCTCGCGAATCTGCTCCACATCCGCCATGTCAAACTGCGAAGCCCAGATCGCATACACGCCGCCAATCAGACCCGCGCAGAGCGCCGCCCAAGACCCGACAAACAACACCACGCGCCACAGGCGGCCGCCACTCCGCTTGGCGTGATTCTGCTTCGGCTGCGGCAGACGCGCGCGCCTGGTAGGAGGATTGGAAGGAGGCACTGGGATGGAGACTGCTTGTCTGGGGATTATTCTTAGTGGAGCCGGCCTCGTTGGGGAAGCAAATCACCCAAGGTAGTTTGGCGAAGCGCGCCTCTAATCCACGACAACCCTGACCACTCTCCCACCGAAACCAGTGAAAATCTCCCATGGAATCGTGCCAGCCCAAGCCGCCATTTCCTCCACCCTGATCTGCTGCGCCCCCTGCCTGCCGAGAAGGACAACCTCCTCGCCGCAGACCACCTCCGGACAAGCACTCACATCCACCATGATCTGGTCCATCGTCACACGCCCGAGCAACGGGCAACCCACCCCGCGGATCAACACCCGGGCACCGGACCCCGAAACCGAACGCGGGTACCCATCCGCGTACCCTACCGAAAGCGTGGCAACCCGCATCGGACCTTGGCTCACGAAAGTGCGCCCATACGAAACGGAACGTCCAGCACCCAAATTCCGCACCAGCACCACCCGGGTTTTCCAAGTGAGGGTCACTCCGAGGAGTTGATCCGACCCAGCCACGGGAGAACATCCGTAAATGGCCAACCCCGCCCGCGCCAGATCCTGGCAGGATTCCGGGAATCCGAGGATCCCGGCGCTGTTGGCCAAGTGCACGATCCCGCTCCAGCCGGCGCTCCTGAGCTTGGCTACAAGCGCCGCAAACCGCTCAATCTGGCCACGGGTATATGCCCCGTCCTCATCGGCGGACGGAAAATGGGTCGCAATCCCCGCCAAACACACCCGGTTCAGACCCATGATCGCCCGGGCCGTGTCTTCCGCATCGCGCTCCCAAACACCCATTCGTCCCATCCCGGTGTCGACTGCAAGGTGAAGCCCGAGAGCATTTGCCCCGAGATTCCCCGCGACTGCACCGTAGGCGGCAGCCTCCTCTAGGCTGGAAACCACCGGGCAAAAACCCGCCTCGGCAACCGCCCGCCGCTCAGACGGCAAAGCAGAACCCAAAATCAGAACCGGCTTGAGGTCGCCACTTGAAGCACGCCTCACAAGAAGCGCCTCCTGAAGATTCGCCACTCCAAACCAGTCCACTTTGTCGCCCACGGCATGGACTACGTTCTCAATTCCGTGGCCGTAGGCGTCAGCTTTCACAACCGCCATCAGCGCCCCTTTCGAGTGAACCCGGGCGCGGATTGCATCGACATTCGACCGCAACGCACCGCGGGAAACCTCGGCCCACGTCCTAAACTCGCTCACAGCGACTGGCATAGCGCAACATTCAAAGCGGAGGAACACTCATCGTGAAGCCGATTCTATGACCCACCGGTAAAAGCAGCCGAGGTTGCGGGCTGGGGGAAAAACTCCAAAGCCGACGCACCGCCGCGCTGAGGTTGTCCCTAGACATCCGCAAGCACAAAGGCGTACTGTAAAACGAACTCCACGCCCTATGAGCAGACTCCACCCCTTTGCCACCCGCCTCCCCGTCCAGGCTCTCGGGGTAACCCTGAGCCTCGCATTCCTCGGCTCGTCTCCGATTTGGGCCGCTGAAAGCAAGTCCTCCGAGAAAACTCCCCCAACGCCTCCGCCCACCACCACGCGGACCGGATTTTTCAGCCGATCAAAACCCGCGGAACCGGCGCCGGAGAAGCCCCAAGAGAAAACCCCGGAGAAGACCACATCCAAGTCCGGAGAAAAAACTTCGGAAAAATCTCAGGAAAAAGCCGTGGAAAAGGCGCCTCAGAAGCCGTCCGAGCCCAGTCAGTCATCAAACACCACCTCGGCGAAGAAACCCGCAGCGCAGCCGGCGCAAACAGCGGCAAAGCCAACCCAAAAAGCGCCGGCAGCAAACGAGGACGAATTGTTCGCCCAAATCCGCCAACAGGCTTCCGAAGACGCCAAGGTTGCCGAACTACGAACCAAGGCCGACGAAGCAAAATCAAAAGAGGCCGCGGCTTCGGCAACCAAGGCTTATCTCAAAAGTCTCTATTCTAAAATGCGTTCCCTGGAACCCTCGTTGAAAGCGCGTGTCGATATGACCGAAGCCGCTGCCTTGAAGGCGTTGGAGTCCGAAAAATAATCCGCCCTGACGCCGGCTCCCTACGGGGTGCCCCCGCGCCTCGGAAAGCCTCTGCATCGGGTGGCGCAAAAATGAATCCGCCCGGGCTGGAGAAAATCGGCCCACTCTTTCTTAAGCCAAGACCGGGCGCTCATGGAGCGCGGAGCGCCGCCAGAGTGGTTCCGCAAATCAAAAAGCAACGGCTAAAACGCGGGCGCATAGGAGAGCCCGAACAATGAGTGCGTTTGCCTCCCTCCGATCGATTGCCATCCCCGACCTCTGGCAGCAAGACGCCGTCCGCCTCCTGCGCGACGGCTCGGATGTTGTGGTACATGCCCCGACCGGATCCGGGAAAACCCGGGTCTTCGAACTGTTCTGGCCTGAAACCAAAGGCCAATGCGTCTTCACCGTACCGACCCGGGCCCTCGCCAACGACAAGTATGCGGAGTGGCGCAAACGGGGATGGGATGTTGGCATCTCCACCGGCGACGTCGCCGAGGGTCTTGACCGCAAGATCATCGTCGCCACGCTCGAGACGCAGCGTTCGCAGTTGCTCGCGGGCCGCGGCCCGCGCCTGATGGTCATCGACGAATACCAGATGATCGCCGATTCCGTGCGAGGCGTTCACTACGAACTGGCCATCGCTCTCGCGCCGGAGAACACGCAGCTCCTGCTGTTGAGCGGGTCTGTTTCAAACCCGCAAGACCTCGTTGCGTGGCTCACCCGGATCGGGAGAAAAGCTGCGCTTGTCTCTCATCCACACCGCGCTGTTCCCCTCGAGGAGGTCGATCTCTCGGGGCTCCCGGACCGCAGTCCGGCGCAGCTCCACGGTTGGTGGCCGCGCGCAATCTCCAACGCACTGCGGCAGGAGCTTGGGCCGATCCTGCTTTTCGCACCCAGAAGAAAAGCCGCCGAACAGCTGGCCATCCAGCTTGCGGCAACGCTACCGCCTTGCGCGCCTCTTCACCTCGACGAAAACCAACACCAGATCGCGGGACGCACCTTGAACCGACTTTTGAAAAGCAGGGTTGCATTCCATCACAGCGGCCTCTCGTTCGCCCAGCGCTCCCAGGTTGTCGAACCGCTTGCAAAAGCCGGCCAGCTACGGGTGGTAGTGGCCACCATGGGACTCGCGGCGGGAATCAACTTTTCAATGCGTTCGGTGGCGATAGCGGGCACCACTTATCTTGCGGGACCGTTTGAGCGCAAAGTCACACCCGCGGAACTTCTGCAGATGTACGGAAGAGCCGGGCGGAGGGGTTTGGACGACACCGGCTACGCACTCGCAACCCCGCAACCGCCGAGACTCGCGGACGCGCAGGCGCTGCCGCTTCGCCGCTGCTCGCAGCTGGACTGGCCCTCGCTCATCGCAGTCATGGGCCACGCGGATCCAAACATTCAATCCGCGTTCGCTGCAGCTTCGAAACTCAACCAGCGCCTCTACTCGGCAACGCCCCCCCTGATCGGTTTCGAGCAATCCCTCGAAAACGGCCCCGCTCCCTGCGCGCTCCACGTTGACGCGGAGCGCGCCCGCTACTTCAAGCGAGGCGTCGAACAGATTTGGGCTTCCACCCAACGATGGGAATCCCCGAAAGCCAAAGTCGAAGACGCTTTACTGCAAGACACATGGGTCTGGGTCCCCGCTCCGTTACGCACCCCTGCCGCGCCCGGGCAAACGCAGTCATCTCAATATGACTCAAAACCTTTGCATGAGAACCAAACCGGAAAGCCCGGCGGTCGTTGGATCCCTGCAGAAAGCATGGCATCCGTCATTTCCGCGATCGGAAAAGGCAACCTTTGCAGGCTTCCCGGGCCGACGAAACGCTATGGAAAAGAAATCCACCTCGGATCCCGCCTGGGCGACGGGTCGCTCCAACTCGCACGCTGGATCCAACCCCTGTTCGGAAAGAAAATTGTCACGCATCCCGAATTGACGTCGGATGTACTCCCGAAGCTTGCCGGTTTCACCGGGGGCGGAACGGCCGTGGGCGTTATGCCCCGCGGCGATCAACTCTTCGCTCAACTTTCCTTCGGCTCGGTAAAGTGGGAGGCTCTCAAGGATTCCTCGGGCAAACTACTCCGCTCCGCGCCGACCCGCAGAACCTCGCCGGAAATCTGCGAAAGCTGCCGCCACCTCCATTCCTGCAGCACCGCAACGTCATTCAAGTCACCCGCGCATGCATGGCGGGAACTCGGCTTGATCCATCCCGACGGAACCCCGACCAGCCGCGGGACCCTGTTCTCTTTCTTCCAACATGGCGAAGGACTCGCCGTAGCCGCCGCAATCGAAGACCCAACTTATCCGATCGGTGACCTCCTCTTTGATTTGGCTGACCTCAGGGGGGGCCCTCGGTTCGGCGCGGAGGAAGGTGGGGAATTGGGCCGCCTTGCCCTGTGCTGCCAGAGAACGTTTGGAAATGCGGATTTCGACGGGTATCTCAGGTTTGGCATCCCGTGCGACTACGGCCCGGGGGCTGCGGAGGTGGTCCGAAGCATTGTTGAACATCGAATCGGTTCACACAGGCTTCTGTCCGAAACCGTACGAACCGGGGATATCGAACGCGCAGTTCTCGAATGGCGCAGCCTGCTTCGCCACATCGCGCACGCGCCGGATTACGACTCCGAGCGCTGGATGGAATTGAAGGCGGCGGCGCGCGCGCGAGCGGGCTAGACAGGAAAAAGCTGAAACCAAACGATCCACCCGGGTTAACTGCCCCGAGCCCATGAGTAGCCGAGATGCCGCTAATCCGAGCCAAAGGGATCTGCAAACCATCTTGGACCTATGGATGGCGGATGCAGACGAGGAAGCTGCGCGCGAGCTCATCGACAGACTGTATCCGATTGTCATTCGGATCGCCCACAATCACCTGCCGCGTGGCGCGCATCCCGAAGACCTCGCCCAGGACGCATTCCTGCAATTTTTTAAAACGATCAAACGTTACGACAAAACGCGGCCCCTCGAAAACTGGATCAGCCGAATTACTGTAAACGTGTGCCTTAACGCGCTGAGAAGCCGCAAGCGACGGCCGGAATGGCGCTGGTCAGACCTCAGCGAGTCAGAGCAGGCTGTCGTGGAATCCTTGAAAAACGAACCGGCTCAAGCACTGAGCGACGAGTCCGCCGCCGTTCCCCTTCTGAAAAGACTTCTGGAGCATCTTTCTCCTGAAGACCGCATCATCATCCAGCTACTTCACATCGAGGAGAAATCGGTCGCAGAAATCTCGGCCATCACCGGATGGAATGCCACACTCATCAAGGTTCGCGCTTTTCGGGCAAGAAGACGATTGCGAACCGAACTGAAGGCTTTGGGTGTTTCCAAGCCAGTCAATGAATAGTAACCGCCCGCTGCTTACGGTTTAAACAATCGCATGAAAACAGATTCAGACCCGATCGCGCGCTTGTTTGAAGCCGCCCGAAACGCCGGCATATCCCCCTGCCCGGAAACACCTGTCTCTCTGAGCCGCAACCTTCTTCGCGAAATCCGATGCCTCAAGCCCGAAACCGGCGACACAAGCACGGCGCACGCATGGGAGACCCTGAGCACTGCAGCCGTGTCGGTGGGAACCCTCATCGCCATCACATGCACCATCGCGGGGCGCCATGATGAAGCCGGAGACAGCGCCTTCGACGAACCGGACCGCATCGCAGTCGAATTCATCCAGCAATCGATCGAACCATGAAAACTTTCAAAATCACCGCATGCCTGTGCGCACTGTTTCTCCTCGGAGCTGCCTCCGGTCTCGGCCTGTCCAGATCGGGCATCCCGTTCCTGAAAACCCTGAGATCCGAATCCGAAACGGCGCTCGCCGACCGGCTTTTTGAGGAGGCGCAGCAACGATTGCAACTCACCAGCGATCAGGAATCTGTTGCGCGTAAAAGCTACCAGGAGATAGAGATCGGATTAAAAGAAATCCGTGAAGAAACCACGTCAAAAATCCGTGATCTCATGACCCAGAAAGGGACGGAGATCTGGAAGACGCTCTCTCCTGAGCAGCGGGCGGAATTTAAGAAATTGAACGAAGAACGCCGCGAACGGTGGAGACGATTCCAGCAATGAACCCATTCTCGCGTACATTCAACGTAGTGGCGTGGCTGACAATCGCACTTTTGCAGCCTGCCCGAAGCGCGGAGCCCGCACGCGATCCGCAGCAGGTTTTCCAGTTTTTGGATTTCAACACCGACGGCTCCCTGTCCAAAGACGAATTCGCGCAACTAAAAGAAACCGTCCCCTACTTCAAAGAGCACCCCCTTTCCATCGGGTTTGTTTTTTGGAAGTTCGATAAAAACCGTGATTCGAAGCTGTCCGTCGAGGAATTCCGAACGTTTGTGCTGTCGAAACCCGCAACGAAGCCGAAAGCAGAGGAACTCAATACTGGCGCCCAATTGGCCGCGCCATCGCCTACGGAAGAGGACGTGGCATTCTTCGAAAGAAAAGTCCGTCCCGTGTTGGCCCACAACTGCTATGAATGCCATTCAGCGGAGGCCCAGAGCGTGAAGGGCGGCCTGCTTCTGGACAGCCGAGAAGGCATCCGGAAAGGAGGCGACAGCGGTCCCGCGGTGGTGCCCGGAAATGTGAGGGATAGCTTGCTGCTGAATGCTGTTCGTTACCAAAACAAAGAGATGCAAATGCCCCCGCCGAAACACGGCGGGAAACTGCCTGACCAGGTGATCCTCGACTTGCAACACTGGATCGAGAGAGGAGCGGCTGACCCGAGGGAACGCCAGTCAGAAAGAATTGCAGGGATCGACCTCTCAAAAGGCCGGGAGCACTGGGCGTTCAAACCACTTTCAAAACCCGGCGTCCCGAAACCGAGAGCCGACCATTGGGCTCGCTCGGATATCGACTGCTTCATCCTCGAAAAACTTGAGTCAAGCGGACTTTCTCCCGTTGGTGATGCAGACAAACGCACGCTGGCCCGCCGACTGAGCTTTGACTTAACGGGACTCCCGCCTTCGCCTGAAATTCTTGAGCGATTCAATGAAACGGCATCGCGCGATGTGATCGAGACATTCGTCGATGCACTGCTTTCTTCAACCGCCTTTGGAGAGCGATGGGGCAGGCATTGGCTCGATGTCGCGCGGTACGCCGACTCAAGCGGCAGAGGGTTGAACCTGCTGTATCCGCATGCATGGCGCTATCGGGATTACGTCATTTCGTCACTCAACGAGGACAAACCCTACGACCAGTTTATCCGCGAACAGCTTGCCGGGGACCTTCTGCACCCGACCCATGAGGCGGAGAGAAACGCGATGCTTATTGCAACGGGCTTTCTTGCGCTGGGGCCGAAGCAACTCAACGAACCAGACCGCCTTCAATTCAAGCTCGACGTGATCGACGAACAACTCGATACGGTGGGCCAAGCTTTTCTCGGTCTCACCATCGGATGCGCCCGCTGCCATGACCACAAATTCGACGCGTTTCCGCAGAAAGATTACTACGCACTCGCGGGCATCTTCATGAGTACGGAGACCTTGTATGGAACCGTAGGCGCCATCACAAACAAGCATTCTTCCCCGCTTCATGAACTCTCCGCAAGCGAACCAACCCTGCCCGCTTCATTTTCGGTCCAACAGCTGAAGTCCGAATCCCAACGGATAGAAAAACAGATCAAAGAGCTCTACGGCAAAAACAGTGCGAGCAGCTTCCGTCTTCCAGACGATCCGCAAAAGGCGCGCGACTCCATCACCGCGCGGATACGCCTCGCACAGGTCCGGCAGCGCCTCAAAGAGACGCGGGAGGACGGGACACTCACACCCTTGGCCATGGGTGTGCGCGAATCGAAAACCCCCGCGGACATGCCACTCTATGCGAGAGGCGAACCTTCAAAACCCCTCGCCCCGGTCTCACGCGGCTTCCTGCAGGTGTTGCCGGAATCGTCGATCAAAATCGGCCAGTCCTCCAGCGGCAGGCGGGAACTTGCTGAATGGATTGCTTCACCGCAGAACCCGCTCACCGCACGGGTGTACGTGAACCGAGTGTGGCAGCACCTCTTTGGACGAGGGATCGTGGCCACGCCCGACAATTTCGGGGGCTCAGGCGACGCACCCTCGCATCCAGAGCTTCTAGACCACCTCGCATCTCAATTTATCGCAAACGGTTGGAGCCTGAAAAAACTCATCCGCGAGATCGTTCTCTCGCGCACTTACCAGCTGTCCTCGAGCATTCAATCCGCAGCGCACGCAGTCGACCCGGACAACGAGTTGTTCTGGCGAATGAGTCCGCGGCGCCTTGATGCAGAGGCCACCCGGGACGCGATGCTTTTGGTGTCCGGAAACCTGAAGAGCCAACCCCCGGTCGGATCAATCGCGGCGAGGGTTGGCGACGGATTTTCCAGTCTCGCTGCTGCTTTCGAGGCCAAAGAAACTGCGACGGGTCATCGCTCCATCTACCTGACCGTTCTTAGGGATCAGACCAACGCCGCACTTCGACTATTCGACTTCGGGAATCCAAACGCAGTCACGGGACGTCGCCAGGAGACGACGACTCCGGCACAGGCACTTTACCTTCTGAACAACGCAAACATCGAGGCGATGGCCCTGTCGTGGAGCCAAAAGCTCAGTGACAGGTTCGGTACAGAAGACAAGAGGATCGAGGCTGCCTATCGACAGGCCTTTTCCAGAAATCCAGATGCCGATGAATTGATAACCGCACGCAGCTTTCTCGCAAACATCAGGGAAGCTCTCACAGCACCGGCGCGCGAGGGGATGCCGATTAATCCGGGCACGAGCGCACCCCCTTCGGCACTAGCGGTCTTCTGTCAGGCGCTTCTCGTGAGCGGAGAATTCCGGGTACTAAACTGACAAAAACATGCGCACTACCTTTCAAGAATCGCCCATCAGCCGCAGAAGCATTCTTAGAAGCATGTCCAGCGGATTCGGCTACTTGGCTTTTGCAGGAATCGCCGGCAAAGCAGCGGACGCCGTTCAAGCCGCGAGCGCGCTTTCCCCGAAGCCGCCGCATTTTTCGCAGAGGGCGAAACGGGTTATCTTCCTGTGCATGAACGGCGCCCCGTCTCACGTGGATCTGCTGGATCCGAAACCCGCGCTCAAAAAGGCCGACGGACAGACAACTCCCCGCGCGCTGAACGGCTTTGCCAAGCTGATGGGTTCCCCGTGGAGATTTTCCGCCCACGGGAAATCCGGCACGGAATTCAGTGAACTTCTGCCTCACATCGCATCGCATGCCGATGAATTGTGCGTGATTCGCTCAATGCAGACGGATCTACCGGCTCACGGCCCGGCCAGCATCCAACTGCACACCGGAAGCACCCAATTCATCCGACCATCGATCGGCGCATGGTCGCTGTACGGCCTCGGGAGCGAAGCGGAGAACTTGCCGGGGTTTATCAATCTCAGCGCTCCGATTGCAAACGGGGGTGCGCAGAAGTATGGCAGCGCATTTTTGCCGGCGGTCTTCCAAGGCACACCGATCGGAAGCCTCGGGGCTTTTGGAAAGCCAATCGGCGAATTGAAAATCGAGAACTCAAAGAACGCCCGACTTTCAGTCCAGCAACAGCGGCTTCAGCTTGATTTCATTCAATCATTGAACAAACAGCGGCTGCGTGCGGACTCGATCAACCCGCATATCGAAGGCATGATTGAGTCACTGGAACTTGGATTCCGGATGCAGGGTGAAATACCGCGGCTCCTTGACCTTTCCAAAGAAAAACCCTCGTTACTCGAGCGGTATGGCGTCGGGATGGAGCCCACCGACTTCATGGGCAGGCAATGTCTCCTGGCGCGACGCTTCGCGGAGGCTGGAGTGCGTTTCATCGAGGTCAACCACGGCGACTGGGATGACCACCGCGGAATCTCGCAGGAGCTGCCGAAGCATTGCCGGGAAATCGACAAACCCGTTTCGGCACTTCTGACGGACCTCCACGAGCGCGGGCTTCTGCAGGAAACACTGGTTATCTGGGGTGGCGAATTCGGACGGACTCCCCACGCGCAAGGGAATGGGAGAGACCATAACGCAAAGGGTTTCTCATTGTGGATGGCAGGCGGCGGAATCAAGGGTGGAATCACCCATGGCGCCACGGATGAACTCGGATATGAGGCCGTCGAAAACCCGGTGCATATTCACGACTGGCATGCGACAATTTTGCACCTTCTCGGATTAGATCACGAAAAACTCACCTATCGTCACGCCGGACGCGACTTCCGACTCACGGACGTCAAAGGGCGAGTCATCCGCGAAATCATCGCCTGAATCCACCGGACGAGTAAGGGGCCGCGCACCGAACACGGCAGGGAGGCCTCATGCTCCCTTCGGCAGCAAAGCGCCAAGCACCTCCCAGTACCAGCGCAGGCATGCGGGCCCAGCCGCAAGCCAGAACATCGCACCGAGCGCCAAGTAAGGGCCGAAAGGAATCCGCGCCGACCACTCTCTTCTGCCAATCAGAGCGCCAAACACACCCACGACAGAGCCAAGCGTCGCCCCCGCAAACAATGCGAACAAGACGCCGCGCCAACCGAGAAAAGATCCGATGGCAGCCAGCAACTTGACATCCCCGAAGCCCATCACCTCCCGAGGAAGCACCAACTCAATAATTCGCCCTGAAATGCGTGAGACCGAGTTTAAATCAAAGCTCTGAGCGCCCGACTTTAGCGAGTTCAACGACCAATTCCACAATCCTTCGCCCAACTTGACCCCGTCGCAATCGCCGGCAACGGCGCGCATTTGAAGGCATTCAGTTCCTCGAAAGAAAAATTCACCCCAATCCATCGATTCTTCCCCAACCTTGAGGCAGGCTTCCTCACCACTCCTCACCCACTCGATCTCCGCAGGAGTACTGAATCGCAGTCTCCGCCGACCGAACGCCATTCTGCCAGCCTCCACCACCAACCAGAGAATGCCGTACCCGGAGACGGCGCCAATCAAACCCGCGATCGCCCCGCCCACCGCGCCCGCCTCCGCGTGCATCGAAGGCACAACAGTGGACCAGAGCAACCCCAGTGCGACACCGCCAAGACTCACCTCGTCCGGAATGATGAAATGCTCCAAATCGACGAAACTCGCGACGATGAGCAGGCTGGAAAGCGTGGAATAAGCACACACAAGCAGAAGCGACGCCTGATCCAGCCCGGACCCAAAACCCCAAGCGGTCCATCCAAAGAGCACGGCCGCCAACAGCTCCACCACGACATACCGCCCGGCGATCGAGCACCCGCAATCGGGACATCTCGCCCGCAGCACAAGCCAAGAGACCACGGGGATATTCCTCCACCAAGGGATCCCCTTCCTGCACTCCGGACAGAAGGAGCGAGTCGGCTTCCACACAGACATCCCCCTTGGCAGTCGGTAGATGCACACATTCAAAAACGAGCCGACCATTCCGCCGAGCAAAACGGCAAGACCAATCCAAAAAGACAATGGAATGACTAACTGCACCTGTGGAACTCCACATCACCTTGCGCCCGCCGGTCAACAACGTAGAAAATGGCCGAAACCCGCCCTCCTCATCACGCGAGTCCTCTCTGGCGCCGATGAACCGCACAGTTGCCGGCTCAAGCGCCGGGGCCGGGGCGAAAAGGGATCGCGAAACCCAAAAGCTTTTGCCTGCAATGCTTTAATGATTCCAAATCAACGTGTATCGAATGGTTCAGCGAAGCCCGGAGCATAAAAGTATCAAATTTAGACACCACAAACCCGGCCGTTCCGTGTCTGATCGGACCCGTCAACCCCTCTTTCAAAACCCCACCACGCAACTCGTATGAAAAAGTTTAACGTCGGCATCGTCGGCTACGGCTGGGTCGCGACCGCGCACATCCCCGCAATCAACGACACAACTCAAGGAACAGTCAGTGCCGTCTGCTCGTCGCGTCCGCAGGATCCGGCGGCGCTCAGCGCGAAGTACGGCTCCCCGATCAGCACCTACACCTCGTTGGACGCGATGCTTGAGGATCCAGCGGTTAACGTGGTGTCGATCTGCAGCTTCCCTCAGGACCACGCGGACCAGGCGGTAAAAGCGGCGAAAGCAGGAAAGCACCTGATTATTGAAAAGCCTCTTGCGCTTTCCTGGGAGGATTGCCAGAGGATTGAGACGGCGGTCCGCGACGCCGGTGTGCAGGCCTGCATCTGCTTTGAGGGTCGTTATTCGGGGCAGTTCCAATCAACGCGTGCGGTGATCGACTCGGGACTGCTCGGAAAAATTCACTACGGCGAGGTGGATTACTACCACGGGATCGGACCCTGGTACGGGCAATTCCGGTGGAACATTCGAGAGGATGCCGGTGGAAGCGCTTTGCTGACCGCCGGATGCCACGCTTTGGACGCACTTCTGCTCTGCATGGACGGGGAGGTTGAGAGCGTCACGAGTCTCTCCACCAAATCGTCCAGCGAGATTTTCGAGCCTTACGAATACAAAACCACCAGCGTGACTTTGCTGCGGTTCAAAGACGGACGCATCGGAAAATGCGCCGCAGTGGTCGACTGCCTGCAACCCTATTATTTCCACACGCACTTGTGCGGAAGCGAAGGGAGCCTCTTGGACAACAAATTTCACTCCAACAGACTGCACACCAACAAGGCTGTCTGGAGCGAGCTCTCGATGAAGATGATGGACTCGGGCGATGTGTCCGACCACCCGTACACCGCGCAGTTCCAGGCATTCTTCGATGCACTCGAGCGCAATGAGGAAATGCCGCTCACGGGGCTCACCCATGCAATGCGCACGCACAAAATCATCTTCGCAGCGGACGCCTCAGCCAAATCCGGAACCCCCGTAAAGCTCTAATCCAAGATGCCATCCGTACTCGCAATTTTCGCGCACCCAGACGACATCGAATTTCGAGCCGCAGGCACCCTTCTTCTTCTGCGCCAGCGTGGATGGGATGTCCACTACTGCAATCTCTCCAACGGAAACCTTGGGAGCGCTGAAATGAACATCAGCGAGACCGCCCTCACCCGCCGCAAGGAAGCTCAGGCTTCTGCAAAGCTGATCGGCGCGACGTGGCACCGTTCCGTCTGCAGCGACTTGCAGGTGTTTTACAACGACGCAACAATCCGCAGGGTGTGCGCGCTGGTGCGCGAAACCAAACCGCTGGCGATCCTCACACACCCGCCCCAGGACTATATGGAGGACCACACAACCACCTGCAGGCTTGCCGTAACGGGCGCATTCGCGCGGGGCATCCCAAACTATCGCAGCACTCCGCAACGACCTCCGGTCCTCGACCCCGTCACGATTTACCATTCAATGCCCCACGGCCTTTGCGATCCGATGCGAGGAACCGTGTTCCCCGAGGCCTACGTGGACACAAGCTCGGTGCACTCGCTCAAGAGGGACGCACTGGCTTGCCACCGCAGCCAGAAAGACTGGCTCGACCTGACGCAAGGCTCCAACAGTTATCTGCACGCCCTCGATGCCGAGTCACAGGCGCTGGGAAAACGTTCGGGAGTCTTCAAGCACGCGGAGGGCTGGAGCCGTCACATGCACATTGGATTCGCCTCCGAATCAGACAACCCGTTGAAAGAAGCTCTGGGAAAAGCCTACAGCTTTGCGCCGCGGCAATCAGCATAACCAGACGGTCGAGGCACCGCCGAAAACCGTGTCATTCACACCCAGCACCAAACATCAGATCTTATGCCAAGAAAATACAGTTCACTCGCCCCGGGATGGTGGGATTATACGACCCTCGACCGCGACTTGATCGACACCGTCGCCGCCCTCACGCCCGAGCAACTCAAAGGCCTCTCAAGACCCGGATTTCGGGTCGTCTTTTACGACACGCTCCAGGAGTTCTACTGCGCGGAGGCCCTCGAGTACATTCATGCCTGGAAACAAGCCACACCCGACAATCCCGCAGGAATCTGCGGCCCGATCGGCCCCACCGAACAACTGCCGTTGGTGGCGCAGATGGTGAATGAAATGGGTCTATCTCTGCATCACGCGCACTTTTGGGGCATGGATGAGTGGGTCATTGACGGCGCTTCCGTGCCGGTTTCGCATCCGCTCTCGTTTGAGAAATGCGACCGCGAAATGTGCTTTGACCGGATTGACCCGACACTCGTCATGCCCGACGCCAACCTCCATTTTCCAAACGCAGACGCCGCCCCTTTCCGCAGGACCTGGGAATCCGGCGTGCGATGCGTCGTGATGCAGGGAGGACAAGGCGACATCAAACACTGGGCGTTCAATGACCCGCTCCCGCGCACCGGCACTCACAAGGACACACCGCCCACCGCCGCCGAATACCGTGCGCTGGCGACCCGAGTCGTGGACTTGCACCCTGTCACGATCGCGCAGAACGCTCGCACCTCCGGAGGCGGAAACGTTTCCCTCGTGCCAACACAAGCCGTGACAGTGGGCCCCCGCGAGACCTGGATGGCGGAGAAAGTCTCCATCTGGCACGCGGGCAACCACGACAATCCTTTCGGACAACGCCTCACCGCATTCATGATCGCTAACCGGATCGTTGACACATCCGTACCGATGTCGCTTCTCGCGGAGCATCCCAACGTTCAATTCAATTACTTCCGAGGGGGCATCGGCTCCTGCGCCGTTCAAATGCATTAGCAAAACCGCGTCACTCGCATCGAACAGGCGCTGTTTGAACACCCAAGTCAAAAGGTTGCGGGAGGCTGTGAAGCCCACGCTCGGCGTGCATCGTCGTCCGCAATAGTCTGGCGTTTCCCGAAAGTCTGTGCGAGAAGGTCAGATGGTCACATCACCCTTTTCCGCCCTCGGGCTCTCCGACGACATACTTAAAGCCGTGGAGCAGATGGGGTTCCAAGAGCCGTCAGCCATCCAGGCTGCCACGATTCCGGCTCTTCTCTCGGGGAAGGATGTGGCGGGCTTATCCCGCACGGGATCCGGAAAAACAGCAGCGTTCGCGATTCCGGCGGTTGAGTGCGTTGATCCAAAGCTCCGGAAACCACAGGTGTTGATTCTCTGTCCGACGCGCGAACTTGCCGTGCAAGTCGCAGGCGAAGTTGCGAAATTGAGCGCGTTCAAGCGCGGCGTCACTGAACTCGCGATCTACGGCGGTTCGTCATACGGAGCACAATACCGTGGACTCGAAGAAGGCGCTCAAATTATTGCCGGAACCCCTGGACGCATCATGGATCATCTGGATCGGGGTTCCTTAAAGTTAGAGCACATTCGGATGATCATCATGGATGAGGCGGACCGCATGCTGGATATGGGTTTCCGCGATGACATGGCGGCGATTCTCAGCCAAGCGCCGGAGGAACGTCAGACCGCGTTCTTCTCGGCAACCATGCCCTCATCCGTGGAACATCTGATCAGGTCCTACACAAAGACTCCGCAATGGGTGAAGCTTGAGACCCGCGCGGAGGCTGCTCCCGATATCGACCAGTGCTATTACGAAATCTCGCACGGCTCGCGCATCGGCGCCCTCTGCCGGGTCCTCGAATCCACCAGCATGCGTTTTGGCATCATTTTTTGCTCCACCAAAAACGCCGTGGACGGAGTCACTGAACATCTCATTCAAGAAGGATACCAAGCGGACCGCTTGCACGGAGACATGTCCCAAGCGATGCGCGAGCGCGTGATGCGGAGATTCCGCGAACACAAGCTTGAGTTTCTGGTGGCAACCGATGTCGCTGCGCGCGGAATCGACGTCGACGATGTCGAAGCCGTAATCAACTATGATCTGCCACGCGATGCCGAGGACTACGTTCACCGTATCGGACGCACCGGCCGCGCGGGCCGCAGCGGAAAAGCCATCAGTTTCATCACCGCCCGCGAATTCTGGCTTCTCGACCGGATACAGCGAATGACGCGCATCCGGATCCGACGCGAACGGGTTCCCACGCCTCTTGAGGCTGCCAAGCACCGAACCGATGCACTGGTGACCTCGGCGGTCGCGCTCGCAGAGAGCGGAACCTTTTCTGCCAACCCATCCGGCGTCCAGCGGCTGCTTGCCGCTACACCCTCCCCCGAGGCCGCCATCGAGGTCCTCCTCCACATGCTCACCCACCGCAAGGCGGCCGCGCCGAAGGCTGACTCTCGTGATGCTCAACCGCGGGAGCAGGCTTCCGGCGATTCACGCTTGCCTGCTGCCCGCACGAATACAGCCGGGCGCCCTCGAGTCGGGAAACCCAGTTCGGACGCCCAGCCATACCAACGAACGGCGGGGACGGCGGATCGTGCGCCACGGGAGCGCGCCGGAAACCGCCCAGAGGGCAGGCCGGATCACAAATTCGCCAAACCGTTTGCTGACTCGCCGCGGAAAGAAAGGCCGCATTACAAGGCAACCCGTGAGATGACGACGGGTTTTCCGCGCACCGCACAGCCGTCGCGGCCACCCCGAAAGATTGGCGAGAAAAAGTGGACCAAAACCTCTTCACCCGTGGCCAAAGCATCTGAAAAGCGCTCGGCCCGCAAACCTGCGAACCGCGAATGATTGCCCGCCATTTTCCGGTTTCAAAGCTCGACTCCCAATCGCATCGCCTCTATTGAGTTGTTCCCTATGAAACGCAGAATCCTCCTCCTCGCTTTCTCCCTCCTAATGACAAACCTTCAAGCTGCATCGGCCCCTGACATCCTCAATATCCCCGTCAACGACATTGCCGGAAAATCCACGACACTGGGTGCACACCCGGGAAAAGTGATCCTAGTCGTCAACGTCGCGAGCAAATGCGGCTACACCCGCCAGTACGAGGGGTTGGAGGCGCTCTACAAAAAATACAAGGACCGCGGACTCGTCATTGCGGGTTTTCCCTCCAATGAATTCGGAGGGCAAGAACCCGGGTCAGACGAGGAAATCCTGAAGTTCTGCACATCAAAATTCAACGTGTCCTTCCCGATGTTCAGCAAAACTACTGTCAACGGCAGTGGGGCACACCCGCTTTTCGCTGCGCTGACCGGATCCGCCGCCGGACATCCCGGGCCGATCAAATGGAACTTCAACAAGTTCCTCATCGGCAAAGACGGAATGCTTATCAACCGCTACGAGTCAAAGGTCGAGCCAGACTCGCAAGAACTCATCGCCGCGATTGAAAGCGCTCTAGGCAAGTAAGACCCGGAATTCGTTTTTCG
>JBILLT010000144.1:0-3288 GCA_044375925.1 Chthoniobacteraceae bacterium | reverse complement strand
GTTCGCGCAGCAGGCCTCGGCTTCCGTGAGACGCGAATCGGCCCAATCGCTCACACACAGCCAAGCTCGTGACTGCAATCACAGCCAGATGCGCGCCGTTGTTCCAGAGTTCGTGGCCGGCGCCGACAGGGGTGGGATTGCCCACGCTGTTCGGGCAACAGACGTACAGCTTGGCAGCATGCTCAACCGCATACGGATAGGAGAGCACAGCAGTTTTATTGGACTCACCCGGGCCGCCCGTAAACTCGGCGTGGCGGATGAGGAACACTTTCCTGAACGAAGCCTCGCCAGGCCTGCTGACTGCGATGGTCAAAGGCGAGCGCCGTTCACCACCGTCCGCTGCGGCGGCACGGACAAGATAATGCGATGCGGCGCCGGCAGTGTATTGAAGATCGCGGGATCTCGGGACGCCCGACAACCTCATGTCATCTGCAATTTGGACTGCTCCTCCGCTCAGGGCACCCCGAGCCGGTTCAAGACCATCCGTCCGAGAGCGCCGCAGGCCCCTTGACCTTTCACCATAGTCGCGAAGCCCCCAGCAAGCCCAATTGGGTATCCGGCGAAATCACCGTGCATCCCGCCTGCATGGCATGGGCGGCGATCAGACGATCGAAAGGATCGCGGTGCACGTCCGGAAGCTTGCCCGACCGATAGATGAGCAATTCGTCCAGAGGCAGGTCTTTGATTTGAAAATAAGCGCGGCGGGATGGGATCCACTTTTCCGGAGGCTCGGGAAACGTGAGCTTTCCCGCGCGATACTTCACCACCATTTCGAGCACGCTCGCATGGCTCATGTTCAGGATCGTTGTGGGGTCATCCAGAACTTCCCGTGCCAGCGGGGATATCATTTGCGGTTCGCGCGTCAGCCAGAGAAAAGTGCAAGTATCGAGCAGGACATTCATATCGCCCCCCAAGCACGCAATTCGTCTTCATTCATCGAGCGCAACGCTTCTTCCGGAATATGGCAGGGCTCGTCGATCATTTCCCCCACCTTTGGCCGCGGAGAGCGCTCCGCCTCGGTATAGGGAACCAGTTTCGCCAATGGCTTCCGACCCCGGGAGATCACGATGGTCTCCCCACGCTCCACTTCCTGCAGGAGGGAGGAAAGATGGGTTTTTGCTTCGTTTGTCGCTACGACCTTCATGCACCAAATTCGCACAAAAGGTTGACCAAGTCAACTATAAGTGAAAAAGATGAAAAACACAAGATTGTCGAGCAGCGAGAGAGTTTCCACGTACTGCTCGTGGGTCACCTCGTGCTTCGCAACTTGAAACACGCCGGCCACGGCTTCTTCAATGGCGGCGAGTATCACACCAAGACTCTGGCTGAGGCCGACGCTTTCCTTGTGGAACTCGGCTGGCTCAAAGAGTGAGGTCGCCTTTCGCAAAGGCCCGGCTGGATCCGCGCAGCAGCAGGAAATCAACCTGGGCGGGCCACTTCAGGTCATGGCTGTCGTCGTGGAACAGCAGGCGCGGCAAACGGCGATTTTTCCAGCGACGCACCAGGACTCGCTTCCGCAGCTGCCGACAGGCTGGCGACTGGAATCACAGCCAGTTCATTCGCCGCATGGCTCTTGTGGGTGTAGCCGATGAAGAGTCTCCCGTTGTGTTCCACCGCGTACGGATAGCTGAAATCCGCGCGCGGATCGGATACCCCGGGGCCTTCCGGAAAGACTGAGCGGCGGATGACGAAGACTTTGCTGAAGACGGATTCGCCCGGCTTGCTCACGGCGATGGTCAAAGGCGAGCGATTGCCGCCAGTATCCGCCGTGGTGGTGCAGACGAGGTAGCGCTGGCCGGTGCTCAAGGTGCCCGCGTAGGGTTTGCTCGTGGCCATTGGAAGGTTCGACGGCGCGGCGGGCACCCAGGTGCGGCCGTAATCCTCACTGACGGATAGAAGCGCCCTGGCTTTTTTGCCGTAACGGGAAATATTGATGACCTTTTGGCCGTCCACGATCACGGTGGATTCGCCCCAAACGTTGGGCCCCACACCGGGCGCGGCCGGGATCACCACGGGATCCCACTTCGTGAAATCATCGCCCCGACTGATGGCCACGGTCGGCAGGTTGGCTCCCTTGGCGAAAGCCGAGAGATGCAACCCGGCCATGATCCAGTTCCCGTCCGCCATTTTTTGAGGTTCCTGCATCGGCCAGAAGCCGTCTTCGATCACCGCGCCCCGGGGTTCCCAGCGGCCCGACGATTCATCGAGGAGATAGGCCCGAGTATGGACACGGTGATATTTTTGGGCGTGGTCATAATAAGCCCCCATGAAGGCCCATAGCCGGCCGCCGCAGGAAAGGAAGACGCCATGGCTGACGGCAAGATCGCCTTCGCCCGCGTCCATCACCTGAGCGGGGCCCCACGTCTTGCCTCCATCGTCGCTCGCCTTGACGTGCGCCTCCTCGGTGGGCGTGTTTTCCTCGCCCCGGTTGAAGCCGTAGGACGCGTAGAGCCTGCCTTTGTGCCAAGAGAGCCCGACGCCGAGGGTGAACCGGCATTGGTCGTCGTCAGGCGCGCGCTTTTTGATCACATGAAACTCCGCGCCTGCGACCTGCGGCAGATCGGCGGCTTTCGGAATCGGTCGGGTGCCGTCCCACAGCGGCAGGCCCGGGTCGGGTTGTGGCACCACATGCGTGGTCGCCACCGGCCGGAAATTCGCCGCAATCTCCTGCGCATTCATCGCGAACGGTTCGTAGGCGAACTCATCCAACGCACCATGAAACGCCTGGCGCACGTTTTCGGCATCCCAGATGCCGCCGAGCGTGATGGGCGCCTCGGTGGCCGCGACCGGCTGTTTGAGTTTCACTTCGCCCGCGGGTTTCCCATTCAAATACAGCGCCGCTTTATCCGTCTCGACCACCAGCACAGTGAAATGCCATGCGCCCGGCTTTAGCGGTTCTGCGCACGAAATCGTCCTCCAGCCGCTCTGCCACAGATGCGCCCTGAGCTTGCCATCCGGTTCGATGGTGAGGCTCCATTTGCGTTGGTTGAGGGAATAGAGATTTTTCCCCGCGAGCATCTGCTGATGACCACCTGCAAGATCGTACGGATTGAACCACACGGAGAAAGTGAAACCGTTTCCGCCATTCAATCCCGCCGAGTCCTTCAGCTCTATGACCGACGTGCCATCGAACACGAGCGATTGCTGGTTTACACCCGGCGCTTCCTGCACTGCGCCGTGGATGATGAGCGCTGGATCTTTCCGTGAGTCCAGCCTCCAATTCGCAGCCTGCAGACCTGCGCAGCAGACGAGCGTTAGGAGGATTTTGAGGGCGTGTTTCATCATTGG
>JBILLT010000223.1:0-3312 GCA_044375925.1 Chthoniobacteraceae bacterium | reverse complement strand
GCAGCATCCAGGCGCCGCCCCAACGGCCGGCAAAACCCTGAGCGACGCGAATCCAACAGGACGAGGAATCGTCCTTGCGGCCAGCGCGATCCCAGTGGAAATGAACCTTAACGCGACCAAATTCGTCGCAATGGATCTCCTCGCCGGTAGGCCCGGTGACGATCGCGCTGTGGACGCCGGGCATCGGCGGCCGGGGTTGCGCCGCCTGCGGACGCCATGGCCTGTCGGCCGGGATCAGCGTGAGAGCGTTCCGGTATTGGGCACCACCGCCCTCGACCAGATGCGTCTCGTCGAACGCGTCATGGGAAACGGCGGTGATCAGCCAGGTTCCAGCCTGCTTGGCATCCAACCCCAGCTTTACCTTGAGCCGACCACCAGCAAACAGTGTCGGATCGTTGCCGGCGGCGTGGACGACGTCTGCCGCGGCCTCGGCCGCCTCCATAACGAGTTTGGCCTGATCTGCGTCGGGACGGACCGTCCGGCCGCTTGGCCAATGGAACAATTCCAGTTCGGCCGACCCGGCGAGGCCAAGAATCGAACTCGCGCGCGCCTCCAGCGGTGAACCCGGCTTCAACCCGTCGAAATCAACGGCATGGACCTTGCCAGGTTGTAGCGCTCCAAGTGGCTGCCAAGAGGTCAGTGCGGCATGTATGTCCGAATGGGGTCGCACCACCTGGGGGTCGCCCGGGACCAGCGGATAATCGGCGTTCGCGCCGCACACGATGAGCGCGTGTTCGTTCTCCTTGTGCTCGAAGAAATAGCCGGCCCCGATTTCATCGAACAGACGCTGGACGAAAGCGAGGTCGGTCTCGTTGAACTGGACGCAATAGCCACGCCTGTCCTTGGCGACGCCAGATGCGAACCGAATCGGCGCGACGCCGTGCTCTCCGAACACGGTACCGGCGATGTCGGCGACAGACTTGTCCTGAAAGATACGGCAGTCGGATGTGCGTGTCAGATTCCACAGACGGGGTACCGCCTCGAGGCGATAGGAAACCAGGCCACGGCCATAGACGCCAGTTCGCGCAAACTCGCGTACGATGCCATGGAAATGGCGCACCGGCGCGTGGCCGACATCGACAGTGCAGGTGACGGGCTTGCCGAGCAGCGCACCCGGTCGGATATCCTCGGAAAGCGATACAAGATCTGCAGAGATCACAAAGGGGTGGCCGATCGCCTCCCTGACGGAAAGCCCACGCAGGATCAGCATGTCTGCGCTTAGCGGCGAGGAAATCCTCAGTCGCCGACCTGACTGGGAAATTCTCAAGCCTGGGGCCATCCTCACCTTTCCCGCCTGTACTTTTCCGATCGCGTCATCGCCGGCGCGTCGCACGCGACGCGCCGGACGGCGGCGCGGGAACGGTTACTTGAGTTCCGAAACGGCGATATCGTAGATCACATGACCAGTAGTCTTGGACGCGAACTTGTCGTCGATGTTGAGATATTCGCTGTCGATCTTGGTGAAGTTGAGGCTGATGCTTTCCGATGGACGGTCACCACCCGACGAAATGCTGTAACCCGAGATCAGCGTGTTGGTCAGGATATATTTAAGATAGGAGACATGCTTCCCGGAATTGTCCGTCTGCGTCAGTTCGATCTTCGCCTCGACCGCTTTGCCACCCAGCGCTTCCTTGAGCAGCAGGTTGGAGGCGATGTCCATCGTCTTGGTGAGCGTGATCTCGCTGACGCTCGGGGCCGTCGCCTCGCGCTTCGAACCGCCGCCCACGCCCGAACTGATGCCGCGACCGACCCCGAACTGCATCGACTGGATCTCGATCCATTTCTCGTGGGTCTTCTGGGTCGTCTCGCCGATGATCGAGCCGTATTTGAGGAAGATCGCCATAAGGTCACCCCGTTTGCCGCACCCGCGAAACCCTCCCATCCCTGCTGCGGCTCGAGGATGGGCGGATACCCGACGCCGGATCGCCGACCCGGCACCGCGTCATTCTAGTCGAGAGCGTAGGTGAACGCCCCGTCCTGTCCGATCCCGACCCCGATGCGCGCGGGCGAGCGGCCTTCGGCCAGGCGCTCGAGCACGCGGCCCGACAATTCGGGAAGCAGGGTACGGTTGAGGATGTTCTCGATGTTGCGCGCGCCGCTCTCGACCTCGCGGCAACGCGCGACGATCGACTCGACGACGGACGGGTCGACGTCGAAGGGCACGCCGTAGCGTTCCTTGACCCGCTTGCCTATGCTGCGCAGCTTCAGACCGATGATCTGCCGCAGGACGTTGTCCGCCAGCGGATAGTAGATCACGACGTTGCAGCGCCCGAGAAAGGCGGGTTTGAACACCTTGAGCAGGTCGGGACGCAACGCCTCGGCGAGCGCCGCCGGATCCGGCGCGGTCTCCGGATCGGCGCAGAGCTTCGCGATCGTATCGGTGCCCGCGTTGGACGTCATGATGATGACGCTGTTCTTGAAGTCGATGTCGCGGCCCTCGCCGTCCTTCATGTTCCCCTTGTCAAAGACCTGGTAGAACACGTCCTGGACGCCGGGATGCGCCTTTTCCATCTCGTCCAGCAGGACGATCGAGTAGGGGCGTCGCCGCACCGCCTCCGTCAGCACGCCGCCCTCGCCATAGCCGACATAACCCGGCGGGCTGCCCATCAGGAGGGCGACCTTGTGCTCCTCCTTGAACTCACTCATGTTGATCGTCGTGAGGTTCTGCTCGCCGCCATAGAGCAGATCGGCCAGCGCCAGGGCGGTCTCGGTCTTGCCGACGCCGGACGTGCCGGCCATCAGAAAGACGCCGATCGGCTTGCGCGGGTCCGCGAGCCCGGCGCGGCTGGTACGGATCGCCTCCGCGATCGCCGCGAGCGCGTGATCCTGGCCCACGACGCGCTCGTTGAGACGGTCCTTCAGCGATAGCACCGACTTGATCTCGTCGCCTGCCATCCGGCCCAGCGGAATGCCGGTCCACGTCGCCACGACCTCGGCGACCGCCTGACCGTCGACGACCGGATGCACCAGCGGCTCCTCGCCCTGTAGCGCGCGCAACTCCCCGCGCAGCCGGTCGAGTTCGCCGCGCCGCTCGGCGCCGTCCTTGCCCTCGGCGGGCGCCTCAAGTTCCTCGCGCACCGCGCGGATGCGCCCGACCAGCGCCTTTTCCTGCTCCCATCGCTGCTGCAGCGCCGCCAGTTCCGCCTCCACCGCCGCCTGCTCGGCGGTCAGGCCCGCGACGCGCTTCTCGTGGTCGCTGCCGACAGCCGTCTCGCGTCCCAGCGCCCGCAATTCGGTCGCGATCAGCGCCAGGCGCCGCGTCCTGTCCTCGATCGGCGCCGGAACCGCCGCCTGGCTCATCGCCACGCGCGC
>JBILLT010000143.1:0-3314 GCA_044375925.1 Chthoniobacteraceae bacterium | reverse complement strand
TGGATGACCGCGCCGGACAACCGTTACTTCGCCTCAAGCTACGTGAACCGGATCTGGGGTTATCTGCTTGGGCGCGGAATCATCGAGCCGCTGGATGATATCCGCGCGGGAAATCCCGCTACCAACCCGGAGCTGCTCGAGCATCTCACGCAGCAGTTCCTGAAATCGGGGTTCAACACCCGCGAGGTTTTCCGCGAGATCTGCAAGTCGAGGGTCTACCAGCTTTCGGTGCGGACCAACAAATGGAACGAGGACGACACCGTGAACTATTCGCATGCGGTGGCGCGCCGGCTTTCGGCGGAGACGCTCTTCGACGCGGTGTTCAAGGTGACGGGATCCACGACGGCGCTGCCCGGCGTTGCCGCTGGAATGCGGGCCGCGCAGATGATTGATTCCAGCAGCGAAGGCGCGGCGGGATTTCTTGCAACGCTCGGGAAGCCTGCGCGCGAAAGCGCCTGCGAGTGCGAGCGCAGCAGCGATCTGCGGCTGGGCTCGGTGATGGCGCTGCTGAGCGGAGCCACGGTTTCGGGGGCGATCCAAAATCCGCAGAATGAACTCAGCAAGCTGGTGCAGAAGGAAACCGACGACGCGAAGCTCGCCAACGAACTGTTCCTGCGCGTGCTCTCCCGCGAAGCTTCGCCGCAGGAATTGGAGGCCACTTCGAAGATGATGAAGGGCATCGATGGCGACCACCGCGAGGTGATCGCGCTGTGGGAGGCCAAGGAGAAAGAGCAGGCCCCGATTATCGCAAAGATGGAGGCCGAGCGCGTCGCGCAGATGGGCAAGGCAAAGTCCGCTCTCGACGTGTATGAAGCCGAGACCAAGGCGCTGCGCGAGGAGCGCGAGCAGGCGCGCAAGGACCGCGAAGCCCGCGCGACAGCGGGATTGAAAGGCTGGGAACAGTCGCTGCCGACCCGCGCGGAAGGCTGGGTTGCCGTCAATAATCCGGCCGGTTCGCCCGTAAAATGGCAGCTTCTGACCCCGAAGACAGCGGCGGCGTCCGTGCCCGCGGTCAAGCTCGCGATCGAGAAGGACGGAACGGTGGTTTCCAGCGGCGCAACCAACCGCACCGATTACAACGTGACCGCGATGACGGATCTCAAAGGGGTGAGTGCGATTATGGTGGAAGTGCTGCCGGATCCAAGCGCCCCGCAGTTCGGACCGGGGCGCGCGCCGGACGGGAATTTCATCCTCAGCGAAATCGAAATGAAGGTCGGTCCTGCAGACAAGCCGGGCCAGGACAAGGCGGTGCCTTTCGCAAAGGCGTGGGCTTCCTACGAGCAGGAGAAGTTGGGAGCCGCAAGCGCCATCGACGGCAAGGACGATGACGCGGCCAACGGCTGGGCGGTTGGCGGGGCGAAGGGCGTCGGGGTGCGGAATGTGGCGGTGTTCGAACTGGAGCGGCCGCTTGCGGACGATGCGGGCTCGAAGCTCTCGATCCGTCTTTCTCAGAAGGCGCGGGACGCTTATCTGATTTCGCGCTTGCGCATCTACGTGACTAGCGCCGCGGAACCGCTCTCCGAGGGGGCGCCGGCGGCCGTGGCTGACGCAGCGGCAACGCCGAGGGACAAGCGTTCCCCGCAGCAGGTCGAGACGCTTCACGCGCATGTGCGCAACGCCGACTCCGAATACTGGCGGCTCAGCCGCGAGCTGACCCTCGCGAAAAAACCACTGGATCCCGACCCGCGCCATACCACTCTCAAGGACGCGCTCGCCGCCGCCTCGCTGCCGATCCGGCTGGATCCGGCGCTGGTCCAGCTGCGGACCGACGCAGAGGCCAGCAAAAAGCAGATCGCCAACAAGCGGCTCACCGCCGTGCAGGACCTGGCGTGGGCGCTGATCAACAACCCGGCGTTCCTGTTTAACCGTTGATTTTGAATTGCTTCTTCTCTATTCACCCCGCATTAATCCAACATCCCCCTAACCCTCCATTCCTATGATCCATCTCCCTGGCGGCAATTGTAGCGACCTCTGCAACGCGGAACTCAAAATGTCACGGCGCGACCTGCTCCGCCTGGGCGGCACCGGAGTCATGGGGATGTCCCTCGGGACGATGTTGAACCTCCAGGCGCGCGCCGCTGAATCGGGCAAAGCCGGCGGCCCCGGCTGGGGCAAGGCGAAGAGCGTCGTTTTGATTTACATGCAGGGCGGGCCGAGCCATCTGGATTTGTGGGATCCGAAGGAAAACGTGCCGGACAACATCCGGTCCGCGTTTGGAACAATCCCGACGAAGATCCCCGGGATTCATTACACGGACATTCTTCCAAAGCTCGCGAAGTTGAACGACAAGTTCACGCAGATCCGTTCGATGAGTTACACGCCCAACGGGCTTTTCAATCACACGGCGGCGATCTACCAGATCATGACGGGTTACACCACCGACAAGGTGAGTCCCTCGGGCCAGCTCGAGCCGCCGGATCCGAAGGATTTCCCGAATTTCGGATCGAACATCGTGCGTTTGAAACCGTCCGCGGAGCCGATGCTGCCGTTCGTGATGCTGCCGCGTCCGCTGCAGGAGAGCAACGTGGTGGGCAAGGGCGGCGGCGCCGGGTTTTTAGGGAAGGCGTTCGATCCCTATACGCTGTATCCGCCCGGGGACGATCTGGACATGAACAAAATGGAGCGGCTGACGGTGGATGATTTGAAGTTGCCGCCGGAAGTGTTTGCACTGCGTCTGCAGCGCCGCGCCGAATTGCGTTCGGTGATCGAGTCGGCGATGCCCGAAGTGGAGAAGGCGGTGGAGAAATACAATCTCGACGACTACTACCAAAAGGCGCTGAACCTCATCATCTCGGGCCGCGCGCGGAAGGCGTTTGATCTGGGAGAAGAGACGGCTTCGACCCGTGACGAGTACGGCCGTAATACGTTTGGCCAAAGCTGCCTGCTTGCGCGCCGGTTGATCGAGGCGGGGACGCGCGTGGTGGAGGTGATCTGGCCGAAGGTCGCGAACTCGGACAAGCATTCGTGGGATCATCACGTGGGTCTCACCGACCGGATGAAGAACAATTCCGGTCCGTTGCTGGACCAGGGTTTGTCGGCGTTCATCGGGGATATGGATCAGCGCGGTTTGCTGGAGGACACGATGGTCGTGGTGATCGGCGAGTTCGGACGTTCTCCGATCAAGGGCGTGAGCACCTCGGGCAACGGCAACAGCGCGGACGGACGCGATCACTGGCCGTATTGCTACTCGGCGATCGTGGCGGGCGCGGGCATCAAGCGCGGGTATGTGCACGGTCAAAGCGACAAGACCGGAAGCAGTCCCGCGGAAGATCCGGTGCATCCCACCGAGCTGCTTGCCACCATGTACCACGCGT
>JBILLT010000207.1:0-3324 GCA_044375925.1 Chthoniobacteraceae bacterium | reverse complement strand
CGTTTGCCCTTGAAGATTTTGTCGGCAATCAAAAGGGCATGCGAGCCGCTCAGGCGGATCACGCCGATGGCGCCTACACCGGCCGGAGTGGCCAGAGCAACGATGGTGGATGACAAATCTGGAAGGGCCATAGGGACGGGCTTGTTTTTTATGCCGGAAATGCTGGATATTTCCCCCGCAAAATTCGCACAATTCTATGGAACCGAACGAACCTGTTACCGATTATCGGCCGGAATGGCTCAAAGCACTCACTGATAAGAGCTGGAATCTGGAACTCATCATCTCCGGTGCAGCCATTTTCCTGGCCAATTACCTGCCGGATGCAGTGGATAACCTGCTCAAATATTACCTGCAAAACTGGGTGATGGATGAGGATTTTACCAAAATCAGTTTGCCCCTTCTGGTACATAGTTACATGAAAGTGGTGGCCTGGGTACTCATCGGCACTTTTGTGATGCACTTTGTAATGCGAGCTTTTTGGGCTGGTCTGGTGGGGCTCCATGCCGTGTACCCCGATGGCATCCGTTATGAAAACCTGCCCTGGGCCACAGATTTTACCCGGGAACAATCGCGCGAACGGTTTGGTGCACTGGCGGATTATATTTTGCGACTCGACCGCCTGGCCAATCAGGTTTTTGCCGTGGCATTTTTGATAGCCCTCACCAGTTTGGGCATTTCCATGGCATATATTACCATATTTTTCATCATGAATGTTGCGCCGGTATATGTCGGAAAAGAAGCAGGTAGATGGATTGCCATGGCCTTTTTGGTGTTTTTTGTGGGTTTGGCGTTTATGCCATTGGTGATGCAAGCCTTAATGAAAAAGCCGAAATGGGCCGAAAAGCCCTGGGTACAAAAAATGGCCAAATGGACCATGAACAACATCGGCTCCATTCTGATGCCTTTTATTCACAGGCCACTGAATTATCTTAACCTGACGTTCAATTCACAGGTACCTAAAAAACGCCTGGTAATGGCCATGGTCATTGGGTTTACGGTGTTTTTAGGCTTCGTGGTCACCAATTTTGTGGCTACCTTCCTTCATATATCCGGCAGAAGTGCTTTTCTGAACCGTCATTTTTATGCCTCCTCCAGAAATGAGTACACACTCACGGGTGGAGTGTACGACAACCTGCGCGATCCAAATGATCGCCTGCCTCCGGTAAGTATTCCGTCGGAAGTGGTGGAAGGGCCGTTTTTGCGTGTTTTTGTGGATTATCCCAAATTGCTGGATGCTGCTTTAGATCAGCATTGCTCAGCACTTTCCTTGCCGGATTCTTTATCCAAAAATGAACGTCGCTTAAAATCGGATAGCATTCATCTGGAGTGCCTGGATGCCTTTTTTAAGCTGAAAATCAATGATTCCCTGATGGTGCATCCTGATTGGATGTTTCACGAACATCCCGTTGCCGGTTCGCCTGGACTGGTGGCTTATTTGCCTTCTAAAAATTTTAAACCCGGAAAGAACAAACTCAAGGTGCAGGTGCCATCCTCATCCAAACCGGATTCCCTGCGCGTATATGGAGAGTTATTTTTCTGGTATGCACCGGAATAGTGTGGGAGTGTTGGAGTTGGCGTTCGGCTAAAAAATACCACTAAGCCACAGAGGCCACTAAGGGTGTGCACCCTTAGTGGCCTCTGTGGCTTAGTGGTATCCCCTCACACTCATTTCAAATTCTCAATATACTTTTTTAACCCTTCCGCTATCTCGGCAGCGTATTGTGCCTCTTTACCGCTGCCGATAACGGCTTGTTTATCGGTAGGGCGTAAGGTGGGTAGTCCGCCAAGGGGGCCATCTAAGGGCACTGGTTTTAGTACAACAGGCATCACCAAAAAACCTTTCCGTGGATTATTGCGCTGGGCAATGTCTGCCAATAAGGGCACTGCCGGGTTTTGAGCCTCGTCGTAAAAATCGGCGGTAAGCAGGGGCAAAACCACCTGGCATTCATTCAAGGTGTTTTGCAGCCAGGTATTGATGTCTCCCTGGCCAACGGCATCTGATAAACTGATGAATTGTGCCGGCAGGCTGCGCAATTGCTTGATTAAGAGGTCAAAGCCATCTTTATCTGCCATTTCATTGTGTAGCACTAAAATCTTGGCCTTGGGTGCCTGTTGGGTATTGGCTGTGGTAGCGCTTCCCAGCTTTTGGTATTCTTTTACCAGGTTGTCTACAAAATTCTCCAAAGAGTCCTTTGGGAATTGCATGCCAAATTCTCCCTGAAAGAAAACCTTGGTGTCTGCCTCAGCCGGACGCTCGTCTTTGGTGGTGAAAGAATAAGGCTGAATATTATCCCGAACGTTCTTGTACAAGGTGTCCAGCAACAACCTCAGCGCCCAATCTTCAAAATCAAAGCCCAGGAACAAGTGATGCCGGTAGTCTTTGAAGGCATTGGTAAGTGCATCCGGAATCCGCTCATTTTGTTGTTCTCCAACAATTTTTTTGATGTAACCCAGCTGCTGTTTATAGGTTAAAACCAGCGACTCGGGTTTGACATACGATCCCAGAAGGTTATAAATGACCACCCGTGAATCTTTTTCAAAATCAAAATTGAGCGAGGTGGAAGGCTTATACCAGTTATAGAAATCAGCGTGATAGGCCTGCGCGATTTGATCGTACAACCGCGTAATAAAGTTGTCGGGAGTGGTATTGATCACAATCCGGAATTTCAGATCGGTCAATTGTTCCAGGGCCGGATGTAGTTCACAGGAATCTTCCTGATCCGCATAAAATCTGGCTACCTCCTCTTGCAATACATTATCAGTAGAGCGATTTTGAATCCGTAAGAGGCTGGTTACATAAGGTAAACTGCATTCCTCGCCGGGCCCCAACTCAAGGCTATACTTTTTGGCTAAGTGCCGGGCACACAGATCAGTCAACGCCTGCCAACTGCCATCAACATCCTTGGCGGCCAAAGCTGCCGGACCAAGAAAAAGCACACAGGTTCCATCTTTGACCTTGCGGGCAATGGTTTGATATAATTCGGCAGGCGAGGATGATTCAGTCGGCATAATAATGCTGAGTAGCCGACAAAGGTAGAGAAAAGACACAAAAATACAAGAGCGAAGGCACAAAGGCGAGAGCACGAGGGCGAGGACACAAAGGCGAGAGCACGAGGACACAAAGGCGCAAAGTCCCAAAGGCACAAAGAGGTGGACTGCGCCCATCCCCTTTTTGGTAAAAGTGTGAAGGGTTTATTTGCATTAGCAAATAAACCCTTCGTGCCTTCGTGCCTTCGTGCCTTCGTGCCTTCGTGCCTTCGTGCCTTCGTGCCTTCGTGCCTTCGTGCCTTCGTGCCTTCGTGCCTTCGTGCCTTCGTGCCTTCG
>JBILLT010000213.1:0-10994 GCA_044375925.1 Chthoniobacteraceae bacterium | reverse complement strand
CCACCATCCGTTTCACTCGCTCCCGGATCGCCCGCAGCGTTTCCGTTGCGGTGCGCCCGTCCATGGAGCGTTCCACTAGATTGCTTTCAATCTGCTGTTTGACGCCCGCAACCCGCACTTCAAAGAACTCGTCGAGGTTGGAGCTCACGATGCTGAAAAATTTCACCCGCTCAAGCAGCGGATTACGCACATCTAACGCCTCTTCCAGCACCCGCTGATTGAATTCCAGCCATGAGAGCTCTCTGGAAATGAAATGTGTGGCGGGATGGTCGTTCATGGCTGGCGCGTCAATTTGTACGCGTTGATGTACGCGGTGAGGCTCGTTGCGGAAAGCCTGCTCACGTGAAATTCCCACGACAACGGTCCTTTTGCAACGGGTGTCTCGCCCGCCGGCACCGGCAGGCAGCGGGGCCGCTCTTTTTTGTCGCTAAGTTTTCCGCTAAGGCATTTCTCCCGCGCGGGTCGTCGAAGAGTATGAAGTTCATTTCCACTCTTTTCGCGCTCCTTGGACTCACGTTTTTTGTGAAGGCGGACCCGCTTGCGGTTGGTTCACCGGCTCCCGAACTCACCGCCCTCGATCAGAACGGCGTCTCCGTGGTTCTGAAGGACGTGTTCGCGAAGGGACCGACGCTCGTGTACTTCTATCCCAAAGCCGATACTCCAGGCTGCACCAAGCAGGCGTGCAGCATTCGCGACGATTGGGAACCCCTGAAGGCCAAGGGCATCCAGGTGCTTGGCGTCAGCGGGGACGAACCCGCCGCGCAGAAAAAATTCGAGCAGAAGTACAATCTGCCCTTCACTCTTCTTTCCGACCCCGAGGGCAAGCTCGCCGCGGCCTTTGGAGTGCCTTTCTTGAGCAAGATTTCCAAGCGCATGTCTTTTCTCATTAAGGACGGCAAAGTGGTCTGGAACATGCCCGCAGCCTCCACCGCGGAGCATTCCAAGGACGTGATCAAGGCGTTTGACGCTCTGCCCAAGTAAACGCCCCTTTCCCTGAACGCGGAGACCGCCTCCGCAGTTCCGGAAATCCGGCGGGCGCAAGTCCGGGGATTTGCCCCTCTCAATAGCCTTGCAATAATGCGCGCCCCGTCACCCGCGGGGCGCGTTTTTTTGTGCGGCGAAAAATGGTGCGATTTCAGACATTCTTGAATGGCAACTTACTCTAGTGCGCCTGTGTAAAAGCTTTGTAAAACGCGCGGATTACACGGCGTTCCGTATACGTCAAATTTGAGAAAAACAGCGTGGAATTTCTCAAATTTGAGAGTCAAACGCGGCGATTGTGTCGGTCTTGTGAATTTCCCTCAAATTTTTTTGTAGGACCGGGCGCCTCGGGAAGGCTGAATTTCAGGCTGTGCGGAGGCTTTTATCAGAGTGTCCAGCAGAAGTTCGGCTAATTTTTTATGTGAAAAACCGGCGGTTGCACGGGGCATGCTTAAGGTAGGTGGCATATTCCAGAGTGCTTCCCCGTCCGCGGGTGGGGAAGTGCAACTTACACAGTGTCACCTCCAGATCCGACAAGACCCGAGCCGCCTTCCAAAGAGACGGATAGAGTGTTGCGTCCCTTCGTTTTGCGAAGGGAACGGCGACCCTGCGTGCGTGCGTCCCGGAGGCGTTTCCGGGAACAAATCCGCGTCGCCGGCGGCAAGGAACGGAGGCGCCTCCGGTCGCTGGCGCCGTCCTGGGTGGCCCGGCATTTTCCCAAATTTGCGAATTCAGCCGTAGTCGAGGCGTTGCAGGAGCAGGGTCCGCAGGAGGTTTTCCGGATCCTTCCGTGGCTGACTCGGCTCACGAGCGCGCTGGTGATGCTTTGCTTGAGTTTCACGGGCGGTCCCGGGGTGGTCATCACCGGTTCGCTCATCCTGTTCGCAAGCTCACAGAGGGCGGATGCGCAGACCGTGAGAACGTGGGTGGCGGCTCCCACTGGCTCGAATTTCAGTGTCGCGGCGAACTGGACTGGGGGGCTGCCTGGAGCCAACCACACGCTCAGCTTTGGGAGCACAAACACATCTATTCTTAACAATGATTTAACTCTCACGCTCAATGGTTTAGAGTTTACAAGTGGCGCCTCCGCGTACTCCATCTCGGGCAATGCGATCACCCTCAATCCGGGCACTTCGATCATCAACAACTCCTCGGCCACACAAGTGTTGCTGATGGCCACCACGCTCACGACCACGGGCATGATTGCCGCTAATTCGGGCACCCTTGTCATGAACGGTATCGTAAGCGGAGGGGTGTTGACGAAGTCGGGTACTGGCACGCTCATCCTCAAGGGGGCGAACACTTACACGGGTTCGACGATGATCACTGCGGGCGTGCTGGAGTTGCAAAGTAATTCGTTGGGCACCAATGCTGGAGGAGGCACTGTTTCGGGCGGTGCGACTCTGCGTTTGGCGGGAACAGCTGCGGTGGGCGCGGAGCCGATCACCCTGAACGGAGCGACCCTTGCGGCGGTGGGAGGAGTCGGTTTGTCGGGCTCAATTACTCTCGCGGGAACCGGTACGATCAACGCGGATAGCGGAACGCTCACGCTGACTGGCAGTGTGAGAGGGGCCTCTCCGCTGACGCTAGGCGGTGCGGGGTACGGGTTGCTCGGCACCGGCAGTACGGGCACGTTGACTTCGATCACCAAGATAGGCTCCGGATCTTGGACGCTCTCGGGAGCGAACACTTTCACCGGATCGGTGAACGTGAATGCTGGGATTTTGCAGCTCACAAGCGCTGCTGCGCTCGGAACGACTGCAGGTGGGGGTACCGTGGCCAGCGGTGCGACGATCCGCTTGGCGGGCGCGAATGTGCCGTTTAACGCGGAGCCGCTGACGTTGTCAGGGACAGGAGCTGCGGGTGAAAGCGGTGCGCTGGTCAATACGAGCGGCAACAACAGCTCTGGGGGTGCGATCACTTTGGCAGCGGCGACGACGATTGCGGTTGATGCGGGTAGTTTGACTTTGAGCGGCGGGGTGACTGGCTCTGGCATGGCCTTAACGCTTGGTGGTCTTGCGAGCGGCAGTCTCTCCGGGGTGGTGGGAACGGGGGCGGGCTCGCTCATCAAGACGGGTATGGGTTCGTGGACGTTGAGCGCTGCGACGGCCAACACCTTTACCGGCGGTGTGCGGGTGTATGCCGGGACGCTGCAGTTGGATTACGCCAACATGGCCACGCCGACTAACCTGCTTAGCAGCTCGAATGCGCTGACGCTGGAGGGTGGCTCGCTTCTGCTGAGGGCGAAGAACGGAGCGGTCACAAGTCAGACGCTGGCCGGAGTAACCGTCAATGCGGGCCAGGGTCGGATTATCGTCAATCCGAATACCGGTACATCGGCAACGCTCACATTGGGTGCGCTCACCACCTCCGCCGCGGGCGGACTTTTGATCGTGGGAACCCAGGGTGCGGGTGCGGTCACCATCACCACGACCACCAATAAGGACGCCAACGGGATCTACGGCGGGCGCGTGATTTACACCGATGGCACAAACTGGGATTTTGCCACGACTGTTTCGGGCCTATCGCCTTACACGCTTTCGGCGCTTCCAACTGCGAGTTATACGAACATGCCTGCGTCGGGTATGGTGGCGACTTCCGTGGGCAGCCTGGTGGCGACAGTGACGACGACGGCTTCCGGTTCGCTTTGGGCACTGAAGATGAGTACGGCGGGCACTGTTGCTGCGTTCACGGCGAGCATCGGCACGGGCAGCATGCTGACCTTGCAGTCGGGCGGTTTGTTGATGGTTGGTACGACAAACATCACGATTGCGGGCGGCACCCTTCAGGGATCGCAGGGGGGTGAGTTGACCATCGCCACAGCCGGCACGGCGTCAAACACGTTCACGATCAGTTCAATCATCGCGGATAATACTTCCGCGACGGGGCTTTCCAAAAGCGGGACCGGAGTGCTTGTCCTTTCGGGAACCAACACATACTCGGGCAACACGTATTTCAACGCGGGGACCCTCAGGGCGACTCAGGATTATAACTTGGGAAGCGCGGGTTCGTTAGTATTTTCGGGTGGCACGCTGGGAATCAACGCGGGGGTGGGTTTCACTAATACGCGGCCCATTACGGTGGGAAGCGGCGGCGCATTTATTGATTATGTAAGTAACATGGCGGTGGCATCGCTCTCCGGCGTGATCAGCGGGCCGGGCGCCTTCCGTAAAATCGGTGCAGGCTTGCTGACGCTCTCCGGGTCCAACACTTTTACTGGGGGTTTGTGGGTGAACGCTGGTGTTTTATCGGCTGCCACGGACGGCGCCTTGGGAGGAAGCGGCGGTGTCCTCAACCTTGCTGGCGGTCAGTTGACCATCACGGGGACGACGGCGTTCACGAGTGCGCGCTTGGTGAACATGGCCGCCAACAGCACGGTGGAAGTCTTGAACATGGCTGGCGGGAGCTTTTCGGGATCGATGGTTGGGACGGGTGGTTTGACCAAGATTGGAGCGGGCACGCTGACCTTGAATCCGTCTACCGGTAATCAGTTCACCGGACCACTGACGCTCTCGGGCGGCGTTTTGCAGTTGAATTTTGCGAATATGACGCAGCCGATGGGACTTGTGAATGCAGCCGTCACGGGGACATTCTCGGGTGGCGCGCTACAGTTGCTGGGTAAGACGGGGGCTGAATCGCAGCAGACGCTGGGGGCGGTGACTCTCAGCGCGGGACAGGGACAGATCCTGTTGGGCGGCGGCGCTTCGACCACGCTGAATCTGGGAGCGTTGACGGCGACCGCTGCAGGCGGTGCGTTGCTGGTATCGGTGCCGGCTTCCGGCACGCTGACTTTCAACAGCGCTTCGACCAACAGCCTGCTAGGCTCTGGATCCGCACGGGTGGTGATCACCGATGGTGCGGGTAACTACAATTTTGCGACCAATAGCGGCGCGGGCACCGCAACAACAGCGTACACCGCGGCCACCGCTTTTACGAATACCGCTCTCACTAACACCACCAACTACTCGCTCACGGGCGGTTCCTCGCTTTCGCTCGCGCAGACGGCAAATTCATTGAGGCTTGCGACCTCCGCAAATTCCCAATCGCTTGCTTTGCCCACGGGGGGGTCGCTTGCGTTGCTTTCGGGCGGGTTACTGTTTGCGGGTTCCAACGATTACTCCATCACGGGTGGCTCGCTGCGCAGCGCAACCGCCACCAACTCGGATCTGATTGTGCAGCAGTACGGATCGGGAACGCTCACCATCAGTTCGGTGATCAGCAACGGGACGGGTACGTCAACTCTAACGAAGGCGGGCAACGGCCGTTTGGTGTTGAGCGGGATCAACACCTACACCGGAGCGAACTTCATCGACTCGGGCG
The DNA here is from genome assembly GCA_044375925.1 of Chthoniobacteraceae bacterium. Taxonomy (GTDB): domain Bacteria; phylum Verrucomicrobiota; class Verrucomicrobiia; order Chthoniobacterales; family Chthoniobacteraceae; genus Chth-196. The sequence continues at coordinate 5,693 of JBILLT010000213.1, read as the reverse complement.
TGCTTTCGGTGTCTGCGGATAACAATCTTGGGGCTGGTAATACGACGGCGCTGAACTTCACCGGAGGCACCCTTGCGCTCACTGGGGCGAGTCCTTTCGTTTCCGCCCGCACCCTTGTGCTGAACGGGGTGGGCGGCACGGTGGATGTGTCCAATTCGGTGGGCGCGGTACTCTCAGGTGCGGCGAGCGGCGCGGGTGCGCTCACGAAGACCGGAAACGGCGTACTGGCATTGACGGCCAACAACACTTTCACGGGAGGAATGAATTTCAACGGGGGAGTGCTCTTGGCCCAGCAGGAAAACGCGCTTGGGATCCCCACCGGTGTGTTCACCTTCGCCGGCGGAACGCTGATGTTGATTGCGAGTCCAACCACCACTGCGGGCACGGTGGTTGCGCGTGGAGTGAACGTGGCGTCTTCGGGAGGAGTCAACACACTCAACACGGTGGCTGCGACGATGGCTGGAAATTTCAGCGGGACGGGGATTTTTGAAAAACAAGGGATGGGAACCCTGACGCTTGCGCCGTCGGTGACGCAGGCGGCGTTCACGGGCACGCTGGCGCTGGCGTCGGGATCGACGGTGTTGGATTTTTTGAACTTCGCCGGGACCTCGGGATTCACCAACGCGCTGGCGCCGACGGTGACCCCGGTGTTTTCAGGCGGGTCGCTGGTGGTGAAGGGCAAGACGGTTGGGAATTCGAGCCAGACGTTCGGTAACGTGACGGTGACTGGGGGTCAGGGGCAGTTGCTGGTGAATCCCTCCGTCGCGGGTTTGACGACGACGCTGACGCTGGGTTCGTTAAGTGTGGGCAGCTACGGCGGGTTGCTGGTGGGCAGCCAGACGACCACGGGTACTGCGGTGATCACAACCACGGGATCGGCGCTTGCAAACAGTATCTACGGCCCGCGGGTGGTGTTCTTTGATGGAGCAACCTACGACTGGGCGACGACGGTGTCAGGAGCGCCCTACACGCTCAGCAAGTTGGGAGGAACGACCGCCTTGCTTGCGACGGGATCGGACCTGACTTTGAACGGGACAATCGGTGCGAACCAGACGCAGACCGGAGACGTGACAGTGAACTCGCTGAAGATGGTGAGCAGCACGCTCACTAACACGGGCTACACGCTGACGCTGGCATCGGGCGGGCTATTGGTCGCGAGCGCTGCTGCGACCACACTTACCGGGGGCACTTTGAAAGGATCGAGCGGCGGTGAACTCATCCTCAACACGTTTGCAACCGGCGCGAATTCCCTGACCATTTCTTCGGTGATTGCGGATAACACTTCCGCCACGGCTTTGACTAAAAACGGGCCCGGCCGCGTGATTTTGTCATCTGTGAACACCTACACGGGGAGCACGTATATCAACGCCGGTTCTCTGCAGGTCTCAGCCGATAACAATCTTGGAGCGGCTGCAAGCAGCGTGGTTTTCAATGGGGGGAGTTTATCGCTTCCGGCTGGCACGCTTTTCACCAGCGGTCGCGCGATGAGTGTGAATTCGGGTGGGGGTTATCTGGCGGTGCCGAGTGGTTCGACCATGACGCTGACGGGCACGCTCAGCGGAAGCGGTCCGCTCATGAAGGTAGATACGGGTTTATTGACGCTGGCGGGAACGAACAACATGACTGGGCCGCTCTCGATTGGGGCGGGCATTCTGGCGGTGGACAGTGATGCGAGGTTGGGTGCGGGAAGCAGCATGCTGGCGTTTGCAGGCGGTACCCTCGCGATCGCGGCGACGGGAGCATTTGCGAGCAACCGGACGATACTGGTTTCCGGTGCAAACACCGTGGATGTCGGAACGGGCGGGGCAACGTTGTCCGGGCGTATTTTGGGCACGAGCGGGTTGAACAAGATCGGGGTGGGCACGCTAACGCTGGCTCCGGATGTGGCGCAACCTTTCACGGTCGCGCTGCGTCTGGGAGGCGGGACGGTGCTGGTGGATTACGCCAACATGACCACGCCGACCAACGCGCTGCAGACGGGGGTGACCCCAAACTTTGCAGGGGGACAGTTGCTGTTGAGAGGAAAATCAATTTCAACAGGGACAAGCGCCCAGGTATTCGGTGTTACAACTGTGAGTGCTGGACAAGGCCGGTTGCTTGCGGATGGCAATGGTGGGATGGGTTTTTATTTGCAGATTGGGAGTCTGTACACGGGGACCATTGGAGGTGGTCTGCTTATCGGGAAGGCGACGGGTGGCGGCACTGGATCTGTTACAGTGGTCGTCGGTACTGGTGTCGCACTCGTAAATTCGATATTTAACGGCGGCCGCGTGGTATACACGCCGGACGGAAGCGCATATGATTGGGCAACAGGAGTATTAGCGGGCAGCACCTACACGCTTTCCGCGCTCGGCGTGCTTGGGGAGTTGCCTGCGGATGGTACCAGTGTGTTGACGACCAATTATCAACTCACGGCGGGAAGCACGAGCGTGACGGGTGGATCTGCCAATTCGCTCCGTATTGCCCCGACCGTTGCGGGAGAGCTTGCGCAATCGGGGATGAGGCTCACGCTTGCCTCCGGCGGCTTGTTGATGACGGGCGCCAATGATTTCACCATCAGCGGCGGGACCTTGGTGGGCGGCACGACCACATTTGATTTGATTCTCAATCAATACGCCGCCGGCACGCTCACCATTTCCAGCGTGATCTTCAATAGCGGAACGAGCGCGACGGCGCTGACAAAGAATGGCAACGGCCGATTGATTTTATCCGGGGCGAACACCTACACGGGGTTGAACTACCTCAACGCAGGTGTCGTTCAAGTTTCGGCTGACAACAACCTCGGCTCTGCTGGAGCGCTGGCTTTCAACGGCGGCACCCTCGCGACCACGACCACTTTTGCCACCTCTCGTACCAGCACACTGGGCGGAGCGGGCGGATTTGTGGATACGACTGCAGGCGGTAGCCTCACGATGTCGGGCGTCATGAGCGGCCAGGGCTGGCTCACGAAGATCGGGAACGGCACGTTGGCGCTTTCCGGAGTGAACACGTTTGTGGGCGGTGTAAACTTGAATGCAGGCACGCTGATGATTGGGAACGCCACGGCGCTGGGGCCCTCTCAGAATACGCTGGTGATTTACGGCGGATCGCTCGACACGATCGCCGCTGGCATCAGCCTTACGGGAGGCAGCGTGGCGCAGCGCTGGGCGGGAGATTTCGGTTTTGTGGGAACGGGTTCATTGAACATGGGCGTAGGTCCGGTTGCGTTGGGACTGACGCCCACGATCACGGTGGTGGCCAACACGCTGATGGTGGGTGGGGTGATTTCAGGCGGCTTTGGGCTTACAAAGGCGGGTGGTGGAACGATGATTCTTACCGGTTCGAACACGTATACCGGGGTAACGACGGTGAGTGCGGGCAGTCTGCAGATTGGCGCCGGTGCGAACACAGGTTCGATAGGCGCATCATCTTCGGTGTCGGTTGGCACCGGGGCGCTGCTGGTGTTCAACCGCAATGACAGTTTTGGAGGAGCGTTCACGCAGGTGATTGGCGGCGCCGGCGGCCTGCGTTTATCGGGTGGAACGCTGACGTTGTCGGGCTCAAACACGTTCTCGGGATCGGCTTTGATTGCGGGGGGCACGCTTTTAATGGGAGGCACTTTCGCGCTTGGGACGGGCACGCTCGCCTTGTTGGGCGGTTCGGTCGGTTTTGGCTCGGACACAGCCTACACGGTGGGCGGATTGAGCGGCAGTGGAGGCACGCTGACTTTGACAAATTCATCCGCTGCAGGGGTCACATTGACGGTGGGCGGTGACAACGGGTATTCAACCACATTTGCGGGCACGCTTGCCGGGGCGGGCAGCCTGGTAAAAGCGGGGAATGGAATGCTCACACTGAGCGGGGGTAATACCGCTTTCGCGGGAGGTATCACTCTGAATGCAGGCACGCTGCAGATTGGAAATGCGACAGCGTTGGGTTCCAGCGCCAGTACGCTGACCATCGCAGGAGGCTCGCTGGATGTGACCTCGGCGATCACGGTTGCGAATAACAATCCGCAGATCTGGAATGCCGATTTCGGATTCATCGGTACCAACAGTTTGAATCTGGGAATCGGCGGAGTGACTTTGGGCGGCAACCGCTCGGTGAATGTTGTCGCAAGCAGTCTGACCGTGGGCGGGACGCTCTCTGGTGGGTTTGGTCTCACCAAGGTCGGCGCAGGAACTCTGACTCTAACCGGATCGAATACGTTCACCGGAGGGATTATTCTGAACGCAGGCACGCTGCGGGTTGGAAATGCTTCTGCGCTGGGGAGTGGGACTGCGACAGTGGCCGGTGGGGTGACGATCTCCGGGAGCTCGACGGTTGGCTTTACGGTGACGACGCCGTTGTCCTTGAGTGGAGGGATCACGCTTGGGGACGCGGTGAACAACGGGCCGCTGAATTTCAGCGGGCTGACCGCATTAAACGCGGACACGACTCTGACGATGGCGAGCGCGGGGACGTTGAGCGGAGTGGTGAGCGGCGGATTTTCACTAACGAAGGCGGGTGCGGGCACCTTAACGCTCTCGGGTGCCAATGCGTATACTGGTGCAACCACGGTGGGCACGGGTACGCTGCAGATTGGGGTAGGAGCAGCCACCGGTTCGATTGACTCCACCAGCGGGGTAACGATCGCGAGCGCCGCAATATTGGCGTTCAACCGGAACGATGCGTTCAGTTTCGCGCCTGTGATCAGCGGCGCGGGAACTTTGAGGTTGTTGGGCGGCACATTGACGCTGTTGGGAGCGAATGCTTATACGGGACCAACCACGGTGAGTGGCGGCACGCTGCAGATTGGCGCGGGTGTATCAGTTGGTTCGATTGGCGCTACTAGCGGGGTGAGTATTGCAGCGGGCGCTTTCTTGGCGTTCAACCGGAATGACAATTTTGGCAGCGCGTTCAGCCCGGTGATTACCGGGGCGGGGTCGCTGAGGTTGCTCGGCGGCACAGTGACCTTGAGCGGGGCCAATACGTATACGGGATCAACTTATGTGAGCGCGGGAACTCTGCAGATTGGAGATGGGGTTAGCACAGGCTCGTTGGCCATTGCTTCAACTATAGATCTCTCCAGCGGTGCCTTGGTTCGGTTTAATCGCGCAGATTTGTACGGTGGTACGGTTTCAAACCTGATCACCGGAGCGGGGGCTTTGCAGCTGGTCGGGGGCACACTGACGCTTTCAAGAGCGAATAATTATAGCGGTGGCAGTTCGTTGAGCGCAGGCACGCTTCGCATTGGAAATGCAACGGCGCTTGGAAGTGGGACTGCCACGGTAGCCAGTGGCGTCACCATCTCTGGGAGCTCAACCGTCGGATTTAACGTGACTACCCCGTTGTCCTTGAGTGGGGCAATCACGCTTGGGGATGCAGTAAACAATGGGCCGCTGAATTTCAGCGGGCTGACCGCATTAAACGCGGCCACGACTCTGACGATGGCGAGCGCTGGGACTTTGAGTGGTGTGGTGAGTGGTGGGTTCGCACTCACAAAGGCTGCTGCTGCAACACTCACCTTATCGGGAGCGAACACCTACAGCGGCTTGACGACGGTGAGTGCTGGTACGCTTCAAATTGGAGCTGGCGCGGCGACTGGCTCGATTGATGCGACTAGTGAAGTGAGCATTGCGGGCGGCGCTGTGCTGGCCTTCAGCCGCAACAATGCCTTCAGCTTTGCGCCGGTGATCAGCGGCGCGGGAACGGTGCGATTGATCGGAGGCACG
>JBILLT010000077.1:0-13631 GCA_044375925.1 Chthoniobacteraceae bacterium | reverse complement strand
AGGTCGAGCGAAAGCCTACGGATTAGCGTGCGCGCATCCGCCTGCTGCGCCGGTTTGAGCCCGGCGTTCTCGAGACGCGCGAGCACGAAACGATCCACGGCGTTCTTCACCCAGTCGGCGCTTTTGACGCCGGGCACCGCGGGGCGCGCGGGAGCAATCAGCGACCAGTGCGCCTGCCACGGCGCACCCTGCTCGATCCACGATTTCAAAAGCGCGATTTGCGCGGGCTTGAGTTCCTTGTGCGACTTGGGGGGCGGCATGAGCTCGTCCTTGTCTAGGCTCACAAGCCGCTTGTAGAGCGGACTGGCCGCGGAATTCCCTTTCACAACAGGCGAGTCGCCGCTCTCGGCTTTTGCAAAAAAGCCCGCCTCGGTATCCAGCCGCAGGTTGGCCTTGCGCGTGCCTGGATCCGGACCGTGGCAGTGAAAGCAGTACTCCGCGAGAATGGGACGCACATCGCGGTTGAATTCAACGCGGCCTGACGCCTCGGCGGAAGCCCTTGAAGCTACTCCAAAAACAACCGTTAAAACCACTGCGATGCACTGGATCATTTTCATAAGTGTAGGGTGCGTACTTCTGGGACGCCTTCTGGCACGGAGGCAGGGTTCGCAATGATACGCGGCTGGGTGCGGCCGCCCACGCTGAAAATGCCAAACCAGATCTTTTTTAGCCTAAGATTTCCGGGCGCGCAGACACAATGCGCCGCGCAACCCTGCTACGCTCAGGACTAGCGGTGGGGACAACCGATTCGAAGGGCAAGACACTGGAAGCCATGGGGCGGGTCTTTACGTTGGTAGGAATTCCTGTTGAATCATACAGAAGGCGAGTTCATGTGAGCAAATTCTGCTCCTTCTCCGAGTTTGCCGCCCTTGTTTTTCCTACCCCCCTCCCGATCCCATGAACCGCATCCTCGCCATTTTGATCGCCGCCACCACCTCGCTGCACGGGATTGATCTCACGCTGAGCACCCCGCTCGATTATCAGGTCGTGCAGCGGAGCAGTCCCGGGAAAGGCCTGCTGCGCATCGCGGGTGAATTGTCGAAAGACGTCCATGCGGAAGCTGCGGTTCAAGTCCGCGTCGTGAATGATGCTCGGCAAACGCCGTGGGTGCAGGTGAACTCGGTGAAGGGCCGGAAGATCAGCGCCGCGTTTGATGCGCCGGCCGGTGGTTGGTGGAAACTGGAGGTTCAGGTGGTTTATGGAGGCAAACAACTTGCACTCGGCACCGTCCCCCACGTGGGAATCGGCGAGGTATTCGTCATCGCAGGGCAATCAAACTCGGCCAATCACGGCGAAGAAAAACAGACGACCCGCACGCGAAACGTCGCCGCGTTTGATGGGAATGCATGGCGTATCGCAGATGATCCACAACCGGGGGCAAGCGGTGGCGGCGGAAGTTTCATTCCGTCTTTTGCGGATGCAGTCGCGGAAAAAGAAAACGTGCCCGTGGGGATCATCGCGTGCGGCATCGGGGCCACGAGTGTCCGCGAATGGCTGCCAAAGGGTGCGACGTTCCCCAATCCGCCAACCATTCTGAGCCGGGTTGAACAGCTCACAAACGGGTTCTGGGCGAGCAAAGGCGCGGCTTACGATGCATTCATCACCCGGATGCAGTCGGCAGGACCAAACAGGTTTCGCGCGGTGCTCTGGCATCAAGGCGAGAGCGATGCGAATCAAAAGGACGCCGCACGCACCCTGTCCGGCGCGCTCTACGGCGAGTATCTGAAAAAAATCATCGCGGATTCACGGCGCGCCATCGGTTGGCCCGCGCCGTGGTTTGTGGCGCAGGCCAGCTACCATGTGCCGGGTGACGAGGGCAGCGAGGACATCCGCGCCGCGCAAGCCGCCCTGTGGCGCGATGGGATCGCGCTTGAAGGGCCCGATTCCGATGCGCTCAAAGGGGCGCTCCGCGAGCGCGGGGGGCAGGGCGTGCACTTTAGCGGGCCCGGCTTGCGCGAACATGGAGCTCGCTGGGCGGAAAAAGTACTCCCCTGGCTCAACACCCAGTGGACCCAGACCCGTCAGGCGCAGGGCGGCACCGAATGGAGAGACTTTGAGCAACTCCCCGAGAGCCACAGCCTGGGTTGGGTGAATGCGAACGTGAACACCAAGGACACCACGAGCTGGAACGGCGTGCTCGACGAGGCGAAATGGGGAACCCCGGATCCGCAACAGATCGTGCTGCGCAACTGGGATTGGAAACTGGGTGACGAGCAGTGGCGTGAGGCTGTCAAACAGAAGGGCGAAGGCCAGCGGGAGGAAGTGCGTTTTGATCTCTGGCTGCCGGATGGTCTAAGGACTGCGCGCGGCATTGTCGTGATGTCCGGCCATGGCAGCGGCGAGAACCTCTTTCATCGCGGAGACCTGCGTGCGCTCGCGACTGAACTGCAGCTCGCTTTGTTCAAATTTACCGGCAATCCCATGCAGCGCGGCTTTTGGCCGAGAAGCCTCCTGTTTGATCGATTGAAGGCTTTCGCTGCAAAAAGCGGACATCCTGAATTGGAGCACGCGCCGCTTTTTCTCTACGGGCACTCGAACGGCACCGGCTTCTCGGCCGTGTTCCCCTCGTATGTGCCGGATCGTGTATGGGGTTGGGTTTCGATGCGGCCGGGAATCACGTTTCAAGTGTACCAACCCGGCGCAGCGCAAGTGCCGGGACTGGTGATTTTCGGCGAAGACGATCCTTTTCTCGGGCGCCCCGCGAAAGAGGAAAACCTCGCGGTGGTGGGCGCGCTTCGGAAAAACCATCGGGCCCTGTGGAACACAGCAGTTGAGCCCAAGACCGGCCACGGCCCCGGTGAGAATACGTGGCCGCTTGTGTTCAGTTTTCTGCGCCACAGCTTTGCCGCCCGCGTCCCCGCCGAAGCCGATGCCACACGCGGCCCCGTGAAACTCCGGTCGCTCGCCATCGAAAGCGGCCACCTTGGAGAGAACTGGGCAGTGCAGCCCGGTGGTTACCAAAAACTCTCCACAGCACCCTTCGCCGATTTTCACGGGGACAAATCCACCGCATCCTGGCTGATCAATGCGGCTTATGCCGCCGACTGGCGGCAGTTTCAACTCACAGGGCTAGTTGAATCAACCAGATAAAGGCGGCGCCCCGCCTTTCCCCTGTCACGCTGCGACGCCGCGCAACGCCCGCTTGGGGCTTCTGACGCGAAATGAGGCTATTCATTCATTCGAATGCCACAAAATCATGATGCTTGACTTATTGAGTGGCCAAGCTGTTAGCCTCCAAGGCGACGCACACCCTTAGCTCATGAAAAAAAGCCTAACGGAGCTTGTATTTCTGATATTTGCGGGAGTATTTGCCGCGAGCTGCGACCGCATTCCGGGCATCAGGGAGTTGGCAAAATATGTCATCCCTGACCCCGCGCCGAAAGCCGAGGAGTTAAACGGTTCTTCGTCGGAACCGGATGCGACCGCTGAAGTCACAGAACGAAAAGACTTAAACGGTTCCTCGTCGATGCCAAGTGTGGCCGCTGAGGTCACCGAGCAAAAAAGTGGATCCGTGCAGAATACGGCTGCGGACAAAACCTCCAAGGAAATCTTGGAAGGATGGAAAGCTAAAGCTGTCGCTGAATTTCCCGAACTAGGAGTTGCGGGATCGAAGTTTAATCAGGCCTTTTTGGCTGAGGTAAAAAGGCTAAGGGGAATAAACGGCGCTGAAATTGGCGGACCAGACTGGCCGTACATTGTTGCGCTTCAAGTGAACACTCAGATAGAGCGCGAGAAGTTAATGGCGAAGCTTGATGCCAAGACATCGGATACTGCCAAAACATCTCCGGAGAGCGCCCGGGTAACAGGCGTCAAGCAACCCGCGCCGCGCGCTGTCAATCTCAGTCAAACTGATAACGGTGGTTTTGGCTCTTACAGGGCGTCTGACTTGAAGACCATGCAAATCGCCCCGAAGGGCGGGAAGTTCAACGGAGTAATCACAAAGATAGAAAAACCTCTGAGCTCCCGACCACTGGAGATCACCATCACTTTGGACGGCTTTCTCCCGTGCGAAATCAATTTAGACAGACCTACGCCTTCCACAAAGAGTTCAACTAGGACATCGACTGGTGGTCCATACTACCCTTACGACCCTTACGACCCTTATTACTACTCTTACTACTATCGATACTCTTCCTCAAAGTCGAATACGTCGCTCAACCTAACGTTTGACCGAGATCGATCAACAGCAACGTTGTCGGAGGTAAACAATTCGTGGGCTCAATCCTCGTACACTGGCCGTGTTTACTCTAACATCGCTAAAAAAGATGTGTTAACGCTCAGCATTGGACAAGCCGTCACTGTTCAGGGAATCGTTCTGTTAAAGAGTAACCAAAAACCGATGCTCAAAGGTATTCTTGCGACAGAATAAACGAGCGAGCCCACGGAGACTGGGCTAAGTGGCCTATTTTTGTAAACGCGAACGGGCAGGGCTGGAGCGCACGCAAATAATGCAAAAGCCGCTCTGATAAATTTGCCATCAGCGCGTCTTGTCTCGGCGAAAGTCGAACGTCGCGCGTGAGTGTTTGCTATCATTCATTTGCCCCGAGATGATCAACTCGTTTTGCGACTCATCGTGCAGTGGCGGATCGCATACCCTTTTCCCGGCAATGCGCTATTTGATCCGCGAAAAATTACTGTGCTTCGGAGACGACTTTTGGATCGAAAATGAAGCAGGCCGCAGAATCTACATGAGGTCACATCTGAAGTGCCACGAGATTGCCAACCTCATCACCACACAAGCGTGGGAACTGAGCATGGAGGCGACCAAAGCACTGCGCCGGATGCGCCGCCGTCCCTCCATCATCGCCGCCTGCTTCTCTCAGACTGAGCTTTGGCCTTAATGTCACCTTATTGTACGAGGCAATAAATGTGCCAGTGGATGATTCGGGGAGAAAGTCAGTCCGAGGAGGGGAAATGGTGATTGGTGATGCCGCCATCCTCAGGTCTTTGACGCTGTATGGCCGTGCATTTTGCCGAAAAACTTTGCTGGGAGGCTCGACGAAATGTTCTTTTGAGTGCTGCTTGGTAAATTTTAAGCTATGAAATTCCTATGATTTACTTGCTCGGGATGAGCCATATCATGCCGGTGCTGTGTGCATGCAGCGCCGATCCTGAAAAAGCATGGTCTGCGTTCGGCGAAATTATTCGCGACAAGGCGCCGTTTTTCTTCGAGTGGCCGACTGCGCAGGATGTACTCCCGTGCGCGGTAAAAGTGGCCAGCATCTACATCGCGCATATCGCTCCGTATTGGGGGCCGGCCCTGGCGATAGAAAGCGCGGATTTCGGATTGGGTTGCGCACCTCAATTTGGCGAACTTCTGAGAAGTATCCCGCAGGCGGATTCAGCTGACACTCTATTTGTTTTTATGCATGGGGAGGAATTTATCAACATCTGCCGGCGCACTTATCCCGCCGAATATGATTTTTATTTACCTGAACGGCCTGATCTTTCGATAAGGCGGGGGCGCCAAGTCGTGCCACTGGAAGTCATCCAGCGCCAGATGAGCGAATCGCTTTCAAAAGCCATCGCCACTTTCAAAGTCATCCGAGTCTTCAAACCGGGGTATCGCATCATCAATGTGATCTGCCCGCCTCCCGTCGATGGTGCGGTGCTTGAGAGTTCGCACGATTCTTTAGGAGGCTCACGCGACGACGAGGATTTGAGACTGAAGCACTATCTCATTTATCGTGGCATGCTTCAGGAAGCCACCGCAGCGCTCGAAATTGAGAGCCTGCTGCCACCAGAGCAAACACTCACCCCGAAGGGGTTGCTCGGCGCAGCATTCACTGGTGATCCCGTGCATGGGAATGTCAGGTACGGAGCTGAGGTGTTGCGGCAAATGCGCCAACTTCTCGCAAACAGCCAATGAAAAATCACCCATACGCTGGACTGCCGGACCGGCAATTTTGGAGGCGGTTTGTCTCGGATTGTCCGTGGGGAAAACTCAACTTAAACGAACCAACCAAGTTTCAACTCGAATGGAACGATCGGATCGCGACAGCGGGCAGCTGTTTTGCGCAACACATTTCTCGGCACCTTAGAAAGCACGGGATTCCGCCTTATCTTGCGGAGCCGCCCCACCCTTTGATCAGTGAGTACGGTGGCGATGTAGGAAGTTACGAGCTCTTTTCAGCACGTTACGGAAACATTTACACGGCCCGCCAGTTATGGGAGCTCTTCGAGCAAGCATTTGGACGCCGAGAGATGATCGAGGATTTTACCGAGGAAAACGGCCGCTGGTATGATCTCTTGCGTCCCAGCGTTCAGAAGCAGGGCTACGCAAGCATTTCGGAAGCAAGGGCGGATCGCGAATACCATTTGCTTCGGGTGCGTGAACTTTTTGAAAACGCATCGGTTTTTATCTTCACGCTAGGCTTGACCGAAAGCTGGTACAACGCTCGGTCTCTGCACACTTATCCGGCATGCCCCGGAACAGTCAGAGGGTCTTACGACCCAGACTGCCACCGGTTTCAAAACGCTTCCTGTGGTGAGGTGACACAGGACTTGGAGCGACTGGTCGATGCATTGTCTCTTATCAATCCAGGTTTGAAGATTATTCTTACCGTTTCACCTGTTCCGCTCGTAGCCACGTTCACCAGACAGAATGTGCTGGTGGCATCTTCGTACTCCAAGGCTGTCTTGCGCGCTGCAGCCGGTGAAATCGAGGGATGTCACCCGAATGTGGCTTACTTTCCTTCTTTTGAGATCATCAGCAGTCCTGCGTCTTTTGGGCAATACCTTTCTTCGGACCTGAGGGAGGTTAACGAACGCGGTGTTTCACACGTCATGGAGTGTTTCATGGCTGCGTTTTTTAATGCAGGCTTTCAACCTGTGAATCCTATCGTTGGCGTTGCGGAAGCGGATTGTTCATCACCCTCGGACAATACAAGTGCGCTGGTAGAATGTGATGAATTGATGAATGCACGGACGTCATCCTGAGGCGAATCTGGCGCAAGATCAGTAGCGCTCGGATACCCGCGTAGGTGCGCTGTGCTGCGGGGACCGGCTGAACATGGGGCGTCGATGGCGTTCTTGCAGGAACCGTGAGATTGGGATCTGGGGGATAACGCCGGATTCCCTATTTGTCCTGGCTGAGTGAGGGAGTCTCGATTCCTTGCGGAATCAAGAGAAAGCAGAATTGGTGCATGAGCCACGCCGTTTCGTAGCTCATCCGCTTCATTTCGTGACCTGCTCCCCATGAATCCGAGTACAGGCATTCCTGGGTTTTTGCGTTGTATCCGATGATCAGTCGCGCATGGCCTCCCCTTTGCGTCATGGTGGTTTGAGGTGGACTCGTTTCCTGAGAGGACGGGAGGGGACCGCCGCCTGCCTGCTGTCCTTGCTTCTGCTCTGGGGCCAACCCCATCAGGACGCCCCAGACCATCGGATGCCCGGCGTCAATGGATCCTTGGATTGCGCGGATAAAGCGGTTTTTCTCGAGCTTCAGCGCTTGTCTTGCGGCGAGCAGAGCGTCCGGCCGCATCGAAAAATAGAGTCCTTCCAAATCGATTGCACCCGCCAGCGGGGGGATTTGCGCCTTCTGTCCGTACTTGAGAACTTTCAGGTTGTATTCGCGCACAAGGTTTTCGAGGTCTTTGACTTCAAGATTATCAACCATCTTCACGCGGAATTGCAGGCGCGATCCTGCAAGCTTGAGGCCCTCAATGCCGCCGGTCAGGCTTGCACCTTGACCGCGGTTGCCTGCCAGTTGGGCGATCTCATGCTGGTCGACGCGCATCCCGTAGTACCGCAGCACCCTCTCCGCGGATGCTGGAAAGCAGTATCCTTTCGGCCCTTGGTCCACCATGGGGATGCCTTCAATCAAGGTGTCCCCCGTGGGTAGTTTTCGCACTCTTTGTTTCGGTTGAATCGGGGTGGTCTTTGGGGTGCTTGCAGAGCCACGCTGATTGTTTTTTTCAGGGGTCAGCTCCAGCCGCACGAATTCGGGTGAGACCTGGATTCCCCTGGGCGTCATCGTCCTTCCCGCGGAATACTCAAGTGTCCATATGGTTCCCGGGGTTTTCCATATGAACCCCTCCGCACGCACGGCGTTGGAGGCGTCTTGACTTCGGGGTTGCGGTTTCACCCTGGTGAATTTGTTCAGGGTCTCAATACTCTGCGCAACGAGCTTCTCGTAGTCGCCCCGGCTCATTTCTCCCGAGTCGCCGCGGGAGTAAAGAAGCAGTTTAAACGCCGTGAGTTTTTGATCTGAAAACCGCGCCAAAGTCTCGGCGACGGGAATCGAAAAGAGGCTCAACGGCAAGCCGACCGCACGAGCGCTCTCGCGTGCCGGAGATTCCCATGCAAACCCGTAGTTCCGCGCGCCGTCTGCAAACGTGTCGGGTGTGTACTGCCACAGTGCGGGATTATTTTGGAGCAGCGGACCGAGGTCACGTCGCGCCGGTTGAGGTGCAGCGTCGGCGGGTTTTGCGCCCTGTTTGTTCTGCGCATAAATAGGCAGACAACAGAAGCACAGCAGTGAAGCAACTAACGCAGGTATGCGTGTGAGGGATTCCCGGGAAAAAGCTGGGAAGATGGAGTCCATGAGGAATTGCCCTGTGATGGAAGTCCATGCTGCCTGTGATACTTGCATCACACGGGAGAGAGTTGAGGCTCTGAAGTTCATGCAGTGTCAAGGTGAGTAATCCAGACGCGTATTCACATGTCGATTCACAAACAAGTCCTGTCCGCACGCGGATCTATGCGGCAAATTACTCGACAGGAGGGAACCCCGGCATCATCTGACTAGTTTTGACTGCGGCCCAGGCGCAGGCGCGGGCCGTTCTGGGAAAATTCGGCGACCGTTTCCGGCGAGCAGTTCCAGACGGCGCGGTAGCCGCTTACTGCGTTCAACCAAGAATTCCGCATGCTATCGATGCTGGCGCTCACCGTGTCAGGAGTGCCGTTCATCGTGTAAAACCTCGCCGTTCTCGCAGCAAAAGCCAAACATTCAACCCGAGCGAGTCCGCGCGGGAGGCGTCACCTTGCCAGCGTGACCCGCGGCACGTAGCGTATCGGTGACCAGATGCCGGAACGTCCAGTCAGTCTTCGTCCCTACCAGCGCGATGCCGTTGCTGCCGTGCTCGCGGCGCGCCGCAGCGGAGTAAAGCGCATGGTGGTCAGCCTGCCCACGGGCGCGGGCAAGACCGTGATCTTTTCGGAACTCGCCAAGATGGCCCGCAGGCAGGTGCTGGTGCTGGCGCACCGGGAAGAGCTTTTGGCACAGGCCCGCTCAAAGCTCGACGCCGCTCTCGGCGGACGCGATGTGGTTTCAGTCGAGAGAGGAGCGGAGACTGCCGCGGCTGATGCCAAAGTGCTGGTGTGCTCGATTCGCTCGCTGCACGAGGAGCGTCTGGCCCGCGTCGTGCGCGGACGTGATTTTGGGTTGGTGATTTACGATGAATGCCACCACGCGGCTGCGGAAGACAATCTACGCGTGCTTCGCCAGCTCGGTGTGTTCGATGCAAACTGGGACGGCACGCTTCTTGGATTCACCGCCACAACCCAGCGGGGCGATGGAAAAGGACTGGACGCAGTCTTTGAAACAATCGCCTATTCGCGCACTCTCCCGGAAATGATCAACGACGGGTTTCTTGCGCCTCTGCGGGGTTTCAGGATCGCCACGGGCGCTGATTTGACGCGGGTGAGCTCGAGCGGTTTGGATTTCACCGGGGAGGAACTCTCGGAGGCCGTCGATATCGAGGATCGGAACGCGCTGGTCGCGCGTTCAATCCAAGAGCTTGCACGGGACCGGCGCACGATCGCCTTCTGCGTGACGGTCAATCACGCGCGTCATCTTTGCACCGCGCTCAACCGTCTCGGAGTCGCAGCAGGAATCGTCTACGGGGAGATGCCCTCGGAGGCGCGTTCCGGGGTGCTTGACGATTTTCGCAAGGGACAAATCCAGGTGCTCGCAAACGTCGCGGTGCTGACCGAGGGCTTTGACGATCCCGGCGTCTCCTGCATCGCAATGGCCCGCCCCACGCGTTCCGAGGGCCTTTACACGCAATGCGTCGGACGCGGCACCCGGCTGCACCCTGGGAAACGGGACTGCCTCATCCTTGATTTTGTCGACGCATCCAGTCTTCCGCTTTGTTCGCTTCCCTCTCTCTTCGGCGTGCCTCGCAATTTCGACTTGCAGGGCGGATACGTGACCGAGGCGGCCCGCGCATGGCGGCAGATTACGTTCGACCACCCGGGTTTTGAAATCGAGGCCGGAGCGCTCACGCTTCCGGAAATTCAGGAGCGGGCTGCGGCGTTCAACCCCTTGACTCTCGAGGTTCACGAAGAGGTCCGCGCGATATCGGCAAACGCATGGTTTTCGCTTGGTCGGCACGGACTCGGCTTACATTTTCGGATGAAATCCGGTTCTGTGAGGGAGGCTCTCGTACTCAGGCGTCCCGGCCGTGGGAAGGTATGGGAGGTGCTGATGGACGATGCCAAGATGGCTCGGTTTTCAGAACTTGAAGAGGCGGTTTCCTCGGTAGATTACGAGTTGGAAAAGTTCGGCAGGGATGCCGCGAATTCTGCGCTCCCCTCCGCGCCGTGGAGGCTGGCCGCTCCGGGCTGCCCGTCCCAAGCCGACATTCTTCAAAGGGCTGTGTGGGAACGGCTGCACTTGCGTCCAGCCGGGGTGGGCCCTCGGGGGATCTGATCACCGCTTCGATGTCGACGGGCCCCCGCTTGCTGTGATTTAGAAACGGATGCTGAATCCTGAAAACACGCCCAAGTCCGGTGCCGCTCGGTTGATTCCAATCCGGCAACCAACATCAAAAACGAGCTCATCCGTGACCTGGAGGTTGACCCCCGCGTTGCCGCTGAACTGGACGGGCGCCTTCGGATTGGTGACAGAGACCAGTTCAAAGTACGTGCTGATTCTTTCGGTGACCGGAATCCCGGTGGTGACCGACTGAAGCCATTGAAATTGGTTTGAATCCGATTCCGAACGCTCAATGAAATCAAACTGGCTCATGATCCCAAGCGACCAACCGTTGGGCAACGCGACTGCAAACGGCAAGATCAGACCTCCCGCCCATCGATGCTCGCTGACACCCGTGTGGGTGGGGATCGTCAAGTAGGGCATCAGCGCCATCGCGGTTGGTCCGGAATCGTTGCCCCAGAGATTCTGCTTCACCCTCAGGGTCACGTCACCAAAGCCGTTTGAGTGGACCCGGTCTCCGCCCTCCACCTGCCCGGCCATGGAGTGCGAGTTTATGATGATTTGCAAATCCGTGTCGGCCGCGACTCCGCGCTTGAGGTTCAGCTGCCCGAACACCCATTGCTTGGAGCGTGTTGAGGTGCCTCTGCGATCACGCGAGAAGTCAACCAAGCTCGCCTCAAGCTGGACCATTTTTGACGGCACGGTGTAAGGGGACTCGGTGGTATCGGGCCGATCGGTGCTCATCGTGCGCGGTGGGCTGCCCGGGGCGGCATGGAAGGCGCCGAGTACGGCGAGGAACAGCGGCGCCGACAAAAGCCTGTGAGATTTACGCACAAAATAATGTTAGGCTGGGCTAACTATTTTTGCAACCGGCATTCCCGCGCGGGTTTCTGGCCAGCCGGCGTCCGCGTCCGTTTCGCCCCGAAAAGCCGAAACAGAACGCGGGGGTCCGGATCCTTGAAACCCTTGAAGCGCCGACATTAACCCTAGATCAGCCCCGCTTTTTTGGCGATCGTCCAATGCCCGCGCGCGGTCGAATCCGCATTCCCGCGGGAAGTCGGAACTCCCGCCAATTCGAAGGCGTGCTCGTAGCGCGAACAAAGAGCCGCGTCGCCGATGAGCCGTACTTCCGGCAGGCGGTCACCGTGCGCGGCGGTCGCCGCAGCGACTTCGATACCCGTGAGAATTCCAGAGAGATAATCCGGCAGACCCTCTGGCGCGATTGTTCCCATCAGGCCCGCGGTTCTTGCTGTGAAAATCAGGTGGGAGGCTTGCTCCGGTGACTCCAAGCCGACACGCACGCCTCGGGCAAAGTCTGCTGCGCTGTGGGCGCCGAAAGCCATGAGCCGCCCTAGGATGCTGTGCTGGGTGAGCACCCCGTACAATTCGCCCGTCATGTAGGTGCGGAACCTGCAGATGGCTCCACCCCCATCAACCCACGCCCACTTGCTGTGCGTGCCGGGCAGCACAAAAAGCCCGCCGCGCGCGTCACTCGATCCCCAGATTTGGGTTTCTTCGCCGCGCATGACGTCAAACTGGCCGTTGGGTTCCGAGTATTTCAGACCCGGCACGATGTACAGCTCGCGCCCCGCAGAGGCGTTCTCGGGGAGCTCGATTTCGACCCGCGTCAGACTGCCGGCGGCTTGCTCAAGACTCGCAGGGCAGTCCAAGTAGGGCGCCTCTTTCCAGCCCTGGCGGCTCCCGATCATTCCGCTGGCGATCAGCGGACACGGATGTTTCGCGATCCAGTCCCCGACAAGGGAGGTCAGCGCCCCGCTGAAAAGTGCGTCCCGCACGTGCATGATCCCCTCGGGAGCGCTGCGCTGCTCTATTTCCCGCGCATCGAAATCCAGCAAGCTGGCGCGCAGATTGGAGGTGCCCCAATCGAGACTGATTAATGCGGGTGAATTCATTTGCGGAGTTTTTGAGAGTCGCCGAAACAAGCGTGGATAAAATAGTCCGGCGGGGATGTCCCATGGAAGAATGGATTCGCCCGCCGCTCGCGCGGCGTTGTCTGATCCGGGCGATTTCATGCTTTGCGAAATCATGTGGCTCGACAAGCAGCCGGCAGCACATCAAGACTGAGAGGGAAAAATCCCCCCCGGGACGCGTTGCCGGCCGAGCCTTCGCGCAGGCCGCTGCTTTACAAACCCCAAACACCCCTATGAAAATGTTTGCCCGCTTTTTTCTTGCTCTGCTGCTCACCCAGTTCGCTTCCGCAGAGACCCCGGAATTCAAAAGGCTTTTTAACGGCAAAGATCTCGAGGGATGGGATGGCAATCCGGACTTGTGGAAGGTGGAGAACGGCGAACTGGTGGGCTCGACGAAAGACCCCGGGCAGTTGCCTTACAATCAGTTTTTAATCTGGCGTGGCGGCGTGCTCCGGAACTTTGAGCTGAAGGCGACAATCAAACAGCGCGGCAACAACACCGGCATTCAGTACCGCAGCCACGAGAACAGGGACCGGAAGTGGTCGATCCGCGGCTACCAGTGCGACATTCATCCGAACGGGCCGTATCGCGCGATGTTGTACGAGGAAGGCGGACGCGGAATCGTGGCCCAGAACGGGCAGAGCGTCGTCGTGGATCCCTCCGGAGTGAAATGGCGCACGGCGGAGCATGACCCCGTGAACGTCGACGTTTCCGAATGGCACGAATATTCTGTGTTGGCCAAGGGCAACCATATCGTCCATCGGATCGACGGAAAAGTGACGATGGAGTTCACGGACTTTGAGGAAGCCAGGCGTTCCATGGAGGGACTCCTCGCTTTTCAAATCCATGCCGGTCCGGCGATGAGTGTCCACATCAAGGATGTCATGCTTCGCGAACTTCCGGAGGGCGGCGAACTCGCGTTTGAGAAATCTGCCATTCCGAGCGACGCGCAGATTATTGAATCGAAAAAGCCCGCGCCCAAAGCGCAGCCGCCAAGTCCGCAGCCGCCGGCACCAAAAGCGGTTGAAAAAGCGGTTGAA
>JBILLT010000076.1:0-13688 GCA_044375925.1 Chthoniobacteraceae bacterium | reverse complement strand
GCCCCAATGATAGTGCTTCTATAGGTTGCGCGAAAGTAGGACGTTGCCAGTATCCCCGCCCCGCTCAGGCTAACCGCCAGAGCGGGGCGGCTTGCTTTACAAGCCAACCATTCAATGCCAATCAAACGGGCATGTGCCGGTTGGACAGGCTTTGATGGCGTTGCAATTCAACAGCGTTAGGGTGTAGTTTTCAGGAGTGATACCTGTTCTTCGAATCCTGGTCGCTGTCGCTCTTTCATTGGCATTCGATGCTTGCAAGAAGGCCCCTAGTGAGGCCGTTCAAGTGGATATCCCGATTGGTGAGTTCGCCTCGATGACGGGCGCCACAGCTAGTTTCGGGGGGTCCGCACATAACGGTACCCAGATGGCGGTTGATGAGATCAACGCCGCCGGCGGCGTGCTAGGCAAGCAGATCAGGCTGATCACCGAGGACGATCAAAGCAAAGCGGGAGAGGCAGCAACGGTTGTCAAAAAACTTATTTCAAGGGACCGGATCGTGGCGTTGTTGGGCGAGGTCGCCTCGTCGCGTTCTCTCGAGGCCGCTCCGATTTGCCAGCAGGCCTCCATTCCAATGGTCTCTCCTGCTTCTACAAACCCGAAAGTGACTGAGCAAGGAGACTTCATTTTCCGCATCTGCTTTATTGATCCTTTTCAAGGTACTGTCCTTTCTAAATTTTCTCTCGGTAAAGGGTGGAAAAAAATCGCCGTCCTAACGGATGTGAAGCAGGACTACAGCGTCGGACTTTCAGAATTCTTCAAGTCTCACTTTTCAAATAACGGAGGAGTCATTGTGAGCGAGCAGAGTTATTCCTCCGGAGACAAAGATTTCAAGGCCCAGTTGACGGCGATCAAGGCGAGCGCTCCGGATGCGATCGTTGCATCCGGTTATTATACTGAGGCGGGCTTGATAGCTCTGCAGGCGAGAGAATTGCAGTTGAATGTGCCGCTGCTTGGGGGCGACGGCTGGGATTCGCCCTCGTTGGTCGAGGTTGGAGGCAAGGCAGTTGAGGGATGTTTTTTTTCGAATCACTTTTCGTCCGAGGATCCGTCGCCAAACATTCAGGATTTCCTGAAGCGTTATCGCGACAAATTTAACAAGGAACCCGATGCGATGTGTGCGCTGGGATATGACTCTGCGATGATTCTCGTTGATGCGATCAAGAGAGCGGGCACAACCGCTGGCCCGGCGGTGAGGGATGCGATAGCCGCTACCAAAGACTTCAATGCAATCACCGGAAGGATTACTTTGAATCCACAGCGTAACGCGGACAAGTCCGCCGTGATGCTCGAGGTCAAGGAAGGCAAGTTCAAGTACGTTCAGACAGTTGCACCTTAGGCTGATCTGCGGTCTACTGGGCAGCATTGCTTGTGAACGAACTGCTGCAGCAAATTATTAACGGCCTTTCCCTCGGTGCTATTTATGCATTGATAGCCTTGGGGTACACCATGGTGTACGGCGTCCTGCGGTTTATCAACTTCGCTCACGGTGATGTGTTCATGGTTGGAGCGTTTTCAGGGCTTTATCTGTTTCGATGGATGAAGCCCTTTTTTAGCGGAGGGTCTGCCTGGGTTCTTGCTTCGCTTGTGCTTTTTGGGGCGATGCTTTTGAGCGCAGTTCTTGGCGTATTGGTTGAATGGCTTGCTTACCGTCCGCTTCGAGAAAAGCCGCGCCTCACCGTTCTCATTACCGCGATCGGAGTATCCCTTCTATTGGAGTACTCGGCCCAGTTGTTGTTCGGCGCGGCGCCTCGTGGATTTCCTTCTTTGATTGAAGCAGGTTCGATTGGCGGCATGGGTGGTTTGCATGCCAGCAATGTTCAAGTTCTCGTGTTTGCGGTTTCGAGTGTGCTGCTGGTCGCCCTTCGATTTGTTGTCATGCGCACGCGCATGGGGCTTGCAATGCGGGCTCTTTCTTTGAATCCGACTGCTGCAGCTTTGATGGGCGTGAACAATGGAGTGGTCATTTCATTCACGTTCGGGTTGGGTTCGGCGCTTGCAGCGGCGGGCGGCATTTTTTACGCATCCTTGTACCAAGCGATTGATCCGTTCATGGGTGTTTTGCCCGGAATGAAGGCGTTTGTCGCCGCAGTGCTGGGCGGGATCGGAAGTCTGCCCGGTGCAGCGCTTGGAGGCGTCATTCTGGGGGTGGTTGAAACTCTGGTGGTTGGATATTCGAAGGAACTCGGGATTCCGCCAGGGTACCGCGACGCGGTGGCCTTTGTGATTCTGATCTTGATTCTCCTGTTCAAGCCCTCCGGGTTGCTCGGGAAAAACCAGCGCGAAAAGGTATGATGCGATCCAAGAGCGTCCTGCTGCTGCTGCTGGTGCTAAGTGCCGTGATCTCGTTCGTGTTCACCGGGCACCCTGAACCATCATGGGCTGTTGGGCAGATTGATGACTATGTGCTAAACATCATCGTTCTTGCCGGTATCAATATCACTCTTGCGGTGAGCTTGAATCTTGTGAACGGCCACACAGGCCAGTTTTCCCTGGGGCACGCAGGATTCATGGCGGTCGGGGCTTATGCTTCTTCGTGGCTTACTCAAGTCCGAGGGAAGGAATTCGAAGCGGCTTTTGACTTCTGCGGCGGCGTGGCACCGGTGGCGGCCTTTTCCCTTGCAGTGATTTTTGGGGGGACTGTCGCGGCGCTGACCGGTTTGATGGTCGGCCTGCCGTCGCTCAGGTTGAAGGGCGATTATTTGGCAATTGTTACGCTCGGTTTCGGTGAAATTATCCGTGTCGTGATTCAGAATACGGATTCACTCGGAGGGGCCCGTGGTCTGACAGGTATTCCGATTCGGACAACCCTAGGTTGGACGCTTGGGGTCGCGGCATGCGCAATTTACGTGGCGGCTTCGCTTGTTAGAAGCACCTACGGGCGCGGATTTCTCGCCGTGCGCGACGATGAGATTGCGGCGGAGTCGATGGGGATTGACGCCACAAAGTACAAGGTGACCGCGTTCGTTGTGGGGGCGTTTTTTGCGGGCCTGTCCGGCGCATTGTATGCGCATTTCATTGGATACATCACGCCGGAGGGGTTTAATTTTTTAAAGTCTGTCGACGTTGTGGTGATGGTGATTCTGGGCGGAATGGGATCGACGTCTGGAGTCGCGGTAGCTGCCGTTGGGTTGACCGTGTTGAACGAACTGCTCAGACAGGCGGAGCAATACCGAATGATTGCTTTTGCGCTGCTGTTGATCATTCTGATGATCCTGCGTCCCGAGGGGTTGATCGGCGATCCCGTACGCTGGTTCAAGGCGAGGAGGTCCCGGCGATGAGTGAGTCCACAAAGCTCCTGGAGCTATCAAATGTCGGGATTCAATTTGGGGGCTTGGTAGCGGTGAGCGAATTGAATTTTTGCGTTTCACAGGGCGAGCTCGTCGGGTTGATTGGACCGAACGGGGCGGGTAAGACGACAGTGTTCAACATGGTCACCGGGGTTTACACTCCATCGCAGGGAACAGTGCGATTCGATGGGAGTCCAATCGCCGGACTCTCGCCCAATCAAATCACCGCGTTTGGTGTTGCCAGAACGTTCCAAAACATCCGCCTGTTCAGCTCTCTGTCCGTGATCGACAATGTAAGGACGGCGTTCAACCTGCATTTGAAGACTGGGATGGTTGGTGCGCTCTGGCGTGGTCGTGGATTTCGCGAGGAGGAGAGGCGTGTGAGGGGGGAGGCGCTGGAATTGCTTGAGATATTCGGGCTCTCGCGCTTCGCGGATGCACCTTGCAGAAGCTTGTCTTATGGAGATCAGCGGCGTCTTGAGATTGTTCGCGCGCTCGCGACACAGCCGCGTTTGTTGCTTTTGGACGAGCCTGCGGCCGGTATGAACCCGACTGAGAAAGTAGAGCTGATGAAATTGATTCGCTTTACGCAGGAGAGATTCGGACTCGCGGTTCTTCTGGTGGAGCACGACATGAAGGTGGTCATGGGGATTTGTGAGCGCATCGCGGTTTTAGAGTATGGTCGGAAAATCGCGGAAGGGACGCCCGCTGAGATCCAAAAGAATCAGCGTGTGATTTCCGCTTATTTGGGAGAGGAGACTGTCGATGCTTGAGATTAACAATCTCACTGTGGGATATGGCTCGATCACCGCTCTTCACGGGATTTCTTTGAGTGTGGAGCGGGGGAGCATCGTGACTTTGGTCGGGGCGAACGGAGCCGGAAAATCCACGACTCTGAGGGCTGTTTCGGGATTATTGAGGGTGCAGAGTGGCAGCATCTGTTTTGAAGGCAGGGAGATTGCGAATCGCCAGGCGCACGAAATCGTCGCCATGGGTTTGGCTCACGTGCCGGAGGGGCGGATGATTTTTTCAAATCTTACCGTGATGGAGAATCTTCGCATGGGTGCCTACTTGCGAAGGGACGCTGATGGCGTCGGTGCCGACTTGAGTTTCGTACTTGAAACGTTTCCACGGCTGCACGAGCGAGAGAAGCAAATCGCGGGAACACTTTCGGGTGGCGAGCAGCAGATGCTCGCAATCGGGCGTGCACTGATGAGCCGGCCCAAGTGTCTGATGCTTGACGAGCCGTCTCTTGGAATTGCGCCTCTCTTAACGAAGATGATCTTTGAAAAAATCGTCGAGGTGAATCGCAAGCTTGGCTTGACGGTTTTGCTGGTTGAGCAGAACGCGAATCTGGCGCTGGAAATTTCCCATTACGGCTACGTCTTAGAGACGGGGGCGGTGCTTTTTCACGATCGGTCGGACCGGCTTCGGGAGGATCCGCGGGTAAGGGAGGCGTATTTGGGTGCTTGAGTCCTGATGGGAGCCCTTTTCCGATTTGGGAGGGCGCTTGGACGAATATTCCTTCAGAAAGCGCTTGTAAGCTTTGGCTGAGGATGGCACCCTTCACACCCCTTTTTTAACGGAGGTTGGAATATGTCTTACGCAATTTTTAAAACCGGCGGCAAACAATACCGCGTGTCTCAGGGAGACCTGATTGAAGTGGATAAACTCGATCACAATGAAGGTGACCACGCGGTCTTCTCCAATGTCCTTATGGTGGCTGATGGCGGGGCCGTAAAAGTGGGATCCGAGGTCTCCAACGCTTCCGTTGAGGCCAAAGTGGTTGCCCAATTCAAGGGGGACAAACTTTTCGCCTACCAGTATCGTCGACGGAAAGGGTACCACCGGACGGTGGGGCATCGCAGTCGGTTGACGCGGCTTGAGATCACTGCGATCAAGGCCTGAGGTGCTCTTCGGTGACTTATTAAATTTCAACACTTTGTTTTATGGCTCACAAGAAAGGTCAAGGATCTGTCAAAAACGGCCGCGACAGCGTTAGCAAGCGGCTAGGCGTCAAAAAGTTCGGAAGTCAATCGGTGGTGGCCGGGAATATCATCGTACGCCAGCGCGGAACGAAGTTTCATCCGGGAAAAGGCGTCGGGTTGGGCAAGGACTACACGATTTTCGCTCTGGTCGACGGTCATGTGCGGTTTGACCGCGATGGTCGCAGAGTGAATGTGGACGCCTTGGCGGCTTCCAATTGAGCCGGTGCTGTCCGAGAGGATAGCCCCGAGCATTAAAAAAACCCTGTCTCTCTCGAGTCAGGGTTTTTTTATGATTCGGAAAAGACTACAGTTCCGGCACCTGACGAGTCGGTCGTCTGCTGCTTTTTGACCAACCATAACGTTTCAGATGGGCGCTGTATTTTCCGTTATTCTTTACTACAAGTACGTGCAGTTGGATGGGGTTGAAAGGTTTGCCGCTGAGCACAAGTGGCTGTGCGCTTCTTTGGGGCTCAAAGGAAGGGTGATTGTGGCTGCCGAGGGCATTAATGGAACACTCGCCGGCCCACCCGGTGCTGTTCAATCGTACATGGACGCGATGCACGCGGATCCTCGGTTTGCGGATATGGAATTCAAACTGAGCGAAGGCGGCCCGGACACTTTTCCAAGGCTTTCTGTCAAAGTCCGGCCCGAGATCGTGACTCTGGCCGCCGGCGTCCCTTTGAAAGCCGACTTGGACAACCACCTGAGTCCGAGCGAGTGGAGGCGTTTGTTGGAGGAGGATCCGGAGGTTGTCATTGTTGATGTGCGCAACAGGTACGAGTCAGCGGCCGGCAAATTTGAGAATGCGATCGCCTGTGAAATCGATAACTTCCGGGAGTTGCCCGGGTACCTCGAAAAGCTAGCCGGCAACGAAGATAAAAAGGTGTTGATGTACTGCACCGGCGGAATCCGGTGTGAAAAGGCCTCCGCATTGTTCAGGCACCGCGGATTCAAGCACGTCTTCCAATTGCACGGCGGTATTGTGAACTACCAAAAGGAACACGGAAACGCCCACTGGCTCGGGGAGTGCTTTGTTTTCGACAACCGAATGACGGTCCGAGTTGAGGAGGATTTAAAGCATCTTGGTCGGTGTGCGCACTCAGGTCGGCCAACGGGTCGGTTCGTGAATTGTTTGCATGACCTTTGCCATTGTCTGTTTCTCCTCGCGGAGGAAACCCAGAGGGAAGATCCCGAGACGATCCTTTGCCCTCAATGCCGCGCAAACGGGTTGACCCGCAAGACTGCCGAGTACAAAGGCAGCCCCGCCCGGGAAGGGTAGAGCCAATCTCACGCGCCCGCGTCGCGGTTTTTAAAGTCCGCGTTGCGGTCCCTAGACGAACGGGGTGATGCCCGGCAACGCAACAGGCGGCACGGGAAGCTTCATGTCCCAATCAAATTGATCAGGAACCAGTTTTTCCTTCGAATTCATCGCCATTTCCCAAGTGATTTCCTGCCCGGTGTAGGCCGCCATCCTGCCCATAATCGACAACAGCGTACTGGTGGCCATCCGATCGCCGTCGTTGATTGGATTTCCAGCGCGGATCGAGGCGAAAAACTCGTCATGCTCCACCTGGTACATATCAGATTTCTCGGGCGTATGGCGCCAGGTGACGTTCCCTTTTAAATCTTTGATAACAAACTGCTTGCTCGAGCCGTTGATTTCGCAGGTGCCGGCGCTTCCGTAAAACGAGTCCGTGTTGGCGGCTGCCGTGAGATTGATCTGGCGGCTCGCGTGAAAGGCGCGGACGTTGTTCGGGTAGTCGTATACGATGGAGAAGTGGTCGAAGATGTTTCCGTAATCTTCGCCGGTCCGCACCTGGCGACCGCCATGCCCCACGCACTTGATCGGGGGAACATCCCCCAGTGCCCAGCTCATTTTGTCCACGCTATGGCAGGCCTGCTCCACAATGCTGTCGCCTCCCGACCACGTGAAATAGTACCAGCGGCGAAGCTGCCACTCGAGGTCTCGCGGAGTGTTTTTGCGGTTCCATTTCGGATAACGGTCCACCGCGCCCGTGTTGTATGTATTGTAATTTGCGAGAAGGGTCCCAATCGCTCCGTCGGCCAAACGTTTGAATGTTTCGCGCATGCCGGGGTGATAGCGCCAGCAAAAGCCCGCGCAAACACCGAGTTTCTTCCGTTTCGCCTCCGCCACCGTTTCAATCACGGATCGCAGTCCCGGGCTGTCGGTTGCCATGGGTTTTTCAAGGAAACAATGCTTTCCGGCAGCCACTGCCGCTTTGAAATGAATGGGCCGGAATGCCGGCGGGGTGGTGAGCAGGACCACGTCCACGCCGCTGTCGATTACCTTCTGGTACGCGTCCAAGCCGACGAACTTGCGGCCTTCGGGCACGTCCACTTGATTCGGGTGGTTCTGCTTCAGTCCTTCCAAGCTCGCAGTCAGCTTGTCCTCGAAGGCATCGCCGACAGCCCATAGAATGTTGTTGCTGTTTGCTTTGAGGGCTTGGTTTGCCGCTCCGGTTCCCCTTCCTCCGCACCCGATGAAACCGACCTTGAGCTTGGAGTCCGGTGTGGCTCCCTTGAGGATCGCGGGTGCCCCGAGAGCAGTGACGGCTGCCAAGGCGGATGAGGATTTGAGGAAGTCACGACGGCATGGGGGGGTGTTCATGGGAAAAACGAGTATACGGTATGAGGCAGGGAGTCAACCGAGAGGGTGTGTGACGGCGTGCAGCGAAGGCGGTGCGAGGGCGGCAAAAACTGCCTAGGAATCGGCGTAGACTTCGTGAGTTTTTAATCGGTCGAACCAGTGGGATTAAACTCTGGCGGCGGCGTGGAGCCGGGTTCTCTGGCATCCATCTTGCTCTGCTAGAGACCTATTTTATTCGTAAAATCCTAGTCTCCCTACTGGCTGCATGACCAAGTTATATTTAAGCAGTTATTGATCACAGTGTTAAGAAGTAGAGCGCAGCTTTTTTAGTTTCAAGACCCTTTCCAAATCCGCGGCCCCAAGAACAACCCCGACCTATGCCAACCGACTTCACTAATCTGTCGACCTCTCAAGTGGCTGCGCTACTCACCAGCGACATTGCGGCGCTGACAACCGATGAGATACAGCTAATAACCGCGGATCAAGTGGTTGTGCTTTCTACCGCTCAGATCAGCGCTCTTGCGACAGATGCCTCAGCGGCCTTCCCCGACACTGGGATCTCTGCGCTACTCACGGGTCAGGTCTCTGGCCTGGCAACCAGCCAGTTCGCTGTGTTTTCCTCGCCTCAGATCGCCTCTCTCTCGGAGGCTCAAGTGATTGCGATCTCAGCTCCGCAGCTTATCGCGATGACGTCGGAGCAAATTTCAGGGATGACCGACTCGCAGATTTCAGCGATTGAACCGTCCGACTTCAGTTCCCTTCAGGCGGAGGACATCCTCGCGCTTTCGGTTTCCCAGCTCGGGGCATTGTATACAGCAACTGTGGCGGGGATGGCCTCGTCCCAGATAGCCGCATTGGATGTCTCGCAGGTCGGTTACCTGACGCCCGATCAGGTGACTGCGCTGACCTCAGCTCAAGTTTTTGCTTTCGGCATCGTTCAGGTGGGGGCGTTATCAAATTCCCAACTCACAGCGCTCGAAACGGGGGACATTGCGGTTTTGCAGGCAAGTCAAATTGCGGGCTTTTTGGATTCTCAGATTTCCACGCTAACTGGTTCACAGATGGCGGCGGTCAAAACGGGCAGTTTTGCCGCTCTGTCTTCCTCGCAGATCGGTCAGGTTTCGGTTGAGCAATGGCTTGATGTGACCACTGCACAAATGCGCGCTATGGTGTCCGACCAACTGGTTGCGCTGGGGCAGTCTCAAGTAGCGGCTCTTACGACCGCGGGTGTTTCCTCACTCGCCTCCGATCAAATCCGTGCATTTACTGCTGGCCAAATTCCGTATTTTTCGGCGGACCAAATAGTATCCTTGAATGCTTCCCAAGTAGTGGCGTTTTCCACGAGCCAGTTGAGCGAAATTCAAGGGACGCAGATAGCTGCTTTCGAGGATGGCGACTTGGCGGCGATGTCATCATCGCAAATCAGTTCGCTTGGGTTAAACCAGATAGTCTCCTTTACTCCATCGCAGGTTGCATCGATCAGCACCTCAAATTTGAGGGCACTTCAGGACACCCAATTGGTGAACCTCACCCTCGATCAAATTCGGGCCCTTACGACCGCCCAAGTGGTCGGGCTGGCGTCCTCGCAGGTGGCGATTTTCACACTCACCCAGATCGCGGAACTTGAGTCAGGGGAGATCGAGGTTCTCTCTACTTCTCAAATTCGCGCGCTCACCCAGCAGCAGGTGGAGAATCTCACTCCGGAGCAGGTGATTGGATTAACCACGGGCCAGATTGCGGCATTGAGTTCCTCTCAGGTGGTTTCTTTAAAAGACACCCAGCTTGTCGTGCTCGCCAGCGGAGACATCGTCGCGCTATCGACTGGGCAGGTTTCCTCACTGACCGGGGCTCAAATCGCGGCCTTGTTGACCGGTCAGATTTCGATTTTCGAGGAAGCCGATTTGAAGGCTTTCACTGCAGCGCAGATCCCCGAGTTGACGGATGTCCAACTTCAGGCGATCACAAGCACTCAGTTTTTAGCGTTTACAACCTTTCAAATCGGTGCGTTTTCTCAGCCTCAGATAGTCGCATTAAAAACATCTGACCTCGTCATTATCGGATCGTCCCAGATCAGGGCATTTTCGCCAACGCAGTTATCTTCCCTCACTGCCGATCAGGTTGTCTCGCTCACGCCAAGCAGTGTTGCTTTCCTCCTCTCTTCTCAGGTTTCTGCGTTCACGAACGAGCAGATTTCAGCGCTTGAGACAGACGACATTAGTTCTCTCTCACCCTCGCAAGCTGCGGCTCTAAGCCAGGCGCAGTTGCCTGTGTTGGGATCCAGTCAAGTCGGCGCAATTCAGACGAATAGTCTGCGCGCTCTGGGCCAATATCAAATTCAAGCCTTTACTGCAGAACAATTGGTAGCCCTGACCAGCGGCCAATTTATTGCGCTGGCGACCGCTCAAATCGCTTCGTTCACCGAGGAGCAGTTGTCCCAGATCAAGACCTCCGACATTCAGATCATCTCGTCCGCACAGCTTCGGGCAATTTCACCTTACAAATTAGTCAACCTGACCGATGCTCAGGTCGTCGCACTCACTTCCGATTCAGTCGCGTTGCTTGCGTCAGCTCAAATTTCCAGCCTGACGGAGATCCAGATCAGGTCCCTCGAAACTGACGATGTGCAGGCTTTAGGAAGTTCTCAGATCCGCAGCCTCTCCCCTCAGGGGCAGCTTTCACTGCTCTCTACGCAGCAGTTGATTGCTTTAAGCGAGGGCAGTATTCGCGCGCTGACTGCTGACCAAGTGAAGTACGGCTTGACGATCGATCAGATCGCTGCCCTGACCACCTTCCAGGCTCTGGTTTTATCGACTTCACAGATTCGTGCACTCGCCGACACTCAGGCCGCAGCGATCAGTACTTTGGATTTTTCGGTACTCTCAACCGCTCAAGTCCGAGCCTTTGACCAGACGCAGGTTGGGGCAGTCACCGTAGAGCAGTTCATTTCTTTGGGCTCCTCGCAACTGACCTCGCTTTCAAGTTCGCAAGTGATGTCACTGACTTTGGATCAAGTCACGTCGCTTGAGACCGACGAACTTTCGGCGCTTTTAACACACCAAATACGTGCTCTCACTGCGGATCAGGTTCGTGCGCTGACTACGGGCCAAGTAACGGGTGTCTCTTCGGGCAATCTGAGGGCCCTGAGTGCTGCCCAGGTTGGACAGATGGATGACTTCCAGATCGCTTCGCTGTCCTCCTCGCAAGTTTCATCTTTTCAGACCAGTCAAATCTCGGCGCTCACCGCCGCCCAAATTGTCGCACTCCAATTGGAAGATTTGGTGGGATTATCCGCAGCACAAATAAGGAGTTTGACGATTTCTCAGTTCCAAGCTCTGACCGGCTTGCAAGTCGAGGGACTCACGACCAGTCAAGTTTCAGCGATCACCACCGCCCAGCTTGCCGCGCTCACGGTACAACAACTGATTGTCATCGAGAGTTCAGACGTGGCCGTTCTTGGTACGGCTCAAGTCAGAGCATTCACTGTGGAGCAAGTGGCCGCATTCACGACATCCCAGATTGGTGCCATGCAGACTGCGAATATCAGCGCACTTTCGGGAACTCAAACCGCTGCATTTCTGGAGAGCCAAGTCGCGGCAATATCCACGACTCAACTTGCTGCGCTCAGTACCGCGCAAATCTCGAATCTTACCCTCCAGCAACTCGCGGTCATTGAATCCAGCGGCTTCACTGCACTTGGCGCGGCGCAGGTCCGATCTTTGGGGATCAGCCAACTAACGAGCCTCTCTCTGCAGCAGTTGTTGGCATTGTCGACAGCGCAGACGATGGCTCTCAGTACCGGGCAAATTTCCTCTCTCTTGGATTCCCAAGTGGCGGGACTGGAAAGCTCGATTCTTGTGGGTCTTCAAACAGCTCAGTTGGCCAGCCTTACGGCTGCCCAACTGATCACATTGGCTGACAACAAGGTCAGCGACCTGACTCCGACCCAAGTTGCGGCACTTTCGACTAATCAGATCTCGTCCCTCGCAAACGCCCAGATTCAGGCGCTGACGACCGCCCATATGTTGGCGCTTTCAGCCGGCCAGATCGGTGCGCTTTCGGCGGATCAAGTCAGCTCGCTTGAAACCTCCGATTTTGTGGCCTTGAGCTCGATCCAGATGATGGCCCTTTCATCCTCTCAGGTCGCCGCGCTGTCCGCCGGGCAGGTCATGGCAATTGAAACGGATGAATTGGGGGCCTTGCGAACGTCTCAAGTCGGTGCGCTCAGCGAATCTCAAGTTGCGCTGCTTTCAAGTGACCAGATTGTAGCACTGAAATCTTCCCAGATCTCGTCGCTCTCCAGCCTCCAACTACAAGCCATCGAAACGGATGATATTTCTTCCCTCGCGTCTACCCAGGTACGGTTCATTGTCACTGCTCAGATTCCCCAAATCAATGTCGCGCAGCTGGAGGCTATGGATACTCGGCTGGTTTCCGCGCTTTCCGCTAGTCAGGTGGCGGCATTCTCGAATGAACAGATCTCCCAAATATCGACGCGTCTGATATATTCCCTTGGATCCTCTCAGATCCGTGCGTTGACGATTTCCCAAGCCGGGATGATCACTGTGTCACAGTTGCAGGCGGTATCCCCATCTGTTTTGGGAGTGATGTTCACCTCGCAAATTTCGGCTCTTAGCGACGCGCAGATTGCGGCCGTTACCACCGTGCAGGTTGCTGGGTTGGCGACCTCCCAGATCGCTGCGCTGTCGCTATCTCAGCTTCGGGCAATGGAGATAGATGATTTAGTAAGTTACGGATCGCACCAGATCCGGGCTCTTTTGTCCTCGCAGATTTCCGCCTTCGATAATTCGCAGATCTCGGCGCTCGAGTCCTCCCAGATTGTGCATTTTACAACGGCCCAGGTTCAGTCGCTGGGAGTGGAGCAAATCACACTATTTGAAACGTGGAAGATCTCCGCACTTCTCTCATCGCAGATCCGTGCTTTCACACCGGATCAGCTTGGGGCTCTTTCTTCGCTACAAATTTCTTCCCTACAAACGGAGGGGGTGACGGCCCTTCTTAGCTCACAGATTGTCTTGTTGAGCGCGGAACAGTTGGAGGCTCTGTCCACTGCGCAAGTCAGTTCTCTTGCCGCTTCTCAAGTTCGCTCTCTTGGTTCTTCCCAGTTTTTGGCGCTTCAGTCTCGGGACGTTGAGGCTTTGACAACGACGCAGGTACGTTCCGTCAGGGATGAGCAGATAAGCGCTCTTGGTGTGGCACAGGTCGTCGCGCTCAGTACAGCTCAAATTCAGGTCTTGGGCACTTCGCAGATCACCTCCTTGTTGTCCTCTCAAATCGACACGCTTGAATCGGAGGACATCGCCGCGCTGGGCACGGCCCAAGTGCGGGCGCTGATTCCTTCGCAAGCCGGCGCCCTCAGGGATGCTCAGATTGTTTTTGTCGCTACATCGCAAGTCGCTGCGCTTTCTTCCTCTCATATTGGAGGATTGGGTGCGTCGCAGATTGCTTCCTTGACTACCGAGCAGGTCGCGTCTCTTTCAACCTCACAAGTCCGCGCGCTTTCAATCCTCCAGTTGAATGCCGTTGAAACCGTGGATGTCGAGCAGTTGCGCGCCGTTCAGGTTCAGGCTCTTACTTTAGAGCAGATCGCAAACCTTTTGACGGACCAGGTTCTGGCTCTCGTCACCTCTCAGATAACCGCACTGAGCTCATCCCAGCTCAGAGCGCTCACCTCGCAGCAAATTGTCGTTCTTCAGGACGAGGACATCGTCTCAATCACTTCGTCGCAGTGGCAGGCAATCGCTTCATCGCAAATTTCCTCGATCACCACCTCACAGCTCCAGTCGA
>JBILLT010000187.1:0-3413 GCA_044375925.1 Chthoniobacteraceae bacterium | reverse complement strand
CAGACGGCGGGCGTCGCCATCACCGGCGCGGCCGAGGCGAATGCCCGGGTGACGGTCACGCTGACCCGCGGAGATACCGCGACCCGTCAGGTCGTCGTCACTGCGAATGGTGACGGCACTTGGAGCCATGCGCTGTCCAACGCCGATTACGGCTTCATGGGCCAGGGCGCGATCACCGTCGCGGCCCGTGCGACGGATGCGTTCGGCAACCAGGGCAACGCTGCGACGTCGAGCTTCACGGTCGATACCGCGGCCCCCACGCTCTCGTCCCTCGTCCTCGTGGATGGCGTGCGGACCGGCGGCGTCGTGCGCGTCAAGGATACGACGCCCGATCTGCGCTTCACGGCCGAGGCCGGCGCGACCGTTCAGGTCGACTGGAACAATGACGGGACCTTCGAGAACACTCTCGTCGGGACCGGCGCACAGGACACGCTGACCGACCCGGTGTCGCGCGCCGATGGCGTGCACACGATCCGCGTGCGCGCGACCGATGGCGCGCTGAACCAGACCGAGCGCCTGCTGACCTACGAAGTCGACACCGTGGCGCCGCAGAATGCCGGGATCGCGGTCGATCCGCTGGGCACGAAGATCCGCATCGCCTTCACGGAGGCGGTGTCCGATGCGCTCTCTCTCGCCGACATCACGCTGTCCGGCGGCAAGAGCTTCGGTACCGGCGCGAGCCTCGTCGCCATCGACGCCGTGGGCGGCCGGGCGCGCATCTTCGAGATTGTCACCGGCGAGGGCGCGACGCTCCTGTCCGGCGATACGCTCAATGTCGATGCGGCACGGCTTGGCGATCTTGCCGGCAACGTCCCGTCGGGCAACGTCGCGTTCGTGCTTCCCGCCTTCGACAACACGCCGCCGGAGGCGACGATCACCGTCGACGACGCGGTGCTGAAGCGCGGCGAGACCGCGATGGTGACGATCTCCTTCTCCGAGGCGGTCTCCGGCTTCGATCGCAACGACATCACGGTCTCGTCCGGCACGCTGGGCTCCCTGGTGCGCGGCGCGAACAACAGCTTCACCATCGCCTATGTTCCGGCGGACGGGACGACAGGTACCGTCACGCTTTCCCTGACCGCAGACAGCTATCAGGACCTCGTCGGCAATGCGGGGTTGGGCGCGAACAGTCAGATCCTGGTCGACACTCAACCGCCGCGCCTGTCCATCGCGACCAGCGATGCCTCGCTGATCGGCGGGGAGGCTGCGACGCTGACCCTGACCTTCACCGAGGATCCGGGTGTCGGTTTCGGCAGCGAGGACCTGGTGGTCACCGGCGGCACGCTGGGCCAGATGAGCGGCGCTGGCCTCACCCGTAGCGTCCTGTTCACGCCGAACAGCGATTTCACGGGGTCTGCGTCGATTTCCCTCGCGCCCGGCGGCCTCGTCGACGCGGCCGGAAACGCGGGCGTCCTTCAGGCGGTTCCCGCCATCGCGATCGACACGCGCGCGCCGACCCTTGCCATCGCGAGCAACCGTGCGGCGGTGAAGGCGGGCGAGAGCGCGACCATCACCTTCACCTTCAGCGAGGATCCCGGGGCGAGCTTCACCGCCGCCGATATTCAGGTGTCCGGCGGTACGCTGGGCGCCCTTGGCGGGTCAGGAACGACGCGCACGGCGCTGTTCACGCCCGCGAGCGATGTCTCGGGCACGGCGACGATCTCGGTCGCGTCCGCGACGTATCAGGATGCCGCGGGCAATGCCGGCGGAGCCGCGTCCCTGTCCGGGACGCTTGCCATCGACACGCGCGCGCCGACCCTTGCGATCTCCAGCGACAGGAGCACGCTGAAGGCGGGCGAGACGGCGACCATCACCTTCGCCTTCAGCGAGGATCCAGGCGCGAGTTTCACGGCCTCCGACATCTCGGTAGCCGGTGGCACGCTCGGCGCGATCTCGGGAACCGGTGCGACACGGACCGCCATCTTCACGCCGGGCGCGAATATCCAGGCCGGAAGCGCGGCGATTTCCGTCGCGGCGGGAAGCTACGCCGACGCCGCCGGCAATGCCGGTGCCGGCGCGACGATGTCGGCGATCGCGATCGACACCCGGATTCCGGCCGTCACGGCGGCGACGGTGGCCGCGGACGGGACGAGTGTGTCCATCGTCTTCGCGGAGACCCTCGCGGGCACGACCCCGTCGATCGAGCGCTTCACTGTCGTGGCCGATGCGGAGCCCGTGTCGATCACCGGCGTGGCGATCCAGGGCAGCGTCGTGACCTTGACTCTCGCCAGCGCCATCGTCGCCGGCGACACGGTGAACGTGAGCTATGCGCGGGCGAACGACGCTCAGGATCTCCGCGATCCCGGCGGCAATCCGGCACAGGGTTTTGCCGGGCGCGCGGTGGTCAACGGGTCGGCCTTCGTGCCGTCCCCGGTCGTCCAGACAGGCGACGGCGTCGATAATGTCCTGGGCGGCGGACAGGGCGCGGATACGCTGTCGGGCCTGGGCGGCGAGGACCGCCTCCTCGGCCTTGCCGGCGGCGACACCCTGCTTGGCGGCGATGGCGACGACGTGCTCGGCGGCGGGCGCGGCAATGACCGTCTCGAGGGCGGTTCGGGAGCCGACACGGCCGATTACGGCTACCTGTCCGCTGCGACGGGCGTCACGGCCGCGTTGAACGGAGCGGGACCGGTCGTCGTCACCGTCTCGCCCGGCGACACCGACACGCTGATTTCGATAGAGAACCTGAGCGGCGGCGCCGGCGCGGATGCCTTGACCGGCGACGCGGGCTCCAATCGTCTGCGTGGCGGCGCCGGGAACGACGTGCTGAATGGCGCGGACGGGAATGACACCGCCGATTACGGCTATCTCGCGTCGGGGGTCACGGCCACGCTGGATGCGGGGGCCACGATCTCCGTCGTCGCCGGGACGGGCGACACGGATACGCTGGTGTCGATCGAGAATATCTCGGGTGGTGCTGGCGACGACGCGCTGACGGGCGACGGCGGGTCGAACGTGCTGCGCGGCGGCCTGGGCAACGACGTACTGAACGGCGCGGGCGGGACCGATACGGCGGAGTACGGGTATCTGACGGCGGGGATCACGGTCGCGGTGGATGCGGCGGGGACGGTGACGCTGGTCGCCGGATCCGGCGATACGGACACGCTGATCTCGATCGAGAACGTCTCCGGCGGATCCGGGAACGACGTTCTGACGGGCGATGCGGGCGCCAACGTTCTGACGGGTAATGCCGGCCTCGATACGCTGAATGGCGGTGCCGGCAACGACACGCTGGTGGGCGGTGCCGGGGACGTGCTGCTCGGTGGCGAGGGCGACGACGTGCTCGTCCTGTCGGGCGGGGAGTCGGACACGATCAGCGGTGGTGCTGGGACGGACACGGTTGTGCTGCGCGGCCTTCCGGCCGGGACGGCGATCGATCTGAGCAATCCCGCGGATGTCGCGGGTGCGTCGAT
>JBILLT010000228.1:0-3444 GCA_044375925.1 Chthoniobacteraceae bacterium | reverse complement strand
CCGGCCAGCATCCGCCGCACCGCGCGCACGGAGCTCACGGTATCGTGTGCCGTCGGTTCAGGGCGGATATCCGCGTCCGCCACGCCGAGCTCGCGCAGCAGCCTTGCCATCACCACCGCCTCGGCCTCCCCGAACCGGCCCACGCCGCCCGTCGGCACATACAGCGGCCGGCGGAGGGTGCGCCCGAAGGCGGCCGTCGCCTCCACCCGCAGGCGCAGCGTGCGGCTCGGCTGGCCGTCCGGCCGCACCGCGGCGCCGAAGATCACGATCACCGGCCGGTCCATTGCATCCGCCATGGCCGCCGGCATAGACCACCGGCCATGCATACCGCCATGCCCCTGGGCAGAACCCGCGGCTATTTCGGCATCGGCGCCGAGGGCGTCTCGAAATCCGCCAATGTCGGCGCGCTGCTGCGCACCGCCCATGCCTTCGGCGCCAGCTTCTGCTTCACCCTCGGCACCGGGTTCGACGCCCGCGCCGGGCGCAGCGCCGACACGGCGGACACGCCGGCGCATGTGCCGCTGTGGCGCTTCGGTGGGGCCGAGGACCTGCACCTGCCGCGCGGCTGCAAGCTTGTGGGCATCGAGCTGCATGAGGATGCCGCTGACCTGCCCAGCTTCCGCCACCCGCTGAGCGCGGCCTATGTGCTGGGGCCGGAGCGCTCCTCCCTCTCCCCTGCCCTGCTGGCGCGCTGCGACCACCTGGTGCGCATTCCCACCCGCTTCTCGCTCAACCTCGCCGTGGCCGGCGCGCTGGTGCTCTATGACCGGCTGCTGCAGCACGGGCGCTTCGCCGACCGCCCGGTGATGAGCGGCGGTGCCACGGCGGCGGCGCCTGGGGCCACGGGGCACGGCCACCCGGTGTTCCGCCGGCACCGGCCGGCCTGGCTGGGCCCAGGGGGGGATGGGGGCGAGGACGGGAGCGAGACATGAGAACGCGGCGCTTGTTCCCGCGCGGTGCGCTCCGTATCTCTGCGCCATGCACACAAGCGCCGCCCCGACCGCCCGCACGCTGCTCGCGCTCGCCCTCCTGCTCGCCTGCGCGGCGGCCCCGGCGCTTGCCCAGCCGCGCCCCGCCCCCGCGCCCGCCCAGGCGCCCGCCAAGCCGGAAGGCCCCAAGTCGATCGGCGTGTTCCAGGACTGGCAGGCCGCCACCCATACCGAGGGCGGCCAGACCGTGTGCTATGCCCTCACCCGCGCCAGGCCGGCCGGCGCCGTGCCGGGCCGTGGCGAGGTGGTGCTGACCGTGACGCACCGGCCCAACCTGCGCGACGCGGTGGCGATCAGCGCCGGCTTCACCTATGCCGCCAATGCCGAGGTGAAGGTGGAGGTGGGCCAGGCCACGCTCGACTTCTACACCGCCCAGCGCTCCGCCTTCGCGCGCGAGGGCACCCGCGCCGTGGCCGCCTTCGGGCGCACCGCCCAGGCCATCGCCCGCTCGCCGGGTCCGCGCGGCCCGGTTTCCGACACTTTCAGCCTGCGCGGCTTCTCCCAGGCCTATGCCGCGATCAACAAGGCGTGCCCCCCGCGATGAACGCTCTGCCGCCCTCTGGCCTGTCCGTCGCCGACCTCACCGAGGCCGAGCGCACCCGCATCCTGGCCAAGACCGCCCGCTTCGCCCCGCCGCCGGCGCGCACCGACGATGGCCGCACCGACCTCGTCGGCCTCACCCGCGAGGAGCTGGTGGCGGAGCTGGACCGCATCGGCGAGAAGCCGTTCCGCGCCAAGCAGCTCTGGCACTGGATCTACCACCAGGGCGCCACCGACTTCGCCCGCATGTCCACCATCGCCAGGCCGCTGCAGGCCAAGCTGGCGGAGCATTTCATCGTCGGCCGGCCGGAGCCCGCCGTGGTGCAGACCAGCACCGACGAGACGCGCAAATGGCTGTTCCGCTTCCGCGACGGGCAGGAGGCGGAGACCGTCTACATCCCCGACCGGCACGAGGACCGCGGCGCGGTGTGCATCTCCTCGCAGGTGGGCTGCACGCTGGCCTGCCGCTTCTGCCACACCGGCACGCAGAGCCTGGTGCGCAACCTGGGTGCCGCCGAGATCGTCGGCCAGTTCATGGCCGCGCGCGACAGCTATGGCGAATGGCCCAGCCCCAAGGGCGAAACCCCGCGCCTGCTCTCCACCATCGTGCTGATGGGCATGGGCGAGCCGCTCTACAACTACGAGAACGTGGCCCGCGCCATGACCATCATCATGGACAACGAGGGCATCGCGCTGTCGCGCCGGCGCATCACGCTGTCCACCTCCGGCGTGGTGCCGATGATGGACCGCTGCGGGGAGGAGCTGGGCGTGAACCTCGCCGTCTCGCTGCATGCCGTGCGCGACGAGCTGCGCGACGAGATCGTGCCGCTGAACCGCAAATACCCGATCGCCGAGCTGATGGCCGCCTGCCGCCGCTACCCCGCGGCCAGCAACGCGCGCCGCATCACCTTCGAATACGTGATGCTGAAGGGCATCAACGACAGCGAGGCGGAGGCGCGCGAGCTGGTGCGGCTGATCGCCGGGCTGCCGGCCAAGGTGAACCTGATCCCGTTCAACCCCTGGCCCGGCAGCCCCTACGAGACCAGCACCCAGTCGGCGATCGACCGGTTCTCGCGCATCGTGATGGATGCCGGCTTCTCCTCGCCGGTGCGCACCCCGCGCGGGCGGGACATCCTGGCCGCCTGCGGCCAGCTCAAGACCGAAAGCCGCCGCACCCGGGCCTCGGCCGTTTAGGTTCCGCGTTCCGCCCCCGATGCCGGGCGGCCCGAGGGCGGAAAGCCGTTGCAGCGAATCGGTCGCCTGCTGGTAACGATTGGCTGTCGCGGTCCTGCAGCTTCGGGCGGCCCTGCTCCTGGGGCGCACGGGTCATGCCAGGGCGATCCAGGGCCTGATTCGCCGTCGGACGTCGCCGTTTCCTGGCATCCCCGTACCCTTAACCCTCTGTTTCAATACGCATATGCCCTCGATCCGAGATTAATTTTCGGAATCGAATCGGGTGTCAATGCGACTCGAACTCCACTCTCCAAGTCCTTCAAATCACATGGCCGCCCCCAGGGGGCCGTTAACCATTTCTTAGGGAACCGGTCATATCTTCCTTGACGGTCGGTAAAAGTGCCGGCGCCCGCCCCCCGAACCGTAAGGCAATCGCTGGATGTCCCGGGCCTCGCATGAAACCTTCCCCGCCACCGTCTCCGGCTCCCTCGCCCGCCTGGAGGAGTTCAGCGAGCGCCTGTCCGGAGCGTTGCTGGCCTGCACGCCCTGCCCTTCGCTCGACGGCAAGGCGATGCTGATCATCGAAAGCTGCACCCCCGACCCCGATGCCGCGAACGACCCCGCCACCTGGATCGTCACCTTCGTCGCGGGCGGCCGCATGGCGCTGGAAGCCGTGGTCGACGAGACCCGCCTCGAGATGCTCGCCATCGGCCCGGCCGACCGCATCGTCGCCCTGCTGAAG
>JBILLT010000185.1:0-3468 GCA_044375925.1 Chthoniobacteraceae bacterium | reverse complement strand
AACCGTCAGGCCCAGCACCCAGCCGTCGGAGCATTAATAAGCTTTTTCAATCCGCCAACAGAAAAACCAGTATCAATTTAAAGATGACTGCAAAACAGGGCGGGTCAATACAGCGGTTGACATGAAGATTTTTTCAACTTATAAATACTCTAATAATTGACCCATATTGAACATTCGCGCCTTATTTCTGCGGAGAAGAAACATATGATTTTTCACTATTCCCAATTCATCGTCGCCTCATTTGTCGCCCTCTTGCCTGGATTTCTGAAGGCCCAGCAGGCGGACCCAAGCCAAATACCCCGCACGCAATCACTGCTGCTGCTTGACATGCCCAGCCTGAACAATGCGCGTGAATTCTATCAGTATTTTGGATGGAACTCATCATTTTCCGTTGAAACCTCGTACGCGGCCACAGTTCCCACGATTGGCCTGTATCCGCGAGCGCAGGTATACATGCGACAGGCAGGAAAAGGGATACTCTGGGCTCATTCACGATTGGATGAAAATTGGCTGCAATCTAATTTTCGTTTTGCAAAAGATCGCCCGCTCGTCATTAGCGATACAGGACCGAGAACAGAATATCTAACGACTATACGCTTCAAATCTGACGAGGCCACCTGTCTTGGATTTTTCATGCGACACGTCACGCATGATCGCCATGGAAGCGCAACCGGAACCGGTCAGGTTTCGTTTGATGGGTTCTACTGTGCCGACCGGGAAACGCCACTCACTGAGGAACTGGAAGCTAAAATAATATCTGGCGTATATTATCGCTCAGGAGCGGATATCCGACGCGCCTTCGAGCGAGACGCGTCTCCCATTCCCGACAAGCTGCGACGTTAGACACGATCTTCGCTGAAAAACCGTTTCTTGCCAATGACCGACGTCTCGCCTGGCATTTCTCCGGGCCACAGGTAGATTCATGAACCTAGTTCAGACATGGAATACGAGCAGAGATCATGTCAGGGATTAAAGGCGATGCGGGAAGTATTTCGCCTGAGTGCGAATTTCCGGGCCACCTTCCCGCTCTGTATGTGACTGCGAGTTTGATTGACCGGACGCGCCACGGAAGTCTACGCTTCGCGCCACAATCGAACTTCGGCTTCGCAAGACGCACGAATTCACTGCCGGTCGTCTTGTCCGAATTTGATCACCTGGCGCAGTTCTGTCCGCTTGCATTTGTGAATGGCAGTGACGGCGATCCGATCGTCGTTGCGGTGCTTGGCTTCGGCAATGGTGAAAATCTCTTTGTCGATCGCGATTTGCGCTGGACTGGTCCATATATTCCCGCATGGTTGAGACGGTACCCCTTCCTGCTCGCGCAAGCGGGAACGGTCGACAGCGCGCAATTCGTTCTGGCCGCCGACCTCACCGCCAAGCATTTCGTGGATCCTGAGGGAGAACCAGTGTTCCGCGCCGAGGGAACCTCCGACGCCATAGGTCATGCGTTGGGATTCTGCCTACGATTTGAGAGCGAAATGGTTGCAACACGAGATTTCTGCCGCACTGTTGCCGCAGCCGGCCTGTTGACCGCGGATCGCGAAGAGCATGGGGGCAGTGCTCTATCATTTCTTTCCATTGATCATCGAGCGCTAGGGCGGAAGCGCCCGAAACAATTATCGGAGTGGCGCGAGAACGGCATTCTCGCCGCGACACTCGCAATTCTCGCCTCTCAACGGCGCTGGCGGGAACTCGCAGCATTGCGCAGATAGGATTGAGCGCAGACGGGTCACATCCGCTCCTGTAGCACCATAATCAGGGTGAGCGTCATTCCGTCCCCCTCCTCGCCGCCGCCCTGTGATCGCCCGAGATTTCCCGCCTTGGCGACCGCCGGATGTCGGCGGTTCCGATGGCGGAGAACCGGAGCATGGCTGACAGGGGCACGGGCGGCAGGACGCGACGGCGCTGGAGTGTCGCGCGCAAGGCGGCGATCCTCGCGGAGCTGGGTGAACCGGGCGCGA
This sequence comes from Chthoniobacteraceae bacterium, assembly GCA_044375925.1. Classification (GTDB taxonomy): domain Bacteria; phylum Verrucomicrobiota; class Verrucomicrobiia; order Chthoniobacterales; family Chthoniobacteraceae; genus Chth-196. Next base: position 1,507 of record JBILLT010000185.1, on the reverse strand, counting down.
CGCTGAGCGTCGTCGCGCGCCGGCACGCGATCGCGCCCAGCCTGCTGCATCGATGGCGAAGCGATGCGACGGACGAGCGACGACCCGCGCGTCCCCGGTTCGCGGAGGTGGTCGCGGCCGTCGTCGCGCCGCGCGACGCGGCGATCGAGATCGAGGCGCCAGGTCTTCGGGTGCGTGTGCCGGTCGCGACACGCGCCGACACGCTGGTCGCGATCCTCGGTGTGTTGCGCGAGGGCCGATGATCCCGCCGTCGCCGGGGCTGCACGTGATGGTCGCCCTCGACCCGGTCGATTTCCGCAAGGGCGCCGCCGGGCTCGCCGCGCTGGTGCAGACGGCGCTGGGCGAGGATGCGTTCTCGCGCACCCTCTACGTGTTCCGCGCGCGGCGTGCCGACAGGCTGAAGCTCGTCTTCTGGGATGGCACGGGACTTTGCCTCTTCGCCAAGACGCTCGATGCCGGCGCCTTCCGGTGGCCGCGCGCACAGGGCGGGACGATGCGGTTGTCCGCGGCGCAGTTGGCGGCATTGATCGAAGGCCTCGACTGGACACGCGTGCACGCGATCGATGCGCGAACGCCGCGCGCGATGGTCTGAGCGAAATAAATCGTCGTCGTCCTCTTGAGCACGCGAGATCCGATTCCAATTCGGTTCGCGTGATGATCGACGCGTCGAAACTGCCTCGGGACCCGGCTGCGCTGCAGGCGCTTTTGCTCGCAGAGATCGCGCGGCGCGAGCGCGCCGAAGAACGCGCCGCGGTCGAAGCAGAACGCGCCACGGCCGAAGCAGAACGCGCCGCGCTCGAAGCAGAGCGTGCCGCGATCGAAGCAGAGCGCACCGATACCCTCGCCCAGGAGACGCGCGCGCTCGGCATCGTGCGTTCCGAGCTCGAGACACGCGTCGCGCAGCTGGAAAGCATGCTGGCGGCGATGCGTCGCCATCGCTTCGGGGCGCGGTCGGAAACACAGGATCCCGAGCAGCTCGCACTCGCCTTCGAGGCGATCGAACAGCAGATCGCCGCCATCAAGGCCCAGCTGGAGCCGCAGCCGGATCAGCCGGCGCGGACCAGGCCCCAGCGCATGGCCAATCGCGGCAACCTGCCGAAGGATCTGCCGCGCGTGGAGACCGTCGTCGATCTCGCCGACAGATCCTGCCCGTGCTGCCAGCGCGAGATGGCCTGCATCGGCGAGGACCGCACCGAGCGCCTCGACGTCGTGCCGGCAAAGCTGCGCGTCGCGGTGACGATCCGTCCGAAATACGTCTGCCGCGGCTGCGATGGCGCGCCGATGCAGGCGCCCGCACCGGGCCATATCGTCGAGGGAGGCTTGCCGACCGACGCGCTGGTGGCGCAGGTCGTGGTCTCCAAATACGCCGATCACTGCCCGCTCTACCGCCAGGCCGAAATCTTCGCCCGTCAGGGGATCGCGCTCGACCGCGCGACGCTGGCGGACTGGGTTGGAAGGGCGGCCTGGTACCTGAAGCCGCTCTACGAGGCTCTGCGCGCCGACCTGA
>JBILLT010000197.1:0-3474 GCA_044375925.1 Chthoniobacteraceae bacterium | reverse complement strand
CACAGCGTCGATCCGCAACAGGGCGTCGGTCGTTCCCCAGCCGTCGCGCGCGAAGCCGCGGCCATTCGCCAGCGTGACGCTGATGCCGGCGGGATCGAAAGGATAGTCGGCCCGGTCGAAACCGCCGATGCCGCCGTCGAGGCGATCGGCACCGCGCGAACCACGCAGCACGTTGTTCCCGCTGTCGCCGGTCAGGACGTCGTCCAGACCGCTTCCCGTGACGTTCTCGATGCTGATCAGGGTATCGGTCGTGCCGAAGCCGTCGGCGACCGTGATCGTGGCGCCGGCGACCAGCGCGATCGTGACTCCGGCCGGCGAACCGGCATAATCGACCCGGTCCGATCCCGATCGGCCGTCGATGCGATCGTCGCCGGCATTGCCGCGGAAGAAATTGCCGGTGGCGTCGCCGGTCAGCGTATCGGCGAACTGCGAGCCGATGACGCCCTCGATGCTGGAGAGGGTGTCCGTGCTGCCCCATCCATCCGCCACGAGAATCACCGCGCTGGTGTCGAGCGTCACCGCCACGCCGACCCGGCTGTCCTCGTAGATGGCGATGTCGAACCCGCCGCGGCCGTCGATGACATCGTGGCCCTTGCGGCCCTGGAAGAAATTGGCGGCGCCGTCGTTGCCGACGAGCATGTCGTCGCCGCTGCCGCCGGCGAAACCCTCGATGTTGAACAGGCTGTCGGTACCGCCCAGGCCGTCCATGACGACGGCGCTGCCATCGGCCTGCAGCGTCGCGAAGATGCCGATCGTGGCAGTCCGGAAATCGGCCACGTCGTTGCCAGGGCCGCCATCGATGACGTCGTCGCCCGCCCCGCCTTCCAGCCGATTGCTGTCCGCATCGCCGGTGAGCGTGTCGTCCGATGCCGTCCCGACGATGTTCTCGATCTCGACCAGCCGATCGGCGGCGGCGCCGTCGGCGACGACGGCCACCCCGGTCGCGGCCAGCGTCGCGACGATCCCGTGCGCGGCCGTCGCGTAGGCGGCCGTGTCGCTGCCGGCGCGGCCGGCCAGGATGTCGGACCCGCCGCCGCCGATCAGGACATTGGCTCCGCCGTCGCCGAGCAGGATGTCGTCGCCGCTCGTTCCTGCCGCCGCCTCGATCGAGACCAGCCGGTCCTCGCCGCCGCCGCCCGACGTGGCGGACCGCGCCAGATCGACCAGGACCGGCCCCGCTGCGGCGGCGAACACGACCGTATCGGCGCCGCTCCCGCCATCGATCGTGTCGTTGCCCGTGCTGCCCTGCAGCGTGTCGTCGCCGGCGAAGCCTGCGACCAGACTGTTCGGCGCCGTCGCGACGACGACGTCGTCGAGGGACATGATCGTGAGAACGACCAGGGCCGAGGCGGTCAGGCCGAAGCGGTCGACCGCGGTATAGCCGAACCGGGCGATGCCGAAGAAGCCGGGGGTCGGGACGAAGACCGCGTCGCTCCCCGATCGCGTGACCTGGCCGTTCTCGGCGCCCTCGACCGAAACCAGCTCGAAGCCGTCGGCGGGATAGCGCCGCGTGTCGTTCGCCAGAAGCTCCGACGCGGCGATCCGCAGTTCCTGCCCCTCGGATCCCGTGAAGCTGTCGTTGGACAGAAGCGGCGGCGCCAGGGGCAGCCCGCCATCGGCGAATTGAACGAACTCGATGCCAGAGAACAGAATCGGTGCACCGCCATTCGGCCCCGGCTCCGTCAGGACATAGCCGCCCCCGAGCTGCGAGACCTCGTATTCGGTCGAGGCGCGCGTGACCACGATCGTGTCGTTGCCGGCGCCGCCGGCCACCGTGTCGCCGCCATCGGGATTGACGAAGATCACGTCGTCGCCGGCACCGCCATCCACGTCGTCGGCCCCGGCGCCGCCGAAGAATGTGTCGTTGGCGTCGCCGCCGCGAAGGATGTCGTCATGCCGCGTCGCGACGACGCTCTCGATGCCGGACAGCGTATCCGTGCCGATGCCCGGCAGGTTGCCATCGCGCATCGTCGCGCGGCCGGCGGCGAGGTCGATCGACAGCCCACCCAGCAATTCGTCGCCGGCAAGCTCGGCATTCGTATAGGACAGCAGATCGTTGCCCGCGCCGCCGTCGAAGGAATCGTCTTTCCCGTCGTCCGCGAAGGCGAAGATGGTGTCGTCGCCATCGCGTCCTTCGACCCGATCGCTGCCGCCGCTCGCCCCGAAGATGTCGGCGGCAGCCGAGCCCAGCAGGATGTCGTCGGCGCCCGTGTCGCCGACCTCACGGAACCCGGTGACCTCGTTGAAGCCGATCCCCGTCCCGATCGTGGTGTCGCCCGCCGGATTGTCGCCGGCGGTTCCAAGAGCCAGGTCGACCGACACGCCGCGCGGGGCGGCATAATCGAAATCGAGCTTGTCGTTGCCGGCGCCGCCATCGACCCGGTCGTTCGCCCCGTCCAGCCCCAGCCGGATCACGTCGTCGCCGGCACCGCCCAGGATCGTGTCGGCCGCCGGACCGTCGAAGATCACCAGCGCTTCGGACTGCGCCGAGAGATCGTGCATGCCTGGCGCGGGATTGGCGATCTCGATCTTCTCGACGGCGTCGAGCCCGGCATCGGTCAGCTTCTCGGCACTGATCGTGCCGGCGAAGCGCGCGATGTCGCTGCCCGGGCCGCCCTGGATCAGGGCATCGCCGTCATCGGCCAGGAGCAGATCGTCGCCCGCCCCGCCATCGAGCGAATCGCTGTCGGCACCGCCGGCCACCGTGTCGTCGCCGCCGATGGCGATCAGCCGGTCGGCGCCGATCCCGCCGCGCAGCGTATCGACGCCCTCGGTGCCGAGCAGATCTTCGCCCTGGATGTCGGAGAGGCTGATGTCGAGGGTGCGATCGATCGCGCGCCCCGTTTCGTCGGCGATGCCGACGACGATCCGGCGCGTCGCGCCCGCCTCGAAATCGAGCGGCGCGCCCGACGCGACACGCAGCACCCCGACCGAATCGATCGTGAACAGGCCGCCATCGGCCTCGTCCTCGATCGAGAAGGACAGGGTCGCGCCGGCATCGGGATCGCTCGCCAGGACGCGGCCGACGCTGGTCCCGGCTGCGGCGTTCTCCGCGACGATTCCGCCGGACAGGGACAGGAACACCGGGTCGTCGGCGACGGCGGCGACGGTGACGTCGAGAAACCCTGTCGTCGCGGCACTGGATGCCCCGTCCGTCGCGACTGCCACGACCGTCAAAGCGAAGTCGCCGTCGTCGTTCGAGGACGGCGTCAGCGAAAGCGCGTCAAGCTGGGGGCTCGTCAGGGTCCAGACGCCGCCGGCGAAGCTGCCGGCCGACAGCGTTGCACCGGCAGGCACGCCGGTGATCCGGATCGACAGGGACTCGGAACCGTCGGTGTCGGGGGTCGACGCGCCGATCGCCAGGGGAATCGGCGAATCCTCGTCCCCCGAGGCCGGCGCCAGTTCCAGCACGGGCGTATCGGCGACCGCCGCGATCGTCAGCGCCAGCGTCGCGCTGGTCGCCGCGGTCGACCC
>JBILLT010000075.1:0-14234 GCA_044375925.1 Chthoniobacteraceae bacterium | reverse complement strand
TCCGGTTTCAAACTTTTTTGTCGGACACCCGAACGTCGAAACGGTTTTGGCGAAAGGCGCGACAAAATCAAGCGTGCGTTTGGAGGGCGGGATTCAGGCGGACCTGCGGGTTGTCAATCCCGAGGAGTATCCAAGTGCCCTGCTGTATTTCACCGGATCAAAAGAGCATAACATCGCGTTGCGCAGCCGCGCTCTTGCCCGCGGTTGGACGCTAAACGAGTATCGATTGGGCCCCGATGAGAAGGCAAAAACCACCCCGCAAGCGGTACCCGGCATCCATTCGGAGAAGGATCTTTATGGGGCGCTTGGATTGGACTACATCGAGCCGGAGTTGCGCGAGGACCGCGGTGAAATAGCCGCGGCGGCCGAACACAGGTTGCCTCAACTCGTCGAGTTGGAGAATTTGCGTGGCACGTTTCACAACCACACAACGGAGAGCGACGGTCGCTCTTCGCTCGAAGAGATGGTGAGTGCTGCGCAGGAGCTCGGGTTGCAGTACTTGGGGATATCAGACCATTCCGTGTCGTCTTTTCAAGCCCACGGGCTGGATGCCGAAAGGCTTCTGCGGCAGGTTGCGCAGATTCGTGAAATGAACGAGCGGTTTGGGAAACACTTCCGGATTTTTGCGGGAGTGGAATGTGATATTTTGAAGGATGGGGGCCTGGATTATCCGGATGAAATCCTTTCCCAGTTGGATTATGTGGTCGCATCCGTGCACGCCTCCTTCACCCAGTCCCAATCTGAAATGACGTCGCGGATTGTGCGCGCCATATCGAACCCCTATGTCACGATGCTTGGTCACATGAGTGGGCGGCTTTTGTTGAGCCGCGAGGCGTATGCGGTGGACGTAGCCGCGGTGATTGATGCGGCTGCCGACACCAAGACAGTCATCGAGCTCAACGCCAACCCTCGCAGGCTGGATATGGATTGGCGCTGGTGGCCGCTTGCCAAGGAGAAGGGCGTACTGACCTCCATTAATCCGGATGCCCACCATGTTTCACAGCTTCAATATCTTTGGAACGGGGTTGGGATCGCTAGAAAAGGGTGGTTAAGTGCGCGCGACGTAATTAACACTTTGCCTCTCGGTAAAATTGAGGGGCAGTTGAGTTTGAAGAAAAAGTCCTAAAACACGGTTTAAATTTATGTCAAAGCGCATCCGAATTCTTTGCGTCGGCGCCGGTCACATGGGGCGTTCCCATGCCCTTGCTTATCATCAGATCCCAGAGTTTGAGATTGTCGGCTTGGTGACACGTTCTCCCGAGTCCAGAGCAAAATTGAATGCCGAGCTAGGTGGTGGGTACGCGGAGTTCGGAAGCTTCGACGAAGCCTTGAAGCAAACAAAGCCTGATGCAGTTTCGATTTCGACCTACCCGGACACCCATGCGGAGTACGCGATGAAATCTTTTGAGGCTGGCTGCCATGTTTTCATCGAAAAACCGCTCGCGGAGACGGTGGCTCAAGCGGAGGCTATTGTGTCTCAGGCAAAGGCATCCGGGTTGAAGCTCGCGATTGGCTACATCCTGAGGCATCATCCAAGCTGGATTCGTTTCATTGAAGTCGCACGTACACTGGGAAAGCCGCTGGTCATGCGAATGAACTTGAACCAGCAGAGTTCCGGTCCCGAATGGAAGACTCACAAGGCATTGATGAATTCGATCTCACCAGTTGTCGATTGCGGCGTGCACTATGTGGACGTGATGTGCCAAATGACCGGCGCGAGACCGGTGCGCGTTTCGGGCATCGGTGCGCGGTTGAGCGAGGAGCTCAACCCCGGCATGATCAACTACGGTCAGCTGCAGGTGACATTCTCAGATGGATCCGTTGGATGGTACGAGGCCGGCTGGGGCCCGATGATGAGTGAGGTTGCGTTTTTCGTGAAAGACGTGGTCGGGCCGAAGGGATGTGTTTCGATCGTCGCGGCGAAGGCGTCTTCCGAGGGGCAGAGTGCGAACGTGGATGCTCATTCGCAGGCGCAGACACTGCGTTTGCACCACAGCGAGCTTGGGGCGGATGGGCGTCTTTCGCGCCTCGATGAACTGATTAATTTGGATGACGAACCGGACCATGACGGGCTTTGCTTTCGGGAGCAGCAGTTTTTCCTGCGAGCGATCATCGATGATGTTGATTTGACCTCGCACATGGATGACGCGATCAACTCCATGCGGATTGTCGCTGCAGCCGACGAAAGTTTTAGGACGGGAAAAACCGTGGAGCTTTAGAATATGGAAACGGGGGGCGTTGACGTGGGTCTCAAGCACCCCTACAAAAACTCCGCGGCCTGATTCTGGATTGCAGCACCCCCAATCTCATGGCTCGTAAAATTCTATTCCCAATCGCATCTCTCGGCGAGTTTAGGGAAGGCTCGGATTGGGGCGGGGCATTTCCTTCATACGGTCTTCGTCATGACTGAGCCATTTGCCGCATTTGCCGCGGGCAACGGCGGGTATTTCGATCTCCAGGTAAACGGGTTTGGGGGCGTTGACTTCCAGCGTTCGCCGAGTTTGTCGGACGTTCGCGGCGCATGCGAGCAGCTGTTGCTTTGTCGGATGACTCGGATTCTCGCAACGTTCATCACGTGCGATGCGGCGGTTTTACGCGAGAAGCTCAGGAGGTTTGAGGACTATCGCCGGCAGGATGCGCTGATAAGGAATACGATCGTGGGTTATCATTTGGAAGGGCCTTATTTGAATTCAGAGCCTGGGTATCGGGGGGCGCATCGTGGTGACCTAATGAAAGACCCGGACTGGGATGAGTTTCAAAGAAATCAAGAAGCTGCAGACGGTAGGATTCGGCTGGTCACGCTTGCGCCCGAGCGAAAAAGCGCTGCTGAATTTATCCGCGAAGCGACGCGCTCGGGCGTGCGGATTTCATTGGGACACACTAATGCATCAAGCGCCGAGATTGATGAGGCGATTGACGCTGGGGCGACGCTTTGCACGCACCTAGGCAATGGATGTCCTGCAGAAATCCATCGACATGATAATATCATTCAAAGGCTGCTCGCGCGGGACGAGTTGACCGCCTGTTTTATTCCTGACGGCATCCATTTGCCGCCCGATGTGTTCAAGAATTTTTGCCGTGCAAAGCCCGAGGGCCGGGTGATTCTCACTACTGACGCGATGGCTGCTGCGGGTGCCGGACCCGGTCGTTACACAATCGGCGATATGGAGTTGGAGGTTTTCGAGGACGAGGTCGTACGTCTTCCAGGAGCGTTAAATTTTGCCGGAAGCGCACTTCGCCTCGATGAGGGCGTGCGGAGGGCACAGCAGTGGCTGAACGTGAGTGCGGAAACGGTGGGATCGATGGCTTCATCAGCCCCCGCGGTTGCGCTTGGCTTTGACCCCCAGCCAAATTTCGCGAATCTTCGATCGTAGTTCATTTATGAAACAGAGGACGTAAGGTGGGACATAACTCAGCGAAGAAAAACCATCAGTTATGGAACAAGCAACCAAGTTTCTTGCCGAACCAATGAGCCGGCGCGTGGCGGTCAAAGGCGTTGGCATGGCCGCAGCCTCTGTTTTTTTACGGTCTGCTCATGCGCAGGGAGTGAATCAAGTGACGCTTCCATTTGAAAACGGTGGACGGGATCTGGTGCAATATCCACAAAAGCGGCCGCTCATTCGGCTGACTTCCAGGCCGCCGCAGCTGGAGACTCCATTCGCTGTTTTCAATGAGAGTGTTATCACTCCGAACGACGCGTTCTTTGTGCGTTATCATCTGGCGAACATTCCCCTCGAGATAGATCCGGACCTCTATCGCCTGAAAATCTCAGGGAAAGTGAATCAGACGCTGGAATTATCACTTTCGAATATTAAGCGGGATTTTGAGGCGGTGGAGTTGGTTGCTGTGAATCAGTGTTCGGGGAACAGCCGTGGGTTTTTCAACCCGCGTGTTCCCGGGGGACAGTTGGGTAATGGAGCGATGGGTAATGCGCGATGGAAGGGAGTTCGTCTGAAGGACCTTCTTGATAAAGCCGGTGTCTCTGCAGGGGCTCGACAGGTCTTGTTTGATGGGTTGGATAAACCTGTGACAGCAGGCACGCCGGATTACATCAAGTCGATCGCGATCGACCACGCCTTGGATGGCGAAGTGATGGTCGCCTACGAGATGAACGGCGAGGAGCTGCCGATGTTAAACGGTTACCCCCTTAGGCTGGTGGTGCCAGGGCATTATGGCACCTACTGGGTTAAGCACCTCAGTGACATTGTTGTCGTCGACGAAGCGTACGCAGGATTTTGGGTGGGAACTGCATATCGGATTCCCGACACCGCTGGAGCCTGCGTTGAGCCCGGTTCGGTTGCGAAGGCGACAGTGCCCATTTCACGCTTCAACGTGAGGTCATTCATAACCAGCGTTCGGGATGAAAGCGTCTTGAAGGTGGGAAGAGAGGAGCGGTTGCGCGGCATCGCATTCGACGGTGGGGCGGGAATCAAAGAGGTCCTTGTTTCGAGTGATGGAGGGCAGAGTTGGAGAGCTGCAACGCTTGGAGCCGATATTGGCCGGTATTCGTTCCGCGAATGGCATCTTCCGTTTATTCCGTCGCGGCCGGGCGGGCTCGAATTGTTGGTGAAGGCCACCAACCGGCTGGGGGAGTCGCAGCCAATGGATGCGCTCTGGAATCCGGCGGGATATATGCGGAATGTGGTCGAGAGAGTTCGGGTGGAGGTGCTGGCGTGAGGTTGCGCAGCGATGAAAAGCTGATCAGACTGAGAGCATGAAACACCTGCTGCCTTCAGCATTCGCGGTGCTCCTTGGGGTTCCGTCGTTTTCTGCGTACGCGGAGCCGCGTAAGATTGTTTTGCCGGCGGAGACTTCCGGATTCCGCGTTGTTCCTGGTGCCGAAATAGCGATGGCCCAATGTTTGCAGTGTCACTCTGCCGAGTACATCACTACCCAGCCGCGTCTCGGGCGGAACGCATGGAAGGCTTCCATTGAAAAAATGCGTTCGAAGTACGGCGCCGTCGTCGCGCCGGAGACCGAGGCCACTCTGTTGGAATACTTGGTTGGCACCTACGGGACGCCCTAGGTCGTGCTGCAATGAACGCGGTCGTCAACCGGGTCCGGTGAAAAAGTGAAATGTCGCGTTGCAGTCGTCGCGGATGTTAGGTAGCAGGGAGGCTGTTCTGGAGGTTCACTTCTGGACTTTCCGGCAGAATTCCCCCCTATGAAACGTCGCGATTTTTTAACGAGTGGCATCACAGCCGTTGCTGTTGCTGCGTTCGCAGAGAGTCGGGGGAACCTTTTCGCGGCTGAAGCTCCCAAAGCCGGGGCGCGGCGCGCGCTGAAAAAAGCCGTCAACCTGCGCATGATCAAGGCTCCGGGCGCATCGGTGGTCGAGCAGTTTAAAATGGCGCGTGACGCTGGATTTGACGGTGTTGAAGTAAATCTCCCGGATGATGCGTTGAGCACAGAACTGCTGCTTGAGGCGAGGAACGCCAGCGGCCTAGAGATTGCAGGGGTGATTTGTACTCCGCACTGGAGCTTCCCCCTGTCTGATCCGGATCCAGGAAAGAGGGAGAAAACGGTGAAAGGACTTCAATTCGCACTGGGGCAGAGCGGAGAAATCGGGTGCAAGAGGGTGTTGCTGGTGCCCGGGGTTGTAAATCAGTCGGTGAATTACAAGGATTGCTGGAATCGTTCTATCGAAGGAATACGTCGTTGTATCGAGGCCGCCGAAAAGGCGCGCTGCCACATTGCGGTCGAGAATGTGTGGAATCAGTTCATCACGAATCCGGTTGAGGCTTTGCGGTTTTTGGAGGAGATCAACAGTCCCTGGGTGGGGTGGCATTTCGACGTGGGCAACGCGGTGGTTTATGGATGGCCGGAGCATTGGCCTGCGATTCTGGGAAAGCGGATTGTTAACGTGCACATCAAGGAGTTCAGCAACGCCAAGGCGAATGCAGAGGGGTTGCGCAAGGGTTTCAATGTTGAGTTAGGCGAAGGGGAGGTCAATTGGGCGGCGGTGATGAAAGCACTCGACGGTGCCGGTTACGAGGGGTACGGGGTTGCCGAGGTTCCAGGTGGCGATGCGGAGCGGTTAAAGTTTTTATCGCAGAGAATGAGTCAATTGTTCGCGTCGTAGCATTAGTCGCGGCGAAAAGTTTCAAACCAAGAAAGCGCAGGCGTTCATATGAAAGCAGAAGTTTCAAAAGTGATTTTGTCGGGAGTATTCATTTTTGGCGGGATGGAGGCTTCTGCCGCCGACTGGCCTCGGTGGCGCGGTTCGGATTTCAGCGATGTTTCCAGCGAGACTGGGCTGCTGAAGAAATGGCCCGAGTATGGCCCCAAGAAGCTGTGGTCTACCGCCGAGGCGGGGTTGGGTTATTCCGGATACTCGATCGCGAAGGGGATGCTTTACACCATGGGACTCAAGGAGGACATGGAACTGTTGCTTGCCTTTGATGCGGAAACGGGAGCTTTGAAGTGGTCGACGCCTGTGGGGCCTATTTTGAAAAACAAGTGGGGCGATGGACCTAGGGCAACTCCCACCGTGGATGAAGGGCGCGTGTACGCCATGAGCGGGCAGGGGTATTTGATTTGCGTGAATGCGGCGGATGGCAAGTCGGTCTGGAGTGTGGAGATGAAAAACTTCGGTGGGAAAATTCCGGGCTGGGGATACACCGAGAGTGTTCTTGTGGATGGTGACAAAGTGATATGCATGCCGGGAGGCGAAAAAGGCGCACTCGTTGCGCTTAACAAAGCGAACGGAGAAAAACTTTGGCAGACCGCGGACTGGACTGATGGCGCGCAGTACTCATCCGCGATCGCGGTTGATTTGAACGGGGTTCGGCAGATCATTGCTTTGACGATGCAGCATGTTGGCGGAGTGGACGCTCGCAGCGGTGCAAAGCTTTGGCTCTCCGACTGGCAGGGAAAGACTGCGGTGATTCCGACGCCCATTCAGAAGGGCAATGAAGTGTTTATCAGCAGTGGTTACGGCGTCGGATGCAAACAGGTGCGGGTGGCTCCCGACAACTCAGTCAGCGACGTGTGGACCAATACCAATATGATCAACCACCACGGTGGAGTGATTCTTTTTAAAGATCATTTGTACGGCTACTCGGACAAAGCTGGATGGTCCTGTTTGGATTGGAAGAGCGGCGAGGTAAAATGGGCTGACAAATCTCTCGGCAAAGGTGCGATTCATTGCGCGGATGGGATGTTTTACTTGTTGGAGGAAAGCTCCGGTGTGGTTGCGCTCGTTGAAGCCTCCGCCGACGCGTGGAGCGAAAAATCACGCTTTAAAATTGATCCCCAGACTACCCAGCGCAAACCGGACGGCAGGGTCTGGACGCATCCGGTGGTCAGCAGCGGACGTTTATACCTGCGGGACCAAGAGTTGATTCACTGCTACGAAGTGCGTGCTAAAAACTAGGGCTCTGGCTCCGGCTTTAAGCGCATCACGCGAGGGACACGGCGAGGCTTACCTCGCTTTGCTGGGAATATCTTTCTTTGGATCAAAAGGTCTTGCCGGATTGAGTTGGGCGCTGAGACCCGCAACTTCTCGCGCAACTTTTGACTGCAAAGCCCGCTTTTCATCTTCATCGGACATGGATTCCCAGCCCCTCAGGAGTTTCGGGGTTCGGATCGATGTGCCGTGCTCATTGTTGTCTTTTTGATTTGTTTTTCTTTCCGCAGTTTCACCCTCGCTCCATACGATTTTCTTCTGATTCTCATTCTTCTCGGGCAGTGAGAACCCAAGGGCGTCAGCTCTGCGGGGGTCGACCAGAATTTCCCATCGAGGTGCCATCACGGTGAGGATTTGATTCTCAAGAATGCTTTTGAACACCGCAGGACCGGAGCTCGAATTTTCTGACGCCACTTGGAGCTGTTCACGGAATTTCACAAGGCTGCCTTCCTTCTTGATCTTGACCCATGGGATTGGCTCCGTGCTCCTTGACGCGAGCCAGTCGTAGTAGGGCCCCCCGGAGAACGTGGTGTATTCGGAGGGCGATATTTTGAAGCCCGAGATGTTGGTGGTGTTCACCGTATGCATCACGCTGGTCGGGTTGGTGCTCGCTCGGAGCAGGACGTTTTGGAGCTCTTTTTTCCCAATATCCGTGACTTCGCAGAAGACGTAGTTGTCTGGGCCGACCTTGTAATCTCGATCCACCCATGTTCCGATTCCGGTTGTGTGGTTCCATGTGACTTCGGGTGGGATGGGTGCCCAGCCCACGTAGCGACTCCCGTATCTCCAACTTACCCACGAAGCGGCCCATTCAAGGTCGGGCTTCCAGAACCAACCCTGCGGTTGGAGGCGCAACCAGCGTCCATAATGATAGACAATATCCCCGAAGTTTTCCGCGCTCAGCCAAGTCCAGCCATGGTTCGAATAAATCCACTGACCAAGCGTGTACGGCCTCCATTTCGAATCCACCTTTGGTTTCCAGCAATGACCGTAACCCTCAATTTCATGCCAGGTTCCGTATGGCGATAGAGCTTCGATGAAGAAGGCAGCGGACAAGTCTTCCTTGCTCAGTCGTTCGACGGGTTTGATGGGTGGGGAATTATCCATCGGAGGCGCCAGCGCCGCTGGGTCTTCCGGCGGACTTTCCTTGGGAGCTTCGGAAGTCGCAGTCGTTGCGTCTTTAGGCTTTCTGGATGTGCGCGAAGGGGCTCCGTGGGTGTCGCAGACCAAACCAAGCGAAGCAAGCAACGATAAGTAAGGAATGAAGCGGAAAGCTTTCATGGGGATGTCATGAATTTCGAGTCTACCAGACGCACGTATTTCCGAGCTCCGGGCGGACTCTGGTAACCGTTACAGCATCGTAGGCTAAGTGGCGTTCCGCAAGAATTTAGGTCTCAGTTTACGAAGGAAGGGGAGGAGAGATCTTTCCATTGGCAACTTCGAACTCTTTGCACCACCCTTTGATTTCGGTGTCGTTGAAAATCTTGCCCAACACTCTCCGGAGCAATCCTTTAAGGCTTGCGTTTTCAAGGTCTGCGAGCGAGCGGATTGACTCCTCTTTGTAGCGTTCCAAAAGATCAGAACACCGGGCGAGTGCCCCTGAGTCAACGAGTGCTTTCCGGATGGTATCCAAGTCGGTTGTAGTCTCGCGCCGCCAGCGTGATTCTAAAATGGCTTTCGGACTGCCGTTCGCTCGCTCCCAACCCGCCGCAAGTACGAGACCCGGACGGGCCGCTTGAAGATCATCCGAGGCGTTAGGGTTGCCGGGGGAGAAGTCGTCAAGATCGTCTTTGATTTGATAAGCGATGCCCAGAGCGCGGCTGTATTGTTGAAGCACCTTTTCAATTTTGGCGTGAGCGTCCAAGCCTACCGCGATTGATCCAAGATGAAGTGCGACGGCGAAAGCAGGGGATGTTTTTTTCTCAAAAATCTCGAGCACTTCCAACGAGCTAAGCGGACGTGGGGATTTGCTCCATGCCAGTTCAGCCCCTTGTCCCCGGCAGAGATCCCTCTGCGCCTGTGCTGCAATGCGCAACATTTCCACCCGTTGCTCCGGAGAGAATCCGCTTTCAGAAAGAAGTCGGTATCCTTCGCCTATTAGAAGGTCGCCAACATTCAGCGCGATTGCGACCCCGTATGCTTCATGCAGCGTAGCTTCCCCGTAACGGGACGAGTCCCCGTCCTCGATGTCATCGTGAATGAGCGATGCTTTGTGGAAGCACTCAACAGCGACTGCGATTTTTTTCAGTGAATCCGGAGCCGCGGTTCCGGGTTCCTGCTGAAGGGCCTGATAGGCCGCCACAGAGAGAAACGGACGCCAGCGTTTGCCTGCGCGTTGAAGCCATTCCCGGGCCAGTGTTTCGCACTCGCCTTTGGCAGGACCCATGATCGAGTCCAGGGAAAGCGGGGTGAACCAAAAGTCCACCTCCTCGCGGAGCGCTCCCAGATCCATCCTGCGCGTCTTGTCATCGCTGGTGAGATGGATGTAGTCCCATACCCAATCAAGGTCCACGGTCGTGTCAATGCAATCATCCTGCAGCAGGGGAACTGCCACACCGGGGACCGCGGCGGCCTCCATGTAGGGGAATGCACGCTCCAAAACACTCAGGCAACTGACTCCCACGATAGCCTCGATCTTACCCGTTTGAATCAGCGACATCACGATGGCCGACCCCTCGGCTACGAGCACGGCATATCCCAGACGCTCGGCTTCATTTTGCAGGTCTTGGATTGAGCAAAGTCCGCACTGTTTGCACAGCAGCCCGAATTCATCAAAGGGTGCCGGGCATTTGCTTTCGACGCGCAGGCACTTTGGGATCAGCAAAAGGCGCCTTTCGTACGGCACCGCTGCCAGGGATTCCCGCCAGAGTTCGTTATTGATCAAGACTCCGGTGTAATCGGTGTAGATGGGTGCGATTCCGAGTTTCGCCACAAGCAACTCAGCGTGGGTCCGCAATTCTGACGCTGGAAGCGGAGGGACCGGCTTTTCACGCTCAACATACGCCCGGACTGCCAGAAGGATCGCATTCCGCTCCTGCGGAGTCTGGGGGATGTTTTTCTTTGGGCTGCGAAACCGCTGCACCGGAACTGGACGGGGGAGAGCAAACTGCACGGGTGGCGTGGTAAGTTTGACTTCAGATTCAACAACAGGCGCGGGGGCGGACATACGGGATGAGGGGGGCGATGAGACAATGCAACAATCAGACGATAGCTTAGGCTGGATGCGGCCCCGATGTCAGATTAATCCGCATTTGAAACTCTCAAAATCGCACAGAATCGGTTCCTGCGAACTTTCGAGGAGGAAGTTTCTCAGGCCGCGGGTCTGGTTTCGCGAGCGAGAGCCTCCGGTTCGCTGTTTTTTGGAAGCTGGTGGTAGGCGTTGAAGTCGTTGAACCAGAATTTTTTGGCGAATTTATAAAGCCAGTGCTTTTCGGGGATTTCACGGCCGGGCAGCCACTGGCTCAGGCGTGGCTGCATGAGTTCGATCTCCGCCATCGCAGATCTTCGGGCGGTTGTATCTCTCGCTGAGTGCTTTGAAACCAAGTCTCGGACGAGATCCGGCCGCTCTAGCACGACGCATCCGCGGGTCGCTCTGGCGGTGAGCTCTCTGAAATCCCTCAGAAACTGCGAAGATTGAATGGTTTCAACGATACCTCGGGAGTCCCTGATGTCTTCCTTTGCGAATTGAAGGATTGGGCAGGGCTCCACGTCGCCGTAAGGGCTGATGTGGTGCGAGATACCGGTTGACATCGGGCACAAAGCTTTGCCGTCGTGGCCATAGTATGCATCGACGATTCCGATCGGCATGGCTGCGCGCATTTCGACGACGAACTGGCGCACCTGTACGAGTTGGTCTTCGTTCAGGGCCAGTTGCGGGTTCATTTTAGGGCCGACGGGCCGATAGGTGTGGTACCAGACGTAATGCACTCCGCGGCGGATAAGTTCATCCAGCCATTGAGTGCTCAAAAGCTCCGTGATGTTCGTTTGGCAAACCGAGGTCGAGACGCCCGTGAGTAACCCAGCTCCAATGCAAGCGTCGAGGCCCCGCAGCGTGCGCTGGTAAACATCCACGTTGCCGCGCCTTTGATCACTGACGATCTCACGGCCCTCGATTGAAATCAGGGGCGTAGCGTTTCCAAGCTCGGCGAGGCGGCGGGCAATCTTCGGCGTGATGCACTGTCCGTTGGTGAATATTTGGAAATAACAGTCGGGATGGCGCTCCAAGATCTCAAGGAGTCCAGGGTGCAGGAACGGTTCACCTCCAAGGATCCCAAAGAAGCGGTTGCCCTGGGTTTTTGCTTCGGTGATGAGTTTTGAAACTGCGTCCACATCCAGTTCGGATCGCTCCGCTTCGACGTCCACCCAGCATCCTTGGCAACGAAGGTTGCAGGAGTTTAGGATCGATATGTAGAGGAAAGCGGGGAAGTACTCCCCTCGCCGGATGCGGGATTTAAATCGCTCAACGCTCACAAGCGTCTTGAATCCAAAGTTCCAGAGGAATTTCAGCAGGCAGTTTGGATCTGTTGAGGAAACAATCCGTCCAACCAATTCAGGCAGCATGTTTTGATGGTACCCAGAACTTGAGATTTTTTGGAAAGCTAATCTCTAATTTTGGAGTCCCTCACTTAGCGAAAATGTCCTCGAACGTCACCAGACTGCCATCCGAGAGAAGGATCCAAGGTCCGGTCCCGTGCGGGGCCCCGCGCTCGACAAGCCAAGGGTGCTTAGGCCATTTTCTCGGCGCATCCGGGTCGGAGCCAAATGAAGTTGGTGCGTAGTCGATGCGCTTTGCTTTCAACGCATTCTTGTTTCCGCTGCCTCGAATTTGGCTTTCGATCGTGGGGCAACGCCAGTTCGCCTCCTGGATGCCGTATGGGTGAAGAGTGGCAATCCATTGCACCGCTTCCGGCGAGTCAGTTCCTCCCGCTGCAGAGCGGGATGACTCAGTCGCTATTTGAGGCCACTTTTGGTGTTCAGCCAAGTAGGCGGAGATTGCCAGACCAACGGACTTGACGTTTTCCCCGCACTTGAGACGTTGCGCTTTCGCTTGTAGGTTCGAATAAACAGGGACTGCGATTACGGCTAAAATCGCGATGACAAGCACCGCTGTAGTGACTTCCAGCAGCGTGAATCCCAGCGAAATAAGCGGGCGAACTCTCAAGCGGTTCTCGTTCTCTTGTTCAAGACGCCGGCGCTCAAATTTGGTTGGTCAGCAAGGCAGTTGTCGTTGAGGTGCTTAGCTGCCTCCTGTTACCGGAGCGCCGATCTGCCAAGCTGTTGCAGCCGATGGTGCGATAAACGCCTGTTGCGGAGTGACATCTGTTGATTGTCTAGCCCCGGTCGCCTTTAATTTCACTCCGTTGAACAGTGTCACGTCATCGTTAGGAGTGCCAGTACCTTGGATTGTGCGGGTGGTCTCGGGTGATGAGATAACGTTCTCTACCGGGTTGTTGCTGGTGGTTAATACTCCATTAACTTCCGTGACCTCCGTAAGATCCCTGAGGACCGAACGGCGAAAATACTGATTTGTGTTCAGGTTTGATCCGACCTCCACATAGTTTGCAAACCCGTCTAGATTAACAAGACCTGTGAAATAATCCATGCTGATGTCTAAATCGATCTGTCCGGCGAGCATGAAATCAAGGATCGTTTTCGGGACTGCATTGACGCCCAAGGCCGTGGATTGAACGTTGGCGCTCAATACGTCGACGTTCAGAGACGTACGCTGGGTATAAGTCGCCCCAGAATAAACAGAGTAATGTGAAAGTTCACTTAGCAAAGTGATTTTCATGCTGCGGCGCTCGACCATCCCGGTGGCTGATCCGAAGTACATGAAACCTTTGTGGAAAAGTAACATCCGCCCACTGCAGATTCCCGTGGTTGGCACCGTTAAGTAAAGTACGGCAGTTGTGCTTACAACATCATCGACACCAGGATTGGGCTCAGAAAATTTTAACGACGAAGGGTCATTCTTATCAGACATTGTTCCCACGGATTCTGTGCTCCACTGACGTGTCGCTGGGTCCTTCCTCATGCCTCGCATAGCAACCCCGTAGGTTCCTGCAAGTGCAGAAATACCCCTCCATTGCAATCCGTCGTAAGGCCCCCCGCGGACCGCCCAAGCTTGTGTACAGAGCAGAGGAAGTATCAGAAGGATCGATAAGACCTGATTCATCCTCTAACTATATGTCGCTGGATGGAAATGTCAACGTAGGTGGGCTACAGGCTGAAATTTTGAGCGGGCTTCGCTCTTCTGTCCCCTCGACAATTCTGATGCCAGCGCCTAGGGAGGGATGGAGCATCAACCCGAGGGCGGGAGGGGACCAGAAATCAAAGCGCTGCGCAAGCTGGTGTTTCTTCGAAACGACACCACAGGTTTTCCCGTTTGGTCCGTGTTGAGCAATACCGTGTTGGACCATGGAGTGCCGAAGGTGGGACTCGAACCCACACTTCGATGCCCACCCTCTGTAAAGTGCCGTCAACAGAGTATATTGGACATCCGAAAACGTCCTTGACGAACGTGGATATTATGACTTTTTTTATGACAAATGGCAAGCATACATGCGCATCGGCGGTCCAAATATTGGTACGCCGCATTCGTTGGGCCTGATGGCAAAAGGAATTTCAAGTCTACAAAGACAACGGACAAGAGATTGGCGTTGAAACTGGCGATTGAATGGGAGGATCTGTCAAACGCTGGCAAACGGGGCATGCTCGTCGCGTCTCAGGCTAGAAAGGTAGTTTCAGAGATCGCTGAACGAGCGACAGGAGAACCGCTGCAATTCAAGACAGCCTCCGAATTCCTAAATGCTTGGCTGGCGGGACG
>JBILLT010000196.1:0-3494 GCA_044375925.1 Chthoniobacteraceae bacterium | reverse complement strand
CGACGACAGGCTTGCGGATGGCGACGGCGGCGACACGCTGCGCGGCGGCAGCGGCAATGACCGTCTGGTGCTGGGCGAGGATGCTGCCGCGGATCTGGCCGATGGCGGGACGGGGGACGACCTCGCTGATTTCTCGGCTTGGGCGAACCGCATCGTCGTGTCTCTGGATGCGGCGGGATCCGCCACGGTCGTCGAATCGCGCGGCGCGACCGACAGCCTGATCTCGATCGAGCATCTGACCGGCGGGGCCGGCAGCGACTGGCTGACCGGGAGCGGCGCGGACAATGTGCTGCGCGGCAATGGCGGCGACGACACGCTCGATGGCGGGGCCGGCAGCGACACCGCCGACTACACCTATCTCGCGACGTCACTCGCCGTGTCGCTCGTCGCCGCCGGCGGCGCAACCGTGACCGTGGCGCCCGGCGAGACCGACACGCTGATCGCCATCGAGAACATCCTGGCAGGGTCCGGCGACGACATGCTGTCGGGCAATGCACAACGCAATCTGCTGGCCGGGGGTGGCGGGTCGGACACCGTCGATTACGGCTACGTGGCCGCTTCCTTCGCGGTGACGCTGAATTCCACCGGCACCGTGACCGTGGGCCTTGGTGGCGGCGACACCGACACGCTGGTCCTGATCGAGAACATCACGGGCGGAAGCGGCAACGACACGCTGGTCGGCGACGGTGCCGCGAACACCCTCGCGGGCCGGGCTGGCAACGACCTGCTCGACGGCCGGGGCGACGACGACACCGCCGACTACGCCTATCTGGCGACGGCGCTGACGGTGACATTGAACAACGCGGCAGGTGCGACCGCGACGGTCGTCACCGGGATCGCCGGCGACAGCGACCGGCTGGTCTCGATCGAAAATCTCGTCGGCGGCCTTGGCAACGACGCGCTGACCGGCGATGGCGGCGCGAACCGGCTGGCTGGCGGGGCGGGCGACGACCGCCTTCGCGGGGGCGGCGGCAACGATTTGCTCGCCGGCGGCGACGGGAGCGACACGGCCGATTACGGCTATCTCGGGCCCGAGATCGCGATCACGGCGACGCTCGACGCCGCAGGCAGCATCGTGCTGACGCTCGCGAACGGAGACACCGACACGCTGATCTCGATCGAGAATCTCGTCGGCGGCGCAGGCAACGACTGGCTGACCGGCGACGACGGCGCGAATGTCATCGAGGGCGGGGCGGGCAACGACAATTTCCTGGGCAGCGGCGGTGCCGACATCCTGCGCGGCGGTACCGGCGGGGACGGGTTCAGGCTCGACGAGGACGGCGCCGGGGACGTCATCGACGGCGGGGATGGCTACGACGCCGTCAACTACGATGCGGTGATGTCGCCGATCGCGGTGACGCTCGGGCCGGGCGGCTCCGGGATCGCCGTCTTCGCGACCGGCGAGACCGATATCCTGCTGTCGATCGAGTACGTGACCACCGGTCGTGGCGACGACATCCTGATCGGCGACGATGGCTTCAACATCCTCTTCGGCGGCCTGGGCGGCGCCGATCTTGTCGATGGCGGCGGCGGCAGCGACATCGTCGCTGGCGGCGCGGGCGACACGCTGATCGGCGGCGATGGCGACGATCTGATCGACTTCTTGGGCTCGCTCGGGGCCAGGGTCGAAGGCGGGGCCGGCCTCGACACGCTGCGGCTCTGGGATCTGGCGGCTCAGTCGACCATCGCGCTGGCGGACATCGCGGCGATTTCGGACGGCGCGATCGAGGGGATCCGCATCGGGGCTTCGGACGGTGTCCGCCTGGTCGTCACCGTGCCGGCCGTCGCCGGGCTGTCGGCGCAGACGCAGACGCTGCGCGTCGAGGCCGAGGCCGGCCAGATCGTCGAGTTCGCCGATCTGGGCTGGGTCCGCGGCGCCGCCGCCGGAAACGAGCAGACCTGGACGAACGGCGCAGCCACGGTGATGCTGTCGGGCGCGGCGACGGTGCTCGACCGCAACGATGCGCCGGTGATCTCCAGCGACGGCGGCGGCGTCACGGCGGCGATCTCGGTCGAGGAGAACAACACGGTCGCGACGACCGTCGCTGCCATCGACAGCGATTTCGGCCAGGTCGTTACCTATGCCATCGTCGGCGGAGCCGATGCGGCGCGCTTCGGCATCGGATCGTCGAGCGGGGTCCTTTCCTTCCTGGCCGCGCCGGATTTCGAGGCGCCGACGGACACCGGCGGCGACAATGTCTATCAGGTCGTGGTGCAGGTCACGGACAACGGCGCGCCGTCGCCGCTGTCCGGCACCCAGACGCTGACGATCACGGTCACCGACGCCGCCGAGGGGCCGCCGCCCGACATGCGTGCGCCGCTGCCCGCCGCGGGTGGCGCCCAGCTCGGCGCGGGCGGCGCGGTGGTCACCATCGCCTTCGACGAGCCGCTCGGCGTCGCGCCGGTCGACCCGGCCACGTTCTCCGTCATGTCCGGCGGCGAGGCGCTGGCGGTCTCCGGCATCTCCGTGGCCGGCAGCACGGCGACGCTGACGCTGGCGACGGCCGTCGCGCCGCGCGCCAGCGTGACCATCGCCTATGCCGATCCGGTTGGCGACCAGCCCGACCAGGTCCTGCAGGATCTCGCGGGCAACGATGTCGCCGATTTCGCCTTGACGCTGACCCGCCTGCCGGCGATTTCCGGGCAGGTCTATCATTGGAAGAGCCACGTGCTGCTTGCCGACACGGTGGTCACGGCGACCGGCAGCGCCCAGTCGGTCGACCGGACGACGCCCGCCGACGGAAGCTATGTTCTGTCGGATCTGGCCGACGACGCCTATACGCTGTCGTTGCAGCGCCAGACCGTGGACAGCGTCGATGCGATCGATGCCGGAGATGCGCTGGCCGCGCTCAAGCTCGCCGTGGGGCGCAATCCGAACGGGGCTGACACGATGGTGTCCCCCTACCAGTTCATTGCCGCCGACGTGACCGGGGACGGCGTCGTCGACGCCCAGGACGCGCTGGGGATCCTCAAGATGGTCGTAGGACGGACCGGCGCGCCGGCGCGCGAGTGGCTGTTCGTCCGCGAGGAGGAGGATTTCTGGGACAACGACCGGGTTTCGCTCAACAGCGGGTTCGTCGATTACGATCGCCAGCCGTCGGTCGCCGTCCTCGGCGCGTCCGAGCCGAGCAACTTCGTCGCGGTCCTGAGGGGGGATATCGATGGCAACTGGGTGCCAGGCGGCACGCCCGCCCAGACGCTTTCGAGCGAATACTTCCTTTCCCTCGCCAGCCGGCTGGGCGTGCCTCTCGAATTCTGGGGCTAGACATGGCCGGCGTCGATCGTTCGACGGATGCGTGGGCGGGGGCGACATGGTTTTGTCGCGACAGCATCTTGGGGCGGGCACGCTCCAAGAGCACAAATGTTGAAGCCCCCGGTAGCCATACGGTATTATGCGGCATAGGCGCCGGATGATTGTGCGATGCGCGGTCGTGATGAATCTTGCACGGCGTGGTGCCTTCCGGGACGGCTTGCCCGGATATGAAATCGTCTGA
>JBILLT010000020.1:0-48087 GCA_044375925.1 Chthoniobacteraceae bacterium | reverse complement strand
AAACAAATCGGGCAACGAACCGACGGCGGCGCCGTAAACGGGCATGCGGGTTTTCAAATAAGTCCGCACGCGGTTCGCTCCCTCCAGCACCTTCAGGGTCCAATCAGTCTGAAGTTTGCGACCGACAGCAGTCAGTGGCGGAGGATAGCGGCCTGTGTCGCCCAGATTGTGGTCCCCTTCAAAGTAGCGTTTCCGCCGAGCGTCAGGCCCACCGATCCCGTCCCGCTCATGGCACGCAACACAGTTCAAGCTCTCAACCGCAAGCAACGCCGTCTGCCGCTCGTTCAACTCCACGGACCGCGCCGACAAAAAACGCCTCAGCGCGGCGGACTGGATTTGACTCAATCCATAGTCCGGAATCCCCCGCACAGGCTTCGCGCTTAAGCAACCGCCATCGGCTTTCTTGAGCAGCACCGACTGCACTGCGACGTCCTTCGGCAGCTCATGGCAGGCAGCGCACCGCGCTTCGGCGACTACTTTCCGGCCCCTTTCAACCAACGCAGGATCAGACTGAAAAGGCGCAACCTCGGCCGCAAGCCGCGGATCGCTCGAGGTGAACTCGAACAGATACGAAGCAATGTCGGTGGCGTCTTCCTCGTTGAAAACCAGTTTTGGCATACGCCCATCGGGACGGATCTTCCCCGGTTCGAGCAGGAAATCAGCGAGATGCAGGATCGACGTCTTTGCCCTCAAATCCGGCAGCGCAACCGAGGCGATCGGAGAACCCTCATCCGGGGCTTCCGCGGCCTCAGACTTCTGCCTTGGAGCATGGCAAGCGACGCAGCCAATCGAATGGAACAACTCACCTCCCCGAAAACCATTCGAATGCCTGGCAGCCTTGGGCTTTGCAGCGCTTTTGGGCTTGAGCGAACCGAGGTAATGGACAACCGCATCCACATCGGCGCCTGCGTAACCGTGGAGCACCCCCGGCATCCCGCTGCCCTCATGCGCGCCGCTCGGATTCGCAAGGAAACTCCGGAGCCACGCGGCGTTCACCCGAGCCGAAACACCGGCAAGGCTCGGGCCCGAGCGGGGTGGCAGCCCTGTTTTGAGTTGATGGCAATTGACGCATGCCAGCTCGTTGAAAAGAAGGCGCCCGCCGTCCTCCGAGGCTTCTTGGGCGTGAAAGCGCTCAAACGCAGCCACCAAAGGCGCGGCGGAAACGAGGTCCGCCGAGAGTAGCAGCGCAATCATGGCGCCGGCCAGTGCAGTCATTTTCTTCATCAGGCGGTCTGAGCGAGGCAATCCTCAATGTAACGCCGCGACTTGTTCACTGCGGCAGAGATTTCGCCGACGCTCGGGAGAATGGGCACGCCGCGGGGCGTCGGGTGCATGAAGATTTCCACAAGCCCCCGGTAACCGATCTCGCGCAGCGCCTTGACGACCGGGCGATAGTCCAGCGCCCCGCCGAATCCGGGCATCTGCTGCATCTCGATTTCCTTGGCAACCTTCGCCCGGATGCCCTCCGAGTGCTCCTGGAAATACATGAACGGAATCTGGCCTGCGCCAAGGTCGCGGATCAATTGGGGAATTTGATCCGACCAGCGGTGCAAATGATGCGGAGCAAAGGCAACGCCGAGGTTTGGCGAGCGGTTGAACTCCGCGAAGTACCGCAACGAGTCCGGGTGATAAAGCGCCTGCTTGTCGTGATTTTCGATGGCGATTGTGACGCCTGTCTCCTCCGCAACCGCGACATGCGGCTTCATCTCCTCTAGAAATTTTTTAATCGCATCCTTTGCCTCCGCCCCTTCCGGTTCCTTAGGACCGGTGCAACCGCAAAGCACCAGCGAGCCCCCGAACTTCTTCACCCATTTCATTTCCTCCTGAAGTTTGAACGGGCCCAGCGGATACCGGGTGGTCATTCCAAGCGACGCATGGTGCTTGGACAAAAGCCGGGCGAACGCCTCGTCGCCCATCTCGCTGATCTGCTCCCTCTGGTTCCCGTGCACGCGGCACCAAATGTCGATTGACTCGCAGCCGGTCCCGGCCACCTCGGGCAGGATCTGGTCGAGCGGCATTTCACCGTACAGCGCGGAGGATAAAACGTAACGGAGCCGGAACGGAGTAGCGGCATTTGCAACGTGCACCAATGCGGGCACGGCCAGACCGGCCACTGACTTTAAAAATTCACGCCTCGTGGTCATTTCAGGGGGGAGTTGAAGGGATAAACGCAGGGCGCCGGGCCCGGCTTCAAATTAGGAGGAGAAGACTCAGGCCTGCCGCGCCGCCTCCAGCATTTTGATCCAAGGACCGACAAAGTGCCCGCTGTCGTGATAAGTGCGGCCACTCACCATGTGGCGGTCGATAACGCAGGGTTCGTTGACGTAAATCCCTCCGCAGACCTCGAGGTCAAACTTGCACTTCGCAACAGTGGCCATGCGAAGGCCTTTCACGATCCCGGCCCGGGCCGGGATTTCGACTCCGTGACAGACGCTGGCCATCGGGAGTTTGTTGTCCCAGAAATAACGGGTGATGCTCAGCAAAGCCTCGTCCTCGCGGATGTATTCCGGAGCGCGGCCGCCGCTGAAGAAGATCCCCGCGTAATCCCGCGGATCAATGTCTTTGAACGCAATGTCCGCCTCAATGGAATACCCCTCCCACTCCTTGGTGATGGTCCACCCGGGCTTGATCTCGTGCAGAACCATCTGGTAACGGCGCTTCTCTGGCGCCGCCACCACCGGCTCAAAACCGGCCTCGATCAGGCGGTAAAACGGGTAAAGGGTGTCGACCGTTTCAGTCGCGTCACCCACGATCACTAGGACTTTGTTGCTTTTCATAAAGAGATCAGGTTGTCAGGAAACTTGCCCGGCTTGACGCCGCGCTGTCGATCCTGCGCGTTAGTACATGCAGGCGTGTGCTCCCTGCAGTCTTTCAGAATATCACCGCCAAGCACGCTCATTTCCAAGGTTCAGATGGTCGCAGCATCCGCCGTGCGGCCAATGCGACTATGGGTCATCAATCCTCAGGTTTTTCGTCACTCTTTCCGGCGTCTGAACCGAGCAAAACAGAGGCGGACCCGCCGGATTTAAAAACCGACCCGCTAGCGGGCATTTGACTGAGGCAGCCCGCACATCTCATTCAGCTCCGCTTCCGTGGACGCCCGCACCAGCATGCTCTCCAGATACGGATCCTTCTTCGGGATCGTCCCAGCCCCGTTCAGCGCCGGGGGCTTCTCGAAGCGCGAAAAAAGCGCCCGCTTGATCTTCACCCGCGGCACCACTTTTTCTCCATAACCGTCGGGCGTGTTGGAAGACCAAAACCGCACAGACTCCATCCCTTGATCGTCAGTCACCGACCCTAGGAAGACAACGGAATGTCCCCTCTCTGACTTTCCAACTTCATGGGTCCACCAGATTTTCATGAAATCACCCGGCACGGCCGATTCGAAGTCTACAAAGTTTTTGCCGATGCCCAGTTCGAAGAACAGTCGAGCCGTGCCCGGACCATTCGCGTTCCAACGCCCCCAAATACCGTGTCCGTCGGGTCCCTGGAGTGAAACAAGCGACGCCGCAGCGGCGCTTGAGAGCTTCAACCCATGCTTGCGCTGCAACGTTTGAATTACTTGTAAAAACAGTAGGTAAGTCGCCCCTGAACAAAACGAGGGAGTGGCGCGCGACGCATCAACAGCCAACACCCCGTCGCTGCCAGCCCTCACATTGGAGCGCAGCGCCTCCAACGCTTTCGCGGTGGTTGCGTATCCCCCACCCGAAGGCATTCTCTTCATTTCCTCCAGCACCAATCGATTCAGGTGCGGCTGCGCTTTCTGAGCGCCACTGCCAGAGACTTTTTCCCCAGTCCGACCCGATACTGGACTTGGCAGCGACGTTGGCTCGTCACTCGAAAACGCCTCGGACTTCGCCGCCGTCATGAAAACGGCGACCGCGACGCCCACGGCGGTCCATCCTTTTGGGAGGAATAGTGATTCAGGTAAAGTTGCCATTAGCCAGCCTGCAGACTGTTGCATTCAATCATTCAGTCGACCCGCCGTACTGGCGGGAATAAACGGAAAATAAGCCTCCATTTTGACGGAGCGCCAGAAAATCAGTAAGCTGACGGCATGAAAACAACCATTGATCTGCCCAACGATCTGGTGCGAGAGATTAAGATCCGCGCCGTCAACGAGGGCCGCAACTTGAAGGAGGTTGTTACTGATTTGCTACGCTCCGGATTGGGGCAAGGCGTGTCTCTTCCCCCCCCTTCCCCTAAAAAGGGAAAAATTGTGCTTCCTCTCTTTCCGTGCTCTCCCACCGCGCCGGCGTCAAGAATGGAGATTGACGCACTAATTGCGCTTGAGCAGGCATCCCAACGGGATGAAAATCATGGACTGCGTGGTTAGCCTGTTTGACACGGGTGCCTGGGTGGCTCTCGCTTTCTTGAGCCACCCGTTCCACTCGAAAGTAAGGGCAGTTTTCAACGGGCTGATCATACAAGCAGGCGGCGTTTTGCAGGGCGACTCAGACTAGTTTCCTTCGATTGCTGACCACTCCTGTTATTCGCAGTGCCTACGGTTGCATCCCAATCACAAACCATGAAGCCTAGGCGAAGTGCGAGGAACTTCTGAAACTGCCCCAGGTGGCTTGGTTGGATGAGCCCATTGGATTCAAGAGCAAGTGGAGTGAGTGCGCACTTATGGACAGCCCGTCGCCCAAGACCTCGATGGACGCTTATCTTGCGTCATCCGCCAATCACCCGCCTCCCGAGTTTCTCAACCGGGATACACAAACGGCTTTTCCCTGCGCTGCAGCGCCCGCCGCAGCTTTGAGAGCGCGCCGTTCTGGAGCTGCCGGATCCGCTCCCGCGTCACCCCGAACTTCCGCCCCACTTCCTCCAACGTCTTCGGAGAATCCCCCTCCAGTCCGAAGCGCGCCGAAAGAATCCGCCGCTCCCGCGCGTCCAGCAGCACCATCAATTCCCCGAGTTCGCTCAGCAGATCGCTGTCGCTGAGCTGCTCGAGCGGACTTGAAGCCTCCAGATCGCTCACGGTCTCGCCCAACTGCTTGCCGTCATCCTCGGCTACCGGAGCATCCAGCGACGCGGGCCGCAGCGACACCAGGCGCAACTGCGCAAGTTTCGGCGCCGAGATGCCGACCTCCTCCGCAAGCTCCTCGTCCGTCGGTTCGCGTCCCAGCTCCTCGCTCATGCTTGAAGAGAGGCGCCGCACTTTGGCGATCTTGTCCACCAGATGCACCGGCAGACGGATGGTTTTGCTCTGGTTTGCGAGCGCACGCTTGATGCTCTGCTTGATCCACCATGCCGCGTACGTGCTCAGCTTGCCGCCGCGCAACGGATCGAAGCGCTCCACCGCCTTGATCAGCCCGATGTTCCCTTCGGAAACAAGGTCCGGCATCGGCAGCCCAAGATTGGCGTAATCGTGGGCGATCTTCACCACCAGCCGAAGATTCGCGAGGATCATGTGGGCACGCGCCTCCTTGTCCCCGAGCTTAATTTTCGCCGCGAGTTCGATCTCCTGCGCCTGGCTCAAAAGCGGAGTGCGCGCAATTTCGCGCAGATACATCCGAAGCCCAGAATCACTTTCCCCGAAAACTGACTGGTTCATAAAAATCCTCCCTGCTGCTCCCCGCTCAACACGCTCAACACGCTCAACACGCTCAACCGACCCAGAGAAGCCGGACCGCCCCAGATCGCTTCGCCGGAAAATCGCCCGAGACGGAAACCCCTTCATCCACTCTCTTCAATCTCTCACGGCACCCCCACAACCCTTGCGACTCCGACTCCCTCGCGATGGACAATCTCACCGCACTCTACCATCTCAGACTTGAAAACCCACGGGTGCGTTCGAAGATTTTAGATGAAAAATTCGCGCGGCCGCGAGCCGACTCCCTCGGCTCACACCCAAGCGACGTGCCCACGGCGAGTCCGCCTTCAAGCACGCCGAACAAAAACCGCTTTAAGCTTCTGGCAGCACCGCTGGCCGATTAAAGTATACCCCGAGTGATCACCCTTCCGCCCCAGATCGATTCCGCCACCCTCAACGCGCTCCCCACCGCAATCTGGGCGGGAAATTCCGCCGGCCAATGCCGCTTTGCCAACGATGCCCTTGCACGGCTGCTTTCCACCCCGGCCGCAGATCTTTTGGAATTCGGATGGCTGAGGTTCGTCCCTGAGCACGAGCAAATCGATTTTCTTCCAAAACTTCAGCGCCTCGGCTCAAGCCTCTCGAGCTTCAGAACCCGCCTGCGCCTGCTCATCAGGGAGCAGATCCGGACTTTTCGCATCGAAGCGCGCTCGGTGCTTTCCGCCTCAGAGTCCGAGCCCCTGCTGCTCATCAGCTTGGAGGACATCACCTACACCAGCCGCGCATCCTTGCGCAGGCAGTTGCAGTCCGAGCAGCTGCGCATCTGCTTTGAACACGCGCCGGTCGGGATCGCTTTCCTGAACACAGAGCTGCGCTTTGTGCGCGCAAATCCGCTGCTGTCGACCCTCGCGTCACACGATACCGCGCACTTGGAGGGCAAGTCGCTCCGGGACGCAATCGAACCGCACATGCAGCCGCATGCTGTTGCGGATGTCATCAGCGTCTGCAGGAACACCCTTGCGACAGGCACACCGCACACCTTGCACCGCTGGCCCGCGGGCCTCTCCGGCGACAGGGGGCAGGCCCGCTACACCGACTGGGAAATCAGACGCATTCAAACCACCGAAGGCGAGCCTGTCGGACTTCTCCTCACGCTTGCCGATGTGAGCGAGCAAAAAGCGGCGGAGGACAGGCTGCGCCTGCTTGCGAGTGTTCTGGAAACCACCACCGACTTCGTGTCCGTGCACGCGCCAGACGGAAAAATCCTGTTTTTAAACAGCTCCGCACGCTCCGCTGCCGGGATACCTTCGGCCACCCCGCCGTTCGAACTCCACCACAAGGCCATTCAACCGGAGTGGGCGTGCGAATTGGTGTTGTCGGAGGGGTTTCCCGTCGCCGCGCAGGATGGGAGCTGGGAGGGTGAGACGGCCTTCCGCGAGGCGGACGGGAGCGAGATCCCGGTCTCGCAGCTCGTCTGCGCTCACCGCAGTCCCGAGGGAGGCGTTGAATTTTTCTCGTCTATTTTGCGCGATATCACGGACCGCAAAGCGGTGGAGACGATGCGACTGGAGTGGGCGAACCGGTACGACACCGCGATTCGTGCCAGCGGCCAGCTGCTCTTCGACTGGCACACCGACTCCGGCGTCATCAAGTACGCTGGCGACGCATCCCGTGTTCTCGGGGTCAACCTCGACGAGGTCGGGGGCGACGTGCCACGCCTGCTTGAGCTCATCCATCCGGAAGACAGGCATGGGTTCGAGCAGGAGACCAGGCGCGTCGCCGCATCCAAGGAGCCGCTCTCCCACGAATTCCGCGTCGTCCACGGAGACGGCCGCACCGTGTTCGTGCAGGCCAGGGGATTCTCCCTCCAGCAGAGGGCGGATGGCGGAGGACGGATGATCGGTTTTTTTGAAGACGTCACCATCGCGCACCAGTTTCGGGAGCAGCAGACCCGCTCCCAGGAGATGCTTGAGCGCAGGGTGCTTGAGCGCACCAACGAGCTTGCGCTCGCCAACTCGGTCATCGAGGACCGTGCACGCCAGCAGGCCGC
The DNA here is from genome assembly GCA_044375925.1 of Chthoniobacteraceae bacterium. Taxonomy (GTDB): domain Bacteria; phylum Verrucomicrobiota; class Verrucomicrobiia; order Chthoniobacterales; family Chthoniobacteraceae; genus Chth-196. Next base: position 40,501 of record JBILLT010000020.1, on the reverse strand, counting down.
CGTCGCGGAGCTTGGCGCGCTCGCGCTGTCCGGGCAAAGCACCGAGGAATTCCTGAACAACGCGGCGCACACCGTCACCCAAACGCTCAGGGTCGATTTCTGCTCGATCCGTGAACTGGCGGCCGACCAGAGCTTGTTGGAGCTGAAAGCGTCGGCGGGATGGCCCGCGGACATCCAGCTGGAGCAGCTCAGGGCCGGGAAAGAATCGCAATCCGGCTTCGCCATCCTCGCGGGCGAACCCGTGATCGTGGAGGACATGTCGACCGAGACGCGGTTTGAGATCAGTGAATCGGTGCGGAAGACAAACTGTGCGAGCAGTGTTTCCGTGCTGATTGCCTTTGAAGACAAGCCGTTCGGTGCACTGAGCGCATTCAGCCGCAGCAGGCGCAGCTTCACGCGGGACGACACCAATTTTCTGCAGTCCGTGGCCAACGTTGTCGCCGCCGCCGTGCAACGCCAGCGGGCGGAGGAAGGTTTGAGGCTGGCCCGCAAACAGGCGGAACAGGCCAACCGGGCGAAAAGCGAGTTTTTATCCCGGATGAGCCACGAGTTGAGGACTCCGCTCAATGCCATCCTCGGATTCGCCCAACTGCTCCGGCTCGACGAGGCTGAAAGCGCACAAATCGAGAGCATCGAGCACATCGTGCGTGCCGGCCAACATCTCTTGGCACTCATCAACGACGTGCTTGATATCGCGAGGATTGAGGCTGGACGCCTGCCCCTGACCATTGAACCCATCGACGCCGAGGCCGTTCTGCGCTCAAGCGCCGAGCTCATGCAGCCGATCGCCTCGAGGCACGGGATCCAAGTTGAACTCTTGCAGCCTGAGGGACCGTGTTTTGCGCGAGCGGACCGGCTGCGCCTCAAGCAGGTCGCCCTGAACTTGATTTCAAACTCCATCAAATACAGTCCGCGGGGCGGCACGGTGCGCATCCGCATCAAAGCGGCCGGCGGGCAGGTTCGCTTCGAGGTTCAGGACGAAGGCCAGGGCATTCCCGAAACAAAACGCGAACATCTTTTCCGGCCTTTCGAACGCCTCGGAGCCGACGAGAACAAAATCGAAGGAACCGGCATCGGCTTGAACCTTTGCAAAGGGCTTGTGGATGCGATGCATGGGATGATCGGCCTCGATTCTCCTCCGGAGGGCGGCTCTCTTTTTTGGGTGGAGATCCCCGCCGCAGACTCCGGCGAACCAGCCCCGCGCGAGCTCCACCAAGCCGGATTCACCGCGCAACCTGAGATGCGGGGAGCGCTTTCCGAGAGGACGATCCTTTACATCGACGCGCACGATCTGGACGTCCACGTGATGGAACGCATCCTCCAAGACACTGCGGGCTACCGCCTCATTTCCGCAATGCAGGCGGACATCGCGCTTGAACTCGCCAGAGAATACCAGCCGCACGTGATTCTGCTGGACCTGGATTTTCCGAACGGGGCCTTGGAGGCGCTGCTCGCGCAAATCCAGTCCGAAGACGCCCTGAAAAAGATCCCTCTCATCGTCGTCAGCAACGATCAAAGCGATGAACGCATCAAGCGGCTGCCGCACCTGCGGCTCGCAGGGTCGATTTCGAAGCCGTATTCCCGCACCGAACTGACGCGGGCGCTTGAATTGGCCCTCGGGCGTTGAATTTTGAACGCATCCATCCGCCGGATGTCCAAAGAGGGGGGGGTGGAAGGAAAACGAGAATCAGTGCTGTGGGGCCGGCCGGGTGCGGTGAGCGCCAGGCGGATACGGCGCTCGTGTATGGCGTCCGCGGCTAACCGCGGCGCACGGCGCCCTTTTCGCTACCGTTCCCTGCTGCTACACCGATATTCTACCTGTTTCCGCTCTGTTCTCCCCCCACCCAGCACCCGCCCCGCAACCAACATTGCCACGCCCCACCCGAATAACCATCCATGATCCAAGTTGAGAACCTCACCAAGCGCTATTCCGGCTTCACGGCGGTGCGTGACATCTCGTTCCAAGTTTCCAAAGGGGAGATCGTAGGCTTCCTCGGCCCGAACGGCGCCGGAAAGAGCACGACGATGCGGATGCTCACGGGCTATCTGCCACCAACCTCCGGAAGGGCGACCATCGCGGGATTCGATATTTTTGAGCAATCCATCGAGGCGCGCCGGCACATCGGTTATCTGCCGGAGAGCACCCCCCTCTACCATGAAATGCGGGTCAAGGAGTACCTGCGATACCGCGCGTCGCTGAAGGGAGTGGAAAGCTCCAAGCTCACCGAGCGCGTTGGCGATGCGCTCGAGATGTGCAGTTTGCAGGAAAAAGAGAACGCACTGATCGGCACCCTCTCAAAAGGGCAAAGACAGCGGGTGGGACTGGCGGACGCGTTGGTGCACGATCCCGATCTCCTGATTTTGGACGAACCCACCATCGGACTCGACCCGAACCAAATCCGGCAGGTGCGCGAATTGATCAAGAACCTCGCCCAGCGCCGCACGGTGTTGGTTTCAACCCATATCCTGCCGGAAGTGGAAATCATGTGCTCGCGGGTGATCATCATCCATAAAGGACGGATCCGCGCCTCGGACACGGCGTCGAACCTTTTGAGCAAGCACCGCGCTACGGGGGCGGTCCGGGTCGAGCTCGGCAGCCCGTCGGAGGGCACCTTTGCCGCGCTCGCGGGACTGACCGGAGTCAAGCAGGTGGCGGAATCGAAGGGCGATTCGGGAACCGTCTACGTGCTGCGCACCGAGGCAGAGGCTGACCCTTCCCAGGAGGTGCTGCGTCTGGCGACCGAGGGCAATTGGGGGCTGCAGGAACTCTCGCGGCGAAAAGCCACGCTCGAGGACGTGTTTGTCGACCTGACCCAGGGCGAGTAGCCGAAACGCAGACCCGCCAAAAAACAAACCCGCAAACCCGCAAACCCGCAAACCGGAACACCTGCGCTCCTCCCGCCAATGTCGGGAAAGCAACCCAAACCGCAACCCTCAAAAACCAGGTAGAGCCTTCAGCTTTCCCCACAACCGAAGCCTCTTTCTTTACTAAAAAATGCGCACTCTATTCACCTTGCTGGGACGGGAAGTCAAAAGCTTCTTCTACTCTCCGATCGCTTACGTGGTCATGTTTTTTTTCCTGATTGCAAGCGGTTTCAACTTCTACTCGGGCGTCTCGTTCCTGAACCAGTCGGCCTCGGAAGTAACCGTGGTGGAAGCCGCCTTCAACACAGTGCTCTTCTGGTTTCCGTTCGTGCTGATCTTTCCGCTGATCACGATGCGCACCTACTCCGACGAGTTCAGGATGGGTACCATCGAAACCCTCACCACTGCGCCCGTCGCAGACTGGCAGGTGGTGCTTTCAAAATTCCTGGGCGCTCTCGTCTTTTACGTCATCCTCTGGCTGCCAAGTCTGCTGTATTTCGTCTCATTCACGCAGATCACCGGAAAGCAAGCGGCACTCGCTGCAGGCGCCTTCGGGGGCAGTTATCTGCTGCTGCTGCTCATCGGCGCATTTTACGTCGCGCTCGGATGCCTTGCGTCCGCGCTGACCAATGAACAGATCAACGCCGCTGTGATGACCTTCGTGGCGATTTTCGGATTCTTCGTCACGGGACTGCTTGGCTTCATCCTGAACTCGCCAAGCCAGGCCGTCCGCGACGTGATCTCCTACTTCTCGGCGGTGGAACACATGACGGACTTTTCAAAGGGGATGGTCGATAGCCGACCCATCGTCTGGTACGTCTCGATGACCGTCCTGATTCTCTTCATCAACCTTCAGGTTTTCCAATACCGGAAGTGGAAAGCCTGAGATGGGCGCGCCTCAAATTTTTTGTCTCATGGAACCGCAAGCCGACCCTTCAAAATCCCCGCACAAGATCAAACGACTCAGCATCGGGCTGAACGTCTTGGTCCAGGTGCTCGCGTTCACGGCGATCGCCGGAATGATCAATTACATGAGTTTCCGCCACTTCAAGCGGTGGGATTTCACGAGGAACCAGAAATACGCGCTGGCGCCTCTCACCAAGAACCTGCTGACCAGTCTGAAGAAGCCGGTCAAAGCCGTTGTGTTCTTTCCGAATGCCCAGGCGATCGCGCAGGATGTGAGCTCGCTTCTGCGAGAATACGAATACGCATCGGACCGCAAGGTATCGATTGAGATTGTGGACCCTTACCGGAACCTCACGCGAGCCAAGGAGCTTTCCGAAAAATACAAGTTCGGCAACACCGACAACATCGTGATTCTGGATTACGAGGGCAAATCCAAGTTTGTGAACGCGGCCGATATGGCTGAGATGGACACTTCGCGGTCCATGTTCGGCCAACCTCCAACCATCAGGGCATTCAAAGGCGAGGAAGCGATCACCTCGGCCCTTCTGGAAATCACAGAGGACCGCCAGAACAAAGTCTACTTTCTTGCGGGCCACGGCGAACCCGCCCCGACCTCGCAGGAACTGACGGCTCTGAAAACCTTCATCGACCGCCAGAACATCAAGCTCGATCCGCTCAACCTCAACAACACCGATTCGGTTCCGAACGACACCTCAGCCATCGTCATCCTTGGACCAAGAACGGATCTTTCGGAGCGCGAGATCAAGCTTTTGTCGGATTACTGGAATGATAAAAACGGAAGGTTGTTCGTGATGCTCAACCCCGCGATGAAGACCCCGCGGCTTTCCGAGTGGATCGAAACTTCTGGCGTCACCCCTCGGCAGGACATTGTGATGCGCTCCGGCACCATGCTGGCAGTCGAACGCGGCCAACCCACCCTGAAGACGGGCATCGTGACCACTGCTGTCGGCATTATCCCTGAACAGGCCAAACCCGTTCTGAAGGACATTATCGGGATCGACATGGAGCTCATCGGACTCAGCCATTCCTTCGTCGTAGATCAAACGAAAGCGGCGCTATTCCGCGTACGGAGCACTCCGCTTCTCACCTCTCCCGCCGAATTCTGGGGCGAGATCGAAAACGATCCGAAGGACACCCAGCAACCCGTCAACGACCCCGGAAAGGATCACCAGGGTCCCCTCACCCTGGCGGTCGCTGTGGAAAAAGGGGGCGTGGACGATCCCCGCGTGAAGGTTGAGACCAGCAGAATGGTGCTGATCGGCAACGCAGCGTTCATCAGCAACGACGGGCTTCGGCAATCGGCGCTAGGTCTGGATTTTGCGATCAACGCGTTGAACTGGCTCATCAATCGGGAACAACTCGCGGGCATCCCGCCAAAAAGCAAGGAGGCGATCAACCTGAGCCTCGATGAGAAACACATGGGCAGGATTGCGCTCGCGGTGATGGGCGTGATCCCAACGTTCATCGCCGTGCTTGGACTGGCGGTTTGGTGGAGAAGGCGCAGCTAGCGCGCCAACCAAAAAAAGCTGTCCCCCGCCCTGCAGAGCCCCGCCTTTATTTTCCGGAACAAACATCATGAAACCGCGCACCACGTTCACACTCGTTGCCCTTGGCGGCGCCTTTTTCGCGTACATCTGGCTGGTTGAAAGCAACCAAAAAACCACCCGCGAACTTGCCGAAAGCCATGGAAAAGTCATCGAAGCCGAAGAATCAAGCATCACGAGCTTGTCCATCAAAAATGGCGAGTCTCTGATCGAGCTCAGCAAATCAGAGGGCGCGTGGAAGATGATCCAACCGCTCAACGACCGGGCGGACGAAGGCACGATCTCGCAACTGCTGTCCACCGCAACCAACCTGCGACACGATTCAAAAATCGATGTTGCGTCCAAGCAGTCGGATGAGAGGCTCAAGGAGTTCGGAGTCGACGCATCGGACCTGCGTCTGACCCTGAAAACAGGCGCGAAAAAGGAGATTGGACTGATTCTTGGGAAGGACAGCGCCATCGAGGGCAAGCTCTACGCACGCCTGGATGGAAAAAACGACGTTTATGTCATACGAAACGCGCTCAGAAACCTGCTCACAAAAAAGGCCGAGGAGTTCCGCGACAAAAGGCTTTCGGACAGCCCTCCAGCGCTGGTCACCAAAGTACACGTGAAAACTCCAGAGGGCGAATTCGAGCTGGAACGCAAAAGCAACCACTGGGTTTTCACCAGACCCCTGCGCGCACGTGCGGCAGACCAAAAGGTCAACGACCTTCTCGCGGCTGTATTGAACGCAAGAGTGAGCCAGTTTCTAGACGAAACACCCACCCCGGAGCAGGCCCTTACCGAGCCACGCGCCACCGTCACAATGAGCGTTGAAGGTCAGAAAGACGCGCTGATCCTTCAAATCGGGGCGACGCCCTCCGGCGAGGAGCAAAAGGACAAGTCATTCGCAAAACTCTCCTCGCGGGCGGCGGTAACCGTGCTGTCGAATTCGGCGATCGATCCTCTGGTCAAAGCGCGCCCAAACGATTTGCGGGATCGAAAACTGATCCGCGTTCCCTCTGACGTCGTGGACCGCATTACGGTCGAGTCCCGGGCGGGTGCGAAGTTGGTCATGGCTCGAAAAGGCGAGGGCTGGATCCTCAAAAGCAACGACGCTGAAACCCCGATCAACGAAGCGCTGCCCACGCGGTTGCTCGCAGGACTCCAAACAGCGGAAGCCACCAACTTCGTGGCGGACGTCGCCCCGAATCTGGCTCAATACTCCCTCGCAGAGCCCCGCCTGCGGGTGACTCTCTCCTCGTACGCAAGCGAAAACACCCCGGAGAGCAAAGCCGGAGAAAAGGCTCTGGCCACCCTCCTATTCGGCCCGGTCGAGGGCGACAGCGCATACTGCAAACTGGACGACGAGCCCTTCATTGTCGCGGCTCCAAAATCGTTGATTGAAGAAATCCCGACGGACCCCGCGTACCTCCAGCCGCTGGAAGTGCTCAATGTGAAGGCTGACGAAGTCGTATCCATCACCGCGAGAAAAGGCGCCGACACCATCACCATCGAAAAGCAGCCGGACTTGTGGAAACGCAGCGGCGGAGAAGGTGCGGTAAATCAAGATGCCGTCCAGAACATCCTCAGACTGGTTGCCAATCTTCGAACCACAAAATGGATCGGGCCGACGGAGGAGGCGGCGCACGGTTTGGACAAGCCTGAATTTGAGATCACTTTTCAGAGCAAAAAGGGCGCCGAGGCGGTTCCCGTTAAAATTACCGTTGGATCCGCGTATCAAGGCGAGAATTACTTCCACGCGACCGTTTCACACAAGCCGGGAACCTTCAGCCTCAACAAAGCGGACAAGGACATCCTGTTTTGCAACCTGCTCCAGTAACCCTAGAGCGCGGGCAGCAGATCGGGCTCTGATGCTGCTCGTGCTTCGGCGGGATTCACTCGGGTTACGGGCGGTTTTCAGCGGTTTTCAGCGGTCCGCATCGAGGCCCAGCATTGCCCTGAAAGGCTCCACGCCTTAGGGTTCACAAATGGCCCGCCCTCCTGACTTGAACACCCGATCCTCTCGTCTTGTCCCGCAAGCAATCCTCGGAACGTTTCTGGCGCTGGGGCTTCATACCATTGTCTCCTCGACGGGTTACTCGAATGATTCACTCGAGCACGCATGCCGTTATTGCTCCCGCGCACTCTTGCCCGCCTCCGTCGAATCTCCAAACTACAGGAAATACGCACCGGACCGGAAAGTGGACATCCTGCATCTCGCGCTGGATCTCACCCCGGACTTCAAAAAACGGACTATCAGCGGGTCGTCGACGTTGAGATTCAAGCCGATCGGGGCTCCGCTCGAAGAATTCCGCCTCGATATCGCGGAGCTCAATATCGGCCAGGTGAAAAGCTCCCGGGGCGGCTTAAGCCACCAAGTGACGGACACCGAGATTGTCCTGAGTTTCAACCCGCCGATTCCTCCGGGCCAGGAGTCCACGCTCACCGTCGAGTATCAGGCCGAGCCAACCAAAGGCCTCTATTTTCGGACCAAAGAAATGGGATACGCGGCGACCCATCTTTGGACGCAGGGTGAACCCATTGAATCGCGTCACTGGTTCCCATGTTTCGACCACCCCGTGGAGAAGTTCACATCGGAGGTGACCTGTCATTTGCCAAAAGGCATGGTCGCACTATCGAACGGACAACAGCAACCGGCGAACAATGACAGCAATGGACTGACCAGCTTTCGGTGGATCCAAAGCAAGCCGCACGTGGGCTACCTCATCACGCTTGTTGCGGGGGAGTTCGAAAAAATTCAAGACCTCTACCGCAACATCCCCCTTCAATTTTGGACGACGCCAAACGAAATCTCGAAGGCTCCAAACTCTTTTCGCCACACAAAAGGCATGATAGAGTTTTTCGAACGCGAGCTCGGAGTGCAGTACCCATGGGAAAAATACGGCCAGGTTGCGGTCCACGACTATCATTGGGGTGGGATGGAAAACACAAGCCTCACGACGCTCAATCACCGCACGCTTTTTTCCTCCGACACTGAGAATCTTTTCAGCAGCGACAGTCTCGTCGCGCACGAGCTCGCCCACCAGTGGTTCGGGGACCTCGTCACCTGCAAGGACTGGAGTCATATTTGGCTGAACGAAGGCTTCGCGACTTTTTACGACTGGCTCTGGCAGGGATCTTTTTTTGGCGAAAACGAAATGCTCTACGCGCTGTATCAGGCGGCCGAGGGCATCCTATCCAACACAAACGAGACCAGGGGTATTGTTTGGCGCAAGTTTGCGGAGCCCAACGAGATGTTCAACTATCTTGCGTACCCGAAGGGCGCGTGGGTTCTCAACATGCTCAGGCAGCAGCTCGGGCCGGACATGTACCGCAAATGCATCACAACCTACCTGCGAAAACATCAGTACGGATCCGTCACAAGCGACGACCTCCGGTCCGTCATCGAGTCCGTGTCGGGGCGGAACATGGACCGCTTTTTCGAGCAATGGGTCAACGGGATTGGGGCTCCCTCTCTGGATGCAGCCTACTCGTGGGACGAAAAAACGCAGCATGCGAAACTCACCGTCAAACAAACGCAGAAGATATCGGAGGAAGCGCCTTTATTCCAATTTCCCCTGACCATCCGTTTTGTCTCAAAGGCCGAACGCTTCGAGAGAACCGTTCAGATCCACCAAAAAGAGGAAACATTCTATTTCCCCCTCAAAACGGCGCCCGAGAGCGTGCGGGTGGACCCAAGCCTCGGCGTCCTAGCCAAGATCGCTTTTAAACCGGGACGCCCGATGTTGTTCCATCAACTCGCCGACAACTCTGACATCGTCGCCCAGTTGCGCGCACTGGATGAACTGGCTGAAAAACCGGATCAGGAATCCGTTGCGAAAATCCAATCCGTGCTGCAGTCCGCCGAACATTACGGCGTGAAGATCCGCGCCGCGGAAGTCCTCAAGCAGGCGCGCACCAGCGAATCGCTCGAGGCACTTTGCGGCTGCCTGAACCAGACCGACGCCCGCGTTCGGAACGCGGTCGTGTCCGCGCTGGGTGGTTTTTTTGAACCAAAGGCGCAGCAGGCGCTCACAACAATACTCGCCTCTGAAAAAAACCCGGGGGTCATCGCCACGGCGCTGCGCGCCCTCGGTCCCTACCAAAATCAGGAGGTTCGGCAGTTGCTGACGGAAGCGTTGGCTAAGGCGAGCTATCGGGACCGGATTCTCGAGGGAGCACTTGCCGGAATACGCATCCAGGACGACCCTCGTTTTGAGCAGGCGATTACCGTGCTCATCCAGACGCGGATCGCAGAGCTTTCTGGCGCCGGCGCGACAGCCGCGCTTGAAACTCTCGGCTTTATCAGCCGCCACGCGACAAACCGCGATAGTGTGCGGGAAACACTGACGGGACTCCTCACCTCGGGGCGCGAAACGGTTCGGTTGGCGGCCATCAGCGGACTCGGCTTGCTGGAAGACGCGCGGGCCTCTGGGGTCCTGGAAACCTTCGCGAACGCAACGTCGGCGAGACCGGAGAAAAATGCGGCCGTGAAAGCCCTGGAAAAAATCAGAGCGGCCCACAAGGGCAGCGAAGAACTCAAAGGGCTCAGGGACGAAATTGCGGAGCTCAAAAAGGCCGACTCAGAGCTCAAGAAAGACTTCGAAAACTTCAGGAAAAGAGTCGAATCAAAATGAGCGAATCCCCCTGTCCGCCGACACCCCCCGGTTCCCACGCTGTAAAACCGCAATATGACTCCGGAGCGCTGACCGCGCTGCGGCATGCCGCTGGCATGGTTCTCTTTGGATTCCTGCTTGCATGCGGAACTCTCGGATTCCCGGTCAGAGCGGAGGCGTTTGCCCGCAAACCCAAATTCGTGGTCAGGTTTTTCGTGGAGGTGGGATCCATCAGCAAAGACCCTTTCTCGATGCCCGTGACGCTCACAAACCCGAAGCGGAATTCTTTCATGGAACGGGCTGCCAGCCTGAGCGAGCGCCATGTGAAAGGAGTGCATGTTTACCCCGTCGCCGACGGATCATGGGGATGCCTTTTCAAACTGGACGATAGCGGGCGCATCATTCTGCACAACGTCAGCTCATCCAACAGGGGGCGGGCCATCATCGCGTACTTCGGTTCTGAGAAAGCGGCGCGCCAGATCGTGGACATTCATATCGATCAAACGATCACCGACGGGATGATTCCCATACCGCGCGGGCTCACCTACGCTGAGGTGCTGCAAATTCAAAAACAATTCCCTCCGCTTCAACCCAACGCGGCAAAGTGAGCTTCGCATCCCTGCTCACAGTCATCACGCCGGTTTTTTTTACCGCGTTCGTGGGATTCATCGCGCGGCATCTCGGTTTGATGAGGGCCGAGGGCGACTCGAGCGTTCTGAAACTGACGCTCAATATTCTGTTTCCCGCGCTGATCGCCGACTCCATTCTCGGCAACCCCCTGCTGCGGGAACCCGAGAACCTCTGGCTCCCACCCCTGCTGGGCTTCGGTTTGGTTTCCCTCGGCATGGGGGTGCTCGCAATCACTCTGGCGCCATTCGCGCTCCCCGAGCGGACAAGGAGGGCTGGAATCGTGACAGCGGGCATCCAGAACTACGGCTATCTGGTCATTCCGATCGTGACAGCGCTCTTTGACAAGGAAACGCTGGGGGTGTTGTTTTTGTTCAACGTCGGTGTGGAGCTTGGCATGTGGATAATTGGCGTTTCGGTGCTGTCGGACCGAAAAACCGTCAGCATGTGGAAACTGGCCTGCACTCCACCCACCCTCGCAATCCTCATCAGTGCCGCATTGAATCTCGTCCACATCAAGGAATGGATGCCCGTCTTTGTCCTGAACACGATGCATTTGCTCGGAGGGATCGCCGTGCCGATGGCCCTGATTCTCACCGGACTGACCGCGTACGACGCCATCCGCGAGAAGGATCCGGATGGAACGAGGTGGCCCGCGCTTTTCGCATCCCTCTCCGCCCGACTCATCGCGCTCCCGCTGATGTTTCTGGCGGTTGCAAAATGGCTCCCTGCGGGCCCCGCTCTCCAGAACGTGATGCTTGTGCAGGCGGCGATGCCTGCAGCCCTCTTCCCGATTGTTCTCTGCAAGGCGCACGCCGCCGACAGCCGGTTTAGTTCGCAGATTGCGATTGGAAGCACTCTTGCCGGATTCATCTCCATCCCGTTTTGGATCCGGTTTGGCAGCAATTGGATTGGAAATCCGTTGGGCTGAACCCCGAATCCCGCGGCCAATGCGCAATCGCGCCGGAAGAACTTTACCCTCGAGGTCGGGCCCGCGCTCCCCGCGGCGGCATGCCGATCGGGCGCCAGATATTGCTGGCGCGAACTGCTTCACATTCTGAAAGCCATCAGCCAAGCACCCCCCAGCAATGCTGCCGTCAACAGCCCGCAGGCGACCTGACCCGCCTGCCGCATTCTTTCAGCGACGTGCATCGCCGCCGCGGCCCCCCCGAGTGGCAATCCGACAGTGAACCCCCAGAGATGCGCCATCACATCGATCCGCTCCCCCGGGGCTCCGGTTCCCAAGTACGCGAACAACGCCAAACCCGCGCCCAACGGCAAAATCCAACGCCAAACGGATCGCCCCGATCTGCGCATCAGGATGTCTCCGCAGGAATCACCGACCAGCAATCCAAGGGCTCCGAAAACCGCGGTTGAAGCCCCGATGCTCTGATGGTCCCCTGGGAAATAAATCCACGCGTTCAGAGCGTTTCCAACCGCTCCGCTCATTAGGATCAGGATCCAGGTCAACCCCTGACCAAACGATGGAATCATCAGACCCGCGAACAGCAGGCCCGCGCTGATGTTGGCGATCACGTGCGGCACGTCCGCATGCAAACTTAAAGCAGTGAAAACCCTCCACCACTGCCCTCCTCGCACCACTAATTCCGCCGAAAGCAGGCCAGAGTTCCGCCACGATTCACCCAATTCCGCCTGCAAGATTGCAAATAGGACAAACAACCATGCGACGAAATGGAGCGTCCAACGACCCTGATGCGCCCATCGAGGAGCTTCTTCTACGCGGCACCCCACTTCCTGCGCAGCCATCCGCAACTGGTCTTCATAGAATCCAAGCTCCTCGCAAGCCGCACCCCGATCCTCGCAGGAAACCCGCACAACCCACTCGTCCCCGCACCGCTGGATGAGATAGGATAGCCCCTTGGACGCGAGCACGAGGCCCCGCTCACGTGCATCGGCGAGGTTGTTGAAGCGCGCCAACTCAACAGACCCGGACGCCCATTCATCGGAAGAAAACTCCACGAAAAAAACCTAGCACACCTCCTGCCCGGACCCGAAAGTTTTCCACCCGCACCTCCAATTGACTCAAAAGTAAAAATAATCTGGGGCGGGCTCGGCGCGGATCACACCTTTCTGGAGAGGCGAAAGGTGCCTTGTGAAATTTATCCGAGCTCTCTCGCCAAAACCGGATTCGAATGTTTTAAGGAACTCAGTAGATCTTGGGCAGACCTCGCTAAGCAGCCAACAGTGCCCACTCTCGAGGTAGAGTAATCTCTTGAATTATACGCCAACGCACCGTCGCCGTGTCGCGCGTTGGAATCGGCACACTGCTCACAATCTTCTGTTTTTTAGCCCGACAGACCTCGCGTGTTCCAGTTCGGAACCAGACGAGCAAATCCGCGGGCCACTCAAACCAACTGAAATTACGGTCAAATTCGCAATTCTGAGCGCGCACCCACTCCATGGGGAGCCGGTTGTGCTACCGTCCCTTCGGGCAATCACACAAACTCTAAAAGTCCAAACCGCTCCGGAATGTGAAACTGCGCAAAACCCGTCGGAGACCACGCACTCAATTCCCTCGGCGCGTCTTCCGGACGGTCGATCCGCGTGAAATTCACACGCCAGCAATCCCCTGAAACAGGCGTCCTCTCCGTGATGCTCGCGAAAGGAATCGCCCACTCCGCGGCCCAACCGCCCTCGACTGCTCCAGCTGCTGTTTGAAGGCCGGCGCAGCGCCAGCGGAAATCCTTTCGGTATCCGCTCCGGATCCTGCGCACGCACAAATCGAGCACGGCATTGTTGGGATTCACCTCAAACTCGAAGTAAGCAGCAAGGTCGCCGACTGGATCGAGGAATACCTCCACAACCTCCTCTTTGTACAAAGGCGCGTCACGCTCCGTCAGAGTCGCCCAAGGCCGTGAATCGTCTGCAAAGAAAAACAACCGCAGGTACTCCGCATCCCAGCCCGCCTTGACTTGGGTGACCTGACGGGGCACCAAACCGTTTTCCGCAAGCCGCAACTCGGCGCATTCAATTCCGCTCCATGGGGCGCGAAGACGGTCGAGACCGATTTCACCGAATGTATGCCTGCCACACCGAAGACGCGGGAGTTCGCCAAGCATCCGACTTTACTGCATGTCCTCAAAAACACCCGTAACGTGCATCGCCGCGACCACTGCGAACACGACTGAGAGGACCGTCGTCACCACTGAGGCTACCAGAAACAAATTCACGCCGCTTTTCGCGGGAGCGAAGGCCCCGTCCGCGTGCCGCGGCATAGGGAAAGATCCGGGCGCGGGGAAAGACTCGTCTGCCTCGTAAACAGCCGCACCCTCCTCCTCCTGAACCTCCGAGGGCGACTCCTCGGCGACCGGAACCTCCTCCTCGACCACGTAAACAACCTCCACGTTTCCCATGCGAATCCGCATGCCATTTTCCATCTGATAAGCAGTCCCGGGTTCGATCGGATAATCGTTGATAAACGTGCTCTCGTTCCCCGCGAGATCAGAGACGACGTAACCTGTGACATCGAGCGTGATCTGGACATGCGCCGGAGCCACCGACTCGTCCGGAACAATAATCACGCAGTCCATCCCGCTTCCGAGAATCACCGTTGAGAGCGACAATTCATAAGCGGTGGAAGTTCCATCCGACTGGTTGACGATGAGCTGTTGCATGGGTCCCGGGGAGAGATTTGAATTATCAGATTCGTGAAGACGAAAATTCTGCCAACTAGGCCTGACTGTCTATTAGTTCGGCGAATTGTTCAAAGAAATAACTGGCGTCATTCGGCCCGGGAGCCGCCTCCGGGTGATACTGCACGCTGAACACAGGCAGGGATTTGTGCTGCATCCCCTCGACGGTCTGGTCGTTCAAATTTACGTGGGTCACCTCCACGTCATCCGGCAGCGAATCTGCATCCACGGCGAACCCGTGATTCTGCGAGGTGATCGAGACTTTCCCCGTGCGCAAATCCTTCACAGGCTGGTTGCCTCCACGGTGCCCAAACTTGAGCTTGAAAGTCTTTCCCCCGAAGGCATACGCGAGCATTTGGTGCCCGAGACAAATCCCAAACACGGGAACCTTCCCCACAAGCTTGCGGATATTTTCATGCACGTAAGTAAGGGCCGAAGGATCTCCGGGGCCGTTCGACAGAAATACGCCATCTGGTCTGAGCGCGAGCACCTCTTCAGCGCTGTAGTCAGCTGGCACCACACGAACTGCAAACCCTTCCTGCCGGAGACGCCGAAGGATGTTGAGCTTTATTCCGAAGTCGTAGGCGACAATCCGCCGTTTCACGGGCGGTAGCGGCATGAATCCCTGCAGCCTCGCATCAACCACGGCGCCCGGAGTACCCGAAGTTGTCCATGCACGGGAAGCGGTGCCATCGGGATCCCAGTCATAAGGCGATCCTGCCGTGACTTCGCGCACAAAGTCCTGCCCGACGACTCCAACCCCTTGCTGTGCAAGCCGCACCGCCTCCGCCTCGCTGCCTGCTTCCGATGTGATGCATCCCCTCATTGCCCCCTTGTCTCGCAAATGCCGTGTGAGCGCCCTTGTGTCCACGCCCTGAATCCCCGGAATTTTCCAGCGCCTCAAGTATTCGCCCAAGGGCTCCTCCGAGCGCCAACTGCTTGCAACGGGGCTAAGCTCCTCCACCACGAACCCCCGGACGTGAGGACCGGTGCTTTCCTCGTCCAAGGCGTTGACCCCGTAATTTCCGATCTCCGGGTATGTCATGGAGACAATCTGTCCGCGATAAGAAGGGTCAGTGAGAACCTCCTGATAGCCAGACATTGAGGTGTTGAAACAAACCTCGCCCAAAGCTGTTCCAATATGACCAAAAGACTCCCCGACAAAGCTCCTTCCATCTTCCAAGGCTAGAATCGTGCGCATTGAATTAAAAAGAATGCGGTTCCCGACGGAGCTTTCGAGCAAATTTCTCGGATTTGAATGAGTTTGTTGGAACTTTCACAACAATTGGGACTTGCCTTGCAATCCCCGACGCCTCTTTCTTCCGGCCCATTTTATACGCCCCGAAGATTCAGTTGCTTTCCAGCAGGCAAACCTTCATTCAAACACCGCCGCAGCCCTTTGCCCCGCGCCGAATCAAGCCGCGAGAACTCAGTCTGCATCGCACTCTAGCCATGGATCCCATTATCCCACCAGATTCCGCTCCCGAACCAAGACCGGACACCCACGACCTGCCCGGCGATGGGGCCACCGCCTCGGGCCCAGCTCCGCACTCGGGGGAGTCCGCGCTTACGGCACCCCTTGAAAAGCAGTCCAGCGACCCGGAGGCACCCGTGGATGGACTGGCGAAAGAAGACTCTGCCCCGATCGAGGGCACCGAGAATCCGGAATCCGATTCAGGGGACACCACGGTTACCGGATTGGATGCAGTCAGCGCCGAGCCTTTCACCGAGAAACCCGAACCGGGATCCATCGAAGAGTTCGCTTTGAGAGCTCAGAAGGAACGGCTTCCGGCCGACGATGAAACGCGGGCGGGAACCATTCTAAGCGAACTTCTGCTCGGCGGCCGGAGCGACGTTGCTCGGGCTGTAGCGTGCATTCCGCGGTTGCCTTGGATTGTCGTAACACAGGCTGCCATCAAGGCGTGGCCGGAGATGAAAGCCACGTCCCGTACGCAGATGCTTGCCGGGCTGGCTAAAAGCCCCGGCGAGGCGGCCGCACGCATTCGCCTGAGCCTTGCGCGGGGGTTGTTTAAGATCGACCAGGCGGCGGCCCTCAAACTGATCATCCTCACCGTCAAGTCCATGAGGGACCGAACGAGCGGCCTTCTAAACGGCAAGGGAGCAGCGCATTTCGCCGGAGTGCTGATCGGACGCGGCAAAGCGTGGATTCTGCAGGTACCCACCGAGTCCCTGAAACCCGCTGAAGTCGATTTGCTGGTTCAAGCCGCTCTCCATGGTGCATTCCACGCGCCCCAACCGCCCTTGACCCAAATCCACACGATCAAATGGGCGGAATCCCTCGGCGGCCTGCAAAAACTCTCTGAACCGCTCGAGCAGTTGATCCTCAAGTCCATCAGCCGATGGAGCAGCAAATGGCAGGGCGTCCTCAAACGAGAAATCAAAGACCTGCCCGAGACTTGGCTGCCATCGCTCAAACAACACTCCCCGCCCGACCCATCCGCCGGGGCGGAACACTTAGAGGCTGCAGACGAAGACGGGACTGAGCCGCATGGGGAGGATTCATTTGCTCCAAAAAATCGCAGACAGAAGCAGCCTGCCCGCAACAATACCAACCCAGATAACGAGCCTGTATCCGACTTGGACTCCAAGCACGAAGACAAGGAAGAGGATCCCGCGGAGCACGGAGATTCAAACGAACTCGATTCGCCCGAATCCCAATCCGAAGCGCCGAGGCCACCATCGAGGAGGGAAAGGCCGGTGTATGTTTCGAAGACCATCCCTTCCAATTCACACGAGTCCGCCGGTGAATCCGGAACGCGTTCTGAAAACCAGGGAGCTCATTCACAAAGACGGGGAAACCCCGGAGCTCCCTTTAATTTGCACGAAACGCTCAGACAGATTGAGGCTTACGCAAGCGGTTTGCGCGCTGAGCTCGCCGCCGCGCAGAAACAGCTTCGGAGTGCGGAGGAAGGCCAGAAGCGCGCGCGCCGCACCGAAAAAATAGCGCCTGCACCGATTCCGGGTTCTCCATCGGTCGATGAGCTAAACCGACTCAACCAGCAACTGGAATTCCGGAACGCGGAACTGATGGCCCGCATCGAGGAAATGACTCTCGACAGCGAGGAACGAGCCACAAGCCGTGGACTTGCCGCGGTGGAGCCCCATGAGCCGGCTGCATCCGAGCAGCTCAAAACCCTGTTGGCCTTTAAACTGCAGGAAGATTTTGAGGATTTCCACGCCCTGCAGCAGCAGGCGAAGGACATTGTGGTGCAACAACATTACAAGACCGTGATTCAGCACGTCTTCGAGGTCTTGCAAGCCGAAGGAATCCCCTTAACCCTGCCCAGGTAGCGGACCCGAGCGGCGCACTTCGCCGGCGCAGCTCTCCCAATCTCCCGCTCTCCGAACACGGGGTTGGTGCCAGGGGGGAGAATTGAACTCCCGACCAAGGGCTTATGAGTCCCCTGCTCTACCTCTGAGCTACCCTGGCCCGAAAGAGGGTGGGAAAGCTAAGGGAACCGCCCAGCCGGTTGCAAGCCGAGAAGCGTCCACACGGAAGCCCCTCTCCACGTCGCCGCCATCCGCATCGCGAATCTTCCGCCATAAATCAGAACTCGACGAGGCCCCCACCCTCCTGTTGAACGACTGTGTGACTCCCAAACTCCCAGCGCAAAACCTCCTCGCAATCCTTTTGTCAGCCGTCTTCGGATCGGCTTTTCAAGCCGTCGCGGCACCCCAGCCTACCGCACCGCTTTACGAAACCCGGACCGAACACGACCCCAACGGCATCGGTAAATTTTACATGGGACGCGAGATCGCCCATGTGATGGGACATCAAGCCGCCGGGTGGTTGGAGCGCCCCGACAGGGAAGCCGAGGAGCGCACCGACCTCCTCATTGACTCGATGCAACTCAAAGCCGGCGAAACCGTGGCCGACATCGGAGCAGGCTCAGGTTACTTCTGCTGGCGGATGGCAAAGTTGGTGGGGCCTCAAGGCAAAATCCTCGGAGTCGACATCCAACAGGAAATGCTCGATCTGCTTCAGCGCAACATGGCCAAGCGAGGGATCACAAACGTCACTTCGGTTTTGGGCACCACGAACGACCCGAAGTTGGCAGCTTCAAGCGTCGACACGATCCTGATGGTCGACGTGTATCACGAATTCGACCAACCGTATGAAATGCTCGTCGGCATGCAGCGCGCGCTAAAACCCGGAGGCCGCATCGTGCTCGTAGAATTCCGGGCGGAAGACCCCTCGGTCAACATCAAGCGCGTCCACAAAATGAGTCAGGAGCAGGCAAAAAAAGAGTTTGCCGCAGTGCCTGACCTCACTTGGGAGCGCACCATCGACGTGCTCCCGCAGCAGCACATCCTTATCTTCAAGAAAAAATCAGCAACGAAGTAACCTCGTCACGCTGCGCACTCTTGATCCATGGCTCCCCGACTCGCCGCAAACCGCTTTACTTGGTCGAAACGCACTCCCGCTGCGAACTCTGAAACGTGGTTCGCGACCCTCTCCGATCTTGGGCCCGAACGCCTGATGATCACGGAAACCGTGGGCTCTAAATCCGCAAAAGTGCAGGCGCACGGCCTCAACGCAGCCGAGGCCAGTAAGCTGCGCGACATCCACGGAGGCACCGTGAGCGAAGCCAGATGGCTCACCGCGCAAAACCCGCCCCAGCGCGCGCCAATCCGAGTCCGGGGAAAGCTGTCAGTAGTCAGCACCGAACTTGAGAGGGAGAAGGAAACAAAGGCGGGGCGGGCGCCGGCCATCTGGATTCCAGCGGGCATGGCATTCGGCACCGGCGAACACGCCACGACTGCAATGTGCCTTCGCCATCTGGCCGACATCTCCTCAGGGCACAGCCGTTCGGAATGGAGTTTCCTCGATCTGGGGACGGGTTCGGGAATTTTAGCAATTGCCGCCCGGCTTCTCGGCGCAAAGCAGGTGCTGGGAACCGACTTTGATCCGCACGCAATCCGCACCGCCAAAGAAAACGCATCAAACAATTCGATCCGGAACCTCAAATTCATCCGCTCTGATGTGTTGCGATGGAAGCCCGCTCAGACATGGGAAGTGGTGGCTTCAAACCTCTTCAGCGGCGTGCTCATCGAAGCCGCCGGCGTGATCGCTGGCGCCGTCTCTCCCGACGGACATCTAATCCTTTCCGGGGTGCTCAGGGAGCAAGAAACCGAGGTGCTCGGCGCCTTCACGCGCGAAAAACTGCGCATCCTTAAAGTGACACGGAAAGGCAAGTGGATCAGCGCGCTGCTGAAACGCCCGCGCGCCTCAGTCGCACGGCGTTGAGCACCACGCTCAACGACGAAAGGGCCATCGCCGCCGATGCGACCACCGGACCGGGCGCCCAAGGGATCAACCACTCAAGCGCTCCCGATGCGAAGGGCAGCGCCAGAAAATTGTAGCCGAAGGCGAACCATAAGTTCTGGCGGATCACGGCAATCGTCCTTCTCGAAATCTCGAGTGCCGCAAGCAACGTCCCCAAGTTCGCGCGCATCAACGTCACCGCGGCTGTTTCACGCGCGACCGCAGTGCCCTCGGCCATGGCGATTCCCACATCAGCCTGGGCCAACGCCGGAGCATCGTTGATCCCGTCTCCCACCATCGCCACCAATCCGCTGCCACCGGCAGCTCGCAACTCCTTCTGAAGCCCCGCAACCGCCTCCCTCTTACCCTCAGGAAGCACGCCCCACGCCACCTCGTCGAACCCCAGCGAACCGGCAACCTCACGCGCCCGTCCTTCCTCGTCGCCGGTCAAAAGCACGAGCCGCAGGCCGCGCTCCCGAAGCCGTCCAATCACGGAAAAAGCCTCCGGGCGGATCGCGTCCGAAACCCGGAACCATCCGGCAAACTCACCGTCCACGGCCACCCAGAAGCGTCCCGCCGCACCTTGCGCGCCATCATCGGGCAAGTCGACGCCCTCGGAATGCATCAACTCCGCACTCCCTGCGATAATCTCGCTGCCCTCCACAATTCCGCGCACGCCGCGGCCCGGCACTGACTGAACCGAGGACACGTTGGGAACGGCCAATCCCCGCTCATTCGCCGCGCGCACCACAGCGTCGGCAACCGGATGATGCATTCGCGCCTCCAAAGCCGCCAGCGTTGCAATTAAACGCCCCCCAAAACGCCTGTGCTCCCACCACTCTTCCACCTCGACAACTCCGCGGGTCAGCGTGCCGGTCTTGTCAAAAATCACAGTCCCCACCGATGCGAGTTGCTCCAGAGCAGCACCGTTTCGAAAAAGAACCCCGCTCAATGCCGCGCTCCCAGTTCCAGCCAACACCGCAACCGGTGTCGCCAAGCCAAGAGCACAGGGGCAGGCCACCACCAGCACCGAAAGGCCATGCCACAAAGCGCTGCGCCATGTGGATTCTATCGGCCCGGTTAAAAACCAGCAAAGGACCGTTGCGGCTGAGCAGGCCAGAACCCCCCATGCAAACCATCCGGAAACCCGGTCTGCAATTCTTTGAATGGCAGGTTTGCCCATTTGAGCTTCGCGCACGATCCGAATGATCCGCTTCAAATACGCATCGCGCCCCTCGCTCGAAACGGTGACTACAATTCCACCGCTGCCATTCACGGTTCCTCCCACGACCGGATCCCCCGCCCCGCGCCAAACCGGCACGGGCTCACCCGTCACCCAACTCTCGTCTACAAACGACTCGCCCTCGCAAACCACGCCGTCGACGGGAATCCGTTCCCCGGGAGGAACGATCACCTGCATACCCACCCTCACCTCCGAGAGCGCAACCTCCCGCACTTGAGAGCCCTCACGGAGCCGCACCGTCTGGGACTGCATAGAAACGAGGCTGTGCAGCCAATCCCAAGCCTTTGCCCGCGTCCTCTGCTCCAGCCACCTGCCCAGAAGAGCAAACGTCACGATCCCGGCCCCAGCCTCAAAGAAACCAGGATTCATCCGCACCGAACCAGACCCGTCAACAACCGCGCCGCTCTCCATCGCGCCAGCAATGCACACAACCAGGCTTCCCAACCACGCGGACAACGCACCGACGCCAACAAGAAAATCCATGTCCGGTGCGCGCCGGCGCGCTGCGGCGACAGCCCCGGCTAAAATAGGCTTGCCCGCCCAAAGCACGACCAACCCGGAAACAGCCGCCTCAGCCAACCACAACCCGCCAACCGTCGCCTCCGCTCGGTGGACCGAAAAAAAATGTTCACCCATCGAAATGATGGAGAGAGGCAAGAAACCGGCCAGCGCCAAAAGCCAGCGCCATCCGGATCCCTCGTCGTTTTCAGCAACGGCTCTCTCAAGGGATGCGAAAGCAGAATCCTCCGCGTCAGCAACTGCAAAACCGGCACTCTCCACGGCAGCACGCACACGCTGACGCAAAACGCTCTCCTTCAGGCCGCCGCCGCTTGCCTCCACCCAAGCCCGGGCGTCAACGAAACTCACCGAGGCACGCCCCGCGCCTGCGATCCCAGAGAGCACCCCCTCCAAACGAGCCGCGCAGCCGGCACAGTGCATTCCTGAGATGCGAAACTCGATCTTCACGTTAAACAGCAAAAACCAACGGCCAGCCAGACGTCAAAAGCGAGGCGATGACGTTCATTCAAATCGGTCAGTCACAGTTCACAACCGTCATTCCGATCGGCGCGAGCGACGCAAGAGCCAGTTTGAAGTGCTGCAGCGCGAAAGGGATTCCGATGATGGTCACCGCCAGTCCGGCCGCAAGGGTGAGATGCACCAGCGCCAAATGCCACCCTGCAAAAACCAACCAGACCACATTCCCGATGATCCCAAGCACACCCGTCCCGATGTCATCCCGGCCGGTCACAGACCTGCGATCAACAAGCCGGCGACCGAAAGGCCAGCAAGAAAAAGTCCCAAGCATGAAACACGCGCGGCTCCACGGAAGACCAATGATGGTCAACGCCATCAAAACGCCGACCAAATACCACCAGACGCAGGAAATCGCGCCTCCCAGCAAAAACCAGAGCAAGTTTCCAAGCGTTCTCACATTAAAAACCATCGCACAAGGACTGCCGAAATCAATGCATAGTGAAACCCGCGCTTCCGTTTCCCGACTCCGCCGCCCACCCGCTCCATCGGCATTCGAATTCATCGCTGCCGGGTTGCCGTCAGTCGCGCCGCGCGGGTAACATCCCCGACCCGTCATGCAACACTCCACCCGCCGCCAATTCTTCGCATCGCTCACCACCGTTTCAGGCGCGCTTTGCGCGGGCGACTTGCCCGCCAACGCGCGCCAGACCGGAGCCAGCTTCGCCGAAGCACATCGTGAGCTGCCCCTCAATTCGGATTCAGAAGTGATCGTCTGCGGAGCCGGACCGGCGGGAGTCACCGCAGCGATCACCGCAGCGCGGGCCGGCGCAAAAGTCCGGCTTTTTGAAACACACGGTTCGCTGGGCGGTGTGTGGACCTCCTCGCTGCTCGGATACTTGCTCGACTTCGACAAGCCAGGATTCAATCAGGAACTGGTCTGCAGACTCCGGGAGCGAGACGCCATCAACGGCGAAGGAATGAACGGGTTGAGCTACCAACCGGAGGAGATGAAACTGCTTCTCGAGGAGTTGTGCGCGAAAGAAGGGGTGAAAATACACCTGCATACCCGCGTGAGCGCGGCATACCGCGACGGAAAATCGCTGCGCACCATTGTCACGGAATCAAAATCGGGACGTCAGGCATGGAGCGCGCCCGTGTTCATCGACACAACCGGCGATGGCGACCTCGGCGCGCAGGCGGGCTGCGAATTTGAGATAGGCAAAGAGCGGGATTGTCCTTGCCAGCCGATGACGATGTACGCGCTGCTGATGGTGAAGGATTTTTCCCAAATAACGGATTGCATCCATAAAACCGGGAACAACGGACAACACGTGGGGCCCGCCGCCTTTCGCGATGTCCTCAAAAAGGCAGGCGTGACGCCAAGCTACGGTGCACCCTGCATTTTTCCTATCCAAGGAAATCTCGTTCTTCTGATGGCAAACCATGAGTACGGCATCAACGCCACCAACGCAGAGCAGGTAACCGAGGCAACCATCAGGGCCCGCGCGGAAGTGCACCAAATCGTGAGAGGCCTTCGCCGGCTCGGCGGGCCTTGGGACGGCGTGCAAATTGTGGCCACGCCGGAACAGATTGGCGTGCGCGACGGACGCAGAATCCGCGGCCGATATGTGGTGACGAAGGATGACCTGATCCAAGGCGCCCGGCAACAGGACTCAGTCGTGAGGGCCACTTTTCCCGTCGACATCCACGCATTGAGCGCGGATGAAAACAAGAAGGCAGGGTACGGAAATTCGGGCGTAAAAATGAAGCCCTATGACATTCCCATCAGAGCACTCATCGCAAAGGACGTTGACGGCTTGATGATGGCGGGCCGATGCATCAGCGGGGATTTCATCGCGCATGCCAGCTACCGCGTTACCGGGAACGCGGCGGCCATGGGCGAAGCCGCGGGCGCGGTTGCCGCGCATGCATCCCAGACCAAACGCGCGCCCCACGATGTGGCGTGGAGCGAGGCGGCGCCGCTGTTGGAGTCGTGCCGCAGGACTATTTCTCCTAGCAAGTGACCGAGCTACCCGCCTCGGAAAAAAAGGTCCGTCCTCAAAGCGGGCGCACCGCCAAAGCGAGAAGCGTCTGAAACGCCGGATTCTCGGGATCGCGGGAAACCACCTGAACGTCGGGATCCTGGAATCCGGCATCATCAAAAAAGCCCGTCAGTGCCGCCTCGCTGAATCCCAGCCACGTATCAGCGTACAACTCGCGGGCCTGCTCAAACTGATGCGCCAGCAAATCCAGAATCACCAACCGCCCGCCCGGTCGAAGAATCTTGTAGGCCGAATGCACGGCGCGCTGCGGACTCACCGCATGATGCAGCGCCTGCGAAAAAATCACCAAGTCGACGGTTTTGGCGTCGATCGGAGGCGCCTCGATATCCCCAAGGCGATACTCCAGATTGTCGATGCCGTTCTCGCGGGCAAGCGCGGTCCCGTACTCGACCATCTTCTCCGAGTTATCCACCGCAATCACCCGGCGCGCGCGCTTCGCCAAAAGCTGGGAGAGGTGGCCCTCACCCGCACCGAGATCCGCGATCACCATCGGCTCGACGAGCGCAAAGAGCATCCTGGCGACCCCCTGCCATGTCCGGCCGGGAACATAAGAGCGCCCAAATTTGCCCGCCATGCGGTTGAAGTACTCCCGGCTCAAGTCAGCCCGTTTCGCGCGGAGTACCCGCAGCGCCCGCTGATCCTGCCGCGTTTCCGGAATTTCCGCGGAGGCTGTCCGAAGCACCTCGGAGAGCTGGGCCCCTAGCTCGGCGGCTTCCAGGGCGTAATAAATGTTTTTTCCAGCACGCCGGTCGCACACCAGCCCGGCTCCCCGGAGTTGGGCCAGATGCGAGGAGATGCGGGACTGCCCCATGCCAAGAATTTCCTGGATCTCCGCCACCGAAAGCTCCTCCTGTTGAAGAAGCAAGAGGAGCCGGATGCGGGTTTCGTCGGCGAGCAGCTTGAGGGATTTGACGATTGACGGCATCGAATCACAAAACAATACATTGACTCATCATGATACGTCAATGTATCCCTTTGAGCGCTCCGGCCGGGCGGTAAACGCATCCCGCCGGCCGGAGTCTCCAATCCAAAACCACCCATCCCACTCTCTTCCCCATGTCACGTCGTTTTATTTTCTCCTCCGAATCCGTCGGCGAAGGTCATCCCGACAAAGTCTGCGACACGATCTCAGACGCCGTTCTCGATGCGTGTCTTGCCCAAGATCCAACGAGCCGTGTGGCCTGCGAGACGTACGCGAAGAGCAACGTGGTGGTGGTGGGCGGCGAAATCACAACGCGTGCGGAGCTAGACTACACGGCGCTGGTGCGCCAAGCCATCCGTGACATTGGGTACGTCAACGACGACGACGTTTTTCACGCAGACAAGGTTTTTGTGATGAACATCATCACCTCGCAGTCCCCCGACATCGCACAGGGAGTCGATGCGCGTGCGGCCGCAGGGAAAGATACCGACGAACAAGGGGCCGGCGACCAAGGACTGATGTTCGGATATGCGTGCACGGAGACGCCAGAATTGATGCCTGCGCCGGTAATGTTCGCCCACAGGCTGGGCCGCGCGATTACCAAAATCCGGAAAGCCGGCACAGTGAAGTGGCTCCGGCCGGATGCAAAGACGCAGGTATCCGTGATTTACGAGGGTCAAAAGATCATCGGCATTTCAAACGTTGTTATTTCAACGCAGCACGCTGAGTCGGTCGCCCACGACACGATCCGCTCCTTCCTCATCGACGAAGTCATCCGCAAGGAACTTCCGGCGGAACTCATCACGAAGGACACGCAGTTTCTGATCAATCCAACGGGTAGATTTGTGGTGGGCGGCCCGCAGGGCGACACCGGCCTCACGGGACGGAAGATCATCGTGGATACCTACGGCGGGATGGGGCGCCACGGAGGAGGAGCGTTCTCCGGGAAGGATCCGTCAAAGGTCGACCGCTCGGCGGCGTACATGGGCCGGTATGTTGCGAAGAATGTGATCGCCGCAGGACTTGCCGACCGGTGTGAAGTGCAATTCGCTTACGCGATTGGTTACCCCGATCCGGTAAGCATCAATGTGAACACCTTTGGAACGAACCACGTGGCGGAGGAGAAAATCGAAAAGGCTGTTACTGAGGTCTTCTCCTTCAAACCCGCGCACATTGTGAGAGACCTGGACCTTTTACGCCCGATCTACCTCAAGACCACCAACTACGGCCATTTCGGAAAGGCCGACCCGGAGATCACGTGGGAGCGCACCGACAAGGCGGACGCCCTCAAGCGCGCCGTCTGAAATTCCAACGCTTTCCACAACTCCCAGCATTTTCCAGAGAACAAAACGCCTGCAAACCAACACAAAACCATGATTACAGAAACCCGCAGCCAGACTGACTTCAAAGTTCGCGACCTCTCCCTTGCCGATTGGGGCCGCAAAGAAATCTCGATCGCGGAAAAAGAAATGCCGGGCCTGATGGCTATCCGTGAGAAGTACGCTCCTCAGAAACCTCTGAAGGATGTGCGCATCACCGGATCGCTTCATATGACGATCCAGACGGCTGTGTTGATCGAAACGCTGGTAGACCTCGGCGCAAACGTTCGCTGGGCGAGCTGCAATATTTTTTCAACCCAGGACCACGCGGCTGCCGCAATAGCCGCTGCCGGGATACCGGTGTTCGCATGGAAAGGCGAGACACTGGAAGAGTACTGGTGGTGCACGCAGCAGGCGGTTGCATTCCCGGACGGGAAGGGTCCCCAGCTCGTTGTTGATGACGGCGGTGATGTCACCCTCCTTATCCACAAAGGCAACGAACTGGAAAACGGCAGCGACTGGGTAAACACCGCAAGTTCGAGCACGGAGGAGCAAGTCATCAAAAATCTTCTGAAGGAAATACACCGCGAGAATCCGCTGTACTGGCAGAACATCGTGAAGGAGTGGCGCGGAGTATCGGAGGAAACCACCACAGGGGTGCACCGCCTCTACAAACTTCAGGAGCAGAGCAAACTGCTGGTTCCGGCTTTCAACGTGAACGATTCCGTTACCAAGTCGAAGTTTGACAACCTGTACGGCTGCCGCCATTCGCTGGTTGACGGCCTCAACCGCGCGATTGACGTGATGATTTCCGGGAAAGTCGCCGTGGTCTGCGGTTACGGAGATGTCGGCAAAGGCTCCGCGCAGTCGCTCCGCGGACAAGGAGCACGCGTGATTGTCACCGAGATCGATCCAATCAACGCGCTGCAGGCTGCTATGGAGGGATATGAAGTCACCACCATCGAGGACACCCTCGGACGCGGAGACATTTATATCACCACCACCGGCAACGTTGACGTGATCACCTTCGAGCACATGCAGAAAATGAAGGATCAGGCCATCATCGCGAACATCGGCCACTTCGATAACGAGATCCAAGTCGACCGTCTAAACGCAGCCCCCGGAGTGAAGCGCACAAACATCAAACCGCAGGTCGACAAATATCATTTCGCGGACGGACACGAAATCTTCCTTCTCGCCGAAGGACGCCTCGTGAATCTCGGATGTGCGACCGGGCATCCAAGTTTCGTGATGTCCAACAGCTTCTCAAACCAGGTGCTTGCCCAGATCGATCTGTGGAAAAACCGCGACCTGTACAAGCCTTCCGTGTTCGTGCTGCCGAAGAAGCTCGACGAAGAAGTCGCCCGTCTGCACCTCGAGAAAATCGGCGTGAAGCTGACGGTTCTGACGAAGGCGCAAGCTGACTATATCGGTTCTCCGATCGAGGGCCCTTACAAGCCCGAGCATTACCGCTACTAATCCAGCGAATTAACCGATCCGCATAGACTTGAACGCCGCCGCCGGTGCCATTCACCGGGGCGGCGTTTTCTATGGCTTGGGCGGGACTGCTCCCCACGCACCGAGCGCGGTAAGCCGTGCAAGGCAGCTGAGGGTGTTTGCGTCCCGAACCTCGCCGCTTGCAACCATCGCGCGCAGCTCATCCGGCGAGAAAACCCGCACATCAGTGATCGCCTCACCCGCATCGTGGTGCGCGCCGTGCGGACTTGGGTGCACTCCCCTCACCCACATCAGATGGCAATGCTCGTCCGTGAATCCGGCACTCGTAAGAAAGTGGTGAAGTGAGACGATCTCGGCGCCCTTCGCCGGCTCGTACCCCGCCTCCTCAAGAAGCTCCCTGAGACCCGTCTCACAAACCGTTTTCCAGTCGTGCCTTCCTCCGTGGTCAATCTGCCCCGCTGGAAATTCCCATAACGAATCCTGGATCGGCACACGCTCCTGACGGATCATCACGAAACCGCCCTCCGGAGTCTGAGCCGCCACGCACACACCCGGTTTACGATGGCACACCGTCCACTGAAACTCTCCGCCACGCGTCGGTGAACTCATTTTCACGCGGTGAATTTCGACGAACGGATTTGAGAAGAGGACTTCCCTCAGGTGCGTTACCCAGCCTTCGGCGGCATTTACAAAATCATGAAATCTCATGGACGGCAGATCACGGAAAAGGCTCGCAACTTCACGCCGAGCGTCACGCAAGGATCGACTGCCATCTCGCGATTTGGGCCGCCACATTCTGCGGCGAAGGTGCCCCCACCGCCTGCCTCGAATTCATGGAGCGCGAAACATTCAGGATGTCGTGCACATCTCCTTGAAACACGCTGGAAATCGCTTGGTACTCTTCCAGTGACAACCCGGTCAGCTCGCAACCGAGCTGTGCGCAGCGCGCCACCGCGCGGCCCACTGCCTCATGCGCCTTCCTGAAAGGCATGCCCCGGTTGACAAGGTAATCCGCAAGGTCCGTAGCAAGAAGATTTGGATCGGCGACCGCCGCTGCGCACATGTCGGCATTCACCTTGGCTTCCCTGAGCATGGGGGCGAAAACCGCCAGGACCGTTTTGATGGTGTCAATCGAGTCAAATATCGCCTCTTTGTCCTCTTGCATGTCCCGGTTGTAAGTCATCGGCAGGCCCTTCATCAGCGTGAGCAGCGACATCAAATTTCCATACACCCGACCCGTCTTGCCCCTGGTCAACTCAGCAACATCGGGGTTCTTTTTCTGGGGCATCAGCGAGGAACCCGTCGTAAACGCATCAGACAGAGTCAGGAAATGAAACTCCACGGACGCCCATAAAATGATGTCCTCGCTCAACCGGGAAAGGTGCATCGCCGCAATCGCGATCGAAGAGAGAAGCTCGATGGCGAAATCCCGGTCACTGACGGCATCCATCGAGTTCTGCGTGACTGCGGGAAACTCAAGCAACTCGGCAATGAGCGCCCGATCCAGTAAGATCGTGGATCCTGCGATGGCGCCGGATCCAAGGGGCATCACATTCATGCGTTTTCGGCAGTCTACAATTCGTTCGCAATCCCGCTGTGCCATCTCGACGTAAGCGAGAAGATGGTGCGCGAAAAACACGGGCTGTGCGCGCTGCAAATGGGTGTATCCCGGGATGACGACCTCAGCGTTGGACGCGGCAAGCGCGAGCAAGGACGACTGGTATTCCCGGAGGAGTCGCAGGATCGAATCGCATTCGGTGCGGAGGTACAGCCTGATATCGAGGGCAACCTGGTCGTTCCTGCTTCGTGCGGTGTGAAGTTTTGCACCCGCATCGCCAATGCGTTTGGTGAGTTCCGCTTCGATATTCATGTGGATGTCCTCAAGCTCCTGCTTGAAGGCAAATGTTCCTGCCTCTATCTCGCGACCAATCTCTCGCAAACCTTCGACAATCGAAGAGCGTTCCTGTTCCGAGATGAGACCGGCCTTCAGAAGCGCCGCGGAATGCGCGATTGACCCCTCGATATCGTGTGGCCAAAGCCGCCAGTCAAACGAGATGGATTCGGAAAATTTTTGCAGAAGCTCTGCAGTTTGCTGCTGAAAGCGGCCTTTCCACATAGTCAGATTAAAAATTACAGTTCTTTTGCTAGGGCAAAACTTGTCACCTCGGAAGGCAAAACGCTTCACGATGATAAGAGCGCCACACAGATGGAATGCCTCGCGGCAAACCGGGTAGGCTGAATCGATTTGAATCAAAACCCATTGCTGGCACCGATTGGGGCTCGGACGCACAAAATCGAACTGTAGCGCCGCCCTTTTCCTTGTTTTCGATTTTGAAACGGCGTGGTTAACTGAGCCGCGATGAAGATCGGCTTCGCTCAAATCAATCCCACCGTAGGGGATCTCCATGGAAACACGGAGCTTCTGCGTGAAGCCTACCAGAGATTGGTGTCAGAAGGGGCGCAGCTGGTGCTCACGCCGGAACTTGCCATCACGGGATATCCACCACTGGATCTCCTTTTTGAGTCGGGATTCGTCAGCCGAAACCTGGCAGCGCTGGATTCGCTCGCCGCCATCACGGGTGAAGTCCCGTTTATCGTCGGCTTCGCGGACTTTCACACAGGCGTTGGAAAGCCCTTTCGCAATGCCGCGGGGTTCCTGCAGGCCGGGAAAATCAAAGATAGACGGTTCAAAACCCTTCTTCCGACTTATGATGTTTTTGACGAGGACCGCTATTTCGAGCCTGCGCATGAGAACAACATCATCGAATGGAACGGACGCAGCATCGGAATCACGATTTGCGAAGACATCTGGACCGAGCCCTTCCTTCCAAGATCCTTGTACCCGGCTTCACCTCTGGATGCTCTCGCATCCCAAGGAGCGGATCTGGTGCTGAATCTGAGTTCTTCCCCATTTATCATTGGAAAGCCACATGAAAGGTTTCAGATGCTTTCCGCTGCGGCGAGAGCCAGACGTGTGCCAATCGCTTACTGCAACTGCGCTGGGGCAAACGATCAGTTGGTATTCGACGGCGGCTCAATGCTCTTGGACTCCGGCGGCAATCTGCGCGCCCAACTTGCCGCGTTCAGTCCCGACCTGCGGGTCACAGACCTCGAAGGACCTGTTGCCAATGCGGATTTCAGCGGCGAATCGGAGTCTCTTTTTCATGCGCTTTCCCTGGGAGTACGCGACTACATGCACAAATGCGGATTCCATTCTGCGGTGATTGGACTCAGCGGGGGCATCGACAGCGCGATCGTCGCTTGTATTGCGGCGCACGCCCTTGGTCCAAAAAATGTTCTAGGCGTCACCATGCCGTCCCAGTACTCAAGCGATGGCAGCGTTACAGATTCAGAAAAACTGGCGCATACCCTTGGCATAAATTTTCTGAATATACCCATTAAAAAATCGTTCGAAACATTCCAGAAGCAGTTCACCGAGCTTTTCGCGGACCTTGCGCCGAACGAGACGGAGGAAAACATGCAACCGCGCTTGCGTGGCATGACACTGATGGCGTTGTCCAATAAATTTGGCCATCTCGTACTTTCAACCGGCAACAAGAGTGAGCTCGCCGTTGGTTATTGCACACTGTACGGCGACATGTGCGGCGGCCTCGCGGTCATCAGCGACGTCCCTAAGACCCAGATTTACAGGCTCGCAAGTTGGATCAACCGTGAACGCGAAATCATACCATGGGCGACCGTTGAGAAGGCGCCCAGCGCTGAGCTCAAGCCGGACCAAAAGGATCAAGACACCTTGCCTCCCTACGAGATTCTTGACCCGATTCTACAGCTGCACGTCGAAGAAAATTGCTCCGCACAGGAGATCATCTCCCGGGGATTCGATGAAGCCACTGTGCATTGGATTCTCAGACGCGTCGCCGTCAATGAATACAAGCGGGCGCAGGCCGCCCCGGGTCTAAAGGTCACCTCCAGAGCATTCGGAATCGGCCGAAGGATGCCCATTGCGCAGCGGTATCGTCCCTGGATGGTCGCCACTTGAAAAGCAGCCGGCTCGAGAGTCGACTTTGCGTCTCGAGACCCTCGAGTTTTCTCTCTATGAGCCCAAACAAAATTAACGCGTTCGAGGGCGCCTTGATTGCTGACGCCCTTGCCATGCCCGTGCACTGGTACTACGACAGGCTTGCGCTCAAACGCGACTACGGCCGAGTCGACCGGTTCATGGCACCGAAAAATCCGCATCCGGACAGTATTCTTCATCGAAGCCAATACACACCCGTCAATGCAAATGCCGATATCCTGCATGATCAGGCGGTTTATTGGGGCCAACGCGGCGTGCATTACCACCAAAACCTGCGGGCTGGCGAAAACACGCTGAATTTCCAACTGGCACGGGCGCTTTACAGACAAATATCAAAAGCACAGGCCTACGATTCCGGTGCATGGCTCCGGCTCTACGTCGACTGCATGCGCCTGCCCGGATGGCACCGAGACACCTACGTCGAGGAATATCACCGAGGATTCTTCACCAATTTTGCGAAGGGCAGACCACTGGAGAAATGCGGGATCAACGACATCCACATCGGCGGTCTGGTCCCCGTCCCTGCACTCTTTGCAGCGCTCCATCGACCCGAACCACTAGCCGAACCGCCACTCGAGGACACCGTAAGCACCCACGTAAAGCTGACCCATAACGATCCCGACGTGATCGATGCGGCACGGGCTTTTGCCAAGATTCTCCGCGTTATGGAAAGCGGCGTGCCGCTCCGTGATGCGATCATTCTGCACGGCAACAGATGGATCTCGGCCCGCAAGCTCGAAAAATGGAGCAGCGAAGCCGACGAGACTGTTGTGGGCCAGCGCCTGAGTCCCGCTTGTTACATCAATGACGCATTTGCCGCATCTCTTTACCTCAGCTGGAAGTACGCGGATGATTTCACTGCGGGGCTGATTGCAAACGCACACTGCGGAGGCGACAACTGCCATCGGGGAGCAGTAATCGGGTCACTTCTGGGATTTGCGAACGGAGTGCCGGAGCCATTCTTATCTGGCCTTAGAACCCGTGCTTCGCCTGAAGGCTCAATTCCCTGATCCTCCGTGGCGGCGCACAAACATCACCCTGCCACCTTCACAAGGCCGTGAAGTCGACCGGCGGATCACTGGCCTAACACCCAAATGACTTGTCCGCATTCAGGACGGACTTTGCCTGCGGGAAATTCCCCTCGGATGACTTCCTGAACCATCGATTCCTTTGACGCGTCGTTCACGAGGAAAACAACCTTCCGAGCCGCATTCAACAGTGGAAAGGTAAAAGTAATCCTCTGCGGAGGCGGCTTCGGTCCGATTGTGGGCACAACCCAGCGCGACTTTTCCTCCATTGCGTCGGAGCCGGGAAAGAGCGAGGCGGTATGACCGTCAGGCCCCATGCCAAGCAGCATCAGATCATGGGCATAAATCGGCTCGCCCATCCGGTCTGCTACAGCCCTCAATCTTGACTCACAATCTTGGGCAGCCGCCTCTGGATCGATCTCCCCGCAAATCCTGAAGACGTTCCCCTCGGGAATCGGGACCTTCGAAAGCATGGACTCGAGGGCCATTCTGTAATTGCTGTCAGCGTGGTCGGGTGCGACGCAGCGCTCGTCTCCGAAAGTAATTTGAACCTTCGCCCACTCCACGCTCTCCGCTCTTGCAGCCAACGCTGAGTAGATCGCCCGGGGCGTATTACCGCCTGCCAAGCCCAAGCGAAAAATCCCGGAGCGTTTGATCGCCTCGTTTCCAGCCGAGATGATCAAATCCACGCTGTCCTCAACAAAACGGGTTGATCGGATGATTTCTACAGCATTCTTCATAGTACGGTGTGCGTCTGAACGATTAAAAGACATCGAACCGCTACATGAGACGGCACGGGACAAATGCCTCCAGGCTCGCCCCAGCGCCGCCCAGCATCCTGAGGTGAATCAACGCCGCCTTGCGGATATGGAGTCGATCGGGGTTCGGCATGCCGAGCAGTCTTGCAGTCAACTCCGCGAGATCAGGCTGGTGACCGACCAGAAGAACACGATTGAAATGCGAAAAAGCGTTTAGCTGCCGGATGGCATCCTCGGCGTACATCCCGGGCACCGCCCACGGACATTCTATAACCTGTACTTTCAACTCTCTTCCAATGACTTCTGCGGTGCTGCGCGCACGGACCGCCGGGCTTGTTAACACAAGATCAGGCGTGCAGTGTTCTGTTTTCAAGAACGAAGCCACTTCGTGCGCTTGACGAACACCTTTCTCGGACAACTGCCGATCAAAATCGGATGGCGCATCAAAAACCGCATCTGCGTGTCTAAGAATCAACAGTTCCATAACTGATTAATCAACCCTGCAAGACGCCTCGCAGGAACATCAAACATCACATCACCATTCCACCATCCACAGTGAGACACTGGCCCGTGATATACTTGGCCTCATGGCTGGCGAGAAAGCATACCGCGGCCGCGATGTCCTCAGGTTTGCCAAACGCACCGAGTGGAATCTGAGGAATCACCGCCTGCCTCACCTTTTCTGGCAGAACATCCGTCATGTCAGTCTCAATAAACCCCGGGGCCACCACGTTGCATGTGATGCCGCGGGACGCCAGTTCCCGCGCAATCGTTTTAGTCAAACCAAGGACGCCCGCCTTGGATGCCGCGTAGTTCGCCTGCCCAGCATTTCCCATCAAACCCGCAACGGACCCGATGTTAATAATTCTTCCCGAGCGCTGCTTGATCATCGGGCGCTCGAAAGCCTGGATGCAATTGAAAGTGCCCTTCAGATTGGTGTCCAAGACTAGGTCCCAGTCCTCTTCGGAGATGCGCATCGAGAGGCCGTCACGGGTCACCCCAGCATTGTTGACCAGAATATCCACCCGAGAGAAATCACTCAGAATCTGCTCTGCTAGCACCGCGACAGCCCCGTGGCTCGCGACATCCACTGCGTACGCTTTCGCGAGACCCGCGTGCTTCGCGTTGATCTCGTCCACGGTACGGATCGCATTTGCCTCACTTCGGGAAACCACCGCGACCCGCGCACCCTCCGACGCCAATGACATCGCAATTGAGTGCCCTATCCCACGCCCAGCACCCGTCACTACTGCCACCTGATTTGCAAAACGCATATAACAATACCTAATCGATAAAAGTTCAGTTCTAAAACAATTGGTGACCCTATTGGAAATAGGTCTTTGCACCAATGCCCGTCATGTTCTGCGCACTTCCCTGGTCTTGTCCAGTCCACTCAAACAACGTTGCGATGATCGAGCCACGCCATCCGAATCTTAAACTCAATGAGAAACCGCCTTTTCAGCCCCCAACCCCGTATGTGCCCTCACCTGAAGCTCAGTGAATTTGGCCTCGGCGCCCGGCTCTGGACGAAGCAATGAACCCAAGATCGCAGCAAAGAACCCAATCGGTATGCTCAGAATCCCGGGATTGTTCAGCGGGAAGATCGGCTGCATCTGGATGAGATGCCGCTTGGCCGCGATGACTTCCGGAGCATCGATCCCCATCATGCTCGGGCTTAGGACGATCAGGACAATACTGGCAAGGAGACCCACCCCCAGGCCGCAGACCGCCCCGGTTGTGCTAAAACGACGCCAGAATATCGACAGCACGATCACCGGCAGGTTCGCGCTCGCGGCCACAGCGAATGCCAGACCGACCAAAAACGCCACATTCACGCCCTGCAGTCTAATTGCCAAAACAATCGAGGCCGCACCTACAACGAATGCCGTAATTCGCGCGACACGCACCTCGCTCTCGGGATTATGCTCCTTACCGTGATGAAGCACGTTTGAATAGAAGTCGTGCGCAAACGACGCGCTTGCGCTGATCGTGAGGCCGGCAACGACCGCGAGAATCGTTGCGAACGCAACCGCGCTGATAAAAGCGAAGAACAAGGGACCTCCCAGTTCGGCCGCCAATTGGGGAGCCGCCATGTTGTCTGTTGGAATATTGTGGGGACGCAGGATGGTGGCCGCACCAAAGCCGAGGAAAGTCGTCAGTAAATAAAATGTGCCAATAATCACCATCGCCCAAACCACGGAAATCCGCGCGGTTTTTGCGTCAGGCACCGTGTAGAAACGCACGAGAATATGAGGCAACCCGGCCGTGCCGAAAAGAAGCGCGAGCCCGAGAGAAATCAGGTCCCATTTCCCGAATCCACCCGTCACCAGATCACCAAACTTCATTCCAGGATCCAGAAAGTTTCTGGTCACTTCCATGCCGCTCTTTGCGTCTTTGTACTGGAGCTCGGTAATCGCGCCGAAAAACGCGCCGAAACTAAAGTCAAAATGCCGCATGACCAGCCAACTGAGAAAGAAAGTGCCCGTCAGCAGCAAGATTGCCTTGATGATCTGCACCCAAGTGGTCGCCAGCATTCCACCGAACACCACATAAACGACCATCAGGACACCCACCCCGCTGATCGCCGCCTCCGTACTGATCCAAGGGAGATCCTTCAGTAGCAATTTAACCAAGGTGCCCGCCCCGATCATCTGCGCAACCATGTAGAAAGTCGAAACAGTGATCGTGCTCAAAGACGCCATCGCCCTCACGGGACGAGCGCTCAACCGATATGCCAGCAGGTCGGCCATCGTGTATTTGCCCGCGTTTCGCAGAGGTTCGGCCACCACGAGCAAAACCGTCAAATATGCAACAAGCCAACCGACCGAGTACATAAACCCGTCGTATCCGTAGAGGGCGATCATTCCCGAGATTCCGAGAAAGCTCGCCGCGCTCATGTAGTCGCCTGCGACTGCCAGACCGTTCTGCCAGCCTGTGATACTGCGGCCCGCGGCGAAATAAGCGCTTGCGCCGGTGTTTCGCTTCGCCGCCCAAATTGTGATACCGAGCGTTCCCGCGACGAAAGCTAAGAACATCCAAATGGCTGAGGTCATGGGTTGGTTTTTCTAACGGTTTGAGATGATAATTATGCAGTTAAATCGCTTAGAAACCTGATCTCAAAAGTCGAGGATCAGTGGACTAAACGCCAGTGCCAGAACGTTCGGTAAGGTGAGAAATCACAGCAGCCGCCTGTCGATCCCACTCAGCCGCTTTCCGCACGTATATGAGGGCGATGCCCCACGCCATGACGAATTCAGACACCGCAAATACGTAGGCGAGATTGAGAACAGATAACACGCGAACCTTCATCAACTCCGGCCACCATCCCACGAGTACAAGCAGCGCGAAGTAATAGACCACAAAAAAAATCGACGCCGGTAGAATGAACTTTGATTTGGAGCGAAGAAGAGACTGGTACTCGGGCGCCTTCGATAGGCCTTCCCAATCGTATTCCGGGGAGGAGTTTGGGTTCATCACCGAAAAGATTAATTTGTAAGGGAGTTAATTGAAAGCAAAGTCGTCGCACATCTAATCAGGCATGCAAAACGGCCGTCCGCAGAACCCCGCGAACGGCCGCTTCTATACTAGAAATTACCTCGTATCGTGCGGTCGCTTACTTGCGCCCCTTCGAGGCAGATTTAGCAGTAGCAGCTTTGGCTGCGGCGCGCTTCTCCTCGATGGCAGCTTGAGCCGCCGCCAGACGCGCAACCGGCACACGGAAAGGCGAGCAACTGACATAGCTCAGCCCGACGCGATGGAAGAATTTCACCGAATCCGGATCCCCGCCGTGTTCGCCACAGATACCGAGTTTGATGTCTGGGCGTGTTGCACGCCCCTTCTCAATCGCAATCTTCACCAACTGGCCGACGCCGGTCTGGTCGAGGCTTGCGAAAGGATTCTTCGTGAACACTTCGTTTTCCAAGTATGGATTCAGGAAGTTGCCCATGTCGTCGCGGCTAATTCCCAAAGCGGTCTGCGTCAGGTCGTTAGTGCCGAAGCTGAAGAACTCTGCCGTCTGGGCGATTTCATCCGCAGTTAATGCACCGCGCGGCACCTCAATCATGGTCCCGACACTATAGCTCAGCTTGACCTTCGTCTCTTTCTCCACTTGGGCAGCCACCGAGTGCACGAGGGCAACCTGCAGATCCAGTTCCTTCTTGAATCCAACGAGCGGTATCATCACCTCGGGTTTCACCTTGATTCCCTTCTTCTGAACCATTGCAGCCGCTTCAAAAATGGCACGCGCTTGTGTTTCAGTGATTTCAGGATAAGCGATTCCAAGACGGCAGCCCCGGTGACCCAGCATCGGGTTGAACTCATGCAAGGCGGCGACCCGTGAGGCGACCTTTTCCACGTCAATCTTGAGCTTTTTGGCCAGATCCTTCTGGGACTTCTCGTCATGCGGCACGAACTCGTGAAGCGGCGGATCCAGAAGGCGGATTGTGGCAGGGTAGCCCTTCAATGCCTTGAAGATCCCGACGAAATCCTCCCTCTGGTAAGGAAGGATCTTGGCGAGCGCCTTGCGCCGAGCCTCTTCGGTTTCAGCAAGAATCATTTCACGAACCGCGTCGATTCGGTCGCCCTCAAAGAACATGTGCTCTGTGCGGGTAAGACCGATGCCCGTCGCACCGAAAGCGATTGCGTTCTGGGTCTGCTCGGGATTATCCGCGTTCGTGCGAACCGCCATGCGCGCTGCTTTCGAGCACCACGACATGAGTTGGTTGAAATGCCTGAACTTTTCAGTCTTTTGAGCTGCCTTGTTCCCGTGAATCGTGCCCGTGATGATTTCGCTGGGCGAGGTCTTAAGTTGGCCGCCGTACACGGTGCCGCTCGTGCCGTCGATCGAAAGGTAATCACCTTCCTTAAACTTCACGCCTGATATCGTGACGGTCTTCTTTTCATAATCAATAAGCACTGCAGAGGCTCCGCAAATGCACACCTTACCCATTTGACGGGCAACCAGCGCAGCGTGCGACGAAACTCCACCTTTGGCAGTGAGAATCCCCTCTGCGGCGATCATACCCCGCAGGTCTTCGGGCGAAGTTTCATTGCGGACGAGAAGGACACGCTCACCCTTTTCGTGCGCCGCTGCCGCGCGGTCGGCGTTCAAGTAGATCTTACCACTGGCAGCCCCCGGACCAGCGGGGAGTCCTTTGGCGAGAGCTTTGGCTTTCTTGACCTCAGCCAGATCAAAAATCGGTGCGAGAAGCTGGTCAAGTTGGTCTGCGGGGTTTCGGAGAATTGCGGTTTCCCAGTCAATGAGCTTCTCACGGACCATATCCATTGAGAATTTCAAAGCGGCAGCCGCCGTGCGCTTGCCGTTGCGGGTTTGAAGCATGAAGAGCTTCCCTTCTTGGATAGTGAATTCAATGTCTTGAACGTCCTTGAAATGCTTTTCAAGCGTTGCACGGACCTTCATCAAATCCGCGAATGCTTTTGGCATCTGCTTCTTCAGCAGGGCAACCGGTTCAGGAGTCCGGACCCCGGCCACGACGTCTTCCCCCTGCGCGTTGATGAGAAACTCCCCGTAAAACTCGTTCACCCCGTTCGCTGGATTGCGGGTAAACGCAACACCGGAACCGGAGGTTTCGCCCGTGTTTCCATAGACCATTGCCTGCACATTCACCGCTGTGCCCCACTCGCTTGGGATATTGTATTTGCGACGGTAAACGATGGCGCGGTCGTTCATCCATGATCCAAAAACTGCGCCGGCGGCGCCTAGGAGTTGCTGCTTGACGTTGGCAGGGAAAGAATGACCGGTCCGGTCCTTCACCAGCTTTTTAAAACGGCGTACCAACTCCTGCTGATCTTCGGCCGTCAATTCACTGTCAACGATGTCACGGTGATACTTTTCATGCTTGAACGCCTCGATCACAACTTCGAACGGTTCATGGTCCTCGCCCTCGCGCTTCTGAACTCCAAGCACCACGTCTCCGTACATTTGCACAAAGCGGCGGTAGCAGTCCCAAGCGAACCGCTCGTTGTTGGTGGCGGCGGCCAGAGACAAGACGGTTTCGTCGTTGAGTCCCAAATTGAGGATGGTGTCCATCATCCCGGGCATCGAATCCCGCGCACCGGAACGCACGGCAACCAAAAGGGGCATCCCTGATGCATCCCCGAACTTGCAACCCATGATCCGCTCCATGTTGGCTATCCCCGCGTCGATCTGCGCCTCGAGAGTAGAGGGATAGGTACGGCGATGGGCGTAAAAGTAAGTGCACACTTCGGTGCTGATCGTGAACCCGGGAGGCACAGGCAACCCGATCCGCGTCATCTCGGCGAGGTTCGCACCTTTCCCGCCCAGCAATGCTTTCTGGGTGCCGTCACCGTCGGCCTTTTCGGCGCCCCATGTGTACACATATTTTATTCCCCTGCCGACTGATGCCGAGGTTTTCGAGGGCTTCACTGAGGCTTTGGACTGAGGTTTTGCTGAACCGCTTTTGGCGGCGGGTTTTGCTGTTTTTTTGGTGGTTGTCTTAGGCATGTGTGTGTTGATCATTGAAGACCGGTGAATAAAAATGGCGTGCCATGGAAACTTTATCGGCACGCAATCATGCGGTCGCTAGTTCGGGTGGCGAAGCCAAGCTGTCTTTCTGGGCTAAAATGCCGCGCGATGCCAGAAACAAAAGCGGCCGTACGATGAATCCGGCAACCTTAGCCGGTCGAGAACCGTGCCTCTGACTGAAAGATGCAGAATAGTTTTTCGGGACAATTCCTGAAAAATTCCAGGTAACTTTCGGTACTGGATCAAAAATCCGGGATATCGGGTTTAAAACCCCAGCATATCCCGCACTATTAAATCCATCTGAATCACGGGTTATAAATTTCTTAACCAAACTCTTGAGCCGTACTACCTCAAATTAGTCCGCCCAAAGAAATACGTTAAGTAGTTTACGGTAAAGTAATTAAAGTTTAACCCCCTGCATCTTTTTTGTCATGTAAACACCATCCAATCTTTAAAATGCCAGGAAAATCGATGAAGCCCAAATCAGCCGCATCCTCCTCTTCATGTGACCTCTTCAAAGTCGAACTCATTTCCAATATCGGCTTGCACATCAACTGCTGGAACTCGCAACTCTAGTGCATTGTACCATTTAAATCGGATACGCAGTGTGCTAGTTTTGAGAGGTGACTAAAAACCGTTTGATTCTTACGCCCCCTGAACGTCGCGAACTGAACCGCAGACTCCGATCTC
>JBILLT010000227.1:0-3506 GCA_044375925.1 Chthoniobacteraceae bacterium | reverse complement strand
GAGGAATTGTGCTTCATGCACCTCGCACTCCCGGGCTTGCACGCAGTCTTCACGACGATGCGCCGGACAACGTCGTGACGTACGTGTTCGTCTACGACGACCATCTGGTGCTCGGGAGCACCTACGAGCAGGACACATGGGATGAGAGCATCGATGAGCGCGAGTCGCAGGCGATCATCGAACGCTGCCGCAATCTGGCTCGCATCGACGGCTGCCCGAACTGGCGGAATCTGGGTGCGGAGATCGTCGATCGCCGCGTGGGACTTCGACCCATTCGAGGCGAGGCGGGAGTGAGCGAGGACATCCGCCTTGAGATCGAGCACCTGGGTGCGGGACGAACCATTGTCCACAACTATGGGCATGGCCGCAGCGGGGTCAGTCTTGCGTGGGGCACCGCAGAGGAGGCGGCGGACATGGCTTTGGCCGTGATCAACAGAACTTCTCGCTCCGTTTGAACCGCTCATGAATGCGTGGCATGTTGGCCAGAAACCCCGCAGAATCCGGGCGGTTTGGCGATTTGGCCCCCGGGCGGCCGCGCTCTCGGTTCGAGAGCATTTCAGAGCCAACCGGTCAGGACGCCGGGTGTCTCGCCATGGGTGCGTCGGAATCCTCTCGAACTCTCGGTGTCTCGGGTTGACGGGTGGAGGGGTTAACAGGGGCGAGTACCGGTACGCCACGGTCGGCTGCCTATCTCCGTCCCGCCGTCATGTCCTCGATCTCATACCAGCGGTACCAGGCTGTGAGGTCGTCGAGGTCGGATTGATTGATCAGTCCGTCGCCGTTGGTGTCGGCGGGGGTTTGGTTCTGGCGATAGAGGTCGTCGATTGTGAGCACTCCGTCGGCGTCGACATCGGAGAAGTCGATCAGGAGGACTAGGCGTGCCGGTGCGCCTGACTCTCGCGCTCGCACGATGGCGAAGTCCCCCGGTTGGTCCTGAGAGGTCATCGCGAGGGTGAGCAGGCCGCCAAGTGACGAGCGGACAACGGACGAGACATCGAACGACCACGTGTTGGCCGTTCCGCCGAAGTCATCCTCATCGGGGAGCGATGCGAGCAGCAAGGCGGAGGAACTGTTCGGGGCGGTGGTCCACGTCACCGTGTTCTCCACCCAGTTCGAGGCGACCGGCCCACGGACGCCAACCGCGCCGCTGGTGGTCCCGCCACGGCGAACGTAGAGCTTGGCATGGAGCACCCGTCCGGTGATGCCAGCGAGGTCGAATCGGAGCAACGACACGTTCCGCCCCTGATCGATCCGCAAAGAGGGCTGCATCCCGAACGGAGTGTTCGGCTGCTGCGCATCGAGCGTGGCGTCCGCGACAACTTCCCGCATCACCACGCGCGAAGTGGGAAGTCGCCGATACCACGGGGCGCGCTGTGCATCGGTGAGTACCGACATGAACTGCTGGGCAACCTTCAATCGTCCGGAGTCGTTGGGGTGAATCCGATCGGTCTCAAAGTCCGTCAACTGCCAGGTGAGTCCGTCGGATCTCGGCGTGGTCCCGTTCGCCCAGATGTACGGGCCCCACGCCAGCACCGGGGACGGCGCGTCCTCGCCGATGTGCCGGAGCCTTGGATCTGAACCGGTGATCTGCGCCTCGACCAGCCACTTGACGGCGAAGCCGGTCTCGTAGCTGAGCGGCTCGTTCCGCTGGGGATTCGTGCTGTATCCGCCGTAGATGCGACTGGACAGGTACGCCAGCCGCAGGTTTGGGAACCGCTGCTTGGCGAGATTCACGAGCAGCACGTACTGCTCTTGGAGGGCGCTTGCGTGAGCGGGGAACGCCGTGGTCGGCGCAACGTTGAAAGCCTGCTTGATCCAGAGCACCTGCACCTGCTGTCGTGTGAGCCCCGCAGCAGCAAGCCTTGCGTCCAGCAGCGTCCAGTAGTCTTCGTTCGGGTTATTGATCAGTTCGATGGGATGCGATCCGAGCGCCGTGTTCACCATCACCACGCGGGCATTCCTCGCCTGGTCGGCATCAACAAGCACCTCGGTCGCACCGAACTCCATCGTCGCATTGGACATGCCCAGCGTGATGAACCCGACGAGCCCGTCGGGCGTCGGCCGACCGCCAGCATCGAGCGGACGGATCGCGCGGGCGGCGGTATCGATGGCGGTCTGGTGCGCAAGCGGGGGGACATTCTGGCCATCCGGGTAGAGCCCGCCCGAATACTGGCCGAGATACAGGCCGGGGCCCAGGTCGTTCAGGGGCACGCAGGTGGGGCACGTGCCCAGCACGGGGCCAAAGACGGCGTGATAGAACGCCCAGTTCGACTCCCCGTAGGCGTTGAAGAGCCCGAGCGCGTCGTGACCGACACCGGGGGGATTGAAGAACGTGTGCGGGATGCTCAGATCGTTCAGTCGTTCATGAAAGTCGACGTTGGCTGGGAGTGAGAAGTCCGAGCCACCGATGAGCTGGCGAATGGGCATGCCTGAAGCGACGAGAGCATCCCGATGCACCTCCGCGAGCATCCACGGGCTCTGCGCGAGGTAGATGGCTTGGTCATTGCCGTAGACATCGCGGTAGATCTGGGCTCGCTGCTGGGGTGTGACCGGACTGCCGGGAACATCGACCAAGAAGTCCAACTGCAGCGGCCCTGCGCCGAGCATGGAGATCCCGCCGAAGAGCTGGTTGTGCCGGAATCCCATCCGGGCGGCCCCATAGCCCCCCATGCTGAAGCCTTCGATGATTCGGCCTTGGCGACTGGCGATCGTGCGAAACCGCCCGTCGACCTCCGGGATCAGGTCCTGGATGACCATGTCCTCAACGCGGGCCGCACCGTTGGCCCAGTTGCACCACATTCCCAATGGAAGGCCGTTGGGGAAGACGACGATCATCGGCTGGATGCGCCCGTTGGCGATCGCGCTGTCGAACCACGCGCTCATCGGGGCGATGCCGGGGAGAACGCTGTTGCTGCC
Organism: Chthoniobacteraceae bacterium; assembly: GCA_044375925.1. Lineage (GTDB taxonomy): Bacteria > Verrucomicrobiota > Verrucomicrobiia > Chthoniobacterales > Chthoniobacteraceae > Chth-196. The sequence continues at coordinate 590 of JBILLT010000227.1, read as the reverse complement.
GTGGAGCCAATACAGCACCGGGAATCGTCGGGTCGGGTCAGAGTCGTAGACCGGCGGTGTGTAAACGTGGTAACTCACAGGCCCCCCGACGGCGGCACTGTTGAAGATGACCTGCTGCACGCGCGGCGCAGTGACCGCGGGCGTCACCCACTGCTGCCCCAGTGCCGTCGGGGCACACAGGGCCACCACGGCCACGATGGCGACCAGACCGGACCAGATGATCTCGCGGGCAGACTTCATGCGGGACTCCAGCGCGGGGACAACCTACAGGAGGCAAACGCTCCGGGCGATGCGATATTGCCACCTCACCGCAACGCGATCAGGTTCTCATCGGTCATTGCCGCCGAGCTTCCTTCCGACCCCGCCCCACGGCGGGGTCGTTTGGTCTACAGGCGGCCCGTTTTGTCCCTCGCGGCTGGCTGGCCAGTAACCCCGCAGAATCCGGGCGGTTTGGCGATTTGGCCCCCGGCCCGCCGCGCTCTCGGTTCGAGAGCATTTCAGAGCCAACCGGTCAGGACACCGGGTGTCTCGTCATGGGTGCGTCCAGATCCTCTCGAACTCTCGGTGTCTCGGGTTGACGGGCGGCGGGG
>JBILLT010000142.1:0-3524 GCA_044375925.1 Chthoniobacteraceae bacterium | reverse complement strand
CACACCCTCTTTTCGCCGCACTGACCGGATCCGCCGCGGGACATCCCGGGCCGATCAAATGGAACTTCAACAAGTTCCTCATCGGCAAAGACGGAATGCTCATCAACCGCTACGAGTCAAAGGTCGAGCCAGACTCGCAAGAACTCATCGCCGCGATTGAAAGCGCTCTAGGCAAGTAAGACCCGGAATTCGTTTTTCGGCCTTTAAACGCCCGGCCCTCAGCCGGGCGTTTTGCTTTTACCATTGATCTGTTTCGGTGCCTCAAAACCTTTGCCTTGGTCTTGATTTTTCCAAATGCGAAATGCGATGCGCCGCGCTAGTCTTGCCCCATGAACTCCGGTTTTCTCGACAAATTAATCGAGCGCATCTCCAGGGTGCAGCCTCAGGAAGTCGAGTCGTACCTTCTGCGCCTTGCAGACGAGAAAGGGTTTCTCGAAACCATCTTCAACGCCATTCACGAAGGCGTGATTGTGACTGATCTCAAAGGACGGGTGAGCTATCTCAACCGTGCGGCGTGCGAGTTCTTCAACCTTGCGCGGGAAGAAGCGATGGGAAAGCCCCTCAGGGAATGTATCAAAGGCCTCGAATGGGATGCGCTTTTCGCAACCGGCACGGTCATCTCGCGCGACATGGAGGTGTTTTATCCGCAGCACCGCTACCTAAATTTCTACATCGAGCCCCTTCAACTTGAGGAACCGCAAGCCTCTCGGAAAGGCTCGGAGTCGTTTAAAAAAGAGGCCGTTGGTTTTGCAGTCATCCTGAGGGACATCACGGAAAGCCGAAAATCGACGGAGGAAACCATCAACAGCGAAAAGATGTCCGCGCTGACGCTTCTTGCAGCGGGCGTGGCTCACGAGATCGGCAATCCGTTAAATTCCCTTCACATCCACTTACAGCTTCTTGAACGCAAGCTGCGGAAAGTGCCGGAATCCGCGCGCAATGACCTCCAGAATGCGCTGGAGGTGGCGAAAGGGGAAATCCAGCGACTGGACACGATCGTGCAGCAATTTCTTGGGGCGATCCGACCCGCGCACCTCGAGGTGAGTCTTGAAAATATCAATACTTTGGTCCGTGAGAGCGTGGACTTTCTCGCCCCCGAGATTGAGGACAGGGGCATCACGGTTGAGGAGAATCTGCGCGCCGACCTTCCCCTCGCGGAGGTCGACCGAACACAAATCAAACAGGCGTTCTTCAACGTCATCAAAAATGCTTTTCAAGCGATGCGCTCCGGCGGTGTTCTGAAAATCTCTACCGTCCCCCACGACAACTTTATCCGGATTACTTTCAGCGACACCGGCGGAGGCATCTCTCCAGCCGACATGAGCAAAATCTTCGAGCCCTACTTCACAACGAAAGCCGGAGGTTCGGGACTGGGCCTCCTGATTGTCCGCCGTATTGTGCGGGAACATGGCGGGGAAATCGACCTTGTCTCGCATGACGGCGAGGGATTGGAACTCAGCATCCGCCTTCCATTGAGGGACCAGCGGGTCCGTCTTTTGCCGCCACCATCGGATTCGGCAACCAGCTTGCATCCAGAGAATAGCGAAGATGCGGAGAGCTGATTGGACAAACCGCAGGTTCTTCACCATCATCGCCGGCCACTGCTCCCGCTGCCTTGGCTGCGCCAAGATTCGGAGCACCAAACCCCAACCCCCTTTCCACCTCCACCATGAGCTCAGAGAACATTGAGTCGCATCTCGTCGAGAAACGAGTCTTCAAACCATCCAAGCAATTCTCGAAAAAGGCGAGGATCGGGAGCATGTCTCAGTACAAGAAACTCTGGGAGGAATCCATCAGGCGCCCCGATAAATTCTGGTCGCGCGAAGCTTCGGAACTTTCATGGCAGCAGCCCTGGAAAAAGGTCCTCGAATGGAAAGCTCCATTCGCAAAATGGTTCCTCAAGGGGAAAATAAACGTATCGGAAAACTGTCTCGACCGCCATTTGGGGACCGCCCGGCAGAACAAAGCGGCACTGCTATGGGAGGGCGAACTTGGTGAAAAGCGCACTCTCACCTACCAACAACTTCACCGGGAAGTCTGCCGGTTTTCGAACGTTCTCAAAGCGCACCACGTTAAGAAGGGAGACCGCGTCATTATCTACATGCCGATGGTGCCCGAGGCGGCGATCGCGATGCTTGCCTGCGCGCGCATCGGAGCAACCCACTCCGTGGTTTTCGGCGGATTCAGCGCGGAAGCCATTCGCGACCGCATCGCCGATTCGCAGGCTGTTGTGGTAGTGACCGCCGACGGGGGCTACCGCAGGGGCAGCGTGGTTGGACTGAAGAAGAATGTCGACGACGCCATCAAGGACGACGCCCAAACCATCCGGAGCGTGATTGTCTTCCAGCGCACCAATCAACCTGTGAATATGACCGCCGACCGGGATTACTGGTGGCACCAGGAAATGGCGAAGGTGAATGCAGACTGCCCGCCCGCTGCATTGGACAGCGAACACCCCTTGTTCATTCTGTACACATCCGGATCAACCGGAAAACCAAAGGGAATCCTGCACTCCACCGGAGGTTACCTCGTGGGAGCGTACACCACCTCGAAGTACATCTTTGATCTACGCGATGAGGACGTCTACTGGTGCACAGCCGACATCGGCTGGGTCACCGGCCACAGTTACATGATCTATGGACCGCTCGCCAACGGCGCGACATCCCTCATGTACGAGGGCGCCCCGAACTTTCCCGAAAACGATCGCTTTTGGAAGATCATTGAAGAATACAGGGTCACGGTTTTTTACACGGCGCCGACTGCGATCCGCTCGTTCATCAAATGGGGAGACCACTGGGTAACCAAACACGACCTCTCGAGCCTTCGCCTTCTGGGTTCGGTTGGCGAACCAATCAATCCGGAGGCGTGGATGTGGTACCACAATATCATCGGCGGCGGACGCTGTCCCATCGTCGACACATGGTGGCAAACGGAAACCGGCGGAATCATGATTTCGCCTCTGCCGGGCGCGATTCCCACAAAACCAGGATCTGCCACACTTCCTTTCTTCGGCGTGGACGCGGCGATTGTCGACGACAAGGGCAAAGAAGTCGGTCCGAATGTTGGCGGGAAGCTGGTTATCCGCAAACCGTGGCCATCAATGCTGCGGAACATCCACGGAGATACCGCGCGCTACAAGGAAGCATACTGGAGCGAATTCAAGGGCGTGTATCTCGCCGGAGATGGAGCGCGCCGCGACAAAGATGGTTACTTCTGGATTGTCGGCCGCATCGACGATGTGCTGAACGTGGCTGGACACCGGATCGGCACGAGCGAGGTGGAGAGCGCGCTGGTCTCCCACCCTGTCGTGGCAGAGGCGGCCGTGGTGGGCCGCCCTGACGAACTGAAGGGGCAGGCTGTCGTGTGCTTCGTCACCCTGAAGGAAGACGTGACCCCGACAGACCAGTTGCGCAACGACCTCAAGAAACACGTGCGCCATGTCATCGGACCTGTCGCCACACCCGACGATATTCGATTCGCCGAGGCACTCCCAAAAACCCGTTCCGGCAAAATCATGAGGCGAC
>JBILLT010000141.1:0-3596 GCA_044375925.1 Chthoniobacteraceae bacterium | reverse complement strand
GCTCACTTGGGACTACGTCTACCAAGCCGTTCGAAAACGGTGCAAAATGTAGTGGAGAAAAACCGCTGAAAAACACCGCAAGTTGTTCAAAATCAACAAAAGTACTTTTTGAACTGCGGAACTCGGGTTAACCCGACTTCCCGGACTGGACAGGACAAAAAAATCTAAACGTCTTATTTTGAGCGGTCGTTTTTAAAAGGTCGGCACTACACGGCTTTCAAATTCGAGTCTTTGTCTGGACTGTAAATTTTTGGAGGCGTTTGCTCCGGGAGCGTCAACATCAGGTGCTCCAATAACAGACACACCTCCCGCTCGGGTTGGGTGTAGCGGCTCAGCACGATTTCACACCCGTCGGTGGTTGGCAGGTGGACATCCAACATCTGGATACACGCGAATTTCTCAAGCACCGCCCGGGGAGTCAGTCCGCCAGCACATCGACGCAGTTTCGCTTTGAGCGTGACTTGCAGACAATAGGCTAAAAACGAAACAACAAAATGCGCCTCAACACTTGTTCTGCTCGAGACGGAAATGGAAAAGCGGCTGAGATGAGTTAAAGAGTGGGCTCACCATGGAGCCCGAAATGGAAAGAACCCGACGCAACTTCTCCCCGGAACAAAAAGTGAACATCCTGCGAGAACATCTGATTGAGCGTGTGCCGGTGAGCGTTGTGTGCGCCAAGCACCAGATGTAAAAGGCGCTCTTTTACCAGTGGCGAAAGACATTTTTCGAGAAAGGAAGCGCCGCTTTTGAAACCGGACGCTCCCCCTTCCGAGTTGTTGGGCACCAGGAGCGTAAGCTCCTGGCTCTGGAAAGCAAACTGGCGATGCGCAGCGAGGCACTGGCCGAGACCTGGCTCCCGCATGACACCCGAGATCAAGTGATCAATTTCGCGCCCCGGCGGACGAAACAAGGCTTTTACCCTCACCCGCCCCGCTGCCAGCTAATCTCAACCAGCGTCGCGCGCTTTCCACGCAAAACGCTCATTTTCAACCTCACCCCCCCTTCGATCGACGCCTGATGCCACCCCCCTTCGGCCAACCAACGGTAAAACCGCTCCGTGTCCTCGGGCTTGAAAAAACCGGCCTCGAAAAACTCACGGAGTTCGCTGAGCCCGAAATCGTCATTCGCCAGCCAACGCACCCCCACCCCGAGAGGCAATACCTCGACCAACCCGCGCCTCCATGAGACCCCCCAACCAAAACATTGGCTCCTTTGAAACACCACCATGTCACGGCCCTGACAAACAGGCCGCTCATCGAGCGCTTCCGAAAAATACTGCGCTACTTGATCGGCGGAGGGATAGCGCGCCCAAAGTGGATCTCCCCACGGTTTGACAAGCCCCCCGTTGCCAGCCCTCGCCTTTCCATCCCGACCCAGCCAAGCCCAGCCGCAGGCAGTGATGCGCGCCAAACCGGCATCAGACCCATGACCACGAAACGCATGACCCCGAAGTCCATGCTGCCGCGCAGCGAACGGCGGATCCGTTGCCGTCGAACCCATCAATTGGGCGCCGGCGCATGCGCTCTTAAAGCGGAAACGCGCATGGTCTTTCGTTGACTCGTGCGCGTCTTCCAAGACGGGATCCGACAGGCTTCGACCCGCCGGCACACGCTCTTGCCCTGAAAAAATCTGCAGCGGCTTCGAAAAACACCACGCCTCCCGCAACCCGAAACGCAGATGCCGCGGCGACCAGCGTCTATGCACCGCGGCAAACGCGGGTAAACCCTCCTCACCCCCGGCAGTTGCAACGCGCCTTTTTAAACAGCCCAACTCCGACGAATCCATCGCCGAACACACACCCGTGCACGCCTGGGTACAATCCTCGCAACGATCGGCAAAGTCATCGACGCCCCCGGAGGCGGCAGGAGCTGCTTTCGTTAGGTCCATCTGGCAGGCCGCCAGAACCAAACAGCAGGCCAGCCGCCGCGCCTTGAGTGTTTGCTGAATGAAGAACATCAAGCCGTGCCTTTTTTTCCCGAGCCTCATCTCAATCGCCGCCCCGAGCGCCGCGCCCTCATCCGTTAAAACCCCAGCCCTTGATTCGCCGCCCATCGGTGCCATGCGCCCCATTGGTGTCATCACTCGCATTGGTGCCCCCTCGATAAATCCTACGATGGAGAGAGGGGATTCGGGGGTCGATGATTTGGTTTTTCACCGCAAACAACCGCAGGCAAGCCGGCGGATTTCAAAGCGTTGAAAGGAACACGAATCCAAGCCACGGCCCGCGCGGCCGTAAATCAGGGCAACCGACTTCCGCGCCCGTGACGGTCAGGGTTCACCTTCAGTCGTGCCAAAGCTGCAAGGTGCGCCTCAAGCCTCACTGTTTTGAGAGCCACTATGCTTTCCATCGGCCCCAGCGGCCCGAAAGCTTCGGCAGCTCATCTGTCTGATACTGGGTCTTTCCCACGGCGCCCCACATCCTGATCCCTGTCAACCGCCTGAAAACTTGGCTCATGCTTTCGCCCGTGTGGCAGCCCCAACTCTTCACAAAAGCATCCGAAGCGAAAATTCCAGACTGCAGCTGGTTGAGTTCATCCTCGTGAAGCCACGCCTTCGACGCGCCATCCACAAAATTCGAATAATCAAACATCCAGCAGGCCTTGTTGGAATGTCCGAAGTATTCCAGATTTGAAATCTTCACGCGGCTGCGGTCGCCGCCGGTGTTTAAATAAGCGACCAATTCAGCGGCGCTCGAAAAATAGACGCGGTTGACCCCGTAAGCGTCCCGAACCGAATCGATCAATCCTAGAAGATCCCTGCCCTCCTGAACAGATCGCCTTTCGTAGGCGGGCCGGTACACCAGCCAGGTGATGCGGGCCTGAGGGTCCGCATCGCGGAGCTGCTGGATGCGAATGCGCGCCGCGCGCACAAAGTTCATCCACCAATTGTCGTGGGGATCGGGCCGGTACATTTCCCATTTGTGCAGGGACACGCCGCCCGAGATCACGATGTTCTCCCGAGCCGCGTCCGCCCGGCAAACACCGGGTAGAAGAACTCCCGCAAATGCGAGAATGAGGAGAAATTTTTTCATGAAAACTTCGGAGCGAATGTTGTGGATGCTGGGTTCACCGGGCTAAAAATCCGAGCTGGAGCAGCCGCGTTCTTTTCTCAAACCGGGTTGTAGTGTCTAGGATACCACCGGAGGTCGCATTGGAGGTTGGAAGCTAAATCGTCTGGCTGAGAAAGCCCCCGTCGACGCGCAGGTCGATACCGGTCACGAAACTTGATGCGGCATGGCTGGCCAAGAAAACGCAGGCCCCGACCAGTTCTTCGGATTGTCCGAACCGCTTCATCGGCGTATGCCCCCAGATCGCCTGGGTACGGGGGGTCGGCGTTCCATCGTCGTTGAAGAGGAGCTTGCGGTTCTGTTCAGCGGGGAAAAACCCAGGCGTGATGGAATTCACACGAACGCCGGAAGATGCCCACTCGCGCGCCAGAAACTGCGTAAGGTTGAGCACGGCCGCTTTGGCCGAGGAGTAGGCGACCACGCGGGAAAGCGGCAAATGCGCGGAGACACTCGCGATGTTGATGATGCTGCCCCTGCCGGCCTTGCACATAGCGGGTCCGAAGACCTGCGATGGCAGCAGCGCGCCTCC
>JBILLT010000074.1:0-14630 GCA_044375925.1 Chthoniobacteraceae bacterium | reverse complement strand
TTGGATATTACGCAGTCGACAACATCGCAACGATCTATGATCTGTGGGCGACGGTCCTGCAGTTGCTGGGGTTGGATCATGAGCGCTTAACCTATCGTTTCGGCGGCCGTGATTTTCGGCTGAGCGACGTGCACGGCAGTGTGCTGCAGCCCATTTTAGCCTGAAGGGATTGCTTGCGTTGACCGGAAGTCCGCCGGGTTGCGCGAACGGAGGAGGTGCGACGGGCACGTTTCGGGCCGGCCTTTCGCGGGGTCAGGCGCGCGCATGTCGCGGCGTGGGCATGCCGCAATTAGATGCGTTCGGGAGTCGTCCGCCGTCGTATTTTTGATTTTCCGTGTGCGGAGTGCATGCGCGAATGCCTGATTATGAGGGAATTTGCTTCACAGCCCTCTCATTTTTGATAACTCTCAAATTTGAGAGGTTTTTAAAGCCACCCCTCCCGCATCACCCCAAGCGTCCAACTGCGTTTTCGTTGCCCATGTCGCGCGTACTCATCATTGACGATGATCCGTCAATTGTGCAGGTCATCTCCGAGATCTGCTCGCAGGGTGGGCACACGCCGATCGCGCTGAATTCCGGCGTGAAGGCGATTGGGATGTTTGCCAGCCACGCCCCGCAGCTTGTTCTCACGGACGTCCGGATGGACAGCGTTGGAGGGATGGAGGTGTTGCGCGCGTGCCAAAGCGAGATTCCCGGAACGCCGGTGATCATGATCACTGCCAACAAGCAGCTGCAGATGGGCGTCGAGGCGATGAAAGCGGGTGCCTTTGATTACATCACAAAGCCTTTCAAAGTGGACGAACTGCAGATCGCGATCGAACGCGCACTCGACCGGCATCGTGAGCAGCGTGAAATCCGCAGTCTCCGGCAGATGGTGCGCGATCGTTACAGCTTCGAAAACATCGTGGGCACCGCGCCGAGAATGCAGGAGATTTTCAATCTCGTTGCAAAAGTTGCGAACACCGATTCGACGATTTTGATCCTCGGGGAAAGCGGCACCGGAAAGGAGCTGGTGGCGAAGGCGCTGCATTTTAACTCGGACAGATACTCGCATCCGTTCGTCGCGATTAACTGTTCGGCGTTGCCTGAGAATCTTCTTGAGAGCGAGCTTTTCGGTCACAAAAAGGGCGCGTTTACCGGCGCGGTTCAGGACAAGATGGGTCTCTTCGAGGAGGCAGAGGGGGGGACGATTTTCTTGGACGAAATCAGCTCCATGGCGCCTTTGCTGCAAACCAAGCTTCTGCGGGTGCTTCAAGAGCGCCTCGTCCGGCGCGTTGGAGACAACAAGAGCATCCCCATCCATGTCCGGGTTCTGGCGGCGACAAACGAGCCGCTTTACGAGAAAGCCAAAGCGGGCGCCTTCCGCGAAGATTTGTATTACCGGCTTGCCGTGATTCCCGTGGAGATGCCTCCGCTGCGTGAGAGGTTGGACGACATCCCGCTCCTTGTGCAGCACTTTCTGCTGAGACATTCGGGGCAGAGCCGTCGCGAGGAGCCCTTCGTCCTTGGGGAAAATGTGCTCGCGGTCTTGAGGAACTATCGTTGGCCGGGCAATGTGCGCGAGCTCGAAAACGCCATCGAACGTGCGTGCGCCCTCTGCGAAGAGGGTGTCATTCGCGTTCAAGACTTGCCTCCGCATCTCTTGAATCAATCGGTTGAGGCCAAGGTGATGCCGAGGAAATTCTCGGTCGGCTACACGCTGACCGAATTCAGCGCGGCGCAGGAGAGGCAGTACATTCAGGAGACAATCGATTTCACCGGCGGATCGCGCGAGCTCGCGGCAAGAATGCTCAAAATTTCCCCCGCAACGCTGTACCGCAAGCTTGGGATCAAGGTTCAAAAGCGGGGAAAAGCCAAGAAAGAGGCGAAGGAGGAGGTGAAGAAAGAGGCGAAGAAAGGCAGGAAGCGCGTCAAGCTCAGGATCAAAAAACGGACTTCCAGCTCGTGAGAGTATGTTTGCGCACATGAAGTCCGGGATGATTCAATGTTGAATGCCGCATGCGACCACCGTTCCTGAGTTTATTGAAACGCGCATGAGAACCCCCGCGGTGGTGCTGCATGAGTTTGGCATTCCGAACGAAGTGGCCCGCGTGGGTGAGGCGGATGTGTGTGAGCCCGGCGAGGGGGAGGTTTTGCTGCAGGTTGAATTTGCGCCTGTTAATCCAGCCGATATTAACGTGCTCGAGGGCAAGTATGGCGTGCTGCCGATGCTGCCCAGCGTTCTCGGCGTGGAGGGCGTTGCCACTGTTGCCCTGAGCCGCGCGGCGGGGCTCAGGGAAGGACAACGAGTTTTGGTTCCTGCGGGACTTGGTTCTTGGAGACGCTGGGGAACTTGCGCCGCGGACAAGCTGGTGCGCGTGGATCCCAGGGTGCCCGTCGAGCAGGCTGCCATGTTAAGGATCAACCCCGCGACGGCTGACTGCATGCTCAGGGAGTTTGCGGCGCTCAGCCCCGGGGATGTTGTCGTTCAGAATGCCGCAAACTCGGGTGTCGGACGCTCGGTGATTCAAATCGCGCGGGTGATGGGTTTGAAAACGGTGAACGTGGTTCGCCGGCCTGAGCTGGTCGAGGAGTTGGCAGCCATCGGGGCGGACCATGTGATTTTGGAGGGGGAGAAACTTTCAGCGAGAATTCTGGACCTGGCTGGCGGACAACGGCTGAGGCTCGGGTTGAATGCAGTTGGAGGTGAGAGCGCGCTGGGGATTGCGGGCGCGCTCTCAGACGGAGGCGTGCTGGTGACGTACGGGGCGATGGGAAGACAGCCGATCCGGGTGCCCAACGGATTATTGATTTTCAAGAATATCCATTTCTGCGGATTTTGGGTGTCTCGCTGGTATGGCGAGGCCGGAACTGAGGCGGTCTCTCGCATGTTTGAAAGGCTGATCGCGATGGCTGTGGAGGGCACGCTGCATACTCCAGTCGCCGGGCGATACCCGCTGGGTGAAATCCGCGCTGCAATTGAGCATGCGCAGGCTCCGATGCGCGCGGGCAAGGTGCTGCTTTGTCCGAAGGAATAACCGGGTGAGAAGTTGAAACCAACGAGCGACTCATGAGCGTCACATTTCAGCCCGAAAAAAGAACGCAACCTGCAATTTATCGCGCGCTTGCGATGTTTCTGGTCGTGGCAGCCGCCTGCGGGTTCGGATGGCATCGTTGGGATCGCACGGCAAAACTACCGCCCGCGGGAGGTCTTTATTTTCCGCGAAAATTGCAACTCCAAGTTCCGGTGTTCGCGCAGGCGGATATGCGTTGGCGGGAGGATCTGCTGGGGCCCACCACGAACACACTCGGTGCAGAGGGATGCGCTGTCACATCGGCCGCGATGGTGCTGGCGTTTCATGGCATGAATGTTGACCCGCAGCGGCTCAATCATTTTTTGACGCAGTCCAACGGCTACACCGAGCGCGGTTGGCTTTATTGGGAAGCTGCCGCAGAGTACGAGCAGGGGAAGGTGCGGCACGCTTACGAGGACTTGCCGAGCTATCGGCTCATTGACTGGAATCTGCTCAAGGGAAATCCGCTGATCGTGCGCATCCGCCGTCCCGAGGGTGGCACCCACTTTGTTCTCGTGGTCGGCAAGGAGGGGTGGGATTACATCGCGCAGGATCCCGGCGCGGGCGGACGCATCGTTCGTCTCAGTGAGTTCAAGAGCGACGTGGAGGCGCTCCGTTTTTACGAGCGTCTGTAGTTCAAACAGCACGTCGTCTCCAAGCACGTCTTCTCCAATGTGAGACGCGTGGGTTCGACGCCGGAGGGCTACTTCAGTGTTTGGAGAAACGCCTGGATATCTTCGAGTTCCTGGGCAGTTAGAATAAGGTTCATCGGGGGCATGGGCGATACCCCGAGGCTCTCGTATCCCTTCGCGAGGACCGCATTCGGCTCAACGAGGCTCTGTTTGATATAGTCCGGTTTGTGCCGCGTGGCGATGCCGTCCAAGGCGGGCCCTACGGCACTGCCTTGTCCGCCCAGCGCATGGCACAGCACGCACGCGGCGGTCTGGTGCTGGCGGAAGACGGTTTCGCCCCGCTTTGCGTCGCCTGCGAGAAGAGTCGGCTCCAGAATGGGAATCAGCTCCGTGAGACTCACGTCGTCGAAGCTGCCTTCACCGCTTCCCACGAAGAGAATGTTGATGCTGGCCTTGTTGCGCTCTCCGCTTTGGAAGGTCGTCTCAACCAACTGCCAGTCTCCGTTGCGCGTGACTTTCTCCGTCTCGGCGCGCCCGATGTGATCGTTGAGGCTGAGTTTTCCTTTGATGCCTTTGCCCTTGATCCAGGCTGCAAGGCGGTACTCCGTGTGGGGTTTGATTGCGACGTCGCAAAAAACGCTCGAGTCGACGGGTTGGACTGCAACCGCAGTGATGCTTCGTTCGCCGGAGTGAACCGATTTTTTGTCCGCGTTGCTGAACCACTTGACGGAATCCCCGCGGCTCGCGTTGTTGTAATCGCGCCGTCTCCAGCCTTCGGGCAGACCATCGCCGCCTGCGAGCTCGAGTCCCGGATTGGAAAGCAGGTTGGGGCCCTCGGTGAAGGGTACCGCATTGTGGCGTCTGCTGAGCATTTTCGCCGCTTCGCGAAGCCATTCGTCCTTGCTGCTCTGGGTTGAAACGTAGACGCCGCGCGCAACTTTTTTGATCTCCTCCGTGGTCGGAAACTCGGCGAGCTTCACCAGCGCTGCGACCGCGTTTTGGGGATGGGTGTCGGCGAGTGCGCCGGTTGCGAAAAACAGCTTCTGGGACTGTTCATCCGACCCGAGTGCACGGATGGCGTTGCGCCGCAGGTCGGGGTCCTTCGATGAAAGTCCGGCGCGGTGTGTTTCGACATCGAGTTGCTTGAGACCTTGCAGAGTCCACAGCGAATGAATCGCTAGGGGTGTGGAAGACGGTGAGGTGATGTTCTTCCTGAGCGTTGGAACGGCCTCTTTGCGCTGCGTTTCCACAAGCATTCTCTGGGCTGCGAGGCGGCCAAACTGCGTGTCGCCCCCCAATGCCGAGAGCAGCGCTTCGGTTGTCTGCACCGCGGTCGCCTCCTGTTTCCTGGTCTGGGCTTTGTTCCAAACCACGCGGTAGATCCGCCCGCGGGTGTGATCCCGCAGCGGGTTTTCGTGAGCGCCTCCGGGCCCTGTCACCGCCTTGTAACCGCCGCGCTCAAGGGAAGGGGTCGGATTGTGCTGGATGATGAAGTTCTGCCAGTCGGCGATCCAAACCGCACCGTCGGGTCCGACTTCGGCGTAGACAGGGGAAGTCCATTCGTCGCTGCTTGCGAAAATGTTCATCGCGTCCACCGCTTTGTAACCCGCGCCATCAGGAAGGATCCGGAAAAGCGAAACCAGTTTCATGGTCGGTTCGCAGACCATGGCCAGCCCCTGCATCCGCGCCGGCATTTGATCCGAGTAAATGAACGACGCACCGGCCGCCGCGGTGTATCCGCCCATCACGTCCACTTGGCGGAAGTTCTCCGTGATCGGATGCGCTTCCCCCACCACATTGATCTTCTTTGCGCTCATTCCCTTTGAGGCGCCGAATGCGGTGTGCGGGATTCCTCCGTAGAAAATGGGTCCGTTGTTCGCTGTGCCCCCGAACTGGTCGCCGGCCGCGTTGTAACCCTGTCCCCACGTGTTGTTGGTGAATTGATGAAGAAACTCGATTTGTGATCCGTCAGCCTTGAACCGGTAGGTGCCCTGGCGGAACTCGAGTTCTTTCCCGTTCACCACGCCTTTAAATCCCGAATAGCCGACTGCGCCGTAAAGCCAGTTGTCGTATCCGTAGTGGAGATTGCTTGCCTGCGCATGTGTATCGCCGATTCCCCACATTGATTCAAAACGCTTTTCGCGCACATCCGCCACATCGTCGCCGTTGGTGTCTTTGAGAAATAAAAAGTTCGGCGGTTGCGCCACCATCAGTCCGCCATCGACAAGGCACAGGCCGGTTGGAATGTTGAGTTTGTCGGCAAACGTGGTGAATTTATCAGCTACTCCGTCGCCATTCGTGTCCTCACAAATCGTGATTTTGTCGTTCCCTACAGAGTCGGGAGTGATGCCGTGCGGATAGTCAAAGGTGCTCGCCACCCAGCAGCGTCCTCGGGAATCCCACGTCATTGCGATCGGCTTGCCGATGCCCGGATCGGAAGCGAACAATTCGAGGCGCATGTCAGCAGGCACTTGGGTGCGCTCCATGGATCCCTTTACGCTGAAAGGTCGTTGAAAAGTGAGAGGCGCCTCACGTTTTTCGTAATTCGCGACGTTTTCGTTCTTCTCGCGGACCTCCTCCTCGCGCTGGGCGAGGAATGCTACCCAGTCTTTTCGCGCGGATTCCGAAACTGTTTTGAGAACGGCGTTCCGGACGGCCTCGGGATTTTGCCCGTCGGGAATGAACACGACCCGCTTTTCGGGATGCAGTGCGGAAAGTTTGTCCGCCGCTTCCCCCCGAACTACCACCGCGTTGTACAAATGCCGCAATTCGGCGGTGAGCGCTTCCGGCGAATGGAAGTAATCAAAGTAGATGGCCCGCCTGCCGTTTTCGCGCATTGCGTGGTGAAGCACCCCGGCCTTCTCCTGTTCTGCCCCGTCCACATCGACGTATGCGACGCGGAGCGGTCCCTCGGTTGCGAGCGCACTGCCCGTCGTCAAACCAAGGCAAACAATCGCGAACGCGAGATCGCGCGGGGAACGGTAGGAGAGTTGGATCGGTGGTTTCATGGGTGCAAGGTGATGAAACCCTAACGCCGCAGTCCGATCCATGCGCGGACAAGTTTTGTGAAAGATCGGACACCCGCGCCCTGTGGTCGCCCGAACCGTGCATGCCGCTGTGCGGCGAGGGCTCCGCGCAAAGGCCTCTAGCGGGCTCTCTTCGGGCGGTTCATCGAGAGAATGGAAGTTCCTCTCGTGATGATTGTTCCGCCGGTAATCACCCGCCTTACGGGCTCGCCCGTCTTCGGGCATTTCACCAGCGGAGCGTCATTCATGCTTTGCTCGTATTCAAACTGGCGGGGTTTCTGGCCCGCCTTCTTCGGGATGGTTTCGTAGACGTATGTGGCCATGCGGAGATGAAAGCAGATTTTAGCGGGTCGCTTCAAGCGCAAGTGCGCCGCATCCGACTGCTCCCGCATCGTTCCCGAGCATCGCCGGAACAAGCCGCAACTTCTCATGAACGATGGGCGAAGTTCTGCCCTTGATCGACCTCTCCACGGGTTCGAAGATGAGTTTGCCGGCCTTTGCAACCCCGCCGCCAATGACAATGGCGTCGGGATTCAGCAGCCAGATCACATTGGAAAGCGCCGTGCCGATTTCATCTCCGACTGCGTCCCAGATCGACTTTGCGATGCTGCAACCCCGTTCAGCCGCCGCTGCGAGGTGTTGCGGAGTGCACTCCGGGCTGGGAGGCGTCTGACTGGCGGCTCGGTACGCAGCGAGCGCGCGCTGGCTGATTTGCTGGTTGCCTACGTATCCCTCCAGACAGCCGAAGTTGCCGTATGGCCCCACGACGCCCCGGTAGTCGATGCTGGTGTGCCCTATCTCTCCCGCCGCCAGCTGGGCGCCCTTGAAAAGCTTTCCATCGAGAATCAGACCGCCGCCTACCCCTGTGCCAAGCGTGATGCAAATGGCGTGCTTGGTGTCAGCGGCCGCGCCGTATTTCCACTCTCCATACGCCATCGCGTTCGCATCGTTCTCCAAAATCACCGGCACACCGAGACGCCCCCCGAGAATCTGGCTGACGGGGATCTCGTCCCACCCCTCAACGTTGGAAAGACCGTGCACGATCCCGTGCTTGCTGTCGACCAGGCCCGGTAGTCCAATCCCCACCGGAACCAGACTCGGGAGTGCGCGGCAAAGGTGCCGGATCGACTCCTCCATCGCGGTGAGTGCGGCGGCTGCATCGTGCTTTTGTGGGTCGATGGTCGCGCCGCGTTCGATGATTTCGGCGCCCCGGACCAAGGCGGGCTTGATGCTGGTGCCGCCAAAGTCGATGCCGATTGAGTAGGAGTGAACTTCGGTTTGATTCAAGATGGAGGGAGGTTAGTTGCCTCTCCCATCTTGGGGAAACTTCCGCATGGCGATCAAGCGCAACCCTTCAAGCGTGAGCGTCGGGTGCACCTCGGAGATCTCGGAAAGCCCGACGCTGATGAGCTCCGCGTAGCCGCCCGTCGCTATGACCAAAGGCTGCCTGCGCACCCCCAGTGATTTGTGAATCTGCCGCAGGATCTCTCGCACGAGGCCCCGGTAGCCGTAAACAGCCCCGGCCAGCATCGCGTGGGTCGTGGATTTACCGATCGCATCAGGAGGTTCGATCAGGCGGAGCTTCGGCAAAAGCGCGGTGCGCTGGTGGAGATAGTCCGTCATCGCCTCCAGGCCGGGGGCGATCACTCCCCCGATGTAGTTGCCTTGGGTGTTGATGATGTCGAAGGAGACCGCGGTGCCGAAATCCACCACCACCGCCGGCGTGCGGTAATGCGCCGCCACGGCGCATGCGTTCGCAAGGCGGTCCGCCCCGATGGAGGCGGGTTTCGGGTAGTCGATATTTAGGCCCAACGGCGATTGGTCGGTCACCCGCTCAAAAACGCGCTTACCAAGCGCCCTTTCAATCACGCTAGCCTTGTGCGGTACGACGCTGCAAAGAACCGCCGCCTCGAAGTTCATCTTTTCGAGCAACTCTTTCACCCGCCGAAGACTCAGTTCTTTGGTTGCGATGCGCTGTATTTTCCCGATCTTCGTGCCGCATGCGACTGCGAACTTGGTGAACGAGTTGCTGTTGTCGATGAGTAGAAAGCGGCGCATGCGGTTCTGAGGTCTGACCCCTTCTAAGCGTGGAGGGAGCTCCTTGCAATCAACGTTCCGGAGCGTTTTCGGCGTGGATTTCGGCGTGGATCTTAGCGGCGCGCGCGTTTTTTGAGTTCTTCCAGCGCGGTGTCCATCAGAGCGCGGTCGATTTCGTTCACCTCGAACCGTGCGCCGATGCCCTTTGGAAAAGTCACGCACAATTCCCCGCCCAAGTGCTCCTGAAAGTCCCGCAGACCGCCGAAAACCAATCGTTCCCGATTCGCGTCACGCAGGTCGTATTCATCGAACCAGAGCTTGAAACCGCTTCTGCGCAGCCCTGAGTCGATCATCTCGAGCTCTGATTCGCTGATCCATTTCTTGTAGCAGGCGTAAATCGAGTCCAACAAAACTCCGGCGGCCACGGCCTCCCCGTGCGACACCGAGAAATCCGAGAGCAACTCAAGCTTGTGGGCCGACCAGTGACCGAAATCGAGCGGACGCGCCGTGCCGTATTCAAAGGGGTCGCCATTGGTGCGAATGTGATCGAGGTGCATGGTGGCGCAGCGGATCACCAGATCCTTCATCACCCCGAAGTCGCGCGCCGGGAATTTTTCGGCGTTCTGATGCAAGTCGGCAAAGAACCCCGCGTCCCTGATGATGGCCACTTTGAAGGCTTCGGCGACCCCGCACAGCCAGTCCCTGTCGGGCAGGGTGCGCAGCAGTTCAAAGTCATTCATCACGGCAAACGGCGGGGCAAACGTGCCGATCGCGTTTTTTCCAAGGTAGTTCACCGCGTTTTTGACGCCGACTCCGGCATCGTTCTGGCCCAGAACGGTCGATGGAACGCGGATGAGCCGAAGCCCGCGGTGCACCAGCGCTGCGGCGAAACCGACGGCATCCAAAGCCGCTCCGCCCCCGACGGCGATCACGAAAGACTGCCTGTCCATCCGGAGCTCGAGAAGCTGCCGCAGCAAGCGCTCGATGAGGCTGAAATCGTTTTTCGAGGCTTCGCCACCGGGGATAACCTGCGGATCGGTCGCAAGGGTGATGACGTCGGAGTGGCGGGCGCAGTAGTCGCGAACCGCTGTGGCAAGCGCGGGGCTGCCTTCGAGCACATGCGAGTCGATGTAGGCGATCACCCGGTGCTTGCGGTTTTCCCCCATGCGCAGGATTGCATCCCGGAGCGCTCTGTTGGAGGGATCGAAGAGGTGGTGGGTAAACACCACGGGGAATTCCCAGCTGACGTCGATTTTCTGCCGGTAAATTTGGACGGGATGCATGCGCTGGACGGAAAACGTGGAGGGAGTTTGAGAGGGCTGAACTGCGTGAAGACAATCCGGAATACCGGATGCTTCTTGGAGTTACTTTGAGGGGTCACCTTACCATGGGCTTGAAGAGGAGCGGGAATCGTACACACTCCTGTGCTCCCGTGAATGTCGTTTTGACTGCCGGGTTAGTTCCACTCTTAAAATTTTATGTTTTGGTGCGAAGAAGTCGCAGCGCAATGTCAGGGGCCGCAGATCATCAATGATTCGAAAACCCCCTCCGGCCGAGTCCACGTAGGCGCCCTTCGCGGCGTGCTCATCCACGACGCCATCTTTAGAACCTTGAAGGCGAGGGGAGTCGAGGCGCGGTACTTGTTCGGGGTCGACGACTATGATCCGTTGGATGAGATTCCTGCGGGGAAGGGGGCGCATTTCGAAAAGTACCTTGGCCAACCTTTGTGCAATGTGCCGCCCCCGGACGGCTCGAATGCGCCTGACATGGCGGAACATTACATGGGTGAGTTTTGGGGGGTGTTCGAGGAACTGGGGGTGAAGGTTGAGAAGTACCGGATGCGCGACATTTACCGGTCCGGGCGCTTTAACGACGCGATCGATACAATCCTGAAGAACGCCGATATCGTGCGCCGCGTTTACAAGGAAGTGTCAAACTCCGACCGTCCCGCCACGTGGTATCCTTTCCAGACCGTTTGCGAGCAGTGCGGACGCATCGGAACAACCGAGGTTTACGCATACGACGGCTCGCAGGTCAGTTACCGGTGCAGGCCTGATCTTGTGAAGTGGGCGAAGGGATGCGGGTATGAGGGAAAGGTCTCTCCATTCGACGGCCGAGGAAAGCTGCCATGGAAGCTGGAGTGGGTCGCAAAGTGGGTGACGTTCCCGGTCAACATCGAAGGCGCGGGAAAAGATCACTCCACAAGGGGCGGATCGCGCGACGTCGCCGCCGCTTGTTTGAACGCGATTTTCAAAAAGAATCCGCCGCTCAACGTGCCTTACGAGTTTTTCCTGGTGGGTGGAGCAAAGATGTCCTCGTCGCGCGGTGTCGGCGCGAGCGCGAGGGATATGGCGAATCTCCTGCCGCCCGAGGTCCTGCGGTTTCTCATGATCAGGACCAAGCCGAATTCACCCGTGAATTTCGATGTGCACGAGGAAGGTATCATCAAACTCTTCAACGAATTCGACCGGTATCAGTCGCGTGTTTACCACGAGAGAAATGCGACGCCTGATGAGTCCGCTGTTTTCAAGCTCGCGGAGCTCCAGTCTCAAGGGGACTTTTTCCAGGGTAACTTCCAACTGGTCAGCGCGCTTGCCCAGATGCCGCATTTGAATCCCGTCTTGGAAATGTCCAAACGATTGGGCCGCGAGTTGACCCCCGTGGAGTTGAGCGCGCTCGAGCGCCGGATTCGCTCGGTTGGAGTTTGGGTGGACCTTTACGCCGCCGAAGAAGAGAAAACGCGGCTGCAGGAAGTGCTGCCCGCGCGTGCTCACGAGTTGAGCGCCGCGCAGCGTGCTTTCCTGTCCAGGCTCTCGAATGCCCTCCAGGCGGTGGCGTGGGAGGACGACGTGCTGCAGGCGACCGTTTTCGAGACGGCGCGGATGACGCCCATTGCGCAGCCACTGGCCTTCAAAGGCATCTACCGCGTGTTGCTCGATAAAGAGGCGGGCCCGAAAGCCGGCAACCTGCTTGCGTATTTGGATCGCGAATTTGTCTGCAAAAGACTGGTGGAGCTACCCGCGGACACGGAGGCGTTTTGGCGTGAAACTTCGATTACGGCGGAGGATTTTGCCAAGTGGATGCAGCAGCAGCGCGAGAAAATCGCAGGCTACACGCATGAACTCAAGAGCGCGGAGTGCGGCAGCGTGCTGGAAGTCACCGTTGAGATGAAGGATGGAAAAAAGCATCTTCACCGGATGCGCCTCGAAGCCACGCCTGATGCGGACAAGATTTTGTCGCTGGTTGCGTGAGCGGGCTGATCCTGCTGCTCTCCTTGGATTCCACGCTTTTGATTCCCCCGTCCTAAAGCGCGGCGCGAGACAGCAGGCACCGGTTACTGCTTTTTGCGTCTCGAAAAGAATGCGTTCGCCGCCGCTGTGGTGTGCGCGGCTAGTGCTTCAAGCGACTCGCCTCTAAGTTGGGCGATGTGTTCTGCAGTCAACCGCGTGTGGGCCGGCTCGCAGCGTTTGCCCCGGTGAGGCGTCGGCGCTAGGAATGGACAGTCCGTCTCCAGAAAAAAAGTCCCGGCTGGCAGTTTTGCCGCTGCGCGCTGGGGCGCTGTCGCATTTTTGAATGTGACGATGCCGGTAAACGATACCAAGAATCCGAGATCGGTCAGTTCGAGCGCCTCTTCAAGCGTCCCGCCGAAGCAGTGAAACACGGCTTTGATTTTGTTTGCGTAGGGCGCGATGATCTGGAGGCAATCGCTCCAGGAGTCGCGCTGGTGCACCACCACGTTCAAGCCGCTCTCCACCGCGAGGTCGAGTTGCTGCCTGAAAAACGACGCCTGCCTGTCGCGGTTGCGCTCCCATCGAACCCGGTCTTCCCCGTTTTCGGGCGGCGTATGGTTCTTGTGATAGTCGATCCCGGTCTCGCCGATTGCGCAGACATTGGGATGCTCGGCGAATTCGCGCAGCTGACCAATGA
This sequence comes from Chthoniobacteraceae bacterium, assembly GCA_044375925.1. Classification (GTDB taxonomy): domain Bacteria; phylum Verrucomicrobiota; class Verrucomicrobiia; order Chthoniobacterales; family Chthoniobacteraceae; genus Chth-196. The sequence continues at coordinate 1,955 of JBILLT010000074.1, read as the reverse complement.
AGTCCTCCGGCACTTCGTCCACGTAGAGGGGGTGAATCCCGACGGCTGCGTGCACCTGCGGATGTCGGTGTGCGAGATTGACGGCCCGCTGGCAGCTCTCGAGCGTCGTGCTGATGGTGATGATCTTTGAAACGCCGGCCTCCGCAGCCCGGCTCAGCACATCCGGGAGGTCTGTGCTGTAATCATCAAAATCGAGGTGCGCGTGGGTGTCTGTCAGCATGGCGGCTCTGATCGCGTCACCATGCGGTCACCATTCGATGATTGAACCCGCCCAAGTGAGGCCGCCTCCGAAGACAACGAGCAGGACCGTGTCACCCTGCTTCATTCTTCCGGTGCGGTTGGCTTCGTCCAAGGCGATTGCCACTGCGGCTGCGCTCGTATTGCCGTAGCGGTCCAGATTTACCATGAAGTGGGCGAGCGAAAGCTTCATGCGATCGGCGATCGCCTCGATGATTCTCAAATTGGCCTGATGCGGGATAATGCAGGCGAGATCGCCGGCGCTTAATCCGCTTTTCTCCAAAACAATCGTTGCCGCGCTTATCATGGAGGTGACCGCCTGTTTGTAGGTCTCCTTGCCGTTCATCCGAATGCAGTTAAGGCGCTCGTGCGCGTTCTCGGCCGTGGTCGGATTTCTGGAACAGCCCCCGGGGATCTGCAGGATGTCCGCGTACTGGCCGTCGCTGCCCATGTGGGATGCGAGAATTCCCCTGGAGCCCTCGCGATGCCGCAGGACTGCGGCACCCGCGCCATCACCGAAAAGCACGCAGGTGTTGCGGTCAGTCCAGTCGACGATGGAGGAAAGCTTTTCGGCGCCGATCACGAGGATGGTCTGGTGCGCGCCCGTCGAAATGAATTGCCGTGCGACTTCAATGGCGTAGAGAAATCCGGAGCACGCTGCGCTCACGTCAAAGCACACCGCGCGCGAGGCACCGATCTTGGTTTGCACGAAGCACGCGGTCGACGGGAAGAACATGTCGGGCGTAATCGTGGCAACGATGATCATGTCCACCTCCTGCGGGGTGACGCCCGCGCTTTCGAGCGCTGCTGTCGCGGCCTTGGCCGCCATGTCGCTCGTGCACTCTCCGGCGGATGCGATGCGCCGTTCGCGGATGCCCGTGCGCGTGATGATCCACTCGTCGGAAGTTTCCACCATGCGCTCCAGTTCGGCGTTTGAGAGGATTTTTTCGGGCACGTAGGAACCCGTGCCGATGATGGAAACACTGCGGGTAGAGACGCTGGACACCTTATGAAACGGTTGTGGGGGCCGTGGATTCGTTGTAGTTCCGCGCCTCCCGAATGATGTGTGGATTAACCTGAGTGGTGATGGATTCCCCTGCAACGCGAATCGCGTTCTTCACCGCAATGGGCGAGCTCCCGCCGTGGGCAATGATGCAAATGCCGTCCACGCCCAGCAGCGGCATGCCGCCGTACTCGTCCGCGTTGGTCTTCCTCTTGATGGTGCGGAAGGCGTCCCTTGCCAGCCACGCGCCCGCCATCCGGATGGGGGAGCGCATCAGCTCACTCTTAAGCCAGTGGAAAATGGCGTGCGCCGTGGCCTCCATGGTTTTGAGCAGGATGTTTCCAAGAAAACCGTCGCAGACCACCACTTCCACCGGGTTTTCAAAAAGATCGTGTCCCTCGACATTGCCCCGGAAGTTGAGTTTTGAGTTCTTGAGAAGATCGAACACCTGTCGGGTGAATTCGTTGCCTTTCTCGTCCTCCGTCCCGATGGACATCAATCCGATGCTCGGGTTCGCGCAGCCCAAGACGTGGCGCGAGTAAGCCGCTCCCATGATCGCGTTCTGCACCAACTGCTTCGGCGTGGGGTCCGTGTTTGCCCCGGCGTCGATCAGCAGAAAGTTCTTGGTCTCGGTCGGAATCACCGCGCCGATCGCCGGCCGCTCGATGCCTTCCAGGGTGCGGAGCTTGATGTGGGCCGCGGCCACCGCAGCCCC
>JBILLT010000019.1:0-48924 GCA_044375925.1 Chthoniobacteraceae bacterium | reverse complement strand
GTCGGGGCGGCGCCTTTGCCGCGAGGATCGGCGTTTCATAGTCGAGCACGGTTTCCCCTCCCGCTCGATGCAGGGAGGCCCGATATGTTGTTCCGTGGTCGAACGGAAACCGCGGTGTAAAAGTCAGCGTATTTCCGGTTCTCTCGTACTTGCCAAGAATGCTTGGACCGGGTGTTTTCGCAGGTTCATCAAGAAGGGAGAGCGTCAGCACTTTTTCGCCTTGCTCCTGTGTGAGCAGGCCCGAAGGAAGTTTTCCAGCCTCATCCGTCGCCAAAATTGCCTGCACCCGAAGGCCGCCATCACGCGTTTCAAAGCGGACGGGAAGCTCCGCGCCTTGCGCGCAAATCAACAGACAAATATAGAAAAGAAACCTCACGGGACTCACAGCGCAAACGCCAGTCGCCAGACATGCCGCCACTCTAACAACGCCTCATGCGGCGCGCCCAGAACCAACGCGACGACGTTTATGGCAACTGCAGTGAGCGCAAGGAAAACGCGCCGTCTGTTTCGACGATGGCCAGTGCCTGCGTCGCGTCTAACCGGTCCATTTGACGAACGCCGAAATAGTTTGTCGCAACTTCGACCCTCTCGCCAACGAGTTTCGTGTTGCCCACGCGCCAGAACGCGTTTTCGTTGGTGTTGGTCGTTTCCTGAAGCAGGTCCGCATCCATGCGTGCGACCCAGTAAGCACTTGGAAAACCAAAAGCCGGCTTCTTGTTCCCGCGACAAACACTGACAAGAATAAAGCTTTTGCCTCCACGGTTGTATGCGAACATCCCAAGCGGCATGTTGCCTGAACCCAGCTCGAGCACGCTACGGCCGGTCACCTGCTCATCGTTCTTTGCGTCGTCGAGATCGTAACGCACAACCGGAGTGCATGTGAATGAACCAACCACGCTTGTCTTACCCCCGGCGACCACGGGCATGAGGGTTCTCAGGGGCGCCTGCGTCTCCCATTTTTTGTGGGCGATATGGTAGGTTTTCGTGCTGACCTGTACAGGCGGTCCGCTCCGGTCTGTCGGGTCGATTGTGAAAACTCGGGACGCGAAAACGTCGGTAGCCTGAGTGGAGACAACAATTTTGCCGCCAGCCCATGCAATGTCCGTGACCTTGGTGACCGGCGCGTTTGGCGTGGTGAGCGGATAGGCTTTGTAACGCACATTTTCGAGCGGAAGTTCTGCGACGTTTCCCGCACCGTCGATCGTCAGGATGATTGATGCCTTTGTTTTAAGCGCCTGCAGTGCGACATAAGCTTTCTGCGACATTGGATTAACCACCATTTTGCGGACTTCGATGTCCTTTGCCTGCAACCCCAGTTTGCCTGCCAGGAGTTGGTCGATGTTCGAAATCTCAGCCTTGGTCCATTTCACCGGTTTGGTGTCGCCAGTCGCCACGATGGCGATCCTGGCGCCGCCGCCAATCAGCAAAAGTCCGTCCGGGCCGAACGCTATCGACTCAATCGATGAAATGCCGGGATTGCCCTGATCGGCGCAGACTAATCCCGCGAAACCGAAAAGAATGAGGAGCGCTGTCTGAATTTTCTTTTTCATAATTTTTGCCCGGCAAGAATTGCGGCTAGCGCAGGATGTTTTGCACCGCATCAGCAAGACCCGTCAAGACAATTGACATGTCCGCCGCTACGGGTACGGCCCGAGGATTGTCTGGGACGAACAGGAAATGCGGCGAAAAGCACCTGTCACCGATGCTGTTTCCTGAAAATCGCCAACGCTACCGTTCGAACCCCAGCGGCCGCCTGACACTGCCGGAAGGCATCGCTTAATTGAAGGTGCATAGTACCGTCCGGCCATCCCAACGGCATTTGATTGGGCTCTAACTCTAGAGCTTGCGGTATTCCAGATGCACTCGCTGCTCAGGAACGCTCTCCACTGGAGTCTTATAAACTTTGCGACGGGGCGCCCACACTCTCGCCGTGAGCCGACACATCTCCAGCGCAGCCCTGCGGCGGCCTGTCCATCAAGCAGGACGCGCTGCACGCCCCGTTCGTCAGCCTCGGCCCATCCTTGCGCTACTGCGCCTGCTTCCCGTGGTCCGGCGCCGCCCCGCTTTTTTGCGCGAGGCGCCGGTGAAGTGTGCGGCGGCTCATTCCAAGACGCTTCGCCGCCTGCGTCACATTGCCGCGCGTCTCAGCGAGCGCCTGCTCGATCAGCAAATCCTCCGTGAGGTGCACGTTTAAACGCTCCTCCTTCGAAACACTCGAAAGCGCCGCGCCAACCGGCACCGCGGGCGTATTCCCCCCGCCATTGCGCACCGTTTGCGGAAGATCGCGCAGCGTGATCTTCGCGCCGCTCGCCATAACCACGCCGTGCTCCACCGCCGTGCGCAATTCGCGCACATTCCCCGGCCAGTCGTAACGCAGCACCGCCTGCATCGCGTCCACAGTCAGTTCCCGAAAGGGCTTTCCATTCTCCTCCGCAAGACCCTTGAGCATGGATTGCACCAAGAGCGGCAGATCCTCCTTCCGCGCGCGAAGCGGGGGCAGTGTGATCGGAACCACGCTCAGGCGGAAAAACAGATCCTCGCGAAACTTCCCCTCGGAAACCATCTTGGCAAGATCCCTGTTGGTGGCGGCCACCAGCCGCACGTCGACTTTGATGGGAGCGTTCCCGCCCACGCGCTCAAAGCTGCGCTCCTCGCCGAGCACCCGCAGCAGCTTCACCTGCGTTGCATGGTCGATCTCGCCGATTTCATCCAAAAACATCGTCCCGCCGTTCGCCTGCTCGAACCTGCCAATCCGCCTTTCCGCAGCGCCGGTGAACGCCCCTTTCTCATGCCCGAACAATTCGCTCTCGAGCAACTGCGGCGAAAGCGCCGCGCAATGCACCGCGACAAACTTCGGCTTCGGACGCTCGCTCAACGCGTGGAGCGCCTGCGCAACAAGTTCCTTGCCGGTGCCGCTCTCGCCCTGAATCAGCACCGTCGCGCGCGTCGGAGCCACCTGCTTGATCGTTTCATAAACTTCCTGCATCACCTGCGACTCGCCGATCAGCCTCTCCAGTCCGTACCGTTTCTCGACCTGCTTTTTGAGCTCGACCACCTCCGCCTCCACCTTCACCGAACGGAGCGCGCGATGCAGCAGGATCTCCAGCCGGTCGATGTTCACCGGCTTCGTGACAAAGTCGTACGCACCGCGCCGCATCGCCTCAACCGCCGCATCAACCGAACCGTACGCCGTCATCATCACCACGACCGGCGGGTGCGCCCGGGCGAGCACCTTGTCGATGAGCTGCATCCCGTCCTCCCCGCCCAAGCGCAAGTCGGTGAGCACCAGATCAACATTCTCCCGCTCAAGCACGCCCATCGCGCCCGCGATGTCGCTGGCAACGTACACGTCAAATGAATCCTCCAGCGAAGAACGCAGCCCTTCGCGGGTATGCTTCTCGTCATCAACAATCAACAGCGTGGGGTTCATGGAAACTGAAGGCCGAAGAATGCGCCATTTTGGCACATGCCGCCGCCCGCGGCCACTTTTTCCTGCAGCCTCAGGAAGCGATCGCCTTGAACGGTTCGCCCTCGTTGAGCGTCGGCCGCTCCGGGCGCCCCTTGTACTTGTACACCAAATCCATGTTCCCCAGCCCGAGCAGCCACAGAATGGTGGCGTGAAGATCGTGGACATGCAGCGGCGTGTCCACCGCGCGCAGCCCGAGTTCGTCAGTTGCCCCGATGCATTGCCCGCCTTTCACACCGCCGCCCGCCATCCACATGGTGAATCCCGTCGGGTTATGATCGCGGCCATCGCCTTTTTCACTCATCGGTGTCCGTCCAAATTCGCCGCCCCAAACCACGAGCGTGTCGTCGAGAAGACCGCGCACCTTCAAGTCGCGAAGCAGCGCACCCACGGGACGATCCATGCTGTAGCACAGATCGGTGTGGTTTTTTTCAATGCCCTTGTGCGCATCCCATTTGCTCCCGGCTCCGTTGTAAATCTGCACGAAGCGCACGCCGCGCTCCACCATTCGGCGCGCGAGCAGGCAGAGCCTGCCCATGGTTTCGGTTTCCTTGTGGTCGATCCCGTACATGCGCAGCACCGTTTCGCTTTCGCTCTTGAGGTCCACCGCGGACGGCGCCTGGGCCTGCATTCTGAACGCCATCTCGTAGCTGTTCAGCCGGGCCGCGAGCTCCGTCCGATCCTCGTACTTCGCCGCAAACCCGGCGTTGAGTTGGCGGATGAAATCCAGCTTGCTGCGCTGCTGGCGCTCTGAAATTCCCGCAGGCGTGTTCAGGTTTGGAATCGGCTCGCTGCCGCCTTGAATGCGCACACCCTGGTAGACGGCAGGCATGAATCCCGCGCTCCAGTTTCTCGGCCCGTTCACCACGGAAGCCTGATTGTCCTGCATCACCACGAACGCGGGCATGTCGTTGTTCTCGGATCCCAGACCGTAACTCACCCAAGATCCCAGGGACGGCCTTCCGCCCAGAATCGAACCGGTGTTCATCTGGCACACACCCGCGGAATGATTGATCCCGTCCGCACGGCATGAACGGATCACCGCCAAATCATCGGCATGCCGCGCGATGTGCGGAAGCCAGTCCGAAACCCACAACCCCGACTGGCCATGCTGTTTCCACGTGCGCTTCGATCCGAGCAGAGGCGAGCGCGATTCGCCCATCGCGGTGATGACGGATCCGAAGCTCTCCGGCAAGGGCTGCCCAGCAAGCTTATTCAAGAGCGGCTTCGGATCGAAAGTGTCCATGTGGGACGGCCCGCCCTCCATGAACAGGAAAATCACGTTCTTCGCGCGGGGGAGAAAATGACCGGGCCGCGCGACGAGAGGCGAGGATGCCGAGGCCAGCGACGCGGCCGCATCCCTGCGCAGGAGGCTTTCGAGCGCGACACCGCCAAGGCCGAGGCCGGAGCGGAAAAGGAAATCACGCCTCGAGAGGCTGGGTTCGTATCGGTGGCAGCGCGGATCGATCATTCGGTGTAAAGAAATTCAGAGGCGTTCAACAGCGCTTGGCAAAAGGCGGCGAGCGCGGATTTTTCGGAACTGCTCGCGGGCGGCGGTGAGTTGTCGGAACCGTTGCTGCGCTGCGCCGCGGGCGCAACGCGGGATGAAGCGCCCTTTAAATTCGGCATCACCAGATGGCGGCCTGCGGGGCCGGAATCCAGCAGCGCGCCGGGCCTCGGTTCAAAACGCCAATAGCCCACGGTCGACTCGTTCACGTCCTCGCGCTGGATCAGCAGCTTGTCGGCTGAGAGAGGCGTTCGCGAGAGCCGCACGTCGTCGATCGCGCCGTCAAACAATCCCCCGCCCGAGACCCCGCGTCCGCCGATGGTGAAAGGTTCCTTTGCAAGCGGCAGATGCGCGAGTCCGAAAGGAACCGTGTCGTGAAGCAAGGGTTCATCGTCGTTGGAGAGATCCTTCATGCTGAACTCCACGGAACCGGGTTTGCCGGGCTCCGCGAGCCTCACCGACGCAGCCACGTAGTAGGGCTTGTTCATTTGCAGTTTCAGATTTGAAAACACCGCAAACTCCGCGAGAGCTCCCTCCTCTTTCGGACCGTACCCGTGGAACGCCAGCACCATCGGAGTGCGCCGCGATCGCATTCCCGTAATGCCGAAACTCCAGCCCGGATCCGCGGATTTGCCGGTCCACTGCGCCGCAATCACCCGCAGCGTTGCCGCCTCGCTCACCGACTTCGGGAGAATGAACGCCTCGACCGTCAATCCTTTGGAAAACTCCAAATCGGCAAGGCCCGCCACAAACAACGGACCCTCCTCGGCGCTCACATGAGTGGCCTGACCGTCCCGGAACGGTATTTTGTCCGCGGAGAACTGCGTGATGGAGGCCCGCTCGATTCCCGCGAGCCCGTCGTCGCCGTCCTGCGCGCGGGCATCGGCCAAACCAAGGGCAGGGCCCGGAAGCGGCTGCAGACCTTGCTGCGCCAAAATGAAATCCACCGCATCTTTTTCTTCCCGAGGCGACGGACCCCGGCCGAACGCAAGCCGGTACGCGGTGCGCACCAGTTCGCCCGCATTTTTTGAAGCCGGTGTCTCGCGGAAAACACGCTCCGCGAAAGCGCGGCCCCGCGCGAGGACGAACGGACCGTTCAGCATCAACAGGGACTGCACCGGCGTGGTGGTGACATCCCGCGACGATGCGCTCGAAAACCAGTACGGCGCGTCAAACGCATCGAGCACAACATCCCGGGTGTTCCGCATCACCCGCGTGTAGATGCTCCGCCGGGCATCCGTCGCCGTCCCGCCCGGACCACCCACCGCGTTCCCCGACAGCTTCAGCTCGCCAGAGACCACGAGCATCGCGTCGCGGATCTGCTCAGCCTCCAAACGCCGCGGCACGGCACGCCATACCAAACGGTTCAACGGATCCTTCAACAAGCCCGCAGAAGGATCGGGGTGCCTGCAAGAACGCTTGTAGGCGTCGCTTGTCAGAATGAGCCGGTGCAGCTTCCGGAAGTCCCAGCCCTCCTTGACGAACCAGCCGGAAAGCCAGTCGAGCAATTCAGGATGCGAGGGCGGTTCGCCCAGTTTTCCAAAATCACTTGGAAACGCGGCGAGTCCGCTTTGAAAGTGCATCTGCCAGACACGGTTCACAATGACCCGCGAGGTCAGCGGGTTTTCAGGCGCCGTCAGCCAGCGCGCGAGTACCGAACGGCGGCCCGTCGTCTCCATGCCCTCGGGCGCCGAAACCGCTGCTTTCGGCGCAGGCAGCTCTTTCGAGAGCACAGACAGAAACGCGGGCTCCACCTCGAGTCCCTTTTTGGGAATTCTAGCCAACGGCGCCACGCGCCCGACATCGCTCACAGACAAAATGTCCGGAAGGCTCGCGGGCTTTTTGCGAGCGAGCAATTCGAGCCGTTTTTTGAGTTCGCTGAGCTTCTCGCTCGCCTCTCCCTTGATCTCGCGATCAAGACGGTTCCAGTCGTAAAAAACCTGCTCATAAGCGAGCGAAGCGACCTGGTGCTCATACGGGGTGCGCTCCGCCACGGGCTTTTCGATCATTTCGCGCACATCGTCCGGAAAACGTTTGATTGCGGCCACTCTCGCCTTCTCCCGAAACGGAGCCTCAATCGCCGAGATTTGCCTCAGAATCGGCGCCGCCGCCGTTTCCCAATCCGCGAGCGCAGCAGCGTAAGCCTGCCTCTCGGCTTGAGTCGCGGCAGGCTGGTCCTGCCTCGGAAGAATTCCCGCGAAGAAAGACTGCAAAGCGTAATAATCCCGCTGCAAAATCGGATCGAACTTGTGGTCATGGCAGCGCGCACACTGCAGACCCAGACCTAAAAAAACATCTCCGGTGGTGTCGGTGATGTCGTTCAGGATCGTCTCCCACTGGCCGCGCGCGTCGCGGTTGTTGTACTCGTAAATCCAGTGCCTCAAATACCCGGTTGCGGTCAGCGCCTCCGGATCGTCCGGAAACAACTCGTCCCCCGCGAGCTGTTCCTCCACGAAACGATCGTAGGGTTTTCCCGCGTTGAACGCGCGGATCACATAATCCCTGTAGCGCCACGCCGTGGGCCGGTAGTCGTCCACGCGATACCCGTCGCTGTCGGCATAGCGCACGAGATCCAACCAAAGCCGCGCCATCCGCTCGCCGTAACGCGGACTTTCCAACAACCGGTTCACCAGATTTGCGTAAGCCTCCGGACCGGGGTCCCGCGCAAAGGCCGCGACCTCCTCGGGTGAAGGGGGAAGCCCCGTGAGATCAAAAGTCACCCGCTTTATCAACGCCTGCCGGTCCGCCTCGGGCGCAGGGGCCAGTCCCTCCCGCGCAAGCCGCGCATCGATGAATCGATCCACGGGATTGGAGGACGCGCGGCCACCCACGGCCGACGGAATTGCCGGACTCGAAACCGGCTGGAACGCCCACCATTTGCGGTCTTCGTCGGTGATCTTGCCCGGCGGCCGCGCAGCTTTTTTCGGGGCGGCCAACCGGCTTGCATCAGACTTGATCCACTCGACGAGCACCGCAACTTCAGCGTCGGACACCCGCGCACCCTTGGGCGGCATCTGCTTTTCCGGATCGCTGGATCGGATTCTTTCGAGGATCAGGCTCTTCGAGGGATCGTTTGCGACCACCGCAGGTCCCGATTCGCCGCCCTGCATGATCGCCGCGTGCGAATCCAACAAAAGCCCACCCTTGCTCTTACCCGCGGCGTGGCTGTGGCATTTGAAACAATGCTGTTCCAACACAGCGCCCGCCTGCTCGAATCCGGTATCGGCGGGCCCGGGCGCGCTTGCCGCCTTGGCGGTCTGCGGCCGCATCCCGATGAGCGAAGCCGCCACAATGATCCAAAGCGCGATCCGACCATCAGGACGATGGCCATCGCGGATTGGCGTGTCACTTTGCAGGGGCGGTTTCACGGTCGAAGAGCGGTTGGGTGGAGCCCGAATATTCAACACCGAATCCTTCCCGCTCCAAAGCGTTTTTGCGCCTTTTGAGCGGTTGCGCTTCACCCGAAAAGCGCCTCCAAACGACCCCGCAGGTCTACGCCCCGGTCCGCGCCTGACGCACCGCCTCGTAAAGGACAATGCCCACGGATGTCGCCAGATTCAGACTCCGCGTCCGGGGTTGCATTGGAATGGTCAGGCACGCATCGGCGTTTTCCTCCAACAGCTCCTCGGGCAGCCCTTTGGTTTCACGGCCAAAAACCAGATAGTCGCCGTCCCTGAACGATGCGTTCCAGTACGGACGGTCGGTTTTGGTCGTGAGAAAAAACAGCCTCGCATCCGCGGGCGCCGCCGCGCAAAACGCCTGCCAACTCGGCCAACGCCTCACATCCACCAAATGCCAGTAGTCGAGTCCGGCGCGCTTGAGCAGCCGGTCGTCCAACGAAAAACCCAACGGTTCAACCAAGTGCAGGACCGCGCCTGTCGCGAGACACAAGCGGCCTACATTCCCCGTATTGGGCGGGATCTCGGGTTCAACCAACACCACGTGAAACATGCGTACTTTGTCGCAAAGACAAGGCGCAACGCCAACAACCCTTTGAAGATGGCCCGTATTTTGCTAAGCTTAAGGCCAGTGAGTTCTGACACCCCGTCACCCCACGCAGAGGCCGATTCGAAAACAGTCTCCGCTTGCATCGCAAGCGGCGCGGCGGGCATCGTTGTTTCCCTGATTTCATCCGCGGTATTTGGACTTCAGACGCATTCCGGAAACCCAGCGACCGGCCCGCTCGCCGCACTGCTGGAATTCCTCCCTGAAGCTGCCGCCACAAGCCCGCTGGTTTTCGCTGCCGCGTGGTCCGCCGCAGCGATCCCGTGCGCGCGCTGGAGAATGCTGCTGTTCGCGGGATTCCTGCTCCAGATTCCGCTCACTCACAACGCGGCGGGTGTACTCGGAAAACACTTCTCACCCGCCCTTCTGGCTTTATCGATCGGACTCGCTGGCGCGCTCCCCGAACTCCTAAGGTTCGCACGATCACGCGGACAAAAACCGCCCGCAGCGGCCGCTGTGGACGATCCCGCGCACACTTCTTTTGCCACGCCCCTCGATCACCTCGATCGCTTGAATCCGTTCAGCAGCGAAGGTGCGCAGCTTGCTTCTCCATTCATCGCGGATGCACCGGTGCATGGGCCAGTGTTTGAGACGGCAACCCAATGTGTCACGGATGATGCAGCGCTGGAAAAAACTGAGATCTCCGCCGATTCCCCCACCGATTCCGAGCGCCCGGATCCCGAAACCTCCGGGATTGCTGAAGAACTCCCGCTTTCAGAGCTTCCCCCGGCAGCGCACGAAACACGGGAGGCTGCCTCGGCTGATACCAACAACGCGCCCGCCGAATCCGACGCGATCGAGGCTCCCGCAATTTTGTTGGAGTCGCCCTTGATTGAATCCCACGCGGATGACGGAAGTGCGGAATCAGCCGGCATGGCTGAAAGCGAACTCGAGCTTGAAGCCCCGGTTCCTGCACCACGCCGCGCAGTCTGCACCGTCTTGCACTGCGAACTCACCAACCACGCCGTTCTGGTCAACTCGATGCATCCGGCGGAGTTCACGACCTTGCTCAACCAGGTGATCAACGCATTCGAGGAAATGGTCGGCTCCCGGGGCGGCGTTTGCGACCGGCTTTCCGGCGACTCCCTCCGCGCCTTCTTCGAAACCCCGCCCGCCGACCCGGAGAAGGGGCAAAACGCGATGCACTGCGCGCTCGCGCTGAAAAACCGGTTTGGCGCAATCAGCCAGGCGTGCGAGTTGAAATCCGGCATCGATTTGGATCTGCGCATCGGAGTCAACACCGGCGAGATGGTGATTGCGCGTTTCGGCAGCGGAGACCGCCACTTCGACGGAGTTGCGGGCGAATCCGCCGAATGGGGGGGACGCCTTGCGAGCGCCAACCTTCTGTACGGTTCGCGCATCCTGATCGGAGCAAGCAGCCATCTGCTCGCCGGAGACGCCTTCGAGGCGAGACCGATCGACCTCCTGCAGAGGGAAATGCCCCCGGAACCTCCCGAGGCTGTCTTCGAACTGCTCGCAACGAAAGGCGCGCTTTCGATGGACGCGAGGGAACGGCTCAACCTCTACTGCGAGGGCGTCATGCTCTTCCGGGAAAGACGCTGGAAAGAGGCAGCCACCGCCCTGCGCGCGGCGCGGCCCAAACGCTCGAACGATGACGCCATCGATCTGCTGCTGCACCGCATCAGCGAACAGGAGACGCTTGCAGAATTCACCGTCTAAGGGCATGGAGTGTGGCACGCACGGATGAAACGCGCCGAATACCCACCCCAGCTCAAACTGCTGATTGCTGAACTGAAGCGTCTCCCGGGAGTGGGCGCGAGAAGCGCCGAACGCATCGCCCTCTGGATGCTGCAATCCCCCGATTCGCATCCGACCACTCTCGCTCGAGCCATTGAAACCGCTCAGGCTTCGGTGCGTCCCTGCAATCAATGCGGTTTCTTCACAGAAACCGACCTGTGCTCGCTTTGCTCCGATCCCGGACGGGATGCCAAAATCCTTTGCGTGGTCGAACAACCCACCGACATTCTTCCGCTCGAGCGCTCGGGCGCGTTTCACGGGATGTACCACACGCTGGGCGGACGCATCTCCCCGCTGGATCACGTCGGCCCCGAATCGCTGCGGATCCCGCAGCTCGTCGACCGCATCAACACCATGCAGCCCGCCGAGGTGATTCTCGCGCTCGGCGCCGATGTGGAAGGCGAAGCGACCGCGCACTATATCGCCGATGTCCTGCAGACACTCCCGGTGCGAATCTCGCGGCTTGCGCAGGGTATTCCAGCGGGCTCGGGTCTCGAATACGCGGACGAGCTCACCTTGAGCCGCGCGCTCTCCGGACGCACGCAAGTGGGCGCTGCCAGGCTTTAATCCAAAAGGGCACATGTTCCGGACCAGATATTCCATCCCGAAACTGCAGGCCCCTCCGCATGGCGCACAGGAAACCGTCTCTACCGCCCCGACGCAACTGAGATACTCCCGGTACGACAGCAACAAGCTCGACGAATTCAGGATCACCTCCATCGACGAAATCCCGGACCCGACTCCGGGCGGCCCGGTGCTTTGGGTTGAGGTCGACGGACTTCGGGACACCGCGCTTTTACAGGCGCTTGGAGACCGCTTCGGGCTCCACCCGCTTGCGATCGAGGACGTGCTCAACCTCGGGCAACGGCCCAAGGTCGAGCCCTATGAAACGCACCTCTTCATCGTGCTCCAAATGATGTCGATTCAGGGTCAAAACGAGGTTTCGCGCGAACAAGTCGCCCTCTTTCTCGGGCCTGGTTTTCTCATCAGCATCGAGGAAGATCCTCTCACCGACACTTTCAAGCCCGTGCACGAAAGGCTCCGCTCGGGACGCGGATTGATCCGCAAAAACGGCGCGGATTACCTGACCTACGCCATCGTGGACGCGGTGGTGGACCAGCAGTTCCCGCTTCTCGAACATCTCGGCGACGCACTGGACATGCTCGACACCGAAGTGGTCAACAACCCCTCGGGCAGGCATGTGCAGCAACTCCACGAATGCAAGCGACTCCTCGCACACCTGCGCAGGTTTGTGTGGCCCGAGCGGGAGGTCATCAGTGCGCTGCTGCACGACGAAAGCGGGCTGCTCAAACGCGACACCAAGGTCTACCTGCGCGACTGCTATGATCACACCGTGCAGATCATGGACCTCATCGAGTCCTACCGCGACATGGCCTCCGGCAACATGGAAATGTACCTTTCATCCGTGGCCCTTCGCACCAACGAGATCATGCGGGTGCTCACCGTGATCTCCTCGATTTTTATTCCCCTCACGTTTTTGGCCGGTGTGTGGGGCATGAATTTTCAGGCCGAAACCCAGGGCCTAGCCCTTCCATGGAACATGCCGGAGCTGCGGCATCCCTACGGCTATCCTATCTGCATCGCGATCATGGCGGCCATCGCCCTGTTCCAGCTGTTCTATTTCCGCCGCAAAAAATGGCTCTAACTTGAATTTCGTCTCACTCGGATGCGCAAACCAAGCCGCGAACTCATCAGCCAGCAGGAAGCCATGGATGCGGTCAAAGCCGTGTACGCAGAGCTTGAAAACCGCCCGGTCGAACGGGACTGCGTGCGGCGCACCGAGTGCTGTCAATTCAAGCTCACCGGCAAAACACCCTACCTCACCGCCGGTGAAGCGCTCGTCACCGCGACCGCCCTGCAGCAGAGCGGCGTGCACAAACTCCCCGCCAAGCAGGACGGCAGCTGCCCCCTGCTCAAGACGGAAACCGGCCGATGCATCGCGTACGAAGATCGGCCGTTCAGCTGCAGAACCCATTTTTGCGCCGCCGCGGGCGGTCCGTACTCGCGCAAGGAGGTGCAGGATTTGATCTGGCGCCTTGAAGACTTGGACACCCGCCTCGGAGGCGTCGGCGCACAGACTTTGCCCGCGGCCCTCAAAGAAGCGCTCCCAAAAGTGATGTTCCACAAGGGCGACTCCTCCAACCGCGTCCACTCCAAAGCCGCCCCGCGGGCGAGAGGCCGGGGCTAAGCCGCCTGCCCCGACTCAACAAAGCAGAGAGAACGCAGATTGGCCACACAAGCCGGGCCACACAAGCCGGGCCACATGCGCAATTCAGGGCCGGACCACGCCCACACGCCCGTTAAAGCCGCCGATAAGGATCGCCGCAAGATCACTGTCGTTCCTGCTAACGGCTCCATCAACCGTCTTCCCAAGGCCCATCGCCACGTAGGGCACAGGCTTTGGCAAACTATTAGGCAGCCCATTCTCCAGAAGAGCCTCTCCGCGCGGCGTAAACAAAATCAACTGGTTGAACTCAATGCTGCCGGTGTCAGCGTTTCCTACCCAGGCGACTGCAACAGGGCTTGGCGGCGCCTTGATGAAATCACCAAAAGACGCGGTTTCATTGGTCTGGGCGCCTACTTTTTTCGAAACCAACGGAGGCAGAATACTCAAGTCCAGAATGCTCACCCCCTCCAATCGGCGCAGCGACGCTGCTGGAATCACTCGGTTATCCCCGGTGGGCCGCTTTTCCCCCGTCCGGCCTTTGAACGTCATCACCCAAACCTCATCCTGGCCGCTGGGCGTCGACGGCGTCCCGCTGGCCTTTTTATTCATCAATCCCACCCAGAGGTATGTGTTCTGAACCACCGCTTCCATGCGGGCATTTTCAAAAACCGCAGTGAGCGCAGCGATCGCCTGGTCCGTCTTCTTGCCCTTCAAAATCCCAGACATGGTCGGAGCTGCAAAACTCATCAACAGCATCATGATGCTGATCACGATCATCAACTCCACCAGCGTGAACGCCGCAGGACGCACGACGGCACGCCCCGCCAAGCGGAAAGCCATCCTGTCGGAGCCCGCGCAACTGCGCGCACCTGCATGTGGAAAACCAGACGGGTTCATGGGGAATTGGATTCGGACTCTACCCGGGGATTCAAACGGTTGCAAACCCCCGCTTGCACGGTTCCCGTAAAACACGCCTCAACCCGAAAAACAAACCCGAGCAAGCTCAATAGAGCTTCCGCATGTTGCTGGGCAGGATATTCAACTCCGCCCGGTACTTTGCGACGGTGCGCCGCGCAATCGGGATACCGCGCTGCGCAAGCTTCTCCACGATTTCCTTGTCGCTCATCGGCGCGCGATGATTTTCGTCCTTCACCAACTCCGCGATTTCACCCTTCACGCTCGTGTTTGAAAGCGAGTCCCCGTCAGCAATCTGATAGCCCGGCGTAAAAAAATACTTCATGTCGAACACTCCGTGCGGCGTCGCCATGTACTTGCCCGAAATCGCCCGACTCACCGTCGTTTCGTGCACCCCGACGGCGTCGGCCACCATCACCATCGTCATCGGACGCAGCGCGCTCGGACCCACCTCCATGAACTCCTTTTGACGAGCCACAATCTCGTTCGAAATGTTCGCAATCGTCTGCTGCCGCTGATGAATGCTTTTGATTAAAAATTTCCCGCTCCGGATCTTGTCCCGGATATAATCCTTCACCTCGTTGCCGCTCCCGTCCTGCGCCATCAAATCCTTGTACACGTTCGAAATCCTCAGGTGCGGGATTTGATCCCCGTTGAGCGCCACCTGCCATTCGCCGCCGATCTTCTCCACGGCCACATCGGGCAGAACGTAGTTGTTCGGATCGGGCGTGAAAATCTGCCCGGGCTTCGGGTCGAGCGTCGCGATGAAATTCGCCGCCCGTTGCACATGCTCGACCGTCGAAGAAAGGCGCCGCGCGATCTCAGGAAACCTGCGCTTGCCAAGGTCGTCCAAAAACCGGTCGACAATCCTCCACTCCAGCGAATTGTCTTTTCCAAGCCGCCGGAGCTGGATCAGCAGACAGTCCCGCAAATCCCGCGCGCCAACCCCGATCGGATGGAACGTCTGGATCTTCGCCAGCGTCTCCTGCACCACTTGCTCGGAGCACCCGCTGGTTTCCGCGATTTCCTCAAACGACGCCTGAAAAAAACCGGCGTCGTCTATGTTCCCGATGATCAACTCCGCAACGCGCGCCTCCACCCCCTCGATGTCGTTCGCGGCGACTTGCTCCAAAAGATGCTGCTGCAGGGTCTCCTCCCGGACGAGCGAATCGAAGAAAAACTGCCTGCGCTCGTCGTCCTCGTTGGAGCGCCCCGCGTAACTGGTGCTTTGCGCCATATAATCCCGCCACTCCTCGTCCAGCTTCGCCAGACGCTCGAACTCCTCCTTGAATTCGTCATGCTCCTTCTGGCGATCCTCGATGGTCGGTTCGGTCGACTCCTCCTCCAAAGTCGGGTTGGTCTGGATCTCCTGCTGGATAATGTTTCTCAGCTCCAGCACGGGAGCCTGAAGAATCATCAGACTCTGCTGCAGTTGCGGCGCAAGAACCTGCTGCTGCGACAGACTCTGCGTTTGATTGAGGCCAGCCATGGTCTGCCATCGTAACCGCCTTCCTCCCGCTTACAAGCAAAACTCAGGCCACGGCCCTGTAAAATCTTTTGCCCCTCCCCATTTATTTTTGACGCACATCCCGAACGCCGGATTCACAGGCCGACCTTTTTGACCCTAAGTTATCGGGGCGCCGCGATTTAACTTACGCAGGACCGCGTCCAGCCCACCCCGTCTACCCCGATGAGCCCCAACCCCCTACACGCCGCCGCGGCGCTTGCCTGCGCACTCGCCTTCGGCCGCCTCAACGCCAACGGCGCCGCAACGGTGGACTACGCACGCGACGTCAAACCGCTCATCGCAACCGCATGCGTCCAGTGCCACAGCAGCGAAAAGCCCAAAGGCGGCC
The DNA here is from genome assembly GCA_044375925.1 of Chthoniobacteraceae bacterium. GTDB lineage: Bacteria > Verrucomicrobiota > Verrucomicrobiia > Chthoniobacterales > Chthoniobacteraceae > Chth-196. The sequence continues at coordinate 33,229 of JBILLT010000019.1, read as the reverse complement.
TGCGCCTCGACACCGCCGCAAACGCCATGAAAGGCGGCGATTCGGGAAACTCCATCGTCCCCGGAGCGCCGGAGAAAAGCCTGTTCATCCAGCTGCTCGAGGGCGCCCATGACGATATTCCCCAGATGCCCTACAAGCGCAATCCGCTCACCGGCGAGCAATCCGCGCTTCTCAAACAATGGATCAAAGAGGGCGCCAACGCTCCCGCCAACGAGCAACCCAGCACTTGGTCGCACTGGTCGTTCATCCCCCCGGCAAAGCGGCCCCTTCCGAAGCCCTCCGCGGCCAAGGCCCCGGCCGCCCACCCGGTCGACGCATGGATCAACGCCGCGCTCGAAAAAGAAGCCGTCTCGCCCTCAGCCCAAGCCCCCGCCGAGACCCTCATCCGCCGCGTCGCATTGGACCTCACGGGGCTGCCGCCCACTCTCGAGGAAGTCGCCGCATTCACGTCCGACAAGGCCCCGGACGCCTACGAAAAGCTCGTGGACCGGCTGCTGGCCTCTCCCCACTTCGGCGAACGCTGGGGGCGCTGGTGGCTGGATCAAGCGCGCTACTCCGACAGCAACGGTTACAGCATCGACGCGCCGCGCAACATGTGGCCCTACCGCGACTGGGTGGTGCAAGCCCTCAACGCCGACATGCCCTTCGACCGGTTCACACTCGAACAGCTCGCCGGCGACCTCCTGCCAAACCCCACCCTCGAGCAACGCATCGCCACCGGCTTCCACCGCAACACCCAGATCAACGGCGAAGGCGGCATCGATCCCGAACAATTCCGCGTCGAAGCGGTCTTCGACCGCGTGGCCACCACCGGCAGTGTCTGGCTCGGACTAACCGTTGGATGCTGCCAGTGCCACGACCATAAATTCGACCCGTTGTCCCAGCGCGAATACTTCGGCTTCTACGCGTTCTTCAACAACCAGGAACAGGACGGACACGGGGGCACCAAAAACCCCACCGTCGTGATCCCAAACCGCGGCACCGATCCAAAACAAATCGAACTCGAACGCAAGGAACTCCTCGCAAAGATCACGCAGATCATGCCGCCCAGACTCGAGTTTCTGGCGCAGTGGGAGGCGGGCCTTCTCGAGCCCGCAAAAAAGAAACTCAAACCGGAAGAACTCAAAGCCCTGCAGGTTCCAGCCGCCAAGCGCACCCTCGCCCAGCAGCGGACTCTTTACGCACAATTCGCCTTCAACGACCCGGAGTTCAAGGGCATCAACGACCGGCTCATCGAGCTCGAATCCGAGGAAGCGAGCCGCGCCACCTCGCTGATCATGCAGGAGCTGAGCCAACCGAGGAAAACGCAGCTCTTCATCAAAGGCGACTTTACGCGTCCCGCGGAAGAAGTCGCCCCCGGAACGCCCTCGGTTCTCCCGAAACTTCAACCAACCGAGGCCGCGCCGAATCGCCTCGACCTCGCGCGCTGGCTGGTAAGCCGCGACCAACCCCTCACCGCGCGCGTGATCATGAACCGGATCTGGCAGCATTACTTTGGAAAAGGACTGGTGGTGACGGAGAATGATTTCGGCACGCAGGGCGCCGCTCCCACGCATCCCGAACTGCTCGACTGGCTCGCGGTCGAACTCATGGACCAGCAGTGGCGCCTGAAGGCCATGCACCGCCTCATCGTCACCTCCGACACCTACAAGCGCTCCTCCAACGCGCGCCCCGACCTCGATCTCAAAGACCCCTACAACCGCCTGCTCTCCCACCAAACCCGCCTCCGCCTCGATGCCGAATTTGTGCGCGACGTCTGCCTCACCGCCTCCGGTCTCCTCAACCGCACCCTAGGCGGCCAGCCCGTTTATCCGCCGCAACCCGAAGGCGCGATGACCGTGGGCCAAACCAGACGCCCGTGGCCGGTGAGCAAAATCCCAGACCGCTACCGCCGCGGCCTCTACACGTTCCTCTTCCGGTCCAGCCCGCACCCTGCATTCACGGTCTTCGACGCACCGGACTCGTTCACCACCTGCACGCGCCGCAACCGCAGCAACACCCCGCTCCAAGCGCTCACACTGCTCAACGACGCGGCATTTTTCGAATTCGCCGAAGCGCTCAAAAAAATCATCGAACGCGACGGCGTCGAAACCGCCTTCCAGCGCTGCGCCGCGCGGCGGCCGAGTCCCGAGGAAACCCGTATCCTCGCGGGCCTCACGCCGCTGCAGGCGGCCCGAACCCTGCTGAATCTGGACGAAACGATCACGCGCGAATAAGCCGCAACCTCCACCCAAAAACGCCTCCACCGATGACTCCCGCATTCCTCCAAAACGCGACCCGCAGGCACTTCTTCGGCGACTGCGCCATGGGCCTCGGCTCGGTTGCCCTTGCATCGCTTCTCTCCGACGCACCCGCCCCGGGCGCCGCATCCTCCGCCGATCCCCTCGCCCCGCAGTCAACGCACTTCAAGCCGCGCGCAAAAAACGTCATCTACCTTTTCATGGCGGGCGGCCCCTCGCAGCTCGAACTCTTCGACCACAAGCCGAAGCTCAACGAGCTCAACGGCGAGCTCATCCCCCAGAGCTTCATCGAGGGAAAGCGCTTTGCGTTCATGAATTCAAGCCACACGCCCAAACTGCTTGGATCCCGCAGCAGCTTTGCGCAGCACGGACAGTCGGGCACATCCGTCTCGCATCATCTTCCGCACACGGCGGGCATCGTCGACCAGCTCTGCGTCGTGCGGTCCTGCGTCACCAACCTCTTCAACCACGCGCCCGCGAAGCTCTTCATGAACACCGGCAGCGGCCAGTTCGGACGCCCGAGCATCGGCTCGTGGGTGACCTACGGTATCGGCAGCGAATCGCGCGACCTGCCGGGTTTCGTCGTGCTGCAGAGCGGCCCGCGCGGTCCGCGCGGCGGCGCCGTGAACTGGGGCAGCGGCTTCCTGCCAAGCACCTACCAGGGCGTTTCGCTGCGCGGCCAGGGAGAACCCATTCTCAGCCTCTCATCGCCGCAGAACATCTCGCAAGCCGACCAGCGCACCACCATCGACGCGATCCGCGCCCTCAACCTCAAACACCTCACAACCACCGGCGACGCTGAAATTCAAACCCGCATCAACGCCTACGAAATGGCGTACCGCATGCAGTCCAGCGCCCCCGAACTGATCGACATCTCGGGCGAATCCCAAGCCACACTCGACCTCTACGGCGTCGATCCCAAAACCCCCTCCTTCGCCCGGAACTGCCTGCTCGCACGGCGGCTCGTGGAGCGGGGCACGCGGTTCGTGCAGCTCTACCACACCAACTGGGACAGCCACGGCGGCACGGGGGAAACGCTCGAAAAAGATTTCCCGCAGCGCTGCGCCGAGATCGACCAGGGCTGCGCCGCGCTCGTCCGCGACCTGAAATCGCGCGGGCTGCTCGAGGACACCCTCGTCATCTGGGGCGGTGAATTCGGCCGCACGCCGATGGGCGAGAACCGCGAATTCACCGGACGCAACCACCACATCGACGCGTTCACCATGTGGTTTGCAGGCGGCGGCACCAAGCCCGGCGTCACCGTCGGATCCACCGATGAACTCGGCTTCAACGCCGTTGAGGACCGCGCCCACGTCCACGACATCCACGCAACACTCCTCCACCTCCTCGGGATCGACCACAAAAAACTCACCTTCCGCTTTCAGGGCCGCGACTTCCGCCTCACCGACGTCCACGGCGAGTTACTCCGCAAGATCCTTGCCTAAGGCGCTGGCAGTGCCCGGTTCTCCAACCACGACACCAGCGTCGGTTCACCGCACGCACGCGGCCGCCCCTGCCGCGGCACCAGCCGGCGGTTTTGCCGACCACCCGGCCCAGCCGGCATCGGATTGAAAAACTCCCGCTCCCGCTGACCGCATCGGCGAACCGCCCGCCAAATTTTACTTGGCTATTTCGCCAAACAGCCATAGAGTTTCCCGCAATCAAGCGCGTTTCCGCATGCACAATCCCGGCCAAAAAATCCTCGCCGAATGGCTCGGCACCGCACTGCTGATCTGCACCGTCATCGGCTCCGGCATCATGGCGGAAAAACTCGCCGCCGGAAACGTCGCCATCGCCCTGCTCGGCAACACGCTGGCCACCGTCTGCGGCCTCTATTTCCTCATCCACACCCTCGGCCCGGTGAGCGGCGCCCACTTCAATCCCGCGGTCTCCGTCGCCATGTCGCTGCGCGCCGAACTGCCCCGCAGCCTCCTCCTCCGCTACATCGCCGCGCAACTCCTTGGCGGCGTCTCGGGCGCCTGGCTCGCGCATCTGATGTTCGAACTGCCGGTGCTCCAGTTCAGCACGAAAATCCGCACAGGCTCGGGCCAGTGGATCGCCGAAGCGGTGGCCACCGCCGGTCTGCTGCTGGTGATCCGCCGCGCGCCCGCAGGAAAAGCCGCGGGGCTCGTCGCGGCGTACATCGGAGCCGCCTACTGGTTTACCGCATCGACCTCTTTCGCAAACCCCGCGGCCGCTTTTGCGCGGATGTTCTCCGACACCTTCGCGGGCATTGCACCCGCGTCGGTGCCACCGTTCATCGCTTCACAGCTTGCCGGCATGGGTCTCGGCCTGCTGTTGAGCCGGTTGCTGGATCCGATTGAACCCGCGCGCGACACAACACCCGTTTAGCCCATGCCTTCTCCACTGGATCCCGTTTCAGCAAAGCGCGTCGACGTGCTGCGCGGCCTCGCACATCCCTCGAGACTGCTCATCACCGAAGCGCTCATGGACGGTGAAATGTGCGTGTGCGAACTCCGCGACATGATCGGCGACGATGTTTCGACCGTTTCAAAGCACCTTTCCATTCTTCGCCAGGCGGGAATCCTCAGATCGGAAAAACGCGGCCTCAACGTCTACTACAGCCTGGCCTGCGATTGCTTCAGCGAGTTCCTGAAATGCGTCGACTCGGTCTGCCCGTCGAAACCGCCCCGCCCCGCTTCCCGCCTCAAAAGAAAACCCTGCTGTTAATCATGAATATTCAAGAGTTCCTATCCGCCCTTCGCGGCAATGCCGGATTGCCTCTCGCGATCCTGCTGCCGGACGGCTCGCCGATCCCCGCGCACTTTCACATCACGGAAGTGGGGCACGTTACCAGACGCTTCATCGACTGCGGCGGCACGCGCCGCGTGCAGGAGTCGTGTATTCTGCAGACCTGGGTGCACGATGACGTGGAGCACAGGCTGCACGCCGGCAAGCTCGCCGAAATCTTCGCGCATGCCGGGGACATCCTTCCCCACCATGAACTGCCGGTGGAAGTCGAGCACGAGCTCGGCGCGGTTTCGCAGTTCACGGTTGAAAGCGCCTCGGCACGCGGCGGAAGGCTCGTGCTCGAGCTCGGCACCAAACACACCGACTGCCTCGCACGCGGCGTCTGCCTGCCGGACACCTGCGCCCCGAAGCCCGTCCAGCCCGCTCCCGCCAAAGCCTCCTGCTGCGATCCCAAGTCCGGCTGCTGCTAAACTTCCATGAAACCACTCGTCCTCATTCTCTGCACCGGGAACTCATGCCGAAGCCACCTCGCCGAGGGGCTCCTGCGCGCCGCCGCGGGCGATATCCTAGACGTGGCAAGCGCAGGTTCGCGGCCCGCGGGATACGTCCACCCGCTTGCCATCGAAGCGATGCGCGAAATCGGCATCGACATCACCGCGCACCACAGCAAGCACATGAGCGAATTCTTGTCGCGCGAGGTCGAGACCGTCATCACCGTCTGCGGCAACGCCGACCAGGCCTGCCCGATATTCCCCGGCCAGCTGAACCGCCATCACTGGGGCTTCGTGGATCCCGCGCACGCCACCGGCTCCCACGAAGAGCAGCTGCAGGTCTTCAGGCGGGTCCGCGACGAAATCAAACGCGTGTTTCACGCATACGCCGCAGGCCGCAGGGACGCGCTGAAACACTGATCCCCCCGGCGCCTACCGAGCCTTCTCGGCGTTCCACACCTTGATGTCTTCGAACCACCCGCTCTTGCCAGCCACTCCCAGCTCGATCTTCGACTTCGTCTGGTGCCCGATCCCGTCCGACTTCAAGTACGCAGCCACTTTTCCATCGATGGAAACGCGCATTTCGTCCCCCACGGTCTCAACCGTGAACAGGTAGGTTTTCCCAGGCTCAAGTTTCGCGGGATACGTGATGCTGTGCGCCGCGATGATCTTGTCGATCTCAGCTTTGTTCGCCGCCGCGTCCTTCTTTAATTCAACCACGCGGCTGTTCTGCGTTCCCTCCCGTTCGTCGAGAATCGTCACGCCGTTGAGCTTCGCCTGCGCCCGCGCAATGTGTCCGTAATGCGAGCCGGTGAACTTGCGGTCGTCAAACTCCACGTCAATCATCGTCGCGCCGTCGAAACGGATCTTCGCCTCGATCACGCTGTCTTTGGTTGGAACCTCAAGGCCGTACACAGCCGCATGCGCTTTCACCTCGGGCTTGCCGTCGGCCGCTGGAATGTTTTGATCCCGCGTCTGGGTCCCTTTGAGCGCGCCGTTTTCGAAAGTGAAAGTGTCCACCACCCTGTGCCAGCGCTTGTCGCGCTCGGCACCCTTGAAGTCATCCGAAAACAGAAGCTCTTTTTTCACCGCGATCGGCTTCTCGGGAAGCGGCGGCTGTTTCGCAGGATCCAGCGCGTAGGCGGAAACTGCGAGGCACGAGGTGATGAGGAGGGTTGCGGATGATTTCATGTTCATGAGGGGCTTCTGTGTTGTTTTGGGGCTCCATGCGTCCCGCTGGGGTCCCGCTGGGGACGGCCATAAAAACCGTCCGCCCCCGATGCTGCCATCGGGACTGATCCCGGGCTACTCGAAATACGTATCCTCGTGCGAGTAGGGAGGAGCGCAGCAGCAAAGAAAACGCAGATCCGACTCGCCCGTGATGGTGTGCCATGCACCCGGCGGGATCAAAACCGCGTCCCCTGAGCCCACTTTGCGCCGGACCCCGTCGACCTCCATCACGCCCTCGCCCGCGAGGATGAAATAAAACTCCTCGGCAACCCGGTGATAATGCCGCTGCGTGGAGACACCCGCTCCCACGCAGGCCTCCGCGAGGCTCTGGTTGTGCACCGGCGCGTTTGTGCGGTCCAGAATGCTGCGGATCGTGGAACCGTCTTTTGTCGTGAAAGGAGCCTGCAGCGCGATATTTCGTACGATCATACCGCGCAACTCCTACCTGCAAAAACCGTCAAAAACAACGGCGCGCCCGCCCGAGAACTCACGACAGAATTTCATGCACGATCCGGGCTCCCTGCCCGTCGGTGAGCGTGCGATTACCGCCGTTGCGGATGAACCCGAGCTTCTCGTGGTCGAATCCAAAGTTGTGAAGCAGCGTCGCATGCCAGTCGTAGTGGTTCACCACATCTTTCACCGCGTGGTGTCCCCATTCATCGGTTTCACCGTACACGCAGCCGCCCTTGAATCCGCCGCCCGCCACCCACTGGCTGAATCCGTACGTGTTGTGGTCGCGCCCCCATTTGTCGCGGGCCCCGTCGTTTTGGAGCACGGGCAAGCGGCCCATCTCGCCGCCCCAATGCACCACCGTGGAATCCAAAAGCCCGCGCTGCTTTAAATCCATCACCAGCGCGGCGCTTCCGCGGTCCGTCTCCGCGCATCGTTCGGGGAGCGACTTGATGATCGACCCGTGGTGATCCCAGCTCTGCCCGTTGTTGAGCACCTGCACGAAACGCACGCCGCGTTCCACAAGCCGACGCGCAATCAGACACCTGCGTCCGTAATCCGCGCTGGTGGGATTATCGAGCCCGTACAGCTTCTTGACATGCTCGGGCTCGCTCTCGACATCGAGGGCCTCTTTCGCCGCGACCTGCATGCGCCCCGCGAGCTCGTAGCTGGCGATGCGCGCCTGAAGGTCGTGTTCGCCGGGATACTGCGCGGCATGCTGCCGGTTCAGCGCATCCAAAAGCTCCATCTGACGCTGCTGGGGCCTCCCGGCGAACTGCGCGGGCGCGTCCAGGTTTAAAATGTACGGATACTTCGCCTGGACCAGCGTCCCCTGGTAGGTCGACGGCAGCCAGCCGTTGGTCCAGTGCTGATGCTGGAAGGTGGGCAAGCCGGAGGGATGCGCCAGCACCACGAATGCCGGCAAATCGCGCGTCTCGCTCCCGAGCGCGTACGAGATCCAAGAGCCCAACGTGGGCCGTCCCACCGTTCCGCGTCCGGTGAGCATGGCAAGCATGCCCTGCAGATGGTTGCTCACCCCCGACTTCATCGAGCGGATCAAGGTGATGTCGTCCGCCACCTGCTGCAGATACGGAAGCCACTCGCTCAATTCCATCCCGCACTGCCCCGACTTCGCGAATGTCCATGGACACCCGAACATCTTCGGCGACGCCTGCGCGACGTTGTCGTACACCACCTGGCCCGGAAACTTCTCGCCGTGCCGCTTGTTCAACTCCGGCTTCGGATCGAACAAATCCATCTGCGAAGGGCCGCCCATCATAAAGAGCGAAATCATCGCGCGCGCCCTGCCCTGCGCGGCCGGGACCTTGGGTTTGAGGTCGAACCCTTCGCCGCCAAGCAAAGGCTTCACCGGCGCGGCAAGCAGCCCCTCTTCGCGCAGGAGCGAGGCGAGCGCGATGCCGCCGAGGCCAAAGCCGCTGCTTTGCAGAAAGTGCCGCCGGGAACACAGTTGGGAGGGTTGGTTGGTCATTCGGATGCGGGTGCTATTCGAGATGCAGGAATCGGTTGGAGGCAAGCAGCGCCTGGCACAGGGATCCCAAAGCGTCGAGCTGGCTGTCAGGCGCGGGAGCGTCCTTTGCGGGCGGATGCTTCACGGCGTATTCGCGCAACTGCTCGGTCTGCTCCGACCACGTTGCCAGAAAACGGTCCTCCTCGGACGCACCCGGCGGCCGCCCTTGGGTGAGCTCCCACGCCCTGCGCACCTGCGCCCTTGCGTCTCCGGGCCGCTCGCGGCGCAACCGCTCCGCGAGCGCGCGCGACACGCGCACCACAAACTCGTCGTTCATCAAAAACAGCGCCTGCGGGGCGACCGTCGAAGCCGCGCGCACCTCGCAGTTCGGATCCATGATCGGCAAGTCAAATGTGTCCAACACCGTCACCGGCGTTTTCCGGCGCACCTGCAGGTAAATCGAGCGGCGGTTCACCGCGGGAGCGGTGTTGTCGACCTTGGTCACGTCGCCGTTCGCATTCAAAATCTCGACGCCCGCAACCACACGGCCCTCGTTCGAACGGGCGATCGAAACGGGCGCTCCGAACATCTCGGGCTGCAAAATCCCGGCCGTTTGGAGCATCGCATCCCTCACTGCCTCCGCGTCCAGCCGCCGGATGCGGAACCGACCCAGCCACACGTTTTCGGGATCCTTCGCAATCGAATCCGGGTGCGCCGAGACCTGCCGGTACGTGCGGCTCATGACCATTTCGCGGTGCATCGCCTTCAGGCTCCATCCCGTGCGCACAAACTTGTCCGCGAGATAATCAAGCAGTTCGGGATGCGAGGGCAGTTCGCCCAGTTTTCCAAAATCGCCGGCAGACCGGACGATGCCGTTTCCGAAATGATGCATCCAGACGCGGTTCATCAGCACCCGCCCCATCAGGGGATGCCTGCCCGAGGTCAACCATTGCGCGTACGCAAGCCGCCTTCCGGTGCTCGGCAGCTCCGGCTTCGGCTTCACCAACTCGGGCCCGCCAAGCACCGCAAGTTCGCCCGGCGTGACCTCTTCACGCAGCTGCTCGTGGTCCCCGCGGTGATGCAACTGACTGACCGGCACTTCACCCGCCACTTCCGTCACGACCATCAGCATGCCTTCCACGGGCTTTGTCGTCCGCAATTTTGTGGCCTCTGCACGCTTCTCAAGCACTTTCTTGTTCAAGGCGGGGTCGTACAGCTCCAGAGCGTAAAGCGCGAGCGCCGACGGGTACTTTTTTAACAACGCCTCCTGCTCCGGCGTGCGCTTGGCTTTCTCCAAAGACCTCGCGAGCCGGTACGGCTCCCGATCCTGCTCGGGAAGCTCGAGGATTTTTTTCTCGAAAATCTCGTCCAGAAAGCCGCGCTCCATCGTCTTGGCCGCCGCGTCGATTTCCACCGCCTGCTTCTCGATCTCCGCGGCCCGGTCGCGCTCCGCCTGCGTGTAAAGCGACACCTGGCGCTGGGCCGGAGTGCGCCATTTGCGCCAGTCCAGCGCCGGATCAAACACCGCGCGCAGCCGGTAATAGTCGGCTTGCGTGATCGGATCGTACCGGTGGTCGTGGCATTGCGCGCACGCCACCGTGAGCCCTGTGAGCGCCGTGGAAACAATCCGCACCGTATCGGCGATGTTCTGATTGCGCGCGAGATTCAGATCCGGCACTGCATCGCCCGTGCCGTCGGGGGCAAGCCGCAGAAAACCGGTTGCGGCGAGAGCGTCGAACTTCCCCGGATCATGCACCATCTCGCCGACCTTGCCGTGCGCGGCGGCGACAAGTTCGTCGCCCGCAAGCTGCTCCTGGATGAAACGATCCCACGGCTTGTCCGCGTTCAGCGCGCGAATCACGTAATCCCGGTAGCGCCACGCATTCGGCCGCACGGAATCCACGTCCGCATAACCGTTGGTGTCGGAATATCCCGCCACATCGAGCCAATGCCGCGCCCAGCGTTCGCCGTATCGTTCCGAGGCCAGCAGCCGCTCGACCAACTCCTGGTAAGCTTCCGCGCGCTTGTCCGAGACAAAGGCAGCCACCTCCTCGGGCGACGGCGGCAGGCCGGTCAAATCCAAAGACACCCGCCGGATGAGCGTCGTTCGGTCCGCCTCGGGCGCAAAATCCATCCCTCGGGCCTGCAGCGCGCGCCGCACAAATGCGTCCACCGGCTGCAGCTGCGGCGCGTCCTCGAACTTGGGGGCGGGTTGCGGCAGGACCGGCTGAAACGCCCAAAATTTCCGCTCCTCGGCAGTAATGTACGGACCGGGCGGAAGGCTTTCAGGCTCGGGTACGCCGATATTCGCCCCGGCGCGCACCCAGCGCTCAAGCATCTTGATTTCATCGGCGGAAAGCTTTTTTCCCTTTTTCGGCATCTCTCCGTCATGGATGACGCGCAGCAGTTCGCTTTCCTCCGGTTTGCCCGGAAGAAGGATCGGCGAACCGTCCTTGGTTTTTGCATCCATGAAACGCCGCAGACGCAGGTCCACGCCGCCGCCGGGCTTGGGCTCCTCGCCGTGACAATGGGTGCAGTGGGCCTTGAGGATAGGCCGGATTTCCGCCTCATAAACGGGACTCTTCTCGACTGCAGCGCCCTCGGAACGCGCAACCCCAACCAGGGCCGTGCACACCCATATCGCGGGGAAGACCGGCAGGGCGGGTAATCGACGGCGGAGCGCGGGGGGCATGAAACTCATCGGCATTCAAAACGATCCGTTCCAAGGCCATTTATTAGCCGGATCCCCCACCCCGGCGAACCGGAAAACAGCGTGTGTGATGCCGGCAAGACTCGCCGAATCGGCACCCGCGCCCGCCAGCGCATGCCGCGCTTAGCACACCTACCGCAGGCACCACTCGATCCAATCCGCTCCGTTCAAGGTCACCCCGTAGGTGCCCTTCGGCAGCTTGACGCCTCCCTCCCAGACATCGTTCTGGAGAACAACGCCCGTAGCGCTGCGCGTGCTTGCCACGCCGGCGGAAGTGACCTTCAGCGAGAGGGTCCGCAGCGGCGAACCCGGCGAAGGAGTCAGACTCAACTCGCTCACGGCGTTCAGCGTGCTCACCTGGGTGCCGCCGCTGAACTTCCATGCATCATCCACCGAAATGCTGGGCCGGATCACCGTGGCCACCTTCAAGCCCCAGGTGCCGTTCCCAAGTGCCGCCGGCAGCGTCGCGCCAGCCGCCGTGTATCCGCCGAAATTGACCACCGTGGCAGAAGCAGCCCCAAGCATGGTGGTAGCCGTCATGGAAGCCACCGACGCCGGCGCCGTGTACAAGCTTCCAAACGGACGCACTCTTCTTGCAACGGTGGTCTTCAACTCCCAATCACCGTCCGCAGGCTGCACCGCATTGTTATCGGTGGAAGTCGTGTCAACCACGCGCAGCCTGACGCTGCCCGCAAGGTGGCCGGCCGATCCGATCGCCTTGTAAATCGCCGCGGTATCGTCGCTCAGGAGGTACGTTGAGGCGGTCATCGCCGCATCCGATCCGTCTCCCAAGCGCCCCGCGATCTTCACCAATCCAGTGCTGCCCACCATCAGCACCGCGTGGCCCGAAGTCCGCGCCGCAGTTCCTTCAAAGGTGGCGAGGACAGCTCCAAAGTTCTTGCTTGCGATCGTGGAGGCCGGAGAGGTGCGTTTGAGCGTGCCGGAAGCGTTCAGCGTGGTCGGGCTCAGCGCGCTTTGTTCAAACCAAGCGGTGCCCGCCGCACCTGCCGCACGCAGCGTCTCCGAGGAAGCGGCGGTAATGGTCAAGTTTTTCGCGTCCAGATTGCCGATGCTCAGCTGGAAGGAAACCGCCGGCAGCGCCCCGCGGGACACGGTTACCGTGGACGTGCCATTCGGGTTGAAGCTGCCCACGAGCGTGAGCGCTTGGCCTTGGTAATCCAAGACACCGCTGAAGCTGCTCGTCGCAGAAACCGTCAACGTCACCCGTCCCGGATAACGCAGATCCGACGCGGAATCCCCTTCAGGCGCGGACGAAGCTGCATTCTTGAGCAGCGCCTGATAAGTGCCGGCCATCTCGGACCAAGTCCTGACCACGGCCTCCGGAGTCACCACATTCCCGGATCCATCCACCAGCGCACCCTTGGAGTTGCTCGCCGCAACGCGGTAGCTGCCGGCGTCCACCGACGCCACCACCAACGTGCTCTTGGTGGCTGTGTTCACATTTCCGCTCACATTCTGCCAGCCCGTGCCCGTGTTCTTCTGCCAGATGAACGAATTCACCGAGCCGGAAGCCGTGACAACAAGCGTCACCGTTCCGCCGGAGGAAACCACCGAGCTCAACGGCGCGCTCACCAGCGTCGGGGCAGACTCAGTCACCAAAGCAGGCACCGAACTCACCGTCCCCGTGTTCGAGACGCGGCTGATGCCAAACAGCGGGTACGAGGCGGTCGCAAAGAACGATGTGTCACCCGTCACCACCGTCACATTCGAACTGGATCCGGTCGAAACAGGCGATCCGGTTGGCGTCCACTGATAGGCGATTTCCGAGGCGCGCATGCCCGCCATGTCACCCGCCAGACGCGCAACCGCAGTCACAGGAACTTGAGAGCCGACCAGCCCAACCTTCGATTCAGGTTGCGTGGCGAAATAAATCCCGCCCAACGCCGCGCTGTTGTTCGCTCCGGCGACAACCCCCGTGAGTCCGGCGGTTGCCACGGCCACCTGCTGAGGCGTCGAGGAGCCCGTAGTCAAACGGTTGCCGAGCTGACCGCTGGTATTCTGACCCCATACGATCACCTTGCCGTCCGCGGTCAGCGCAATGGAGTGTCCGCTTCCTGCAGCGATGGACACGACCTTGGCCCCGGAGAGCGAGCCGCTGGAAATCCAGACGGGCGTTCTCTGCACGCCGGCGCTCACGCCGGGCCCAAGCTGGCCTTCAAGGTTGGATCCCCATCCGTAAACGTTGCCAGCTTCATCCACCGCCAGCGAATGGGACTCACCGGCAGCAACCATGCGAACCACTTTCCCTGCCAACGCGCCGCCCTGAATCAAAGCGGGGGTTGTGCGGTCAACGGACCCGCCATCCCCGACTTCACCCGAAGTGTTACGGCCCCAGGCGTACACTTTGCCGCCCGCCACGACCAAGCTATGCTCGCTACCCGCCGCCGCCATCGTGACAGGCGCGTTGATGCCCGTCGCCGTCCTCAGCACAGCCATTGGCGCGTTGCGAACCGCGAAGTCACCCTGACCAAGCTGGCCCTTCGCATTGGCACCCCAAGCGTACAAATTTCCTTCCGTGTCCACCGCGAGCGTGTGCGCCCCGTTCGCTCCGACCGACACCGACTGTACTTTCTTCGCCACAAACGCCCAACTGATCGCAGTCACGTCCACCGGAGTTGCCACCGTGGCCGATGCCGTGGACCCGATTCCCAAGCGCCCGTTCTCCGTCGAACCCCAAGCGAACAAGCGCCCGTCCTCGAGCACCGCCGCCGAATGTCTCGCGCCGGCCGCCGCTGAAACCACTCGCTTCCCGCCGAAGCCCTGCACCGCGTACGCCACCGCATTCGATGCGGCGGTCTGCGCCACCTTCGCGAACGCATCACCCAACTGACCGTACTGGTTCGCCCCGATCGCATACAGGCTGCCCGACGCACTGATCACCAGCGCGTGCGAACCGCCGAAGGCCACCTGCACCGCGGAATCCACCCCGAGGAACGCGCGCGGACTCGATACCGCAGATCCCAGCGAGCCCCCGAGAACACCCGAGGCATTCGCACCCCAGCCGAACATAAAGCCCCGAGGATCCACCACCACCGCCGCCACCTGCTTCTTGGCCAGGTCGTACTCGAGCGAGGCGGCCATGTTCGCGCCAAGCGCTGATGAATCCACCGACAAGAACCCGCTCAGGTCGCCCGTGTAACTCATGATTCCATACCGGCCGTACGAGAGGCTTGAACCGAACTTGGAAAGCTTCGCGATGGCCGCGCTGGTGCCCAGCGTAAGGTTGCCGGTCACGCTGATCGCATCCCCGGAGAACCCGTTCGCCAGAGGCGCGTCCAAGCGCAGCTTCACCGCTCCGGCGGCGAGATTCAGGTTGCCCGTCACCTGCATCTGGCTGAGCACCGCCGCAGCGCTGTCGAGGGCCAGCGTCGCTTTCGTTCCCAAAGTCAAATTGCCGCTCACGATCGACGGCGCGGCCACAGTCCCGCGTGTTCCGAGAATTTCAAGCTGCTGCGCCACGTTCGAACCCAGAGTCCAAGTGTCCTGCACCTTCAGCGTGGTGCTCGCCTTCAAGCTGATCTTGCTGGTGGCAAGCGAAACACCCGATGAGAGCGACAGCGTGCCGGCATTCACCATGGTCGCACCGGTAAACGTGTTGGTTCCGGCAAGAACCAATGTTCCAGACCCGGATTGCACGACCATCCCACTGCCGCTGATCACCCCGAAGTTCAAACCCTGCGTGAACAGGTCGGAACGGTTGAATTCAACGGTGCCGCCGACGACGATCGCGCTGCTGGTAGAAAGCGCCCCGGTCACTCCGCCCGCACCGATCTGCAGCACGCCGGATTCAATGCGGGTCGTCCCGGTGTAGTTATTCGCCCCGGAGAGCACCAACCGAGAGTTAGCCCTCTTGACCAATCCGCCCAGACCGGAAACCACGCCGGCAAACACCGAGTCGGACGTGCCGCTGATGGTCAGCGAATTGCCCTGCAGGGTCACCAGACCCGTCCCGGTCACGGCTGCGAGCTCGCGATTCGACGCAAGATTCAAGGTCCCCTGCGCCGCAAGCGCCACCACGTTGGTGACGGGCAGGCTTGCCGCACCCGAAAGCGTCAGCTTCCCGCTGTTCACGTTGAGCCTGCCGCTCCAGGTATTCGACCCGCTCAAGGTCAACTCGCCTTGACCCGCCTTCGTGACGGCTGCCGTTCCAACGAGCACCCCGCTGAACGTTACTGCGCTATCCACGGCGAGCGTCGCATCGGAAGCAAACACGCCCGAGCCCGTCAGGTTGAGCGCCCCCTGGCGGCTGGAAACCGAGTCACCCAAGGCCACGCTGCCCCCAACCACCAGCGCGTTGGAAATCACTCGCGAGAGAACACCGTCGCTGCCGAGCCTTCCACCCGAGAGACTCAATGTCCCGGTGCCCAGAGCCGAGTCGCTCCCCACGCGCAGGCTGCCAGCCGCGAGTGTCACCCCGCCGCTGAAGTTGCTCGAACCGCTCAACACCAGATCCGACGCGCCGTTTTTCAGAATGCCACCCGTGCCGGAGATGCTGCCGCTCAACACCGAACCCAGGGAACCGCTGAGCGTCAGCCTCGAGCCGTTCAGCAGGCTCAGCGACCCGGCGCCTGCAATCGAGGCAAACTCCTCGGAGGCCGCCAGATTCAAGCGCGCCCCGCTGTTGACAGTCACCGCGGCTTGATTTGCCAGCGCGCTTCCGCCGCTCAAGTTCAGCATGCCGCCGCTCACCGCGACCGAACCCGAGAACGTATTTACTCCGGAGAGACTGAGCTCACCCGCTCCCAGCTTGTTGAAATTGAACGCCCCGCTGATGCTGCCCCCGATCGTGACCGCGCTTGCCACGTTGAAGCTGGTCTCAGCATTCAACCTCATCGCTCCGGTCAGGTTCAACGATCCATTCGAAACCGCGTCGCCCAACCCCAGGCTGCCCGCAACCGCAAACGTGTTCGCAATCGAACGGACCGCGCCGGAGTCCGACGACAAACGGCCGCCGGTGAACGTCAGTGTGCCCGTGCCAAGCGCCGTGTCGGATCCCACCAACAACGAACCGGCAGTCAGCCGCACGCCGCCGCCGAAAGTGTTTGAGCCCGACAACGTCTGAGCCGAAACACCGCTCTTCACGAGCGACCCCAGACTGCCGGCAATCACCCCGGAGAAGCTGCCCGCATTCGAACCACTCAAGGTCAGCGTGCTGCCCTGCAAGTTCACCAGACCGTTGCCGGCGAGGCTGCCGAATTCCTCGGATCCCACCAACCTCAGCGTGCCGGCATCCACAACCGAGACGGTCGCCGCGTTCGGCACCGCCGCTCCACCCGCGATGCTCAATGTTCCGGCGCTGACGCTCAAGTTGCCAAGGAAGGTGTTCGCGGCGGAGAGCGTCAACTCGCCCGCGCCAAGCTTGCTCAGGCCAAACCCGCCGCTCACCACGCCGCCCAGGGTCACCGCGCTCGCCACGTTCAACGTCGCCGCGGAAACAAGCGAGGCAGCCCCGGTGAACGTCAGGGAACCCGAATTCAATGTGCTGCCCAGCCCGATGGTTCCCGACATCGCAAGCGCGTTCGCCACCGAGCGGCCCATTGCGGAGTCGCTGGAAAGGACACCGCCGTTCAAACTCAACAAGCCCGTACCCAGAGCCGAATTGCCTCCCAGGTTGACCGTGCCCGCTTTCAACGTCAGCCCGCCGGTGAAGGTGTTCGTTCCGGAAAGCGTCAACACGGATGAACCGGTTTTCCAAACAGTACCGCCCGTTCCGACAAGCGCGCCGCTGAACACCGAGTTCTGCGAGCCACCGATCGTGAGCCGGTTGCTCTGCAAGGCGATTGTTCCCGAACCGGCAAGGCTTCCGATCTCCTCGGCCGCGTCCAACCGCAGCGCCGCGCTGCCCGCAACCGTCACCGCAGCCGAATTGAGCAGCGCGGATCCGCCCGTGAGTATCAAACTTCCGCCGCTCACAAAGACCGGGCCGGAGAAGGTGTTCGTTCCAGACAGCGTCAACAGCGCGGCACCCGCTTTGGTGAGCCCGTAGGTGCCGCTGATCGCGTTGGTGAAACTCACCGCGCTCGCGGCATTAACAGTCACATCGCCGCTCAGGACCGCTCCCGCGTTGAAGGCTAAGAGACCCGAATTCGTACTATCCCCAAAGCCGACCGCGCCGCTCAAATTCAAAGCGTTTGCGAGCGTGCGGGCGTTGACGGAATCACTGCTGATGCGGCCGCCGCTTAGCGCCAGCGTTCCCGTGCCAAGCGCCAGGTTGTTGCCAACCTGCAGCGTGCCTCCGGAGAGCCTCACGCCTCCGGTGAAGAGATTCGCCGCGCCCAGCGCAAGGACCCCATTTCCGGTCTTCGCCAGCGCGCCGGAACCGCTCATCACGCCCGTGTAAACCGCCGTTCCCCCGCCGCTCAGCGTAAGCGTGTTGCCCTGCAAATTCACCGCACCCGCGCCCGCGAGGCTCGCCATTTCTTCGGACGCCGCCAGCCTGAGCACCGTCGCGGACGCGAGCGTTACGGCCGCCGAGTTGGCCATTGCGGAACCGCCGGCCAGCGTGACGGATCCCGCCAAGACATTGAGCGTGCCAGTCAGGGTGTTCGCACCGGCGAGCGTCAGTTCGCCCGCGCCGGACTTGGTCAACCCGAGCGAGCCGCTCACCACGCCCCCGAGGATCGCGCTGCTGAGCAGGTTGAGCGTACCCGTGCCGACCACCGCCATATCGCCGCTCAAGGTGAATGAACCGGAATTCAGCGCGTCACCCAGCGTCACCTCGCCGGACAACGACACCCGGTTGGAGAGCGCCCGCGCCGTCGCGGAGTCGCTGGAGAGGCGGCCGGCGCCCAGCGTGAGCAATCCGGAACCCAGCGCCGCATTGTTGGCGATCCTCAACGTGCCGCCCGTCAGAGCGACCCCGCCGCTGAAGGTGTTGGTTCCGCCAAGCGTGAGCACCGAAGTGCCGCCGTTCACCAAAGCGCCTGCACCGCTGATCAGCCCCGAGAACACCGTGGTTGAAGTCCCGCTGATGGTGAGCGTGTTGCCCTGCAGGTTCACCGAACCCGATCCCGCGAGGCTGCCGATGACTTCGGAAGCCGCCAACCGCAGCGCAGCGCCCGCCGCGAGCGTAAGGCTCGATGCGTTCGCCAGAGCATTGCCGCCGCCCAAGGTCAGCGTTCCCTGGTTCACAGCGGTTGCGCCTGCGAAGGTGTTGCTGCCGCTCAGCGTGAGTTCGCCCGCGCCTTCCTTCACCAGCGCGCCCGGCCCGCTCAAGCTGCCGCTCACCAGCACCGCGCTGCTGATGTTCAACACCGAATTCGCCGCAAGCGAACTCGTGCCGGCAAAGCTCAGCGAACCGCTCTTGATCGCATCCCCGAGGGTTACCGTGCCGGACAGAACCATTCCGTTCAACATTGCGCGGGATGCCGTAGAGTCGCTCGTCACGCGGCCGCCAAGCAGCGTCAAGCTGCCCGTGCCAAGCGCCGTGGCCGCTCCCACCTCGATGGTCCCAGCGCTCAAGCGCACTCCGCCGCTGAAGCTGTTTGAACCGGTTAACGTCAACACCCCGCCCGCCGACTTCGCAAGCGATCCCGCCCCCTGGATCGCGCCCGAGTACAGCGTCGAAGCGGTCCCGCCCAAAGTCAGCGTGCCCGCGACCAGATTGATGGTGCCAGCCCCCTGAATCGAGGCGATCTCTTCGCCCGCGGACACCTTGAACATCGCGGCACTCCCGACACTCACGGCCGCACCGTTGAAAATCGCGTTGCCGCCCGCGACCGTCAGCGTGCCCGCACCGACCGTCACAGGCCCGCTGAACGTGTTCGAACCGGACAGCGTCAACTCGGCGGCGCCCTGTTTCACCAGGTCGAACGCGCCGCTCACGCGGCCGCCCAAGGTCACTGCGCTCGCCACCGACAACTGCGTGCTGGCTGCGAGCGATACCGACCCGGCGAACGTCAGCGCCCCGGTGCTGATCGCATCACCCAGCATGAGCGAGCCCGAGAGAACCGATGTATTCGCGAGGGTCCGCGCAGAGGTCGAGTTCGCCGCCAGTTTGCCACCGGTAAACCGCAGCGTGCCGGTGCCGAGCGCCGCAGCGTCTCCAACCAGAATGGTGCCTGCCTGGAGGCCGACTCCACCGCTGAAGGTGTTTGCCGCCCCCAAGGTGAGGGTCGAGGTTCCTGTCTTCGTCACAGCCCCGCTGCCACTCACAACCCCGCTCAAACTGGAAGCAGTCGCACCGCTGATCGTCAGCGTGCTGCCCTGGAGATTCACCAAGCCGGCGCCGTTCAAGCTCTCAACCTGCTCCGAGGCGGCGAGCTTCAGGGTGGCTCCACCCGCAACGCTCACCGGCACGTTGTCTGCGATGGCCGATCCCCCCGCGAGCGTCAGCATCCCCTGAGTCACGCTTGCAGATCCGCTGAACACGTTCGCTCCGGAGAGGACCAACTCCGCCATGCCGGCCTTGGTGAACCCGTTCGTTCCGCTCACCACGCCGCTCAATGTCGCACTGCTCACCACGGTGAGCGCGGCGGTTGTTCCCAGCTTCACCGAACCGGAGAGCGTCAACACCCCTGAATTCGTCGAATCGCCCAGCGTCAGCGCGCCGCTCAGTTCCGCGGCGTTGTTAAACGAGCGCGCCGCGGTGGAATCACTCGAAACGCGTCCTCCGCCAAGCCGCAGAGTGCCGGTGCCGAAGGCCGAGTTGTTTCCGGCCTGCAACGCGCCTGCGGTCTGGATGATCCCGCCGCTGAACGTGCTTGTTCCCGTCAAGGTGAGAACCGAGGCGCCGCTCTTCACCAAGACACCGCTTCCGCTGATGGACCCGCCGAAATTGCTGCCGGTCGCTCCGCTCAAGGTAAGCGTGTTGCCCTGCAGGTTGATCCCACCCACACCTGCGACCGTCGCGATTTCCTGCGAGTTCGCCAGTTTCAACGCGCCGGCCGAACCGATCGTCACGGCCATCGAACTCGGAAGCGCCTTTCCACCGGCCAGCGTCAATGTCCCGCCGATCACAGCCGTCGTGCCGCCGAACACATTCGTCCCGCTCAACGTCAACTCTGAACCGCCAGCCTTCACAAAATTAAAGGCCCCGCTCAACGGCCCGTTCCAGACCACCGGACTCAACACGTTCACCGTGGTGTTCCCGGTCAACGCGGACGCTCCGTTGAAGCTCAGCGTCCCCGTATTCACCGCGTTGCCCATCGACACAACACCCGCGACATTCAATCCATTCGCCATCACCCGCGCCTCGGTGGAGTCGCTCATCACCGTGCCGCCGGACATCGCCAGCACCCCGGTACCGAGCGCCGTGTTGCTTCCAAGCCTGACCGTTCCCGAACTGAAGGAAACGCCGCCGCTGAAGGTGTTGCTGCCGGAGAGCGCGAGCACCGAATTCCCGGTCTTCACCAGAGAACCCGTTCCGGTCACCGACCCGGAGTACACCGAATCCTCCGTGCCGCCGATGGTGAGGGCGTTGCCCTGAAGTGAAATGAAGCCTGCCCCGTTCACACTCGAGATCTGCTGGGCTGCGGAGAGCTTCAATGTTGCGGCAGTCCCGACGGTGACCGGCGTCGTCTTCAGCACCGCCGCGCCGCCCGCCAGCGTCAGCGTGCCCGCGTTCACCGAGGTCGCGCCGGTGAATGTGTTTGCTCCCGCCAGCGTCAACTCCGAGGAGCCACCCTTGGCGATTCCGAAGATCCCGCTCACCACCCCGGACAACGTCACCGGACTGTCGGTCAGCACGTTGATCGCGCTGCCCAACGCCGCCGCACCGCCGAAGTTGAGCGCACCGTTGTTCGCCGAGTCACCCATCGTGAAGGTTCCGGACAACGCCAACGCATTGAGCACCGAGCGCGCAGCGGTTGAATCGCTTGAAACGCGGCCGGATCCGATGCGCAAGACGCCGGTACCGAGGGCGCTCGAATTGCCGATCTGCAGGGTGCCGGCACTCAAGTTTAATCCGCCCGTGAAGCTGTTGGCGCCCGAAAGCGTCAGCACCGAGTTTCCGTTCTTCACAAGGCCGCCTGCGCCGGTAATCACGCTTGAGATCGCAGAGGCAACCGTGCCGCTCAGCGTCAGGGAGCCCGCCGCGATATTCACCAATCCAAGACCGTTCACAGACGCCACTTCCTCGGAGGCGTTCAGCTTGAGCGTTCCAGCCGCTCCGAGGAGCACCGAGTTGGCATTCGCGATCGCATTACCCCCTGCGACCGCAAGCACCCCGCCGTTGATGGTCGTGAGCCCCGTAAACGTGTTCGTCCCGCTCAAAATCAACTCAGCCGCACCGTCCTTCACCAACCCGTGAGTCCCGCTCACGACGCCCGCCAGAGTCGCTGCACCGTACGCGGTGAGCCGGGTGGTTCCCTGCAAGGCCACGCTTCCGGCAAAAGTCAGCAAGCCCGAAGTGGTGGACACACCCAACCCGAGGCTGCCACTCATTGCAGCGGGATTGCTCAAGGTGCGGGCGACCGCCGAATCACTCGAAACCGTACCACCCGCGAGCTTCAAGACGCCCGCGCCAGCGGCCGCGTTCGCCCCCAACAACAACACCCCGTTGCTCACACTCAACCCGCCGGTGAAAGTGTTAGTACCGCCCAAAGTCAACGTCGCGGCACCCATCTTCACGAGCGCTCCAGAACCGCTGATCACTCCCCCGAAGTTGGATGCCCCCGCTCCGCTCAAGGTCAGGGTGTTGCCCGCCAGATTCACCGAACCCAGTCCCGCCAAAGTCCCCACTTCCTCGCCGGCTCTCAAATTCAGAGCCGCACCGGTGTTCACCGTGAGCGCCACACCGTTCGCAAGCGCGCTGCCGCCAACCAAAGTGAGGCTGCCGGCGCTGACCGTCGTCGTACCGCTGAAAGTGTTCACGCCGGCCAAGGTCAACTCCGCCGTCCCAGACTTCACCAATCCAAAATTCCCGCCCAACGATCCGGTGAACGTCGCCGCGCTGGCCAGCGTCATTGTGCTGGCGCCGATGAGCGTTCCGCCGCCACTGAAGGTCAGACTCCCCGAGTTCACCGCATCACCCAGGGTGAAAGTGCCCGAAAGCAACATCGCATTCGAGAGCGTCCGCGCCGCGGCCGAATCACTCGAGAGCCGCCCGCCACCGAGGTTCAAGGTGCCGCTGCCCAGCGCCGCATTGTTCCCGAGTTGAATCGCGCCACCACTCAACCGCATTCCACCGCTGAATGTGTTGGCACCCGAGAGCGTCAGAACCGCACCACCAGATTTCACAACCGAGCCGCCGGTTCCGCTCAACACCCCGCCGTAGACGGTCGATGTCCCGCCGCTCAAGGTGAGCGTGTTGCCCTGCAAGTTCACGGCCCCTACCCCGGCAAGGCTCGCAAACTCCTCGGCGGCCGACAAAGTCAAAGATCCGGATCCGCCGAGCAACACCGCCGACGTGTTCGCCAGTGCGTTCCCGCCACGCAAATTCACCGAACCCTCGTTCACCGTAAGCGAACCGCCAAAGGTGTTCGCACCGGAGAGCGTCAGATCGGCCAAGCCCAGCTTTGTAATCCCGAACGCGCCACTGATCGCACCACCTAGCACCGTCGGGCTCGCAACCGTCGCCACCACGTTTGCGTTCAAGCTCGCCGCCCCACCGAGCGTCAAAGTTCCCGCGGCAACCGCATCCCCGAACCTCAACGTGCCAGTCAGCGCCAGTGCATTGGCCACCGTGCGCGCCGCAGTCGAGTCACTCGAGAGCGTCCCCCCGCGGAACACCAGCGATCCGGAGCCGAGCGCCGTGTTGCTGCCCAAGCGGATCGCGCCCGCACCAAGGTTCACGCCGCCGTTGAAGCTGCTCGCGCCCGTGAGCGTCAACACCGAGTTGCCATTCTTCACCAGTGAACCTCCCGTGCCGTACAGCGAACCGGCATACGTTGTTGAAACGCTGCTCGTCCCGAAAGTCAGCGCGTAGGACTGCAGATTCACGGCCCCAGTCCCAGCAAGCCCGCCGATTTCCTCGGCCGCATTCAGCTTCACGGAGGCCGCGGAGCCGATCGTCACCACCGACGAGTTGCCCACAGCGTTCCCCCCTGTGAGCGTCAAACTGCCAGCCGAAACCATGGTCGATCCGCTGTAGGTGTTCACTCCCGTCAGAGTCAGCTCACCGCTCCCGATCTTCACCAACCCGCTGGTGCCGCTCACCGCACCCGAAAGCGTCAGACCGCTCAACACGTTCAGTGTCGCCCCCGACAACAGCGTCGCACTGCCGCTCACCAAGAGTCCGCCTGAATTGAGGCTGTCTCCGAAGGTCACCGAGCCTGAAAGCACCATCGCATTTGCAATCGAGCGGCTTGTAGCCGAGTCACTCGAAACGCGCCCCCAGGCGAGCAACAGAGTGCCCGTCCCCAGCGCCATGTTGTTTCCAATCTGCACGGCCCCCTCGTTAAGCCTCAACCCGCCGGTGAAAGTGCTCATTCCCGCAAGCGTCAGCACGCCGGATCCGCCCTTCACCACTGCGCCCGATCCGCTGATCAGGCCGGAATGATTCGATGCGGCGGCGCCGCCAATCGTGAGCGACCCGCCAGACAACTCCACCGCCCCTGGCCCAAACAAGCCGCCGATTTCTTCAGAAGCCGCCAGCCTCAGGGTCGCCCCAGCGCTCAACGTCAACGCGATCGCGTTGGACAACGCAGATCCGCCCGCGACCGTCAGGATGCCCGCGCCCACAGTCGACGCGCCGGTGAATGTGTTCACACCCGAGAGTCTAAGCTCGGAAGCGCCGCCCTTGGTCAGGCCGAAACTTCCTGAAATCACTCCGCTCAAAGTTGCAGCGCTCACCACGTTCAGCGTCGCGGTGCTGAGAAGTCCCGCGTTCCCGCTGAGGGTGAGCACCCCGGAATTCACCGAGTCACCCAAGGTCACCGAGCCGGAGAGCAGAAGGGCATTGGCGATCCCCATCGCCGAACCGGAAGCGCTGGAAATGCGGCCTCCAAACAGGCTCAAAGTGCCCGTTCCCAAAGCCTGACTGGTTCCGATCTGAATCGCCCCGGCGTTCAAACTCAGCCCACCGCTGAACGTATTCGCTCCCGACAACGTGAGCACCGCCGCGCCATTCTTCACCATCCGACCCGACCCGCTGATCACCCCGCTGAAGCTGCCCGCGTTCGCACCGCTCACTGTCAGCGTGTTCGACTGCAGATTCACGAACCCTTGACCCGCAAACATCCCAATTTCCTCGGAAATGGACAGTTTCAAGGACGCACCTGAACCGATGCTCACCGTTGAACCATTCGCGAAGGCCGAGCCTCCAGAGAGATTCAATGTTCCCGTAGTCACCGTGAACAACCCGCTCGAAACGTTCGTCCCGGAGAGGGTCAACTCCGCCAACCCGAGCTTCACCAGGTTGCCGGTCCCCGAGATGCTGCCTCCCAACGTCACCGACGAATCAACAGTCAGATTCGTGTTCGCGTCGAGTGAAACTCCGCCACCGAAAGAAAGGGTCCCCGACTTCGCACTGCTGCCCAACGTGCCGCCCACCGACAATGCCAGGCGGTTCGCCAAAACGCGGCCTGTTGCCGAGTCGCTTGAAACACGGCCCCCACTGAAGGTCAGCGTCCCGGTGCCCAACGCAAGATTAGATCCAATTTCGATCGTTCCTGCACTCATTGTCACCCCGCCGCTGAAGGTGTTCGAACCGCTCAAGCCGAGGACCGCGCCGCCCTTCTTCACCAGGCTGCCGCCAGCGCCGCTGATCACCCCGGAGAAATTCGTGGAAGTCCCGCCGCTAAGCGTCAGCGCGTTGTTCTGCAGCGCAATCGAGCCGGCCCCGAGGACGCCCGCCAACTCCTCGGAACTCGAGAGTTTCAACAGCGCGCCTCCCGCCACCTCAGCCAGAACCGCATTCGCGACCGCCGCTCCACCCGCCAAATTCAAAGTCCCTCCCAAGACCGACACAGAACCGGAGAACGTGTTGGCCGCACCGAGCTTGAGCTCGCCGGATCCAGACTTCGCAAGACCGAACGCCCCGCTCACCACACCGTTAAAGAGCACCGAACTTGCAATCGTGAGGTTGCTGCTGCCCGCCAAAGAAACCCCGTTCGTGAAGGTGAGCGAACCGGCATTCACCGCGTCACCCATTGTCGCAGCCCCATTCAACACAACTGCGTTTGAGAGCAGGCGTGCGACCGTCGAGTCGCTCGAAACCCGGCCGCCAGTCATCAGAAGCGACCCCGTGCCCAGCGCGGTGTTTGTTCCAAGCTGGATCGCGCCCCCGCTCAACTTCACTCCGCCGGCGAACGAATTGTTGGCTGTCAGCGTGAGCACGGCCGTCCCCGTCTTCACCAGCGTCCCTGACGCCCCGCTGATCACGCCCGCGTACGTCGTGGAAGTCCCGCCGCTCAAAGTCAGCGTGCTCGTCTCCAGCCTGATCTGCCCCGCGCCTGCGATACTCGCGATCTGCTCTGAAGCGGCGAGCGTCAGCGTCCCGGCGGCGCCGATCGTGACAGCCATCGAATCCGCCAAAGCCGAACGTCCTGCGAGCGTCAGAATCCCTGCGTTCACCGAGGTCGTTCCCGAGAAGGTGTTGCTGCCGGCCAGAATCAACTCGCCTGCACCCGCCTTGCTCAAACGCGCAGTACCCGACACAACACCACCAAGCTTCACCTGGCTGGCAACCGTCAAGGCGGTGTCGTCCACCAGTGCCGCACTGCCTCCCAAACTCAAGAGCCCGTAGTTGCGGGCATCGCCCATCACAAGCGAACCCGACAGCACCAACCTGTTTGCCAGCGCCCGCTCGAAGACAGATTCCACCGACAACGTCCCGCCGGTGAACACCAGGGTGCCGGACCCCAACGCCAGATTAGATCCAACCTGCAGCGCACCGGCGCTCAATCGCACTCCGCCCGAGAAACTGTTCGAACCCGACAACGTCAGCGCCGACAGACCGTTCTTCACCAGCACGCCCGATCCGCTCATCACGCCGCTGAAGGTCGATGCCGCAGCTCCACCCAAAGTCAGCGTGTTGCCCTGCAGCAGCACTGAGCCGGCACCTGCGAGCGCGCCGAACTCCTCGGAGGCGGCAAGGTTCAAGGTGCCGCCCGCATTCACACTCACCGTCGCAGAATTTACCAGGGCGCTGCCGCCGACCAAGCTGAGCGTTCCCGCATTCACGGCCACCGTTCCGGAGAACGTGTTCACGCCGGGCAAGGTCAATTCGCTGCTCCCGCCCTTCACGAGATTGCCCGGCCCGCTCACCGCACCAGTGAGAGTTACCGCACTCGCCGCGTTCAACACCGAATTACCCGTGATTCTCGCGCTTCCACTCAGCAGGAGCGCCCCATTGTTCACCGAATCTCCAAGTGTGAAGGTTCCTTCCAATAGCAGCGCATTGGCGACCTGACGCGCGCTCACGGAATCACTCGAGAGGCGGCCTCCGTTCAGCGACAGCGTTCCGCTGCCCAGCGCCTGATTGTTGCCCACTTGGAGCGCCCCGGCCGAGAGCCTTACTCCGCCGGAGAGCGTGTTCGAGCCCGTCAATGTCAGCACCGACTGACCGGATTTCCACAAACTGCCCCCCGAGCCGCTGAGAATACCGCTGAATGTCGTCGACGCGGAAGAACCCACCGTGAGTGTGTTCCCCTGCAGGTTCACAAGACCCGCTCCAGCCAGGCTTCCGATTTCCTCGGAATTCGCAAGCCTCAAGGTCCCAGCAGCGTCAACCACCACCGCGACCCCGTTGGCGATCGCCGCACCGCCAGCCAGCGTCAACGTCCCGCCGCCCACCGTAGTGGTGCCGGTGAAGGTATTCGTCCCGCCCAATGTCAGTTGGCCGTCTCCAGACTTGTTCATGCCGAAGGCACCGCTCACCACCCCGTTCATGAGCACCGAACTGTCCAGATTCAGCTGCACGCTGGAGGCAAGCGCCACCGCGCCCCCCATCGTCAACGTGCCGTTGTCCACCGCATCCCCGAAACGGAGAGTGCCGGAGAGCTGCATCCCATTATTCCAACTTCTTGCCGCGGCGCCCTCCGCAGAGATGCGTCCACCGGTCATGATCACCGTCCCGACCCCAAACGCCTGGGTGTTGGCCACCCGAATCGTGCCGCTGTTAATCGTCACCCCGGATGTGAACGTGTTCGCCCCGGAAAGTGTCAGCGCACCGCTCCCAGTCCTCACAAGCGACCCGCCCGTTCCGATGATTCCTCCGCTAAAGACTGTCGAATGACTGCCTCCGATCGTGAGCGCATTGTTTTGCAAGTTGAGGACCCCCGCCCCCTCGACTCCGCCCACAACCTCAGAGTTTGAAAGCTTCAGCGAGCCGGACGCATTCACCGCAACTAGCGAGACATCCGACAAAGCGTTCCCTCCCGAGAGCGTCAGCGTCCCGGCATTCACCGTTGTGATCCCGCTGAACGTGTTCACTGCGGTCAATATCAACTCTTCGGCCCCACTCTTCACCAAGTTATAGCTGCCTCCCAACACACCCGATACCGTCGTCCTCGAAAGCACTTGCATCGAGGTATTCGCAGTCAAGGTGCTGGATCCCGAAAGCGTGAGCGGTCCGTTATTCACCAGATCGCCCATAGTGATTGAGCCCGAGAAGGCGATCGGATTCGCCACCGTCCGGAAACTCGTGGAGTCACTCGAGAGACGACCGCCGCTAAAGCGCAGCGTCCCGGTGCCAAACGCCGAATTGTTCCCAACCTGGAGGGCGCCCGCGCTCAAACTCACGCCACCCGAGAGCGTATTAAAGCCAAGCAGCGTCATCACCCCGGTCCCGCTCTTCACCAATGCTCCGGAACCGCTGAGCACACCCGAGAACACCGATGCCGATCCGCCGCTAACAGTCAAAGTCGCGGACTGCACGCTCACGGCCCCGTCTCCCATCAACGCGCCGATTTCCTCGCTGCCGAGCACCTTGAGGGCGGCGCCGAGGTTCACCCGCACCACCCCGGAATCAACCACCGCCTGCCCACCAGCGAGGGTCAAGGTGCCGCCGCCAACAGTAACCATTCCGGTATTCGTGTTGGTGCCCGAAAGCACCAACTCTGCAGTCCCGAGCTTGCTCCATCCAAGGGTTCCACCCAGCACCCCGGCGATCGTCACCGCACTGTCGGTGGTCAATGACGCACCCACACCGAGGCTCACCAATCCGCTTAAAGTCAGCGCACCCCGGTTCACTGCGTTCCCAAGCGTCAGCGCCCCCGCAAGCATCACGTCGTTACCAATCGTCCGGTTCAACGTGGAACTGCTCGAGACCCGGCCGCCGCTCGCGACCAACGTTCCAGTCCCAAGCGCCGCATCGTTGCCCAACTGGATCGCACCGCTGCTGATGGTCACGCCGCCGCTGAATGTGTTAGTCCCGCCCAGAGTCAACACGCCGTCGCCTTTCCTCACCACACGACCAGAGCCGCTCAGCACCCCGGCGTACGTTGTCGCCGAAGCACCGCCCAGCGTGAGCGTGTTGCCTTGCAAATTCACCTGGCCAAAGCCCGCGAGGCTCGCCACCTCTTCGCTGCTCGCAAGTTTGAGCACGCCCAGCGATCCCACGGAAACCGCCATCGAATTCACCAGCGCACTCCCGCCACTCAAGGTCAGCGTTCCAAGGCTCACCTGAGTTTCACCCGTAAACGAGTTCCAACCGCTCAGAGTCAACTCGCTCGATCCGCTCTTCACCAAGCCACCGGGTCCGCTGACCACACCGGATAGACCGACCACGCTGTCGATATTCATCGTCGTGGTGCTGTTGAGCATCGCAACACCCGTGAAATTCAAATCGCCGTTGTACGCAACGTCACCAAACGCGACCGTGCCTGACAGAATCAACCCGTTCGCCGCGGTGCGCGCAGTCCCCGAATCACTGCTGATCCTTCCGGTGCCCATCGTCACGTTTCCGACTCCGAGCCCGTTATTGTGGCCCAGACGCAGGACCCCGTTGTTGAGAACAATGCCCCCGTTGAACGTGTTCGAGCCACTCAAAGTCAGCGCGCCGGACCCGTTCTTGGTGAGCCCATTGCTGACTCCGCTCACCGTGCCGCCAAGCACCACGTCGCTGTCGATGTTCAGGGTCCGGTTACCGCCCAACGTCGCGTTCCCAGCCAGAACCAGCGTTCCGCCCAGCGCCGCGTCACCCAGCGTCATATGCCCGGTGAAGCTCAGCGCGTTGGAAACGGTCCGAAGCGCCGCGCCATCGCCGCTGAGGCGTCCTGACTTCATCAGCAGAGAGCCGGTTCCCAAGGCGAGGTCGTTGCCCAGCCGCAGCGTGCCAGTCGTCAGCGTGGTCCCGCCACTGTACGAGTTCGTCCCGCCCAGGGTCAGCGATCCGTAACCCTTCTGCTCGACACGCCCGACCCCCGCAAGCTGCGAGCCGTAAACCAAGGCGTCCGAACGGTTGAACGCCAGCGTGCCGTCCACCACGATCCTGCCCGCGATGCTTCCGCGCGTCCCGCCCGCACCCAGCACCAAGGCCCCCGCCGTCACCGTTGTCGTCCCCGCGTACAGGTTCGAGCCCGTAAAAATCAGCGTGCCGTCGCCCATCTTGGTGAAGGCGCCGGAGCCGGAGAGACCCGTTCCGTAAATCACGGTGGCTCCGGCGTTGGTATCCAAGTAAGCCGTCACCCCCTCCGCAATCGGCTGAATCCGCGGGCTCAAATCAGTCACGATTCCCAGCCCGTAGCCCATCGTGCCTCCGTTGAAAATCACGGCGCCACCGAGCCCAAACGCGAGGTCGTTTCCAAGGGTGACCCGGCCCGCGGTCAGCTTGATTGCCCCGGTGTACCCGATGTTCGGGCTCGCAAGCGTCAGGTTCGCCCCCAACCCTTTCTGCTCAAGCCCGCCGCTGCCGACCAAAGCAGCGCTCAAAGTCGTCGAAGCGGTTCCGCTCAAAGTCAGCGTGTTGCCCTGCACGTTCACCACGCCGGAACCGGCAAGCGAGCCAATCTCCTCGTTTCCGGCAAGCTTAAGCGTCCCGCTGCCGCTGAGCGTCACCGCCATGCTGTTGATCAGAGCGGAACCGCCCGCGAGTGTCAGCGTGCCCGCGCTCACCGCAGTCGTGCCACCGAACGTGTTCACCCCGCTCAAGGTCAACTCGCTGGCGCCAATCTTCACCAGATTATAGGTCCCGCTCACCACCCCACCCAGCGTTGCAGCGCTCACCACGTTCAATGTGGTATTGGACGCCAGAGCCGCGTTACCGCTCAAGGTCAGTGTCCCGCGATTCACCAAATCACCGAGCGTCACCGAGCCGGACACCACCACCTCGTTCGAGGCGGTCCGCGAAGCGGTTGAATCGCTCGAAATCCGGCCGCTCGTGAATGTCAGCGTGCCGGTGCCCAGCGCCGCATTGTTCGCCAACTGGATAGCGCCAGCGCTCAGACTCACGCCGCCGCTGAACGTGTTGGTTCCTCCCAACGTCAACACCGCACTGCCGTTCTTCACCAAGCTGCCTGCCCCGCTCATCACGCCGGAGTACAGCGTGTTGGTGCCCCCGCTCAAGGTCAGAACACTCTCCAAATTCACCAACCCCGCTCCAGCCACCGAGGCGATCTCTTCGCTGCTTGCAACCCTCAGTCCACCGCCCGAATTGATCGTCACAGCCATCGAGTTCACCAGCGCGCTGCCACCGCTGAGCGCCAACGTGCCCTCGTTCACCGCGGTCGTGCCGCTGAAAGTATTCACGCCACTGAGCGTCAACTCCGCCGCCCCTGTCTTCACCAGATTCTGAGTGCCGCTGATCACCCCAGCCCAGTTCGCCGCACTCGCCACGTTCAACGTCGCCGCACTCAGCAGGGAAGCCGATCCGCTGAAGGTCAACTCGCCTGCATTCACCGCCCCGCCCAAGCCCACAACACTCGTGATCGTGAACGGATTTGCGATCGTTCTTGCCGTTCCGGAGTTGCTCGAAATCCGGCCGCCGCTGAACGCCACCAACCCGGTGCCGAACGCCGCGTCATTCCCTGCCTCGATCGTCCCGGCGCTGAGCCTGACCCCGCCGCTAAACGTGTTGGACCCGGTCGACGTGAACACCGCAGGTCCATTCTTCACGAGCAAGCCCGTTCCGCTCATCACACCGCCGAACACCGTGTCTACCGACCCGCTCAAAGTCAGCGTGTTGCCCTGCAGATTCACCAACCCGCCACCCGCCAAGCCTGCGATCACCTCGCTGCTCGCCAGCTTCAAGCTCCCGCCCGCGTTCACGCTAAGCTGCATGCTATTGGCGAGGGCGCTGCCGCCGCTCAGCGTGAGAAGCCCCGCATTCACCGCAGTCGTTCCGCTGTACGTGTTCACCCCGCTCAACGTGAGTTCCGCATCACCCTCCTTGACCAGACTATAAGTCCCGCTCACCACGCCACTCATCGTTCCCGCGCTTGCCACGGTCAGAGCGGCGTCGTTTGCGAGCGATACGTTGCCCGCCAGAACCATCACGCCGTTGTTGATCGCATCACCGAGCGTCAACGTGCCCGCCAGCGCAAAGGCATTTGCAAGGGTACGGCCCGAGACGGAGTTGCTGGAAATCCGTCCTCCGTTGAAGCTCACCAACCCCGTGCCAAACGCGGCGTTGTTCCCAGCCTCGATCGCCCCGGCACTCAGGTTCACTCCGCCGCTGAACGTATTCGAGCCGGTCACCGTGAACACCGACGAACCCGTCTTCACCAGCATCCCCGCTCCGCTTATCACCCCGCTGTACGTCGTCGAAGTTCCTCCGAGCAGCGTGAGCGTGTTCGCCTGCAAATTCACCGCGCCCGCACCCGCCAGACTTGCCATCGCCTCGCTGCTGGCAAGTTTCAAGCTGCCGCCGGAGTTTACAGTCAACTCCATCGTATCAGAAAGCGCGCTGCCACCGCTCAAAGTCAGCATCCCAGAGTTTACAAGCATCGTTCCCCCGAAGGTGTTCACACCGCTGAGCGTCAACTCCGCGACTCCGTCCTTCACCAGATTGTAAGTTCCACTCAAAATCCCGCTCAACGTCGCCGCGCTCGCCACCGTCAGCGTCGTATCCGCACTCAAAGCGGCACTGCCACTGAATGTCAGCTGCCCGCTGTTCGTCGCGTTACCAAGGGTGAGTGCTCCACTCAAATCAAAGGCGTTCGCAACCGCACGAGCCGTCACGCTATCACTCGAAATCCGGCCCGCACTGAAGGTCACAAGACCCGTCCCGAACGCCGCGTCGTTCCCAACCTGCACCGCTCCGGCACTCAGGTTCACCCCGCCGCTGAACGTATTCGAGCCGCTCACCGTGAATACAGACGAACCGTTCTTCACCAGCATCCCGTTCCCGCTCATCACCCCGCTGTAGGTCGTCGACGCCGTACCGCCCAATGTCAGCGTGTTTCCTTCCAGCAACACCGCTCCCGCTCCAGCCAAGGTCGCGATCTCTTCGCTGCTCGCAAGCTTCAAGCTCCCGCCGGCTCCCACCGTCACAGCCATGCTGTTGATCAACGCGCTTCCGCCGGCCAGCGTCAGCATCCCGCCGTCCACCGCAGTCGTCCCGCCAAACGTATTCACCCCGGCCAACGTCAGCTCCGCAGCCCCATCCTTCACCAGGTTGTAGGCACCGCTCACGATCCCGCCGATCGTCGCCGCACTCGCCACCGTCAACGTCGTGTTCCCGCTCAACGCCGCGTTCCCGCTCAGGGTCAGCGTCCCGTTGTTCACCCCGTCGCCCAGCGTCAGCGCACCACTCAGATCAAACGCGTTCCCAATCGTGCGCGCCGTCGCGCTGTCGCTCGAAACCCGGCCCCCGCTGAAGCTCACCAAGCCCGTCCCGAACGCCGCGTCGTTCCCAGCTTCAATCGCCCCTCCGCTCAGGTTCACCCCGCCGCTGAACGTATTCGAGCCGCTCACCGTGAACACCGACGAACCCGTCTTCGCCAGCATCCCGCTCCCGCTCATCACTCCGCTGTACGTCGTCGCCGCCGTCCCGCCCAGCGTCAGCGTGTTGCCCTGCAGCAGCACCGCTCCCGCTCCAGCCAAGGTCGCGATCTCTTCGCTGCTCGCAAGTCTCAGGCTCCCGCCG